>NZ_JBGCCM010000001.1:0-580425 GCF_041262085.1 Catenulispora sp. GAS73
TTGACACCGCCAAACCGGGCAGGTTGGCAGAGCCCGCCGACGCGGCGAGGGACCCAGAACCAACACCCCGCATGGTCCGGTCGGACACGACGAACCACGTGGCCGGCCGCGCTGGCCCGTCACCAACCCGGGCAAGCACAAGGGCCGGCCGCGCGGGCCGGCCCTTCGCGTGTCGTTCAGGCCTAAGCGGTCGCCACGCCTCCGTTGTCGCCGCCGGGCTGGACCGAGATGGCGCCCGACAGCACCGCCTGTGCCTCCGGGTGGCCTGCGGCCGCTGCGGCCTCGAACCACGGGAGGGCCGCCTCTGTCTTCCCGCTCTGCTGGAGCAGGACGGCGGAGTTCCACATCGCTGGGACGTGGCCGGCGTTGGCGGCGGCTAGGAATAGGCGTTCGGCGTCGATGAGGGCGCCGGTTTGGGCTGCTACGACGCCGAGTGCGTAGGCGCCTGAGGGGTCGCCGGCGTTCATTGCGCGCTGGAAGGCTTCTGCGGCTCCCTGCTGGTCGCCGGTCGCCAGGAGGACCTGGCCGTAGACGACCTCTGCGCCGGGGGCGTCGGATTCGCGGCCGCGTTCGGCTGCTGAGAGTGCCTCCTCGACCTCGCCGCGGGCTAGGGATAGGAGGGCGAAGTTCACCTGGGCGTGGCCGTCGCCGTCTTCGGCGCCGCGCTTGAAGCAGTCCATCGCTTCCTCGACCTCGCCCTGCATCAGGAGGACGTTGCCCAGGTTGTTCACCGCTCGGACTTCGCCGGCCTCGACTGCCTTGCGGTACCACTCGGCGGCTTGGGCCAGGTCGCCGCGGCGTTGGGCCAGGACGCCGATGTTCGCCATCGCTGAGCCGACTTCGGCTTCGGCGCCGCGGCGGTACCAGAACTCGGCCTCGGCCGGGTTGTCCCAGTGGTTCATGCGTCCCAGGTTCACCGCGGCTTCTGACGAGCCCAGGGCGACCGCCTGGCTCAGCCAGGCCACTGCGGCGTCGTTCTCGCCGCGGACCGCCAGGAGGGTGCCCAGGTTGTTCGCGGCCTCGGCTTCGCCGAGTTCGGCCGCTGCCGCGTACCAGCGGACTGCCTGGTCGAAGTCGTCACGGGCCTGATACACCAGGCCCAGGCCGAACATCGCTGCGCGGGTGCCGCCGGCGGCCGCCGGGGCGAACACCGCCTCGGCCGCCTCCAGGTTTCCGGCCTCGAAGGCCAGGAACCCCGCGGCCACCACCGGGTCGGCGTCGAACGCCGCGGAGGGCGCCTGCGTCTCCAGTTCCGTCACCGCATCGGCGCCACCGACCTGGAGCCCGTCGGCCTCTTCCGCCCCGCCGCCGAACTGCTGCTCTACCTCGGCCACGCTAGCCTCTCCCAAAATTCGAGCCACTATCCCCACCCGGCGACCCTCGCCGAGGAACCAGCAAAGAAAATCACACCGGCCGACAACCGGACGACAACGGGAGTATCCGGCACTACCCCCGCCGCACGCCAGTCACCACACCGGATCAAGTTCGGACCGCGGCCGTGCGGCGGGCCGCGCGCGTCCGACCTGGACCTTCGCCGAGCCCGGCGACGGCGCCGGTTCCGTTGCCTCAAGTACCGGCGCGTCACGCGCCGGACATCAGCCGGCCGTATCCGGGAAACCCGCGCGACATGCCTCGGTCGGCGCGCGCCGGCGCCGGGTGCCGCCGACCCTCACCGAGCGCCCTCGGCGGCGGCCCGAACCAGCGCTCTGACCTGCGCCGTTACCCCGCAAGAGTGCCAACCTGTCGTGTCGCACGACGAAGACCGTCAGGTCGTGGATGATATGCGCATGCGTTCCCCCGTCACGCTCCACGGCAACCTGTGCCGCCTGGAGCTCATGCGACCGGACCACATCGACGGTTTGCTGTTCGCGGCCACCGCCGACCGGTCCACGTACGACTTCACCTACGTGCCGCGCGACCACGACGCAGTCGTCCGGTACGTGGCCCTGGCGACCTCGGACTTCGCCGCCGGTGTCGCCGTCCCCTTCACCACCATCGCGATCGATCCGCTGACCGGCGAGGAACGCATCGTGGGCACCTCCCGCCTGCGCGAACTCGAATACTGGCGGGCCGGGGTCTGGCCGCCCCGGCACGGGCACGTCAATCCGGACGGCCGCCCGGACGCCGCCGAGATCGGCTCCACCTGGCTGCATCCCTCGGCCCAGCGCACCGGCATCAACACCGAGGCCAAGCTGATGATGCTCACCTACGCCTTCGAGACCTGGGACGTGCACCGCGTCAGCCTCAAGACCGACGTGCGCAACACCCGCAGCCGGGCCGCGATCAGCGCCCTGGGCGCGCAGTTCGAGGGCATCAAGCGGGCGCACTTCCCGGCCGCCGACGGAGGCGTGCGCGACAGCGCCCTGTTCTCCATCGTCCGCGCCGAGTGGCCGGCCGCCAAGGCCAACCTGGAGGCCCGCCTCCAGCGCTACCTGGACCGCGCCACCACCGCGGCCCTGGAGCCGACGCTGGAGCCGGCCCCGGCGGTCACGACCGTCGAGCCGCACCTGGTCGAACCGCTGCCGCTGGACACCACCGTCGAGACCGCCCCGGTCGCCCCGGTAGTACAAGCGCCAGCCATTCCGGCGGCTTAGAGCTCGACGCACCAGTAGCACGACCGGCGAGCCTCACAGAGGTCCGTCGGCCGGACAGCGGGCCTCAGACAGGCTCGTAGACGACCACCGACCACCCATCCGGCCCGGTCACCGAGAACCGCACCTCATGCGGACCGGCGACCGGGCCGGCGACGTCGTAGCCAGCTGCCGCCAGCCGCTCGGCGGTGCCCGCCGCGTCCGCGACCTTCACCATCACCTGCGCCGCCCCCGACGACTCGGCCCCGGAGGCCAGAGCCAGGCGCGCGCCGCCCAGGTCGAACTGGGCCCAGCGCTCGCCGTCCACGAAGGTCGGCTCGATGCCCAGCACCGCTGCCAGGAACCGCACGCCGTCCTCCAGCCGCGCCGCCGGGAACACCGACGCCACGCTCAGGGCCTTCTCGTCCGCCATCCCATTCTCCCTCTCTGACGGTGCGTCAGGTTAGCCGAACCGGCGTCACTTCGGAGCCCCCGGAATCCCGAGATAGTGCGCCCAGTACAGCCACCCGACGAAGGTCACGCTGTCGATCAGCCCGTGCGCCACCACCAGCGGCATCACCCGGCCCCAGCGCCGGTAGGCGCGGCAGAAGATCAACCCCATGACGAAGTTCCCGACGAACCCGCCGAAACCCTGGTAAAGGTGATACGACCCGCGCACCAGCGAGGACATGATCTCCGACCTGGTCCGGGAGAACCCCAGCTGCTCGAACCGGCGCAGCAGGTACCCCAGGACCACGACCTCCTCGGTGACCCCGTTCCGGAACGCGTCCAGCAGCAGGACCGGCACCCGCCACCACACGTCCGGCAGCGTGGTCGGGATCACCGTCGCGTTGAGGTTGAGGGCGTGCGCGACCACGTAAAGCCCCAGCCCCGCCGAGCCGATCCCGGCCGCCACCACCGCGCCGCGGGCCCAGTCCCGCCAGCCGCCGGCCAGGTCGAACCCGAGCGTGCGCAGCGAGGCGTTGTCCCGCAGCAGCAGGTACGCCACCAGCGCCACGATCGCGACGCTGAACCCGAGGTCGAGCACCTGGTAGGTGAAGTCCAGCCAGGGCCGCGAGGACTGCGAGGCGTTCAGCCCGGCCGCCTGCTGGTTCAGCGCCTGCTTCGCGGTCAGCTTCGCGATGATCGACACGAAGGAGTACACCGCGGACTGGCCGAACGACAGCGCCAGCACCACCAGGACCTCGAACCGCACCAGCGTCCGCCACCGCGCCTCGGACACCGGCCCGCCCCCCGTGGGCGCCACGCCCTCGTCCACCACCGCCACGCCGGCTCCTCACCCTCGTCCGCTGCGTCGTCTTCGACTGACGTAACGCATCATCGCAGCCGAACCGCTGAACGAGTCCGAACGGACCTGAACGGACCTGATCGGGCCGACGGGCGTGATCGGTAGACCTGACGTCACCGCGCACGGACCCACCGTTACCTTCAAGTAACAAAGTGGGCGCGGACAACCGGTAAAACCCGCTGTCTCTTGTCCGCCGGTTCACGGCCGAACTACTGTTCCGCAGCAGCGGCGCATATGCGGACGCACACCCCTTGACTAAAGCTCTGACCACGGGCTTGACCACACCGAAAGATCCGATGAAAGGCGCACCGATGCGGCGGCGGCGAACCGATCCGGACCCGGGCTCAGCCCGGCGTCCAGGTATGCGCCGGCGCGCCGGTGAGCATCAGGTCCGCATAGGCGATCGTCAGCCGCTCCAGGGCCGTGGCCCGCTCCACGCCCTCGCCGTCGACCAGCCGGTGGAACTCCCCGGACAGCCAGGTCGCCCCGTTGCGTCCGGTGACGCAGCGGCCCTCGATGATCCCCAGGAACTCGTCCCGGTCGCGCGGATCGATGCCCAGGGCGTCCAGCCCGCGCCGCGCCGCCGGCAGCAGCTCGGTGAGCACCAGCTCCCGCACCGGAACCGGGCCGCTGTACCGGTCCCGGCGCCAGGCGAGCTCGGCGGCCAGGCCGAAGCGCGCCGCATGGTGCAGGTTGCGCGCGGCGTCGTCGAAGTCCAGGTGCCCCCACACCGGGTCGGGGTCGTCCATCATCGCCGTCACGCAGCCGTAGAAGAACGCGGCGTTGGCCAGCACGTCCACGACCGTCGGGCCGGCCGGCAGCACCCGGTTCTCCACCCGCAGGTGCGGCTTGCCGCGGGCCACGTCGTAGATCGGCCGGTTCCAGCGGTACACCGTGCCGTTGTGCAGCTTGAGCTCCGGCAGATGCGGAATCCCGCCCTCGGCCAGCACCTTCTCGGGATCCTCGTCGGAGGACACCGGCAGCAGCGCCGTGAAGTACCGCAGGTTCTCCTCGAACAGGTCCAGCGGCGAGGAGATCCAGCGCTCCCCGAACCACACCCGCGGCCGCACGCCCTGCGCCGCCAGCTCCTCCACCCGGAAGTCGGTGGCCTGCTCGAACAGCGGGATCCGGGTCTCGGCCCACAGCTCCCGGCCGAACAGGAACGGCGAGTTCGCCCCGAGCGCCACCTGCACCCCGGCCAGGGCCTGCGCGGCGTTCCAGGCGGGAGCGAAGGTCTCCGGCGAGACCTGCAGGTGGAACTGCACCGAGGTGTTGCAGGCCTCCGGCATGATCGAGGCGAACGTGGTGCGCAGCCGCTCCACGCCGTCGATCTGGACCAGGAAGTCCTCGCCGCGGACCTGCGCTATCTCGTCGTTGAGCAGGAAGTAGCGGTCCTCGGCGGAGAAGTTCTCGACCACCATGTGCGCCTCGTCCAGGGTCGGCAGGATGCCGATCATCAGGATCCTGGCGCCGGCGGCGCGCGCCTGGCGGTCGGCGTAGGCCAGCGAGGTGCGCAGCTCCTCGGCCAGCTCGGAGAACACCGTGCCGACCAGCTTGTGCGGGGCGATGTTCACCTCCAGGTTGAACTGCCCCAGCTCGGTCTGGAAGTCGGGGCTGGCGATGCGCGCGAGCACGTCCTCGTTCACCATCACCGGCCGGCCGATCGGGTCCACCAGGTCCAGCTCCAGCTCCACGCCCATCAGCGTGCGGCCGCGCTCGAACCGGTCCTCGGCGAGCATGCGGCGGAACACTTCGAAGCCTGCGCGCAACCGTTCCCGGAATCTCGTCCGATCCGCCCCGGTGAATTCGGTCGCGACCACACGCTCGCCCACAGGCGCGCCCCTTTGCCGTCCAGGCCCGCAGTAGTAGCGCGGGACGCCGTCATCACACCGACATACCAACTCAGAAACTCAGACTACTGTCGGACATTCAGCAACGAAAGGGATCGTGACCCCCGTGGCAGGCAGGCACCGGTCCTATGAGGGCCCCAGCAACTCCTCCCGCGGCCGCGGGGGCGGCTCCGGCGGATCGTCGTTCCCGACCGGGCTCGTGGCGCTCGGGGCGGCGCTCGTGCTGGCCGCCGGCGGCGGATACGTGCTCTACACCAAGAAGCACAGCTCCACGAGCAACGCCGGCAGCGGTAACACCCCGCCGGCCTCCAGCAGCTCGTGCGGGACGCCGACCACGCTGAACGTGGACGCCAACCCCGACGTCTACACCGCGGTCAAGGCGGTCGCCGACGCGATGGCGGACCCCTGTGTGCACGTCAACGTCACCAGCGCCGAGGCCTCGGCCGTGGAGGCGTACCTGGCCGGCACCGCCAAGGGCGGCGACGTCACCAGCGCGCCGGACGTGTGGATCCCGGACAGCAGCATGTGGATCGACGTCGCGCACGGCAACGGCGTGAAGACGCTCGCGGCCAACCCCACGCCGATCGCGACCAGCCCGCTGGTGATCGGCATGCCCAAGCCGGTGGCCGCCGCGAACGGCTGGCCCGCCAAGCCGTTCGGCTGGAGCGACCTGCTCGCCAACTTCAAGAGCAACAAGCTCCAGAGCGCCGTTCCGGACCCCACCACCTCAGGGCCCGGTCTCGCCGCGATCACCATGCTGCGCGCCGCCGTCCTGGGCCCGGCCGGGGCCGACAAGACCAAGCAGGCGCAGGCTCTGCAGAACCTCACGCTGGTCTACCGGGTCATGAGCACCTCGGTGTCCAGCTCGATGAGCGCGCTGCTCACCAGCCTGCCGTCGGACGGCGCGACCGCCGCGGGCGCCGGCGGCGTGGCGGCCTTCCCGTCCACCGAGCAGAAGATCGCCGCCTACAACACGGCCAGCCCGGCCACCCCGCTGGTCGCCCTGTATCCCGCGGATCCGGGTCTGGGCACGATGATGATGGACTATCCGTACACCGCCAGCGCCAACCTGGACGCCGCGCACGCCAAGGCCGCGGCCGACTTCCAGAGCGTGCTGCAGAGCCCCGCGGCCGTCAACACCCTGCAGAAGGCGGGGTTCCGCGACCCGAAGGGCGCCGCGGCCGGCATCCTGACCGCCGCGAACGGCGTCAACCCGGCCGTGCCCGCGCTGGCCCCGGCCGACTCCACGCACACCGCGGCCGGCACCGCGCTGTCGGTGTGGAACGTGACCAGCGAGCAGACCCGCGGCCTGGTGGTCATGGACATCTCCGGCTCGATGGGGATGGCCGTGGCCGGCCAGGTCGACCCGAACACCCAGGCCCCGCTGACCCGGCTGCAGATCACGGCCGCGGCCTGCCTGGCCGGGCTGCCGCTGTTCGGCGACAGCTCCCAGCTGGGCCTGTGGACGTTCACCACCAAGGACACCGCCGACGGCGGCGGCACGGTGCACAACGAACTGGTCCCGATGGGCCCGCTGTCGGCGCCGGTGGGCAATTACCCGAACCGGCGCGCGGCGCTGAACGCGGCGCTGCAGCAGCTCGCGATCCAGCCGGGCAGCCGCAACGGGCTCTACGACACCATCCTGGACGCCTACAAGACGGTGCTGACCGGCTGGACGCCCAACGAGTCCAACGCGATCGTGGTGTTCACCGACGGCAAGGACGACGGCCTGAACTCGATGACCGCCGACCAGCTCATCGCCAAGCTCAACGCGCTCAAGACCGCCAACCCGAACCACCCGGTCCGGGTCATGATCGTGGCGCTGGGCAGCGGCGTGGACCTCACCACCCTGTCGAGGATCACCGCGGCCTCGAACGGCCAGGCGCTGCACGCCGACACGCCGGCGGACATCGGCTCGGCGGTCATCGCCGGCTTCGCGGGCCGACTGTCGGACCATTGAGCCACCCGATGAGCCACCGGATGAGCCATCCGGGGACACGCCGGGTGTCCGTCAGATAACCCAGGATCACCCTTAGGGAAGCCGTCCCTAAGAGCAAACACCGACCAGTAGAAAGCTCAAAGAGAGCTCAGAGCGACGAACCGCTGACAGCTCGGTCGCGTCTAGTCAGTAGTGACTACGTGACCGGGCCTCGGCGCCACACCAGAGCACTACATTCCCCGAATGCCCGAGTCACCTCGCCGGATTTCCCTGCGCTGAGCCGTGTGACGCGCGACACTAGGAGCACTGGTTCAGACCACAGGTACCAACCAAGGTTCAGACCACACCACGGCGGCCCCGCCGCAAGGCCGCCCCGAGAACGAAGAAGAACCACCATGACGACGATGACCGCCTCCCGACCCGGCTCCGCGCACGCGTGCCACCACCACCCCTGCTGTCCCGGCGCCGCCGCCAGCGACCGGGACGCCGCGCTGGTCGTGGTCGCGCACCCCGAGCAGGGCTGGTCGCTGCTGTGCAACGGGATCGTGCTGTTCGACGACACCGGCGAGCTGCTCCCCGACGGCCAGGCGATCGCGCCGCACCGCCCGACGGACCGCTTCGCGGCCTGAGGCCGCGTCGATCCACAGCGCGTTCCCGCTCGACCCATAGTTCGTTTCCGCGCACCACAGCTCGCCACAGCTCGCCACAGCTCGCCACAGCTCGCCACAGAGCAAGGACCTCCTCGGGGACATCCGGGTCCGGCCAGAGTCGGACCCGCAGCGCCCCCGATCGAGATCACACACCCTTCGAGGCCGCGCCGGGGCTCGACGCGCCGATCGCTCGCCCCGTGGATCGCTCGCCCCGTGGATCAGTGAACCGCCCACCCCTGGGGAACAATCGGGGGCATGGGGCGTGGGGCGGATCCTGTCGAGGTGGTACGGACCGAGGGCGCCCTCCGTTTCGCCTTCCTGGTCGGCAACGAGGGCTTCGCAGGACCCGAGCCCACCGAGCACGGACTCTCCTATCAGCGCGCTGACCTCCGCGTCGAGATCGGTTTCCACCATTCCAGCGGCCGCGATCTGGACGTCGCGACACGGCTCGTCGTGCGGTGCGAAGCCGGGTCGAGGCCTCGGAGCGTCGCGCTGGAGGCGGCCTACGTCACTTGCGGATTGGGATCGGCTCAGGACGTCCCGGGCGCCGCGCAGACGCTTCGCGCCCTGTCGAAACACCTCGCCGCGCAGGCCGTGGCATTGCGGAAGCTGATGGCAGTCCTGACGCCGGACCGCTCGCGAGAGGTGCTGTGCGCTTTGCGCCGCACCCGCACCGACCTTCAGCTGGCCCATCAGGCGGCGGACCGCGCCGACGCCATCGCGATGCGCCACTTCACCGCCGGCGACATGGCCTGGCAGCGGGCCAAGGCCGACGGCAGCCCCGTCACCGCCGCCGACCACGAGGTCGAACACACCGTTCGCACGCTGATCAACGAGGCCCGCCCCACGGACGCCTTCCTCGGCGAGGAGTTCGGCGCGCACGGCCGGTCCCGTCGGCGCTGGATCGTCGACCCGATCGACGGCACGGCCAGTTTCCTGGCCGGCGAGCCCGAGTGGGGCACGCTGATAGCCCTGGCCGACGGCGGCGTCGTGGTGCTCGGCATGGTCTCCGCGCCGGCCTGTGGGAGGCGATGGTGGGCCGCTCCCGGAGGCGGGGCCTGGACTGCCGCTCTGCCGACGGACTCGCCGCCCTCGTCGCCCTCGTCGCCCTCGTCGCCCTCGTCGCCCTCCAGGCTTGCCGTCACAGCCGCCACCAGCCTTCAGGACGCCGCCATCGGCATCTGGCCTCCGCCCGCGCGGCTGAGCGCTGACGACCGGCGGCTCGCCGCGGTCCTGGTCGCACAGGCCCGGACCACAGTTCCGGCGGTGGACTGGGACGGCCCGAACGCTTCTGCCTCCTCGGCCACCGTCCGCAAGCCGTCGACCGGGTCCGGGACCTGTCACGGTGCGCTGCTCGTCGCCACCGGCCGGCTCGACGCCTTCCTGCTCGTGGGCGCAGGACCCTGGGACGTCGCGGCCCTCGTGCCGATCGTCCGGGAAGCCGGCGGCGCCTACAGCGAGCTGTCAGAGGGCCGGGGCGGCGACACCATGACCGCGTTGTTCTCCGCCCCGAGCATTCATCAGCAGATCTTGGACATCGCAAACAGCTGCTGAAGGCGCTTGATGTGCGCGATGTTCCCCAGGTAGTAGCGGTCGTGGCCCTCGGCGACGTGCTGCGAGAACGCCGGATGGCCTGCGGCTGCCTGGCTGCGCATGAAGCCGACCAGGTGCTCCAGCCGGGCGATCGCGGTGTCGAGCAAGACGGCCCGATCGCGCGCGCCGAGGCCGTAGGCGTCGACGAACAGCGCCAAGCGCCGGGCCTGCTCCTCGGGCGGCGCGCCGTCCTCGACGAGTTGGACGAAGCGGTAGGCCGCGTAGGCGACGTCCCAGACGCGTGGCGCGGGGTGCGCGGTGTCGAAGTCGATGAACGCCACCGGACGGCCGTCGCGGAAGACGGTGTTGTAGGGCGCCACGTCTCCGTGGCAGATCACCTCGGACGGCTCGCGGGGCTCGAAATACCAAGTGGCTCCGGCCGGCGGGACGAAGCCGGCGGTCGCGTCGTGCAGGCCGCGCAGCAGGGCTCCGACCTCGGCCAACGCTTCGTCGGAGACGACGGCCTCGGAGCCCGGGACATCGCCGGGCACGAAATCGAGGATCTCGCGTCCTCCGGCGTCGAAGCCATGGGCTCGGGGCGCTCCGTGGAAGCTCTTGGCGGCCAGGTGCTCCAGCACGGCGTGCACGACCGGCGTCCACTCCCCCGCCGGCCGGTGGACGCGGTCACCGATGCGCAGGATGGTGTTCACGCCGCCTGTCATCGGTTCGCCGGTCATTCGAAGATCGTGCCACACCGCTGGGGCTCGACCCGGCGAGCTAGCGGCCACGAACAAAAAGATTCGCTTCGCCGCCGCGGTTCGCTATTCTCAGCACCATGTTCCACACCTCATGTGCGTAAGGACCCATGTCGACCGCCGCGGCCACCGGCCGTGACGCGGTCCGTCGGTGTCCCTGCACATGATCTCCCGGTGAGGAACCACTCCCTTGTCTTCGTACCTGGCGGTACTCCGCCTGCCCTTTGCCGCGCGCACTTTCGCCACGGCTCTCATTGGACGGCTGTCCTACGGCACGGTCGTCCTGTCCCTGACCCTCGCTCTGGCGTCCGGCCGCGGCTCGGTCGGCCGCGCCGGTGCGGTGGTGGCAGTCTTCGCGCTGTCGGTCGCGGCCCTGGCACCGGTACGTGCCCGGCTGATCGACCGCCACGGCATCCGCCCGACCCTGCTCCCCCTGGCGCTGACGTACGCCGGCGCGCTGCTGGGCCTGACCGCCGCCACCTGGCGTCCCGGCGCCCCGCTGTGGCTCCTGGAGGCCCTGGCCCTCGCGGCCGGTGCCACGGCTCCCCCGCTCGGCCCGACGATGCGCACCCTGTGGCGCACGATGTGCGGCGACGACCAGGCGCTGACGCAGCGCGCGTTCAGCCTGGACACCGTCGCCGAGGAGGTGATCGGCGTCAGCGGGCCGCTGCTGGTCGGGGGGCTGATCCTGGTCGCGGACCCGGCGTTCGGCGTGCTGCTGAGCGCGGTGCTGGTCGCCGTCGGGACGGTGGCGCTGATGACGTCCCCCGTGATCAGTACGGTCGCGGCACAGACCACTGCCACCAGCCCCACCAACCCCGCCGAGCCCGCTGGCGCGTCGCGGATCAGCCGGGCCGGCCGGCGCCGAGGCGACGAGCGCCGCACCCTGTCCCGCATCGCGGAGCCCGTCTTCGCCGCCACCGGCCTGGGCCTGGGCTTGGGCGCACAGAGCCTGGCCATCGTGGCGTTCGCGATGCGGCACCACCAACCGTCGGCGATCGCCTGGGCCGACGCCGGCATGTCCGTCGGCAGCATCCTCGGCGGCCTCGCCTACGGCACCGTCGCCTGGCGCGTCCCCAACCGCACCCGCCTGCCCCTGCTGACCGCCGCCCTCGGCCTGAGCGTGGCTGTAGCAGCCCTGGCCCCGAACGTCTGGGTCCTGACCGCTATCACCACCGCCTCAGGCGTCTTCGTCTCCCCCCTGATGACCTGCACCTACCTCGTCGCCGACGAACTAGCCACCACCCACACCCGCACCAGCGCCGGCATGTGGGTCAACAACGCCTTCAACGCCGGCTCCTCCGCCGGCTACGCGGCGATGGGCCCAGCCCTGGCCCGCCTCCCCCTCTCCGCCTGCTTCACCATCGCCGCCGCCCCCGTCCTGCTAGCCGCCACCCTCACCCGCGCCTGGCGCGCCCGAAGCACCGCCGCACAGCCACTCGACGCGCTCGAACCGAACAGCGACGCCGTGCCCCTGGCCGCCTAACGCACGTCGGAGGCCCGCACGCCCACACCAAAACGCCCCGCAGACCACGAACTCGGTCTGCGGGGCGCCAAGGGTTCGCCTTACGGGAACGCCACCGCGCTCACCGAACCAGCCTCAAGCCATCAGTCTCAAGCCATCAGCCCTCAAAAGCCTCCGGCGCCGGGCAAGAACACACCAGGTTCCGGTCCCCATAGGCACCGTCGATGCGTCGCACCGGCGGCCAGTACTTGTCCGCCGGGTTCACGCCGGCCGGGAACACCGCCTCGGCGCGCTCGTAGCCGTGCTTCCAGTCGCCGACCAGGGTGGCGGCGGTGTGCGGGGCCTGGCGGAGCGGGTTGTCTTCGCGGTCCAGGTCGCCGGCGGCGACGCGGTCGATCTCGCCCTTGATGGCGAGCATCGCGTCGCAGAAGCGGTCCAGCTCGGCCAGGTCCTCGCTCTCGGTGGGCTCGATCATCAGGGTGCCGGCCACCGGGAAGGACATCGTCGGGGCGTGGAAGCCGTAGTCGATCAGGCGCTTGGCCACGTCGTCGACGGTGACGCCGGTGTCCTTGGTGATCTGGCGCAGGTCGATGATGCACTCGTGCGCGACCAGGCCGTTCGGGCCGGTGTAGAGCACCGGGTAGTGCTCCGACAGGCGCTTGGCCACGTAGTTCGCCGCGAGGATCGCGTGCTGCGTCGCGCTGCGCAGGCCCTCGGCGCCCATCAGGCGGATGTACGCCCACGGGATCGGCAGGATGCCCGCCGAGCCCCACGGCGCCGCCGAGACCGGGCCGACGCCGCCACCCTCGGGACGCGGCCCCGCGATCGGGTGCAGGGGGTGATTCGGCAGGTACGGCGCCAGGTGCGCGCGGACGCCGACCGGGCCGACGCCCGGGCCGCCACCGCCATGCGGGATGCAGAAGGTCTTGTGCAGGTTCAGGTGCGAGACGTCGCCGCCGAAGGAGCCGGGCTTGGCCAGGCCGACCATGGCGTTCAGGTTCGCGCCGTCCACGTAGACCTGGCCGCCGGCGGCGTGCACCAGGTCGCAGATCTCGGTGACCTCCTCCTCGAACACGCCGTGCGTCGAGGGGTAGGTGATCATCAGCACGCTGAGCTGGTCGCGGTGCTTCTCGATCTTCGCCTTCAGGTCGGTGACGTCGACCGAGCCGTCCTCGCGGGCCGCCACGACCACCACGCGCATGCCGGCCATCACCGCGGAGGCGGCGTTGGTGCCGTGCGCCGAGGACGGGATCAGGCACACGTCGCGCTGCTCCTGCCCCTGGTCGCGGTGGTAGGCGCGCACGGCCAGCAGCCCGGCCAGCTCGCCCTGCGAGCCGGCGTTCGGCTGCACCGACACCCGCGCGTAGCCGGTGACCTCGGCCAGCCAGCCCTCCAGCTGCCCGATCAGCGACAGGTAGCCCGAGGCCTGGTCCAGCGGCGCGAAGGGGTGGATGGCCCCGAACTCCGGCCAGGTGATCGGCTCCATCTCGGTGGTCGCGTTCAGCTTCATCGTGCACGAGCCGAGCGGGATCATCGACCGGTCCAGCGCGATGTCGCGGTCGGCGAGCTTGCGCAGGTAGCGCAGCATCGCGGTCTCGGAGCGGTGCGCGTGGAAGACCGGGTGGGTCAGGAACGCGGTGCCGCGCACGTGCTCGCCGAGCGCGTCCTCGGTGCCGCGGTCGAGCTCGTGGACGCCCGAAGCCTCCTTACCGGTGACGCCGAAGGCCGACCACACGGCCCGCAGGTCGGCCCAGTCGGTGGTCTCGTCGCAGGACACGCCGACGGTGTCCTCGTCGACCAGCCGCAGGTTCACGCCCGCGGACAGCGCCGCGCGCCACACCTCGGCGGCCCGGCCCGGCACCCGCACCGTCAGGGTGTCGAAGAACGCGGTCGGCACGACCTCGACCCCGGCCTCGCGCAGCCCCGCGGCCAGCACCGCGGTGTAGCGGTGGGTGCGGCGGGCGATCGCGGTCAGGCCCTCGGGGCCGTGGTACACCGCGTACATCCCGGCGATCACGGCCAGCAGCACCTGCGCGGTACAGATGTTGGACGTCGCCTTCTCGCGGCGGATGTGCTGCTCGCGGGTCTGCAACGCGAGCCGCAGCGCCTGCTGACCGTCGACGTCCACGGACACCCCGACCAGGCGTCCGGGCAGCGAGCGGGACAGGTTCTCGCGCACCGCCATGTAGCCGGCGTGCGGGCCGCCGAAGCCCAGCGGCACGCCGAAGCGCTGCGTGGAGCCGACCGCGATGTCGGCGCCGGCCTCGCCGGGCGAGGTGAGCAGGGTCAGGGACAGGATGTCGGCGGCCACCGCGACCAGCGCGCCGCGCGCGTGCGCGGCCGCGGCGATCGCCTTGAGGTCGCGGACCTGGCCGGAGGCGCCGGGGTACTGCACCAGCACGCCATAGAACTCACCCTCGGGCAGAACGACGTCTGCCCCGCCGGACGACAAGTCGGCGAGCGCCAGCTCGATGCCCAGCGGCTCGGCGCGGGTCTGCAGCACGGCCAGGGTCTGCGGGAAGACGTCGGCGTCGACCAGGAAGCGGTGCGACTTGGACTTGGTGGACCGGCGGGCCAGGGTCATGGCCTCGGCGGCGGCGGTGGCCTCGTCCAGCAGGGAGGCGTTGGCCACCGGCAGCCCGGCCAGGTCGGCGACCACGGTCTGGAAGTTGAGCAGCGCCTCCAGCCGGCCCTGGGAGATCTCCGGCTGGTAGGGGGTGTAGGCGGTGTACCAGGCCGGGTTCTCCAACACGTTGCGCAGGATCACCGGCGGGGTGAAGGTGCCGTGGTAGCCCAGGCCGATCATGGGGCGGAAGACGCGGTTGCGGCCGGCGATGTCGCGCAGCTCGGTCAGCACCTCGGACTCCGAGCGCGCCGGCGGCAGGTTGAGGCGCTCGGTGAGGCGGATGGAGCCGGGCACGGCGGCCTCGGTCAGGGCGTCGAGCGAGTCGTAGCCGAGCAGGGAGAGCATGCGGCCGGCGGCCTCGGGGTCCGGGCCGATGTGCCGGTCGGCGAACGGGGAGCTCTGCTCCAGCTCGACCAGCGTGGGGCGCGCGGCGGCGGGGGCGGAAGTCGCGGCGGTGGTGGCGGTGGCAGCGGTGGTGGCGTGGGAGTCCTGGCCGGTCGCGGGCTGGGCCGGCACCGAACCACCGGAACCGGCGGC
This sequence comes from Catenulispora sp. GAS73, assembly GCF_041262085.1. Classification (NCBI taxonomy): domain Bacteria; kingdom Bacillati; phylum Actinomycetota; class Actinomycetes; order Catenulisporales; family Catenulisporaceae; genus Catenulispora; species Catenulispora sp. GAS73. The sequence continues at coordinate 15,235 of NZ_JBGCCM010000001.1, forward strand.
GGAGTCGTCTCCGGCCGCGCCGTGCAGATCCGTGAGCACTGCGGTCACTGTTGTGGCCTCTCAGGCGGACGCTCTTAGACGTCGGGTGGTGGATTCGCGCCTCCCGCGGATCCGGCCTCCCCCTCTGTCATGGAACCTGAGAGTTTCACCGGGGACGGGCAGTCCTGCCGCGCCCACGGTTTACACCTTCGGTGAGGGCTTCCCTGCTGCTCGGCCCTGCTTTCCAGAGTTGCCTGCTCGAACGGTCCGTTTGCCTGAGAGTTTCCGGGGAGGGTTGCTCCTTCGGCGCCCCACGGGGGGTCTCTCCCGTCCGAGGTAGTCGGCAGTTACGACGGTATCAGCGCCACCACCGCCTGTTCTAATCCCGTTAACCGTTTGCCGTAGCCCCCCGCCGGTGGTGGGCTGGCCCGGTGACCTCCCCCACCCCGGACAAGGACCTGCTCGCAACCTTCGACGTGCGCATGCGGGCCGCCGCCGAACCCGACGAACCCGGAGCCCGCGTCGAGAGAGTCGGCGGCATCGTCCGCCAGCTAGGCGCACGCCCCACGGACTGGCACGGAGTCCTCTACAGCGACCTGGACGCCACCACCGCCGACGCCGCGATCCAAGAACAGATCGCCTACTTCCGCACCCTCGGCGCCGACTTCGAATGGAAGCACTACCACCACGACGGACCCGCCGACCTGGACACGCGCCTGAGCGCCGCCGGCTTCGTCGCCGACGACCCCGAGACCCTGTTCGTGGCGGAGATCACACAGCTGTCCGCCGCCGGCCTGACGGTCACCCTCCCCGACGGCGTCACCCTCCGCCCGGTCACCACCGAATCCGACGCCGACCTGGTCGCCGAAGCCGCCGAAGCAGCCTTCGGCAGCGGCGGCGACCGAGCCCGCGCCCGCACCCTGGCCCGCCTGGCCGACGACCCGGAGACGGTCTGGACCTGGCTCGCCATGGCCGGCGACCGCCCGGTGAGCGCCGCCCGCATGCTCCTCCACCCCGGCACCGGCTTCGCCAGCCTCTGGGGCGGCGGCACCGCCCCGGACTGGCGCGGCCGCGGCATCTACCGCGCGCTGGTGGCACGACGGATGGAGGTGGCTATGGAGCTGGGGTGCGATTACCTGCAGGTGGACGCCTCGGACATGAGTCGGCCGATACTGGAGCGGCTTGGGTTCCGGGCTTTGAGCGTTACGACGCCTTACGAGTATCGGTTCTGACGCGCAGGCCAGACGTGGTAGGGGACGACGAGACACGGCTGGCCACGTTCAAGTCCGCAGTGGAGTCGCGCGCCGCCAGCATCGCCGAGGATCTGGAGCGGACCGGTAAGAGTCTGTTGTCCACTAGGTTTCCCCGACTCGCGGAGCGGGCGTTCGATGGAGCAGCCGACATCCACGCACGTTTCTGGGACGCGCAAGCCGAAGACCGCTGTACCTTCTTGACGCTGGTTGCCGTCCTCGGGTTCGCCGCCTACCTGCTGCATCTGCCGCGCAGTCCGGGAGCCACTCGCAGCGAGGGTCTCTTTGTGACAATCCAGAACTTCGTGAACCCGATAAGCTTTCGTGCTGCTCATTCGCAGGTGGTTCCGCCTGTGACGGCGAAGGGATCCGGATCCGCCGGTCTCTCCGGTCGGATTCGAGACGAAGCAGCCGAGCCGTTCGTCAACAACGACATAAGAATCCGCGGCTCGTCCCCGAAGTGATCGGCGCGCTCCCCGGTGTCCTTGAAGCCGAAATTCTCGTAGAGCCGGCGGGCTATCTTGTTCCTTGGGTCGACCAGCAGCCGGACCACATTCATGTCGTAGTCATCCAGACGATCGATGGTCGCCTTCAACAGAAGCTGTCCCCAGCCGAGTCGTCGGCGATCGGGATGAACGGCCATCCCGATGATCCACCCCACGGCCGGGTCCGCGGCGCGACTGTTGATCGAGTAACCCCAGATATCCTCGTCGTCCTCCGCCAGCATCCACAAGCCGTCCGACGGATCGAACATCACGTCGAGAGTGTTGCGCGGCAGGGCTTTGGCATCGAACGCGATCTTCTCCAACTCGGCGATCCTGCGCAGGTCATTCTTCTTGACGCCGCGCAGCCGCGGAGGGGGAAGCTCGTTCACGAAGTCTCTCCTCCAGGAGTCCTCATCCAGTGCCCAAACGATCTCCTCTCCGGGTGTACCCGATTCAGGCTTGCCGAAAGCGTCAGACGGGTTACTCCCGTCGGGATCTCGCGACGATGAGAGCTAAGACGCACGTCACGCGCCCCCTGAGGACCGCGCCGTTTTTGAAGGTGACTCACGGTCACGCGACCGGTAGAAGCAGGGTCAGTATCTTGCGACGCTCCCCGTCACCGAGGTCGCCGTCCTTCCACTGACCGGTGTCCTGGAAGCCGGCACGGATGTACATCTCGTACGCCGGCTTGTTGTGCGGCTTGACCGTAAGCTTGATCGTGCTGATCCCCTTGTTCTGCAATTCCAGGATGGACTCGTCCAGCAGTCGCAGGCCGATGTGCAGCCCCCGCCGCTCGGGATGTACTCCCAGCGCCAGGATCCACCCGACCTCGGGGTCGTCGGTGGCACGGACACTGAGCGAGTAGCCCCAGATGCCCTCCCTGTCGTCCGCCACCAGCCAGGTCACCCCCGTCGGACCGAAGAGCTGCATCAGAGTGCGTCCGTTAAAGCCCGTGCCCTCGAAGACGAGATCTTCGAGTTCTGCGATTCGCGGCAGATCCTGCTCGCGCGCATTCCGTACTGACAGCTGATCCCCCACCCCGTCCCCTGACTATCGAAGGAGCGCTATAGAACCTCCTTAAGCAGGGTCTCCTCGATGGCTTTTCGTGTCAACAGCGAAACTTTGTCCCTCACCCGAGTCAAAGTTGTCTGCCATTCCCAAGACAGTTGGGCCGCGTCTTCCAGCGCGTCCCAGAACCAGCGCATCGCATGGGGCAGGTGCGCCTTCGGGTTCCAGACATGCCCGAGATAGCTCAGCGCCGCGTCAAGTTCGCGCTCCGCGCTGAGCCCCGTCCGCGAGGAGCGGTCGAAGGCATTCTTCAGGGCGACCAGCAGCCAGTGGTGCAGTGCGAGAATCTCGCACATTTCCATGAAATCCGGCAACAACTCCGACGGCGTGGACATCTGGACCCGGAAGACGCCGTCGTCACCGGCCTCGACGTGGCCGTCCAGTTCGACGTCGTCCTGAATGTGCGCCGCCCACAGCAGCTTGTGGGTCTGGGTCTTGAGCCGGGCCTGTTTGTCGATCTGCGGCGCCTCCTCCAGGAGCGACATCACGTGCGCGCCGGTGTTGCCGAGGTCCAGAAGGGACTTCCCCGGCCGGTCCTGCAGGAATCCCGTCACGATGTCGGCGGGGTGGGCCTTGTTGATCGCCTCAGCGACCCCGGTGCGGGCCATGTAGTGGGACCAAGGCATGCGTCTTTTCGACGCGCCCAACAAGACGTCCACACGTGCCGAGCCTTGCAGGAAGTGCCCGGCGGTGAGGACCGCACGGGCCCGCGCGGTTCCGATGATCCTCGGTTGGGAACCGGAGCCTACGGACAGCCGGCAGTCCAAGCCGAAGTACAGATCAGGAGACACCACCTGCTCCACGGGATACTGCCGCCAGTCTGCTCGGACGCCGGGAACCAACGCCAGCGCCTGCCGGGCGGCATCCAAGGGAAGCGGCTCTGAGGTATTCAGCAGTCCGGTCGTCACCGCCCCGAGGACAACCTGCGGCTGGTGCGGCGGCGACGCATCAGATCGCGTCATCACTTCCCGCCCGGCAGGAAATGATGGCTCATCCGCTCGGAAACGATGGCCGGCATCGCAATGTTCTCCTGCTGCGCGCGTCCGTCCAGCTTGGCCACGACGTCCTGCTCGTAGAGGAAATGGTCGACGATGGTCCGCACCGCGGTCTCAATGGGCAGGAAGTTCTGCGGCATGATGCTCAGCGATTCATATGCGTAGAACGGCATGGCGTTGGGGTTCACCTTGATGATGTCGGGGAACTGGCTCCACTCCGCCTTCCACTCACCGTCGAAGTCGGTGACCTCCAACGCCGGGACGCCGTCCTTACGCAACAGTCCGAGCCGTACGAGCTGCCAGACCGCAGCCAGAAACGGGCAGGAGTACTGCCGCCGGCTCAGAACATCCTCGCGGTCCGCTCCCGGTTCCGCGTCGTCCCGCCACAGTTCGACGTCGACATAGATCGAGTGGTTGCGCTTGCCGTACTCCAGCGGCGCCTCCCAGGTGTGGGCCTCCATCGTGTTCAGGACGGTGGCCTCACGCGCGGGTCTGCCGTTGGAGAGCCATCCAGAGGTGATGGCAGGCGGACGGGCACCAGTGTCCTGATCCGGTTCTGGCTCTTCCAGCAGCCTAGTGGCCAGCAACTCGGCGACCGGGAAACCATCCTTGCGGCGCGCGCAGGCGGATTCCCTGGCGACATAGTCGATGGTGACTCCCGCTCGCCTCGACAGGCGCAGAAGCTTCTCCATGATCTCGGGGGCGTCCGGCCAGGACTGAAAGTAGTCGTCGATGAGATAGCACGTGCTGACGCGCGGCTTGCTACGCCCGGAGGCCGCCGACGCCTTGGCTGCTTCCAACCATGGTCTCAGTCGCTCGAACTGGGCAAGGATCGGCTCTTCGCCGTTCTCAAGGTCTTCCATATAAAAATGGCCGACCTCGACCGACAGATGAGAAAGCGACAGTTCCTTCGCCGTCGTGCCGCGATGGTGTTCGCGAAAGACCGGCTCTGGCGGCTCCCCGGCGCGGGACGGCGTATATATCACCATTTAGAAGCCTTCCCAGGCATGGTTGTCGATCACCTTTTGGGCCAGTTTGTCGAACGCGTCGGTCGTCGCCTGTTTGGCCAGGTTGCGCTTGACGTCCACATCCATGATCACCTGCTCTCGCCAGAGCAGCATGGGTTCCAGCGGCGTGGTGCCGGCGAGCAGGTCCTGCCCAAGGTGGCGCGACTTCGCCAGGCCTTTGAGGATGTCGTCGCTCTCGCGGAGCCAGGCTTCCTGTTCGGGCGCGGCTTTGTTGCCGAAGGCCGTGGCGTCGGGCACGGCGGTGCGGACGGTCCGGACCAGACCCGTGAATTCCGGCACGGTGAATCCCGCGTTGACCGCGCAAGAAACGATCCCGTTCTTTTCGAACAGGAGCCCGCTGGCCGCGATCACGTGTTGAGTGGTCCAGCGGTGGAACAGCAGCCACCGCACCGGATCGGCACTGCGCAGGCGGACGTTCGGGGAAATCGCCTGCAAAGACATGTCGAGCGCCGACGACCGTCCAGCGCTCAGGTCCACGATGCAGACATCGAATTCCCTCTCGACCTGATCGAAGAACGCTATAGCCCTTTTGATGTGCGGCTTCGTCAGAGCGAACTCCGCACCGCCCATGTCCCCGGGATACAACATCAGTCTACCCGAGCCCGGCGGCCGCGTCTTCATATCAGCGCGTTCTGTGGCAGCCCTGATATCCACACGCATCGGCTTTGCGACTCTACCGAGGATATAAGAGTGCAGACCGTCCTCGACAGTGCCGCGCTCCAGGCTGGAAATCTCGAAGATCGCGCCGGCGGTGGGCGATCCGAAGTCAAAATCCAGATAAGCCACGTCATAGCCCTGCAAGGACAGCCTGTAGGCCAGATTGCAGCTGGTCACCGACCGACCGGTGCCGCCCTTGTCGGACGAGGCGAAAACCATCATGTCAGCGGCTCCGTCCGGCATCGAGGCGAGCCACTTCCAGCGCGTCCAGCAGTCGCAGCGCGCGCTCGGCCAAGGAGATCGCGGTGCTCGTACGGCGTCTACTGAGCTCGCGGGCACGCCCGATAAGGGTTCCGATCTCCTCCAGGCGGTCGCGCAGTGCCGTCTTCTCGAAGACGTTCGACCGCAGGAGCTCCTGGTTGTAGACGTGGTCTGCCTCGTTGAGGAGCCTGAGTAGGTGGTCGTACATGACCGGACTGCGCGGCGGGGCCTGCTCGAACGCGATCGCGGTGGCGACCAGCGCGTCGACCACGCGCTCGGTGATGTACCACGACGGCTGGTCGAACCTGACGCCCTGTATGCCGGGGAAGGTACTGAGATCGTCCCAGAGCTCGATCGGGTCGCCGTTACGCGTCATGCGCCGCTCGTAGAGGTGGTCCATCGCCGACTCCGCGAGGGTCATGAGCGCCTCACGGGCCTCAACGTCGTCGGTCAGCTGCACGGCTTGGAGCGACCGTTTGATGATCAGCGGCGCGTAGTCCGCGGTGTACAACACGAGCGCGGTGCCGACGGCCTCGTCGCTGCCGCCAAGGCCCTGCGGCACACCCGGGTAGTGCAGCGCGAGCGCGTCGTCGCCCTCGCACATCCGGCGGGTGATCCGGCCACGTTGCGCCAACTCCTGGAGGATGCCCACCGCTTTGCGCAGGTCGGCGTCTGTGGCGGTTCTCGCGATCAGGTCCTGGATCAGCACCGACATGACCAGGAGGGAATAGTAGTCGGACTCCTGGCCGTCACTGGTGCGCCAGGGGATGTCTTCCAGCGGCCACTTCTCCGAGTCGAAGCGGGCGACGGTCGACCAGTACCGCTGCGTCAGCTCCCACCGCAGGGACAACGCATCGGCGAGACCGCGCTGGCCGTCGTCCATAACATTCAGGGCCGCGGCACGACGCGAGGTGAAGTCGACGATGCTGTCGAGCGCGTTCACGGTGAAGTACAGCCAGGGCCGGGACTGTGCGTAGCCAGTCTTCTGGGAGATCCTGAGTCCCCTGGCGTAGTCCTCCTCGATCGGCTTCGAACCGTTGGCGATACCCCAGGTCCACCCGCACTCGAAGAGCTGGTCCTTCTCAGGCTTCACGTCGTCGGACAGACCGAGGCGCAGGGAGGTGGTGATCTGGGTGCGCAGGCGCTCGAAGCGTTCGGCCAATCGCCTCGTCATCTCGGCGTCGGTGGTGTCCCCTTGCCGGAGCATTTCGATGATGGCGCGGCCCGGCTCGGAGTCGGCGATCACCGAGTTGATGACGAAACTGCGCAGCATGCCGATCATCGCCGCAGTCAGCCGCCGCGAGGCCCGACGTTGCAGGTCACGGAGATTCTCCCGGTGCTTGGCCTGAATCTCCAATTCCATGCGGGAGTCCACGAAGAACAGCAGCGACAGGCACAAGGTGATCGACATCGAATACGCGTCGACGACCTCAAGTTCCCTGGTCGCCTCGTCCGTCGGCACCTCGGCACCCGGGTCCAGAGCCTGGAGATAGCTGCCGGCCCCGAACCGGGGTTCGCCGTCCTCGTCGGTGTGGTTCTTGAAGTACTGGAGCGCGATCTCGACCAGCGTACGAGGGATCCGGGTCGCCTCACCCAGCGGACGCAGCGCGGCGGCGACGTCGGCCTGCGTCTCGTCGGAATCGTGCACGGCGAACGTCCCGATCTGGGTCATCGGCCAGAACAGGCACAGCAGCTGCTCGGCGTCGGCGATGGGATTGGACTTCGCACGGCCGCCCCAAACCCACTCGCCGTCGACGTAGCAGTACTCCAGCATGTAGCGCCAGATATCCAGAATCTGCTTCCGTGGTTCGATCCGCACCGCGGCCTCCCAGCCGAGAAGATCACCATGTCAGAGCTCTGTTTCCTGGTCACCATGCTATCCGCGCACGCCGCGGCCCCACGCGACTCGCCAGAATCCCGCCACCTGGATGTATCAGAACTCATCATCGTGGGTATGGGCTCTGGCTGGCAGACAACGCGGTGCTGATCCCGCATGCGACATGGGACCGAGCACGCGCAATCGGGGCAGGTCAGGGCAGGGGCGGAAGCTTTGAGAACGAACCCACGACAACACATCCTGGACACGTGGCGGGCTTTCGCGCGCGCGACGTTCAGCAGCGGGGAGTGGGCCTGGGGTGGTCGCTACGCCTCCAACAGCATCAGCGACGCCGAGCAGATCCTCGTCCTGCTCTACCCCGCCACCGAAGTCCCCGGCTTCCGCCTGGACCGTCCGGACGCCATCGAGGACGACATGCTCGCGGTGCTCAGGCCCATGGGCAGCGGCCTGGACATCCCGATGCGGTTGTTGGAGGCGCTGGAGACCTATATCGCGCGCTACACCAACGAGGACGGCCCGACGTTCAGCGGCGGTTCCTACCTGCTGACCGAGGAGCCGGGCGCCGAGGTGAAGCCCGAGCAGATGGACTTCGACGTCACCGAGTCGTACTCGATCTCCGTCACGCTCTGTCTGTCGGCGAAGGGCTTCCTGCGCGAATTCCAGCGCACGGTCGAGCGGCGCGACCTGCAGAGCCGGATCGACACCGCCATCCTGGCCATGGACACCCGCCTGACCGCGGCCATGGTGGGCCTGCTGCGCTCCTTCGTGGTCAACGTCCTGGACCCCGAGTCCACCGCCGAGGCCGTCCTGCTGCGCACGGTCAGCCAGGGCCGGGTGGTGGGCCGCACGCTGACCCAGGACCTGCGCGACCAGCTGCAGCCGGTGCGCGACAAGCTCCCGGAGCTGACCTTCGGTCTGCCGGCGGAGAACGAGCGGATGCTGCGCGACTACCCGGAGCGCTTCTTCGAGTGTGGTTGGGCCTGGGGGGTGGCGCAGGACGCCACCGACATCGAACTGCCGGCCGCCGAAGGCGTGAACCAGCCGCACGGCGTCGCCGAATCCCGTCCGGTCCTGCACTTCACAGTCAACGCCCTCGACGGTCTGTCCGACCTCTTCTCCGTCCGCACCACCCGCCAGGGGCTGTTGACGTCCGAGCAGCAGTCCCTGCGTGAGGCCTTGAGTCTGCGCTGGGGTCTGGCCCTGCAGTACTGGGCCACGATCGCGACCTTCGGCTCCGGCCCCCGCTGGCCGATCGAGGACGTGCCGTGGCAGTCCACCGACGGCCAGAGCTCGCCCTACTTCACCGAGCTGGTGCTCTCCATCGTCGCGTTGTCCCAGCAGGGCGGCGGCAACACCGGCACCATCGGGAAGAGCGTCGCGGTGCTGGAGGAACTGGGCCAGCGCGGTCTGGTCAGCCGGCGGGCGGCGGAGGACGACCGCGGTGTCCTGTTGCACGAACCCGGCGTCCTGATGGCCTTGAAGGGATCGGAGAAGGAAGGGCCGGCGCTGGCCTGGTCCTACAACGGCTTCGCCGCCACGCTGGGCAAGACCGCGCTGCGGGTCGCCAGGGTCAGCACCAGCCGGCGCAACCGGGCCCGCCTCATCGAGATCACGGACGCGGTGGTGGAGCACCTGCTCGCCCGACGGCACCAGCAGCCCGACGGGCTGTGGGACCACCCCGCCAACGTCTACCCCGGCGTCGCGACCGCGCCGGCAACGCCCGCCTGGGACATGACCGAGCGCGCCATCGAGGTCTTCGTCGCCGCCGCGAACCTGATCAGCGCCGCGCCGCTGGCCGACCAGGGTCAGGTCGACGAGGCCAACGCCAAGATCGCCGAAGCCCGGCACATCCTGGACCAGGAGCGGCTGACCACGCCGACGGCCGGCGGCTCCCAGGAACAGAAACTGCTGCGGGAGGCCGAGCAGTCGCTGAACCGGGCCGACCGGCTGATAGCCGAGCGGCCGGCCACCGCCTCGGCGCTGGCCGACAAGGTGCTCAGAGACCTGGACCAACTGGCCTTCGCCCGCCAGGCAGCGAGCAGGAGCGCATGACGTGCTGATATTCGCCACCTCCGACAAGGGAGGCACGGGGCGTTCGGTGACCAGTTGCAACATGGCCTACCGACGGGCGTTGCAAGGTGAGACGGTCGCCTATCTCGACTTCGACTTCGGATCGCCGACCGCCGGCGCGATCTTCGACGTCCCCAAGGCCGAGCGCGGCGTGGACGCCTCGGGTCTGCACTCGTACTTCACCAAGCACACCGAGGCCCAGCAGCTGGACACGGCCCTGCACTCCGACAGCGACACGCTGCGCGACCTGCCGCGCATCTCCGGAGCCGGCCGCCTGGTCCTGCTGCCCGGCGACAAGGACGGCGGGGAGTTCTCGATCAGCGCCGAGATGCCGGCCCGCTGCGCGCAGCTGTTCCTGAAGTTGGACCGGGAGTTCGACCTGTGCATCGTGGACCTGTCCGCGGGCCGCTCGTACGCCGTCGACCTGGTCCTGGAGGCCACCGCCCGGCCCGAACTCAAGGCCCTGACCAGCCGCTGGCTGGTCTTCCACCGCTGGACCAAGCAGCACATCCTGGCCGCGCACGGCCTGGTGTTCGGCGAGAAGGGGCTGCTCAAGGCCGGCGAGCGCCGTGGCCACGACCCCCTGAGACTGAACAACTCCGTTCGCTACGTCCGCACCGCCGTCGTGGACCTGGGAGTGGATCAGGAGTCGGTGACCCGCCCGGCGCAGGGCGCCTGGCTGCGCCGCTACGACCAGAGGCTGCGCGAGCAGGCCGACAAGCTCCGCATGGGCCGGGCCCGTCTGGCCGGGCAGATCCCCTACGACCCGATGCTCCAGTGGAGCGAGCAGGTGATCGACGACTCCGACGTCAGCGGACTGAAGATCGCCAACCAGGCCACCGTGCAGGCCTTCGAGGACCTCGCCGCGAAACTGTCGGACGAGAGATTCTGGGAAGGACTGTGACGGCCGTGGACGTGAGATACGACGAGGTGACCCAGAGCACGAAGGTGGAAGCGGTGCCGCTGGGTCACCTCTCGATCGAGACCGGGCACCTGTATCTGGACGACTTCGCCGACGGCGACCGCAAGATCGCCCGGCAGCTGGAGCAGGCCGCACCGTGGCTGGAGGCGGCGGGCAAGCGGATCCACAGGCGGTTCGGCCGCAACGCCCGCATCAGCACCTGCTTCCTGGTCGACGACTACACGCCGTCGAGTTCGAGCCTGGACCAGCCCAAGCCCTCGGAGGTGGTCGACATCGTCACCGCCGCCGCCGACCAGGCCGGATTCCGGATCGACTACCTGGCGCGGGAGGCCGGATGCGCGATCGCCTGCGAGCGGCCGCACTCCGGGCCGCGCGACCGGAGCGCGCTGGCGGACATCGTCGCCGGGCTGATCGTGGAGGAGGCCGCGGTCGGTGCCAACGGCTCCCGGCCGCCGACGGCCCAGACCGGCTGGCTGTCCAACGGCGAACGCTCCCCCGCCGTCGCGGTGGCGATGGATGCTCCGGACTGGGATCCGCCTGAGGAGTTCGGGAAGTACAAGCACTCGGTGTTCGTCGACATCGAGCTGTGGAGCGTCGACAAGTCCGTGCCGCAAGCCGAACGGCAGTACTCGTGTTCACTGCTTTCGGCGGTGTGGCAACTGCTGCGGCTGGGCCTGTTGCGCAACGCCGGTAAAGCGGTGGCCAAACCGTACCGGTTCGGATCCAACGAGGCCCTGCCGGAGCTGTGGTCGCAGCTGCCGAGCATCACCCAGCTGACGCCGGACGCGGCCCCGTTCGCCGCGTATCAGGTGCTCTCCCTACTCCCGCCGCACTTCCGGGCGGCCGAACACGCCGCCGAGATCATCGTCGACCACCTGCGGTTCGACGGAAAGGTCCTGAAGCAGACCGCCGACCGGGCCCGGGATGAGACGAATCCGGTCACATTACCCGACAATCCCGTCGGTCGGGTGAGCCACTTGTTCTTCGATGACGTCCATGTCACGCACAACGACTGATCGGGACCGGAGCCCGGCCGTCCACGACGACGGCACGCAGCCCTGGTTGGGCTTCGGCGAGGTGCGCACGTGCCTGATCCAGAACCTGGGCACGCTGTCCCCCTCGGCGAGCGTCGCCCTGATGCAGCTCACCCCGGGCTCCCCGGTGAGCAAGGTGGACCGGCCGGTCCGCCGCGTCGTCTCCCCGGAGCAGGTCACCGGCGTGGACTGTCGGCTGCACGTGGCCCGCGAGGGCCGGGGCCGGGCCATCGGCACGGTCCTGAGCCACGCGGTGGTCACCAACGGCCGGATCCTGCAGGGCACCGCGCATGTGGCGCTCACCGAGGCGACCTCCAAGGAACGCCGCGAGTGGCGGCACTACCTGCGGCACCAGGGTGTCGTGGAGGTCCTGGGCTCGCCGAGCCCGCACAACGTCATCGACGGCTACCTGGCCGACATCTCGCCGGCCCGCGGCCTGGACCTGGCCTCGATCAGCGACCGCGTCATCGACGACGTGCAGCAGAGCGACACCCTGAACCACACCACCGCGCTGCGGGCCGGCACCGCCGTGGTCCGGTGGGCCGCGACCCTGACGCCGGACGCCAAGCCGACGGTCGGCATAGCCAAGAGCGACCTGCCGAACTTCCACGTCATCCGGCTGACCGGCGCGCCGGAGGATCTCCCGACCCTGATCCGCTTCTGCGAGGAGTTCGCCCTGCACGAATGGCTGCTGACCACCGTGCAGGACGTCATCGTGCCCCGGGCCGAGACCGACATCGCCCGGGACCGCGACCCGCTGGACTCTCTCCTGTTCGCTCTTAACGAGTTGGTTCCACTTTGGATGCCGCCCACTCACCTCAACCCGGATATGAAGGCGTTGTGGGAAGCTATGGAGAGCCGGACACACTACACGCGGTTGTTCGAGCGTCAGGTCGCGCGGATCCGCGACCTCAGGGACCAGGTGAAGATCAGGCCGCCCCGGCGCTTCTAGGGGCGAGACGCTTGCGAACCAGGCGTGAGCCGAGCCACGGACACTGAAAAGAGTGACATCCCTACGCAGCGGTGCCGCGTGCCGGTAGCATGCCCTTGAAGGTGTGGTCCCATACCCTCTATCAGCGACCTGTAAACGTCCGACTTCAGACGAGGTGTGCGTGACCACCAACTCCGCGACGCATAGTTCTGTCGATCGCAACGTAAAGCTGCGTCCCGTCGCGGAGGACGACCTGGCCGCCCTTGAGATCCTCGACAAAGAGGTCTTCAAGGACGTGGCCTACTCGATGGTCTATCTGAGGTCGCTGTTCGTTCTGTTCAACAAGACTTGGCTGGTCGCGGAATACGAAGGCGACCTGGCCGGCTACGCCCTGGTGTGTCCGAACTCGGACAACACGCAGGCCTGGCTGATGGGCCTGGCGGTCAGCGAGCGGTACCAGGGCAGGGGCCTGGGGCGGCAGCTGATGCAGGGGGCGATGGAGCTGATGATGGAGGCAAAGGTCTCCGACGCCTACATCACTGTGCGGCCCGACAACAAAGCCGCCTACCACCTTTACCAGAGGTTCGGGTTCATCCAGCAGGGCGACGAGCGGCCGGACTACTACGGGACCGGCGAGCCCCGCAAGGTGCTGCACCGGTCGCTGGCGTCGAACCCCTACCCCGCTAGTCCCGGACGAGGAACGCGAAGAAGATTGACATCGAGATGGTTCCGACGTAGCTCTCGATGATCAGAAAAACCTGCGCCGCGCCGCTGAAGTTGGGGTCCAGGTCGCCGAACGTCAGCGGGTTCAGGAAGTCGATCAGGCACCCGTGTAACGACTTCACGTACCCGGGCCCACCGGACAGCCACACCACAAAGCTGAACACCGCCAGCGTGACGGCCATCCACCCCAGCATCCGGAACGGACGGTATCCGTACCCGCAGATGCCGTCGTAGATCCCTTCGAAGAAGCGCTGGAAGCCGCCGGGACGCGCCATGTGCTGGGCCCGGCGCCAGTTCAGCAGCGCGCGCTCACGCCGTGACTTCTGCTGGAGCGGCAGATACAGGTCGGCCGCGCTCTGATATGCCAGTGCCGCATGCCCCGGCATGCCGAGCGCTATGAACTCCTTGCCCATGGCGTCGAAGTGTTCGGCCAGGTGACTGTTCTGCGAGCGGCTGATGCGGAACTGGCCCCGGCGCTCGGTCTCCGTGGCGAGGAAGGAGCGGATCACGGCGGCGCGGCGGGTCTCGGGGTCACCGCTGGTGATCTTGCGCCACTCGTAGTACTCCTTGTCCAGGGCCAAGGCCCCCCTGCGCTCGCGCGGCGGGGGGACCTTGCTGTCGAAGGCGTAGACCAGGTCCGGCAGGTAGCTGTCGAGGAGTTCCAGAAGTTCCTCCTCGCTGTACTCCCCTTCCTCGGTGCGGTCGCGATATCTCAGTTCGTATTCGGCTATCGCGTCGATCAGGGACTCGACACCTGGGGAATTCGCGGTCGGCACATCGAAATTTTAATGACGATCCGGTAGCACGTCGATGACCTTCTCCTGGACAGCCAGGGTCCTTACCTGATTCTCAGGCCCCGAGATCACCGGTCCCGGCCCCCGGATCACCCGATCCCGGCCTCCTCGGCCGCCTCCACCGCCGTCCGCACGATCCCGATCCGCGTCTCCAGGTCGCCGAAGGCCGCCGCCACGCTCAGCGTGGTCACCCCGGCCTCCTTGTACGCCACCATGCGCTCGGCGATGCGCTCCTTCGGGCCGATCAGGCTGGTGCGGTCGATGAACTCGAACGGGACCGCCGCGGCGGCGCCGGCGTAGTCCTTGGCCAGGTACTTCTGCTGGACCTCGTCGGCTTCCTTCTCGTAGCCCATGCGGCAGGCGAGCTGGTTGTAGAAGTTCTGTTCCTTGCTGCCCATGCCGCCGATGTACAGGGCCGCGTACCAGCGGACCAGGTCCGCGCACAGCTGGACGTCGTCGCCGATCACGGTGGGGACGGTCGGGGCGATGTCGAAGCCGTCCAGGCCGGTCTTGCCGGCCTTGGCGCGGCCGGCCCTGATGTGTTCCAGGTGCTCGCCGGCGTGCTCGGGGCTGAAGAAGACCGGGAGCCAGCCGTCGCCGATCTCGCCGGTCAGCTCCAGGTTCTTCGGGCCGATCGCGGCCAGGTAGACCGGGATGGTCTCGCGGACCGGGTGGACGGTGAGCTTCACCGGCTTGCCGGGGCCGCCGGGCAGGGGCAGCGTGTAGTGCTTGCCGTCGTAGGTGAGGCGTTCGCGGGTCAGGGCCTTGCGGACGATGGCCACGTACTCGCGGGTGCGGCCCAGGGGCGCGGCGAAGGGGACGCCGTGCCAGCCCTCGGAGACCTGCGGGCCGGACACGCCCAGGCCCAGGCGGAAGCGGCCGTTCGACAGGGTGTCCAGGGTGGCGGCGGTCATCGCGGTCATGGCCGGGGTGCGGGCCGGGATCTGGAAGACCGCGGCGCCCACGTCCATCCGCTCGGTGTGGGCGGCGATCCAGGTCAGGACAGTCGCGGCGTCGCTGCCGTAGGCCTCGGCGGCCCAGCACACCGCGTACCCCAGCCGGTCGGCCTCCTTGGCCACCTGCAGGCTCTCGGCGTCGTTGCCCGCGCCCCAATAGCCCATGTTCACGCCGAGCTTCATCGCCCACTCCTGTCCGCTGGACCACCCGCCGGTGGCATGGTTCAGCCAGATTCGCCCCGGCACCCGCGATCGCGGCGCCGTCGCCGGTGATATTACTCGCCAGTAGGAAGCGGCGCGATGGTGACGCCGCCCACGCGGTGTCCCCGGCAACCGATAGCGTCACCTGTCATGGAGCAGCGACACCTGGGGCGGACGGGACTGCGGGTGTCCCGGCTGGGGCTGGGCACGATGACCTGGGGGCGGGACACCGACGAGCACGAGGCCGCCGACCAGCTCAAGACTTTCCTGGACGCCGGCGGCACGCTGATCGACACCGCCGACGTCTACGGGGACGGCGACGCCGAGTACATCGTCGGCCGCATGGTCGAGGGCATCCGCTCCGACGTGGTCATCGCCACCAAGGCGGTCAGCGTGCCGTTCGGCCCGCGCCGCTTCGACGCCTCCCGCCGCCACCTGCTGAACGCCCTGGACGGCTCGCTCAAGCGCCTGGGCACCGACTACGTCGACCTGTGGCAGCTGCACGCCTACGACGCCGCCACCCCGCTGGAGGAGACGCTGGCCGCGCTGGACGCCGCGGTGTCCTCCGGCAAAGCCCGCTACGTCGGCGTGTGCAACTACACCGGCTGGCAGCTGGCGCGCGCCGCGACCTGGCAGTCCGCCGACTTCAGCCGGGCGCCGATCGCCTCGGCGCAGATGGAGTACTCGCTGCTGCAGCGCGGAATCGAGCGCGAGGTGCAGCCGGCCGCCGTGGACCTGGGCATCGGGCTGCTCCCCTGGTCGCCGCTGGGCCGCGGGGTGCTGACCGGCAAGTACCGCGCCGGGGTGCCGGCCGACTCCCGGGCCGCCTCGGCGATGTTCGCGCCGTTCGTCGAGCCCTATCTGGACGGCCCCGGCGACGGCATCGTGGACGCGGTGATCATCGCCTCCGACGGCCTGGGGGTGGCACCGCTGGAGGTGGCGCTGGCCTGGGTGCGCGACCGGCCCGGCGTCACCGCCCCGATCGTCGGCCCGCGCACCGTGGCGCAGCTGCGCGGCTGCTTGAACGCCGAGCAGCTCACCCTGCCCCGCGAGATCAGCGAGGCGCTCGACGACGTCTCCGAGCCCGACATCGGGTACCCGGAGCACACCTGGCAACCGGCCCGCCCGCGGCTGGTCAACCAGCACACGCACAATCAGTGACAGCGCACTACCGCAGATACGGATGGAACGAGAAGTGACGATGACCGAACCGGACGCACCGTCCCTGGACCAGCTCCTGGCCTCCGCCGGGGCGCCGGGCGACCTGGCCCCGCGGGTGGCCGCGACGCTCGGCGAGCAGGCCGCGGCCCGGCTGGCCGCCGACCCGTGGCTGATCCTGTCGGTGCCCGGCGTGCGCCCCGAGGCCGCCGACGGCTTCGCGCGCAGCGTGCTCGGCGGCACCGCGGGCCCGCAGGACCCGCGGCGGGCGCGGGCGGTGCTGGCCTGGCTGCTGGACCGCGCGGCCCTGGACGGGCACACCGCGCAGCCGGCCGACGTGCTGTGCTCGGCGCTGAGCACGCTCGGCTTCGGCGACCCGGCCGGGGCGCTGCAGGCGGCGCTGGAGGAGGGCGACATGCTCGCGTTCTCCAACGCGGTCGAGGAGGAGGACGAGGAAGGCGACGGCGCCGGTCCCGCCGAGGAGCCCGGCGGCGCCTCCGGTCTGATGATCAGTCGGGAGCGCTACGCCTTCGCCGAGGAGGGCGTCGGCGAGGCGGTCCAGCGGCTGCTGGCCACGCCCGAGCCGCTCGGCGAGGACTGGGAGCGGCTGGACACCACCGGCGACCGCATCCACAGCGAGCTGCGCGACACCGTCGGGGCCTACGGCCTGACGCTGGTCGCGACCGCGCCGGGGATCGCCAAGACGGCGCAGATCGCCGGGTTCGCCGAGGCCGCGGCGGCGGCCGGGGTGCCGGTGGCGATAATCGGTGGGAACGCGGCCAGCGTGCGGACGCTGAACCGCGAGCTCGGCGGGACCGAGCTGACGGTGCTTTCGGTGCGGGAGTACCTGGCCTCGCTCGGGCGCGGGGAGGCTGCCGTTCCCGAACAGCGGGACGCGTCGGATGAAGAAGCCGCAGCCACCGAGTCGACGGTGGAGACGCCCGAGTCTGAGACCCCGGGTTCTGACACCACAGAGCCGGCGACTGAGACTGAGGCGGAAGCCGAAACCGCCGAACCCCCCGCCGTCGAGTTCGCCGACCCCCAGCCCGGCCTGGTCGTCGTCTCCGCGGCCCACCAGATCGACGCCGAGGACTTGGCCGCCCTGCTCGACGCGGTCCCCGAGGGCATGCGTGTGCTGCTGGCCGGCGACCCCGCCGAGCCCGGCCCGGCCGGCCCCGGCCAGCCGTTCCGCGACCTGATCGAGACCCGCTCGGACGCGCTCCTGGCGTACACCGCCGACGGCCGCGTCCCCCGCGTACGCGCCGCCGATTCCGAGCCGCATCCGTTGACGGACTTGCGATTCTCACTGCGTGAGGGCGAGCTGCCGCCGCCGGAGAACGACCCGGAGAAGCGGCTGGTGATCGTGCCGGTCCGCGACGCCTCGGAGGCCGTGGCGCGCGCCGTGCAGCTGGCCGCCGACTCGATCCCGCGCACCTTCGGCATGACCCCGGACGACATCCAGGTGGTAACCATCCGCGCCACCGGCGAGGCCGGCGCCGAGACGGTGACCCGGGCGCTGCGCGAGCGGCTGGGCACCGAGCAGGTCAGGGCCCTGACCGCGCGCGAGGCGATGGGCGGCACGTGGCCGGCGGCCGTGGTGGTGCTGGACGGCCCGTCCTCCGGCAGCCTGACCCGGGCCCTGGTCTACGGCCTGTGCGGGCTGGCCGAGCGGCACCTGTCGATCGTGCACGGCGCGGGCTCGGCGCTGCCGCAGGCCGTGGCGAACGTCCCGGACCGGCCGCGGCACACCCGGTTGCCGGCCGTCCTGCGGGACCTGTAGCCGCCGACGAAAGACCGGACAAAGGAACCGCGCCGGACCCAAGGGAGGGATCCGGCGCGGTTCTGCTATTCCGAGTGCGTACCCGCCTCAGCCGGTGACGGAGTCCATCGCCGGCAGGTAGCCGCCGGACTGGCCGGCGGACGTCGGGTGGTAGGACTCGGTGACGTCGCTGACGCTCACCGAGTGCAGCCACTCGTTGAAGAAGTCGCACAGTTCGTGGCCGGAGAAGTTGCCGCGCACGTCGGCGTAGGAGTCGCCGGCGTTCTGCGCCGCGGTCTGGATGACGCTGTCGAGCGTGTCGGCGGCGTTGTTCAGCGCGGTCCGGTCCGTGGTGGACAGGCCCGGGCAGAACCAGGAGTTGCCCAGGTCGTAGAGCTCGGGGTAGCCCATCACGACGACCTGCGCGTTGGGCGCGGCGTTGGCGATCGCGGAGAAGGTGTTCGCCAGCTTGCCCGGCAGCGTCGACCTGGCCGCCGCGGTGGCGGTGTTGATGGCGCTCAGGCAGGCGCTGTCGGACTGCAGGACGCAGGTCTGCATCACCGAGGAGAAGCCGACGTCGTTGCCGCCGATGGTGATCGACACCAGGTTGGTCGACGAGCTCAGCGCCGAGATCTGGTTGTTCAGCACGTCCGTGGTGGTGGCGCCGGAGCAGGCCACCGAGGTGTAACTGGCCGGGCTGTGGGCGTTGGCCCACAGCTGCGAGTACGCGAGCGTGCTGCGCAGGCAGTTGCCGGAGGACGAGATGTACGAACCGGAACCGACGCCGGAGGAGTAGGAGTCACCGAGCGCGACGTAGTTCACGCCGCTCGCGGCCGCGGCGTTGGTCGCCAACACGGTGGTGAAGGCGGTCGTCACCGCGGCCAGGACGAGCAGCGTCCGCTTGAGCACGGGGCGTCGCGTCCGCGTCCGCTTGTGGGGACGAGGGAGCACAGGAAACCTCCATGTGGGGGTGGATGGGGGTGCGCTGCGGAAGAGAATGGCACCCCATCAGGACCCTGTGAAGGCCAAGTTACCAACGAGTTTTGACGAGCGGGTAACTTCTTGGTTGGCAGGTCAGGACGTTTCGACGCAATCACGTCATCCCAGCCTGGGAATCAACCCCGTGATCCGGCTCCGCACCCGTCGCGTCAACTGCTCCACCTCGGCCACCCGCAGCGCCTTGGCTGCCAAAACGTAGACAACGACCAGAGCCGTGCCCCCGGCCGCGGCGGCCAGCATCGAGCCGGGGCGCGCGGTCCCGGCGAGCGCCCCCACGTCCTGCGCCACGGCGTAGGCGAGCACCCCGGCCACGGTCGCGGCCAGCAGCAGCCGGCGGTAGACCTGTGACACGCCCTTGCCGGGCACCGCCGCGGCCACCGAGTTCGCCGCCGAGGGTGACGCCGAGGACCCTGCCGACCCGGCCAGCCGGAGCCGCAGCCAGCGCACGGACCAGGCCAGCCCGATCGCCGAGGACAGCCCGGAACCGGCGGCCATCACCACGACCGGCCAGCGGGTGCCGCTCAAGGCCGCGGTGGCGCCGATGGCGATCGCGGCGTTCACCGTGCCGGTGATCAGGCCGATGGTGAACGGGGTCCGGGTGTCCCCGAAGGCGTAGAACCCGCGCAGGATCACGTACTGCGCGGAGAACGGGATCAGGCCGAGGCCGAACGCGGCGAGCATGTGGCCGATCCCGTGGGCCTGCGGCACGCTGGTCTGGCCGTAGCCGAACAGCACCACGGCGAACTGCGGGCCCAACGCCAGGAACGCGAAGGCGCACGGCACGATCGCCGCCCCCGAGACGCGCAGTCCGAGCGAGAGGTCGCGGCGCACCGCGGCCGGGTCGTCGTCGGCGGCCGCACGGCTCATCCGCGGCAGCAGCATGGTCAGCAGCGACACGGTGATGACCGACTGCGGCAGGATCCAGACCTGCTGGGCCTTGGAGTACGCGGCGTAGCCGACGGCGTCGTGCTTGTAGGCCTCGTCCACGGCGGTTGCCAGGTGCATCACCAGGATGTTGACCGCCTGCCCGACCAGCATGTACGCCAGCGTCCACTTCGCGGGAGCGGCGGCCTGCCCGAGTCCCGCGCCGCGCCAGTCGAAGCGGGGCCGGTAGCGCACCCCTGATCCGGCCAGGAACAGCACCACGACGGCCGCCTGCACCACGACCCCGGCGGTCGTCCCGACGCCGATGAACGTGCTCTGCGAGGCGCTGAGCGTGGGCCCGCCGTCAGGACCGGTCTTCGTCCCGCCGCCGACCGCGATGAACCCGGCGAACACCGCGACCACCACGAGGTTGTTCAGCACCGGCGCCCACGCGGTCGGCCCGAACCGGCCCCGCGCCCCGAGCACCTGGCCCACGACCGCGAAGACGCCGTAGAAGAAGATCTGCGGCATGCAGTAGCGCGCGAACGACGTGGCCAGCTCCCGGTGCGCGGAGTCCAGCCCGTCGGCCGAGGCCGCGACGATCCACGGCGCCGCGACGGTGGCCACCGCGGTGACCGCGAGCAGCGCGCAGAACACCAGCGTCAGCAGCCGGTTGATGTAGGCGGCGCCGCCGTCGGGGTCGCGCCGCATAGCCATGACCAGCTGCGGCATGAAGACCGCGTTCAGGGCGCCGCCGATGATCAGGAAGTAGATCATGTTCGGCAGGGTGTTGCCGACGGTGAAGGTGGTCGCCAGCACCCCGGACCCGAGCGCCGCGGCCTGCAGGAGCTGAGCGAGCATGCCGCCGACGCGGGAGACGACGGTCGCGGTGGCCATCGCGGTGGTGGAGCGCGCGCCGCTGGCGGCTTTGGTACGCCGGGGCAGGTCCGCGGTGACTCCAGCGGCTTGCTTTTCCGCTTCGGGCGCCTCAGCGGCCGGCCACCACAGGTCTTCCGCCAGAAGATCCAAGCGGTCCGCGCTAACCTGCCCCAGCACCGCCGGACCCTGCACCGGCCCGCGCCGCAACGGCATCAGCTCGGTGAGCCGGTTCGAATCGGTGATGACACGCAGCATCCCGGTGTCCCAGTCCCCTGGGACCGCCGGGACTTCGAACCGTCCCGCGTTGACAGCCGCGGCATGCGCGTAGTGGCGTGGGTCTGCCTCGGATTCGTTCACCGTACCTACTTACTCCTGCGGATACCGCTGAAGCACCTTTCCCTTCAGATCCGCGATGAGGTAGCCGCTGCGGTAGTCGTCGCCGAGGTAGACCTTCATGCTCAGAGTGTGATCGATGATGTCGGACTCGACGATCACGTAGTGGTACTTCGGGTTCTTCACGTTCAGCGAGCTGTCGGCGTCCTTGAGTAGCGCGGGCAGCGCGTCCCAGTTCACCGTCGTCGGGTCCAGGGCCGGCTCGCCCTGGTCCAGGGTGCTGCCGGTCATCGAGAAGGAGGCCCGGCCGTTGTTGAAGGAGTACGTGTCGTAGACGGTCGAGTCCGTCTTCTTGACCACGTCGAAGCTCGCGTGGTCGTCGTAGACGGTCATCGACACCACGCGGTTGCCGCCGCTGACCGCGAAGATCTTGCCGATCACCCCGCGCACGCCGGCCGGGGTCAGCAGCTGCCCCGTCGCGGTCGAGGAGCCGCTGTCGGCCGAGCCCTGCGATGAGGTCTGCGCCGAGGTCGGCCCGGACGGCGGCGTCGAGGAGCCGTCGGCCTGCACGTTCGGGAACGACGGCATCGAGAACGTCGGGGCGTTGTTCGCCGCCCCGTTACCGCCCTGCTGGTTGGCGTGGCTCTCGGCGCGCGTCGTGGCCCAGACCGAGAAGCCCATCACGCCCAGGACGGCGACCGTGGAGATGGTCGACAGCCGAAGCGCCTTCGAACGGTACTTCGCCGCCGCCTCGGCGCTCGCGCCGTCGCGGTAGGAGGAGCCGTTCCCATACGGATTGATCGGCGGGCGGCCGGGCGGGCCGCCCGGTATCTGGTCGGTGATCGGGACCTGGCCGGTGCCGCCGAGTTGCTGGGTCTGCGGCCACGCGTCGTAGCCCGGGGAGCCCGCGTAGCCTGCCGGGTAGCCGTGAGAGCCCGGCGCGGCCACGTTGCCGGTGCCCGACATGCCACCGGACACACCGCCCGGCATCCCGCCGTACATCCCGGCGCCGCCCGGCATCCGCGGCCCCGGAATCGGCGCCTGGAAAGCGGTCACGTTCTGCCCGGCCTCGACCTGCGCCAGCATCGCGTCCAGCTGCTCGGCCGACGGCCGCCGCGACGGGTCCGGCACCAGCAGCGCGGTCAGCACCGGGGCCATCGCGCCGGCGCGGAACGGCGGCGGGACGTACCCCTCGGAGACCGCCGCGATGGTCGCGATCGTCGTCTCCCGGCTGAGCGGGTTGCGGCCCTCCAGGCCGACGTACAGCATCAGCCCCAGCGACCACAGGTCCGAGGACGGGTTGCCCTCCACGCCGTGCACCCGCTCGGGCGCCATGTACTCCGGCGAGCCGATCAGCATCCCGGTCGCGGTGAGCCCCGGCGAGGCCTCCAGCGCGGCGATGCCGAAGTCGGTGAGCACCGGCGTGCCGTTCTCGCGCAGCAGCACGTTGGCCGGCTTCACGTCCCGGTGCTGGATCCCGGCCGCGTGCGCGGCCCGCAGCGCGCCCAGCACGCCCCGCCCGATGCGCAGCGCCTCGGGCACCGTCAGCAGCCGCTCGTCCAGCAGCGAGTCCAGCGACCCGCCGGTCACCAGCTCCATCACCAGCCAGGGGTGCGCCAGCTCGCGGGAGTCGACGATGTGGAAGATCGTGACGACGTTCGGGTGCTGCAACCGCGCCAGCGCCTGCGCCTCGCGCAGCACGCGCTCGCGCACCACGCGCTGCTCGGCCGGATCACTGCCGTGCACCGACGCGTCCGGCGTACGCACCTCCTTCAACGCCACCTCGCGCTGAAGCATCAGGTCGCGTGCCCGCCACACCAACCCCATACCGCCGCCGCCGAGCCGCTGCAGCAGCTCAAAGCGCCCGTCGATCACGTATCCGCCCTGGTCCCCACCGGTCATGTGCGGAAGTCTAGGGTCCGGGGCGGACAGTCCTTGTGGGTCTAAACATCGTCACCAAACCGAGATATACCGCCGCCAGTCCGCGAATTCGGGATGTATGCGAGCATGCGAACAGCCGGCCTCCCATCGGCGCGTCAGGCGTTCATAGCCTTCAAGCGCCCACAGGTTCGAGGCCGGCTGTTCGCACAGGGACCGTGCTAGACGACCTCGATCCCGTCGATCTCGTCCTCCGACCCGTCCTCGGCGAACGTATCGAAGTACTCGTCGTCCTCCTCGTCGCCGATCACGTCGAAGCGGCAGACGATCCGCTCCGGGTCGGCGTCGGAGAACGGGTCCTCGAACCACTGCTCGTCGGCGACCGCCTCGGGGTCGGTGGCCAGGACCCAGGTGGTGCCGTCGCCCGGGAGCAGGCCGAGCTCGTCGGAGCGGTTGTGGATCTCGTCGGGATCGAACACGTCGAACAGCGCCGCCAGGGAGCCCGCGACCGTGCTGATGTCCACCTCCGGGTCGACCGCGCCGGCGGCCAGCCCGCGGGCCGCGCCCAGCAGCCGCCCGGGGTGCTCGATCTGGTAGTCGCGGCGGATCAGCACACTGATCGCCTCCGGGTTGTCCGGGTCCGCGGCCACCTCGGCGTACTGGCTCGGGATCTCGAACGGCGTGACCTCGTTGTACGAGTCGTACAGCGCGTCGTCGTAGGACTCGGCGGCGGCGGCCATGGCCAGGAAGGCCGTGCGCACGGCTGGGTCGCTCTCGTCCGACCGGCCTTCCACCGCGGCCAGGTGGGCGTCGATCGCGGCTTTGAGGGCGTCGGCGGCCGAGCGGACGTCGGCGGCGGTGGGGGCGGTCGGTTCAGACATGAGGTAGACGGTATCCGGTCTTGGCCGTGTCGGCTCGCAATACCCGCGTGCGCGCTGGCAAGAAGGCATGCACTTGTCAGCCCCATGGACGACACGGCGAGGGCTCGGTAGCGTCGCTGCAGGCGAGGCGGTCGCCCGGCCGCCGGCGAAGCACAGGGGGCGCACATGCGCGCGTACCACGTCACCATCGGCGCATACGAGTTCGCGGCCACCGAAGAAGGCCCGCAGACCGGCCCCCCGGTGGTACTGCTGCACGGGTTCCCGCAGACCTCGGCCAGTTGGCAGGCGACCAGCAGGCTGCTGGCCGCCGAAGGCCTGCGCACCATCGCCCTGGACCAGCGCGGCTACTCCCCCGGCGCGCGCCCGGCCGAGGTCGCCGAATACCACGTCGACCGGCTCGTCGAGGACGTCGTCGGCCTGCTGGACGCCCTGCACCTGCCCAGCGCGCACCTGGTCGGGCACGACTGGGGCGCGATCGTCGCCTGGCACGCCGCGGTCGCGCACCCGGACCGTTTCAGGACGTTGACCGCCGTCTCGGTGCCGCACCTGCGCGGCTTCTACAAGGTCCTGGCCGCCGACACCCCCGAAGGCGAGGAACAGCGGCAGCGCTCGGCGTACGTGCAGCTGTTCCGCATGGAGGAAAAGGCGGAGGACGTGCTGCTGGCGAACAGCGCCCGCGCGCTGCACGACCTGTTCTCCCCGCTGCCGGAATCGGCGGTCCTGCCGCACTACGCGGCCCTGAGCCAGCGTCCGACGCTGACCGCCGCGCTGAACTGGTACCGCGCGATCGACGCCAAGCAGTCGGCGACGCTGGGGAACGTGCGGATCCCGACGACGTTCGTGTGGTCCACCGGGGACATCGCGATCGGCCGCGCCGTCGCCGAGGGCTGCGCGCGGAACGTCTCGGGCCCGTACCGCTTCGTGGAACTGGAGGGCGTCAGCCACTGGATCCCGGATCAGGCGCCGGTGGAGTTGGCGCGCGCCGTGGTCGAGCGCGTTCGCTCTGTGGAGAACTGAGAGCAAACGCCGCGCGAAGCGTGAATCCGGTCACAAACCCGTGCCTTGATTCGAGAATCGGTGGTGCGGCTTGGAAAACTGATGACCGTATGACTACGCCGACGAATGAGAACCGAGACACCGACCGCGCCGAAGGCACCGACAGCACCGCCCCCGAGGGGCGGCACAGACTCGACCTGTCGGTCACCAAGATCGCGGCCAGTGCCTGCGCCGCCGCCCTGGCCGCCGCGGTGGGTTCGCAACTCGGCGTGGCCGGCACGATCGCCGGCGCCGCGGTCGCCAGCGCCGTGGCGACGTCGGCCGGCGCACTGATCGGACACTCGTTGGAGCGTGGGAAGACCGCAGCCCGCAAGGCGATGCCGGCGCTGGATCCGGAACAGCTGGAGACCGCGATCCTGTCGCGAGCGCGCGGCGCGCGGGCTGAGCGGGTCGAGCGTGCTGAGCGGGCGGCGCGGGTCGCGGCGCCTGCACGGATCCATGAGCCGGCGGCATTGACCCGGGTCGACGAGACGCTGCTGATCCGACCGCTGACGGATCGGGCGGTCGCCGACCACGGGCTGGACGAGACGGTCGTGCTCGATCGCGGGACGCACGCCGCGACCGGCCCGTACGGCCCGATCGCACAGACCGTCCCGCTGCCGAGGATCACCACCGACCCGACCGACCCGAGCGACCCGACCGACCTGACCAACCCGAGCGACGCGGCGCGCACGTGGAAGGACCGCCTCCCGGGCCGCAAGCCGCTGATCGCGGCGGCGGTGGCGAGCTTCCTGATCGGCACCGGCGCGGTCACGGCGCTGGAGGTCGCTCGCAAGGGCGAGTTCCCCGGCTACCACAGCAACGTGTTCAGCAACGACCCCGGCCAGAGCGGCGGCTCGCACAACCAGCCGGCGCCGGAGAACCCCGGCGGGAACGGCTCGCACGAGGGCTCGACGCCGTCGCAGAAGCCGGACTCGTCGTCGAGCTCGTCGGGGTCCGGCAGCCAGACGCCGAGCACCACGCCCTCGACGCCGTCCACCTCCGGCTCGACGCCGAGCACGCCGAGCACACCCTCGACAACTCCGTCGACCGGCCCCACGGGGCCCTCGACCGCGCCGACGTCGCCGCCGACCAGCAACCCGAACCCGACGACGGCGCCGAGCAGCTCGGGCGCTTCGACGCCGGGCCAGTCGGCGACGGGGCTGGGGAAGGCCACGCCGAGCGGCGGGCCGACGGGCTGAGGCGCTCCCCTACCAGGGAGTTAGGCGGCCTGCGTCACGCCTCCGGAGTCGGCAGCCCGGCGGCCAGCACCTCCGCGACATGCCACACCCGGCGCTCGGCCACGGCCTGCTCGACCTGCGTCCGGCAGCTGAACCCGTCGGCGATGAGCAGCGTGTCGGCCGAGGCCGCGCGGATCGCCGGCAGCAGGCTCAGCTCGGCGACCGCCATCGACACCTCGTAGTGACCGTCGGTGACCCCGAAGTCCCCGGCCAGCCCGCAGCAGCCGGACACCACGCGTGCGTCCACCCCGGCGCGCGCCAGCAGATCCACCTCCGCCTCGCCGGTCGCGCCGCTCGCGTACTGGTGGCAGTGGATCTGGATCAGGGCCTTGTGGCCGCTCCACGGCGAGGCCGGCGGACGCCAGTCGGGCGCGTGCACCGCCAGGAACTGCGCCGGGCCGGTCACCAACTCCGCGGCGCGCGCCGCCAACGGATGCGACGGCAGCAGCTCGGTCAGCTCCTCCCGCAACGCCGCGGCGCAGCTTGGCTCGGGCACGATGATCGGCAACCCGGCCTCCACGGCAGGGCCCATAGCCTCCAGCGTCCGCGCCAGCACGCGCCGCGCCATGCCGAGCTGCCCGGTCGAGATCCACGTGAGGCCGCAGCACCCGGTACGCGGAGGCAGCAGAACGCGGAAGCCCGCCGAGCGGAGAACGGCGATCAGCGCCTCGCCGACCGACGGAGTGAAGTTCTCGGTGAACGTGTCGGCCCAGAGCACGACCGTCGGCGTGCCGGACAGCTCCCACAACGCGGACGCCGACCAGGCTCCGGCCTGGCCGGACGGGGCAACGCCGGCCGACACCCCAGGACCAAACGAGTTCGGCCCGCCGACAGCCAAGGAATCCGCCGCAGCCGCACCGACGCCCGCCTTCGAACCCACCGGCGCACCGGCACCATCCGAGCCCGGCCCGCCGGCCAAAGAACCCGCACCCGCGCCACCCGCACCCCGCCCGACAACACCCGACTGCCGCCCCGCACCATCCGAGCCCGGTCCGCCGGCCAAAGAACCCGCCGCCGCACCCGCACCATCCACACCCAGCCCGACGTCAACCGGCACTCCCGCAAGCTGCCCCGCGACATCCGGCCCCACCCCACCACCCGGCTTGAACCCCGCCGGACCGCCCGCCGTCACCGCCGCGGCCCCCGCCCCACCCGACCGCCGCCCGGCCCCACCAACCGCCGCCGCGGCATCCGCCACCCGTCGCGAAAAAGACCGCGCCGCGAACCGCGGCAACGCCCGCTCCGCCGCGATCCCCCCGGCCCGCTTCAGCACCGGCGCCAGCCGCGACCCCAGCACCCGGTTCACCACCCGCGGCGCGAACCCGGCCAGCCGCGCCCACACCGGCAGCCAGCCCAGCGAGTAGTGCGCCGCCGGCCGCAGCCGCCCGCGGTAGTGCTGGTACAGCACCTCCGTCTTGTACGCGGCCATGTCCACCCCGACCGGGCAGTCCGTCTTGCAGCCCTTGCACCCCAGGCACAGGTCCAGCGCGTCCAGCACCTCCGGCGCCCCGTAGCCGCCGCGCACACTCCGGCCGTCCAGCATCTCCTGCAGCACCCTGGCACGCCCGCGCGTCGAGTCCTTCTCGTCCCCGGTCGCCCGGAACGACGGGCACATCACCCCGCCGGCCGCGCTCCGGCACTTGCCCACCCCCACGCACCGCCGCACCGCGCGCCCGAAGTCCCCGTCGTCGGCCAGCAGCGCCAGCTCCGGCGGCGCCTCCTGCACCACCCCCGGCGCGCGCAGGTCGGCGGTGAAATCGCGCGGCGCCACCAGGATCCCGGGGTTCAGCACCCCGGCCGGGTCGAACGCCGCCTTGCACTCGGCGAACGCCTCCAGCAACTCAGCGCTGTACATCGCCGCCAGCAGTGCCGACCGCGCCTGCCCGTCCCCGTGCTCGCCGGACACGGACCCGCCGTGCGTGACCACCAACGCCGTCGCCGCCGCCGTGAACTCCGCGAACTGCTGCCGCCCGGAGACGGTCTGCAGGTCGTGGTCGATCCGCACGTGCAGACACCCCTCCCCGAAGTGCCCGAACACCGTCCCCTTGCGCCCGGCGCTGTGCATCAGCGCCTCGAACCCGCGCAGGTAGTCCGCCAACCGCTCCGGCGGCACCGCGGCGTCCTCGAACCCCGGCCACGCCTCGGCGCCCTCCGAGGTCCGCGTCGCCAGCCCCGCGCCGTCCTCCCGGATCCGCCACAGCTCCCGCTGCTCGCCGTCGGCGACGACCACCCGCGTGGCGTGCGCCCCCTCCAGGTCCGCGACGATCGCCGCCGCCTGGTCCGCCGTCGTCTCGATGAACAGCCATCCCCCGCCCGACGGCAGCGAGGACGGCAGCGGCCGCTTGCGCCGCGCCGCCCACACATCGGCCAGCTCCGCCCCCAGCCCCTCGATCGCCGAGGGCTGATGCGGCAGGACCCACGGCACGTCGGCCGCCGCCGTGACCATGTCCGGATACGCGGCCACCACCAGCACCCGCTCCCGCAGCACCGGGACCAGCCGCACCTCGGCCGCGAGCACCACCGCGAGCGTCCCCTCGGAGCCGACGAGCGCCTTGGCGACGTCGAACCCGTTCTCCGGCAGCAGATGTTGCAACGCGTAGCCCGACACCTGCCGCGGGAACCGGCCCAGCTCGCGCCGAATGGCCTCGCCGTGCCGCCGGACCAGCGCCCGCAGCCGCTCGTCGAGCGCTGCGACCCCGCTCGTCCCCCGCCGCGCCGTCGTGCGCGTGCCGTCCGCGAGCAGCAGCTCCAGCGCCAGCACGTTGTCCGCCGTCGTCCCGAACGCCAGCGACCGGGCCCCGCAGGCGTTGTTCCCGACCATCCCGCCGATCGTGCACCGCGAGGCCGTCGAAGGATCCGGCCCGAACCGCAGCCCGTGCGGAGCCGCCTGCGCCTGCAGCGCGTCCAGCACCACCCCCGGCTCCACCCGCGCGGTGCGCGTGCCCGGATCCAGCTCCAGAACCCGCCCGAAGTGCCGCGAGCAGTCCAGCACCAGCCCCTCGCCGATGGCGTTCCCGGCCACCGACGTGCCGCCGCCACGCAGCGTCACCGGCACGCCGTGCTCGGCGCAGATCCGGACCGCCGCCGCGACCTGTCCGGCGTCGCGCGGGAATCCCACGCCGCGCGGCACGTGCCGGTGGTTGGAGGCGTCGGCGCTGTACTCGGCCCGCCGCCGGGCGCCGAACCCGACGTCCAGCCCGGCGTCCGCCAGGGCCTGCCGCCACCGGCGTTCGGCCAGGTCGGAGGCACGGTTCGGGCCGGGCGCGGAGGACTTCGCCAAGGAAGATCGGTCAGGCACGCTCCCCAACGTAGCGCCCCGCCCCGCGACCGGGTGTGAGCCGCCGCATTCCGGGGGCGGAACCGGTCCCGGGCGAGTACGTTCGGAGACGAAAAACCCCGCAAACCCCGTCAGGCCGATCATGGCCGGGTTGAAGGAGGCTCCGCGATGAAGATGACAGAGTACGTCCCCGGGACGCCGTGTTGGGTGGACCTGGGGACCTCGGACCTGGACGGCGCCGCGACCTTCTACGGCGGCCTGTTCGGCTGGACCGCGCAGGTCGCCGAGGACCCCGCGGCCGGCGGCTACACCCTGTTCCTGCTCAACGGCGAACAGGTGGCCGGCGCCATGAAGACCATGTCCGCCGAGCAGCCGGTGGCCTGGAGCACCTACGTGGCGGTGACCGACGCCGACGCCACGATGGCCAAGGCCCAAGCCGCCGGCGCCCAGACGATCATGCCCGCGATGGACGTCACCGACGTCGGCCGCATGGCCTTGTTCGCCGACCCCACCGGCGCCGTCCTGGGCCTGTGGCAGCCGCGGTCGATGCGCGGTGCCGGCCTGGTCAACGAGCCCGGCACCCTGACCTGGGACGAGCTGAACACCCGCGACGCCGACACCGCCAAGGCGTTCTACACCGCGACCTTCGGCTGGGGCGCCGTGACCACCCCGATGGACGGAATGGAGTACACCGAGTTCCAGGTCGACGGCCGCACCGTCGCCGGCCTGATGGTGATGGACGACGAGCACTTCCCGAAGGAGACGCCCCCGCACTGGGCCGTGTACTTCGGCGTCGCCGACTGCGACGCCTCGGTGGCGAAGGTCGGCGAGCTCGGCGGCAAGGTCGTGGTACCCACGACGCCGATCCCGCCGGGACGGTTCGCGGTCTGCCAGGACCCGCAGGGCGGATTCTTCTCGCTGTTCGAGCCGAGCGGGGACCAGCCGGCTGAGGACGCGGCCAGCTGAGGTCTTCTGAGGACTTCTGAGGTCTTCTGAGGTCTTCTTGGGTCCGGTCAGGTGCGTGAGCACGCATCGGACGGGACCCTTGGCGTTTCACGCCCCCCGCGCCACCTCAGACGTCGGCGCCGCCCGACACCAGCAGGTCTTCGGCACGCAGGGAGGGCGCGGACTCGTCCACGATCAGCCCGTCCCGCAGGAAGACGATGCGGTCGGCCCAGCCCGCGTGCCGCGACTCGTGCGTGACCAGAACCCCGGCAGCGCCCTCGTCACAGCGCTTGCGCAGCAGCCGCAGCACCGCCTCCCCGGTCTCGGAGTCCAGCGCGCCGGTCGGCTCGTCGGTGAGGATCAGGCGGCGCGCGCCGATCAGGGCCCTGGCGATGGCGACACGCTGCTGCTGACCGCCGGACATCTCGTCCGGGAAGCGGTCGGCCTCGGCGCGCAGGCCGACTTCTTCGAGGGCTGCGAGGGCTTCCTGGCGGGCCTTGCGCGCCGACAGCCCGTCCAGCTCACGCGGCAGCGCCACGTTCTCGGCGGCCGTCAGCGCCGGGATCAGGTTGTAGTCCTGGAAGACGTAGCCGACTGAGCGCCGACGGATCGCAGCGAGCTGCGCCTTGCTCTGCGAGGCCAGGGTGGTGCCCTCGATACGCACCTCGCCGGTCGTCGGCATGTCGAGGCCGCCGGCCAGCGACAGCAGCGTCGACTTGCCCGAGCCCGAAGGCCCCATCACGGCCACCAGCTCGCCGGGCGCCACGGCCAGGTCGACGCCGCGCAGCGCGTGAACCTCAGCAGCCCCCTTGCCATGGACGCGTGTGACGGCGCGTAGTTCCAGTACCGGATCAGACTTCGTATCCCCGCTCATCGTGCTGTGCCCTCCCTGGTGGCTGCCTGCATCGAGGGTCGGACCGCCGGCTCGTGACGGCTGCCCGGCGTTCAACCTACCGGGACGCCCTAGCACCGCGCCTCGAAGCTGTCTCGGCCGGGGCCGTCTCCGCCGCGCTGGTGCGCCAGGAGATGCGGGGGCGCGCTGTCGCTGGCACGATCGCGGCGATCGTCGCTTCCGTCGCGCTCGGTTGGCTCGGGGCGACGCGGAGGTGGTCTACCCTCGCGGGGTGACCGGCCGACCTCGCACGCTTCGGACCGCGGCGGTGATCAGCGCTTCCGCCGCGCTGTTCGCCCTGTCCGCATGCGGCGGCACCAAGGCCTCGCCAGCTCCTACCAGCACCGATGGCGCCACCTCGGGTACGTCGGCGTCCGAGGCCCCCGCCGACTCGGCAGCGCTCGAACGGGTCGTCCCCGAACCGTCCGGCATTACGGCGGCCGCCGGGAGCTTCACCCTCACGGGTGCTACTGCGATCCATGCCTCCCCCAGCGCCGAACCGGTCGTGGCCGACCTCGCGGCGTACCTCAAGCAGCAGACCGGCCTGGCGCCGCAGACCACGCAGAGCGCCGACGCCCCGATCCAGCTCGTCCTTCAGTCCACCGGCGGTGACGCATCCCTGGGCGCCGAGGGCTACACACTCGCCATCACCGCGGCTTCGGTCACGCTCACCGCCGCCACCGACGCAGGACTCTTCCACGGCGTCCAGACCATCCGTCAGCTGCTCGTCGGCGCCAAGCTCCAGGCCGGCACGATCACCGACCACCCGCGCTTCGCGTATCGGGGCGTGATGCTGGACGTCGCGCGCCACTTCTACGGCGTGGCCGACGTGAAGGCCTACATCGACGCCGCCGCGCTGTACAAGGTCAACGAGTTCCACCTGCACCTGAGCGACGACCAGGGCTGGCGGTTCGTCGTGCCGGGCTGGCCGAAGCTGGCCACGGTCGGCGGCGCCACGCAGGTCGGCGGCGGTCCCGGTGGGTACTACACGGCGGCGGAGCTGAAGGAGATCGTCGACTACGCGGCGTCGCGGTACATGACGGTGATTCCGGAGATCGACATGCCCGGCCACGTCGGCGCGGCCGTGTCCGCGTACCCGACGCTGGCCTGCGACGGCCGCCACCAC
The DNA here is from genome assembly GCF_041262085.1 of Catenulispora sp. GAS73. NCBI lineage: Bacteria > Bacillati > Actinomycetota > Actinomycetes > Catenulisporales > Catenulisporaceae > Catenulispora > Catenulispora sp. GAS73. Next base: position 47,693 of record NZ_JBGCCM010000001.1, read on the forward strand.
GGTCCCGTGACCACGGCGGCCCCCGGCTACGACGCACTGTGCACGACGAGTGAGTCAACATACAGATTTGTCGATTCAGCGACCAAGGCCGCAGCCGACGCCACCCCCGGCCCCTACCTCCACCTAGGCGGCGACGAGGCGCAGGCCCTGAACCTGACGCAGTACGACAGCTTCGTCCAGCGTGCGCAGAACCTCGTCGCCACCTACGGCCGCACACCGATCGCCTGGGCCGAGGCCGGCACCGCACCCCTGCTCCCCCAGACGGTGCTGGAGTACTGGAACACGGCGCAGCCGCAACCGTACGTCACGCAGGCCGCCGACAAGGGCACCAAGCTGATCATGGCCCCCGGCAACCACGCCTACCTGGACCAGCAGCCGACCCCAGACTTCCCCCTCGGCCTGCACTGGGCCGGCTACACCCCGGTGTCGAAGGCCTACGCCTGGGACCCGGTGACGGTCCTGCCCGGCATCGCGCCGTCATCAGTACTCGGCGTCGAAGCGCCGCTCTGGAGCGAGACCGTGAAGAACCTGAAGGACGCCGAAACCCTCGCCTTCCCCCGCCTCCCAGCCATCGCCGAAATCGGCTGGTCCACCCCGAACACCCACAACTGGCCGAAGTTCGCCCAGCGGCTCGCGGACCAAGCGCCGCTGTGGGACAAGCTGGGCATCGCCTACTACAAGTCGCCCGAGGTGCCATGGGACCAGAGCTGAGGCTGCCGGCCGACCATGCTTGCCGACGGATTCGCGCCGCACACGCCTGCCTGCCGGCCCTAGCCACGGCTCGCGCACCGGACGAACCGCTGGCCGCCACATCTGCCAGCAGATGTGCACCGCGCTCGCCCGCCGACTCTCGCCTACCGCCAGCGCGCCGGTCTTGAGCTCCGACTCGGGCGCCAGCCGCCTCCGCAAGCTCGAAATCCGCGCGGCTCTCGCCCGCCGGCTTTTGGCTATTACTTGCCGGCCGGCCCCGGCCCCGGCTGTGGCTCGGGCTAGCAAACGCAGGCGCTTGCCACCGCTGCCAGCTCGAAATCCGCGCGGCCCTCGCCCCCGGCTTTTGGCTACTGCTTACCGGCCGGCCCGGCCCCCGGCTGCGGCCCGGACTAGCAAACGCAGGCGGCCGCCGCCTCCGCCAGCTCGAAACTCGCGCGGCTCTCGCGCGCCGGCTTTTGACTGCTACTTGCCGGCTGGCCCCGGCTGCGGCTCGGGCCAGCAAACGCAGGCGGCCGCCACCCCTGCCAGCTTGTAGGTTTCGCGCCGCGCTGGCCGCCAGCTTTGGTTTTGCCTGCTTGCAGGCCCCGGCCCCCGCTCCCATGCAAGGCGAGCCGCCTGCCGCCCCGTCTACCTGAGGGTTCGCGCTGCGCCGGCCTCCGCATCGCCGTTGCCCGCATTCCCCCAGTTTCCCCGATAGTCGCGCGCAAGGCCAGTTATCTCCAGGCATTCCGCCGCCGCCCAAAGGATCTACGCATTCCGCACGATGCAGAGCTCGAACATACCCGGTATCCCTTGACCCCATGATCTGGAAGGTCGCCGTTCGCATCGCGCGCCGCGAAGCCCTGCGCCACAAGGGGCGGTCCGCGCTGGTCGCGGCGATGCTGGCGCTGCCGGTGGCCGGCGCCAGTGCGGCTGACACGCTTTATCACACCACCAAGCTCACGACTGTTGAGCAAGTGCGGCGGGACATCGGGCGGGCCGACGCCATGGTGTCCTTCGTCGCGCCCGCGCCGATCGAGCAGCTGCCCGACGGGAGCGTGCCGACCTCGCCGCAGGTCGACGGCATGCTGGCCGGGGCGCTGCAAGGTGTGCAGATCGCGTCGCCGGTCGATGGCGGGGCGCTGCCGGCGGGGTCGCGGGTCGTGCCGATGCCGGCGCCGCAGGAGATGCGCGTGAGCTCGCCGCGGGGTGCGTACTCGGTGCAGGCTGCTGAGCGCGACCTCGGTAATCCGCTGCTCGACGGGCTCTACGTCAAGAAGTCCGGCCGCGCGCCGGGCGCCAAGGGCGAGGTCACGCTCTCCAGCTCGCTGCTCTCCGCGCTCGACAAGCGCGTCGGCGACCGGCTCAGCGCCGAGTTCCTCAGCGCCGGCGAGGTGCCCGACCGGAGTGGCCGGTTGCCGGAGCACCAGCTCACCATCGTCGGGGAGTACGACGATCCCGCGCACCTGGACGCCGAGGAGATCGTCGCCTACCCCGGCACGCTGCCCACCGGGCCGAACGACCCCGGCCCGGCCAAGTGGCTCGCGCAGGTGCCCGGCGGCCTGAGCTGGGCCCAGGTCCAGAAGCTGAACCAGAACGGCTACTCCGCCGAGTCCCTCCTGGTCGCCCAGAACCCGCCGCCGGACTCCGCCGTCCCGCTGCTCCAGCACTACCGCGCCGCCTCGGCCGGCAACAGCCGCCTGGCGCAGGCGCTGCTCGCGGTCGGCGCCGTCGGTGTCGTCATGGCCCTGCTGGAGGTGGTGCTCCTGGCCGGACCGGCCTTCGCCGTCGGGGCCCGCAAGCGCCGCCGCGACTTCGGCCTGATGGGCGCCGCCGGAGCCGACCAGCGCATGGTCCGCGCCGTCGTGCTGGCCGACGGCCTGGTGCTCGGCGCGGTCGGCGGCATCGTCGGCGCCCTGGCCGGGATCGGGCTGGGACGGCTGGCGCTGCCGGAGGCGGTCACCCTCACGCACCGCGAGCCCGGCGCCTTCCGCATCGCGCCCGGCGACCTCGCGGGAGCGGCGCTGATCGGCGTGGTGACCGGCCTGATCGCGGCCCTGATCCCCGCCGTCATCACCGGACGCCAACAGGTCCTCCAGGCCCTGACCGGCGGCCGGCGCGGAGCCCGCGGCGTGCCGTGGAAGCTGGCGACGCTCGGCGTCGTCATCCTGGCCGCCGGCATCGCGGCCACCGGCTACGCGGTCTTCAAGCCCGGCATCCACACGCTCCCCCTGGTCGCGGGCATCGCAGTGTCCGAACTCGGCGTCGTCGCCTGCACCCCGCTGCTGGTGGCCCTGACCGGCAAGCTCGGCCGCCTGCTCCCGCTCACCGGCCGCATGGCCCTGCGCGACAGTGCGCGCAACCGGGGCCGCACCGCCCCGGCCGTCGCCGCGATCCTGGCCGCCGTGGCCGGATCCACCGCCGTGGCCACCATGCTCACCAGCACCGACGCCCGCGGGAAAGCGCAGTATCACAGCGCCCTGCGTCCCGGCCAGGTGGCGCTGATGTTCGGAAACACCGCCCAACAGCAGCTGAACGGCCTGCAGTTCGGCAATCCGAACAACGCGAACAACCCGACCACCCCGCCGATCGACCCCACCAAAGCCATCGCCGCGATCAGCGCCACCCTCCCGGTCCGCTCCGCGGCAGTGATCCCCACCCAGGACTACAACGGCTTCGTCCCGGTCAGCATCGTCGTCAAGCGCACCCTCGCCAACGACTGCCCCTTCTTCAACAACACAGACGGAGCCGTCCCCTTCCCCTCGGGCCAGGACACCGAGTCGATGATCCAGTCCGACCCGCGCTGCGTGGCCGCCTTCAGCGGCAGCCAGGTCGTCCCGGGCGACGCCGCCACCCTGCGCGCTCTCACCGGCACCGTCGACGCGCAGGCCGAGCAAACCCTCGCGGCCGGCGGCATGGTCGTGTTCAGCCCTTACGACCTCAACGGCACCGTCTCGTCGACGAGCACCGCCACCGGCGCGGCGACCGCCACCATCGCCCTGCAGCGCAGCTGCCCACCGGCCGGCGCGGACCTGCCCGACCCCATCCGCCAGCAGTTCGCCCCCTTCTGCAGCGGACCGGCCCCGGCCCCGATGACCCTGCCGGCGGCCGTCGCCAAGACCAAGGACGGCAGCGCCGTCAACGGAGTCCGGGCCCTGATCCCGCAGTCGGCAGCCGACCGCTACGGCGTGAAGTACACCCCGTCGATGATCCTGTTCGACACCACCCGCATGCCGACCAAGGCCGAGGAAGAACGCGCCAACGCCGCCGCCGAGACCCTGGGCACCACCGCGCTGCTGAAAGTCGAGCGCGGCTACCAGGGCGGCAACGACACCACGATGCTGGCGCTGGCCGCCGTCGCGGCGTTCGTGACCCTCGGCGCGGCGGCGATCTCGACCGGCCTGGCCATCACCGACAGCCAGGCCGACCTGGAGACCCTCGCCGCCGTCGGCGCGCGCCCACGCGTGCGCCGCACCCTGGCCGGATCGCAGGCCACGATCACCGCCACGATGGGCGCCGTCCTGGGCTCGGCGACCGGACTCGTCCCGGCGGTGGCGATCGTCGAGGCCCGGTCGCACAGCTTCGTTCAGTCCGCGTTCGACGGAGCGAGAGGCTCGCGCTTCGGCGGCTTCGGCGCGGCGCCGAGCGTCCACGCGCAGAGCTATCTGGCGATCCCGTGGTCATTCCTCATCGGCACGATCGTGATCGTTCCGATGCTCGCCGGGATCGGAGCGGCCCTGGTGACACGCTCGAAGGTAGAGATTCGGCGACGACGGGGATAGCGGGGCCCCGGCGCGGGCAATTGGAGAGCGGCCGGATGGCGCGCGCCTGGCGGGCGCGCCATCCGGCTCGGGCACTGAGGGGAATCAGGGGTGCGCGAGGGGTGATCGGAGGGGAAGCCCGGACCCTGCCGATCGGCGGTCCGTCAGGCCCCTGCCAACGACGGCGGAAGGTCCCGCACCACCACCTTGCCGGTGGCGTTGCGCGGCAGCGCGTCGACGAACACGACGTCGCGCGGCACCGCGTTGCCCGGCAGGTAGCGCGCGACGACTCCGCGCACCTGTGGCGCGGTCATCTCGGCGCCGGGCCGGACCACGACGTAGGCGGCGAAGCACTGCCCCTGGTCGGCGTCGGGCACCCCGACCACCGCGGCCTCGCGGATGTCCTGCACCGAGGCCAGCAGATCCTCGACCTCGCGCGGGAACAGCTCCTGCCCCGCGCTCACGATCATGTCCGCGTCGCGTCCCTGGACGAACAGCCGGCCGGAGGAGTCCAGATGGCCGCGGTCGTTCGTCGCCATGTATCCGGCGCGGTGTTCCTTGGTGCCGCCGTTGGTATAGCCCTCGAACAGCAGAGTGTTCCAGACGAAGATCCGGCCGGTGACGCCGCGCGGCACCACCTCGCCGCGGTCGTCGAGCACCTTCAGCCGGGAGTCCAGCGGCGGGCGCCCGGCGGTGTTCGGGGCGATGCGCAGATCGGCGGGTTCGGCGACGGCGGCCCAGGAGACCTCGGTGGAGCCGTAGAAGTTGTACAGGACGTCGCCGAAGACGTCCATGAACGAGATGACCACCGGCGTCGGGATCGCCGAGCCCGACGTGGCCACGATCCGCAGCGACGAGGTGTCGTAGGAGTCACGCAGCTCCGGCGGCAGCTCCATGATCCGCTGCAGGACCACCGGCACGCCGAACACCACCGCGCAGCGCCGTTCCTCGATCGCCTGCAGCGTCGCCTTGGGCTCGAAGCGCCGCTGCAACACCAGCGTGTTGCGCAGCGCCATGCCGATCTGCAGGGCGGCCAGGCCCCACATGTGGAACAGCGGCGTGGCCACGAGCACTGATTCGCAGGCACGCAGCGGTATTCGGGAGATCAGCCCGGCCGCGGCGGACAGCCCCGGCGGGTTCGCGCGCTGCGCGCCCTTCGGCGCGCCGGTGGTGCCGGAAGTCAGGACGATGATCCGGCCCGGGCGCTGGGGCGGGCGGCGCTTGGCGTCGGAGGCGGTGTCGATGACGTCGTCCACCGTGGCGGTGGCGGCCATCCGGTGCGCCGGCGGGCCGAACGGGCGTCCGGTGCCCGGGCCGGTGGCGTCCGGCCAGGCGACCAGGAACGGCACGCCGAGCCGGGCCGAGGCGACGTGGTCGGCGAACTCGGCGTCGGCGATCACCACGGCGGGCTCGTGCGCGCGCAGCACCTCGGCGGTGGCCCGCACGGACAGGCCGGTGTTCACCAGGACCACGTCCGCGCCGAGCTCGGCGGCGGCCAGCACCGCCTCGACGAACCAGGCGTGGTTCCGGCACAGCACGGCCACCCGGCTGCCCGGGGCGGCGCCGAGCCGCTCCAGGCCGTTGGCCAGCCGGACGGCGCGGCGGTGCACCTCGCGGTAGGTCACCGAGCGCCGCTCGTCGATCACCGCGATCCGGTGCGGCGAGCGGGCCGCGGCGGCGCGGTAGCCGCCGGCAACCGTGGCGCCCCAGCGGGCCAGGCTCAGCAGCTGGCGGACGGTGCGGTCCGGGCGCGCCGGGCGCAGGACCCCCGAGCGCGTCAGGATGCGCAGCACCCGAAGGCTGGTGCCTTTGGGGCCGGCGATCTCGCTGGGCTCGGCGCGGCTGGCGGACATGGCGGTGCCCTCCTGTCGGGGTGACGGATGGCTGTGCGTTCGTGGGGTTTGCAGTTTTCCGGTTCCGTTCCAGTAGCGGCCAGCCCCCGGCTGGATCGGCGAAGGTCGGCAGCCGCTATCCCGAAGCCCGCGCTTCATTCACGGTCGAACGATCACGATTCAGTCGGGCAGCAGCCGGTTCACGACCTTGCCCGTGGCGTTGCGCGGCAGTTCGTCCACGAAGTGCACGTCGCGGGGCACCGAGAAGCGCGCCAGGCCGGCCTTCACCAAGGCCTTGACCTCGTCCTCGGTCATCGACGCGCCGGGCAGCAGCGCGATGTAGGCGGCGAAGCGCTGGCCCCACTCGGCGTCCGGCACCCCGACCACGGCGCACTCGCGGACCCCGGGCTGCGCCGCGATCAGCTCCTCGACCTCGCGCGGGAAGACGTTCTCGCCGCCGGAGACGATCATGTCGTCGTCGCGGCCGGAGACGAACAGCAGGCCGTGCGCGTCGACGTAGCCGCGGTCGCCGGTGGCCATGTAGCCGTCGGCGGTCTCCTTGTTTGCACCGTTGGTGTAGCCCTCGAAGAGCATGTCGTTCCACACGAAGATGCGGCCGATGGTGCCGGTCGGGACCGGCTTGCCGGTGGCCACGTCGCGGATCACGATCTTGGAGCCCAGCGGCGGCCGGCCGGCCGTGGTCGGGGCCTGGCGCAGGTCCTTGGGGTCGGCGATGGAGGCCCAGGAGACCTCGGTGGAGCCATAGAAGTTGTAGAGCACCGGCCCGAAGGCATCCAGGAACTTCGTCACCGCCGCGGCCGGGATCGCCGAGCCGGACAACGCCACGATGCGCAGCGAGGAGGTGTCGTACTTCTTGATCACGTCCTCGCCGAGGTCCAGCATCCGCTGCACCATCACCGGCACCGCGAACATCGCCGTAGGGCGCTTGGTCTGGATCGCCTTGAGCGTGGCCTCCGGATCGAAGCGGCGCTGCATGATCAGCGTGGCCCGCAGCGGCATGCTGATCTGGAGGGCGGCCAGGCCCCAGGAGTGGAACATCGGCGCCGGAACCAGGATCCGCTCGCCGGCGTGCAGCGGGATCCGGCTCAGGATCGAGGCCGCGGCGCCGATGCCCGGCGGGTTCGGACGGCGCGCGCCCTTGGGGGCGCCGGTGGTACCCGAGGTGAGGACGATGATCCGGCCGGGCTTGACCGGGGGCTTGCGATGCGTGTCCGGCGCGCCGTCGATGATCTGGTCCAGCGTCAGCGCGACCGCCGCGCCCTCCTCCGGCCAGGCGTTGATCCGCAGCACCTCGGCCGGGCAGGCGGTGAGCACCGCGTCGAACTCCGAGTCCGCGATCACCGCCTTGGGCTGCTGCTCGGTGACCACCTGGGTCATCTGGCCGGCGGACAGGCCGGTGTTCAGCAGGACCGCGTCCACGCCGAGCTCGGCGCAGGCGATGAAGCAGATCACCATGCCGGCGTGGTTGCGGCACAGCAGCGCGACCTTGTCCCCGGGGGCGACGCCGCGCGCCTGCAGGCCGTTGGCCAGGCGGGTGGCGCGGGTGGTGAGCTGCTTGTAGGTGAGCACGACCCGCTCGTCGATCACCGCCTCGGCGTTCGGGGTGCGCGCCGCGGCGGCCCGGAAGCCGCCGGCGATCGTCGCACCCCAGGAGGCCAGCGCGCGCAGCTGCCCGACGCTGCGGTGCGGGGGTCCGGGACGGATCACGCCGGCCCGTACCAGGGTCGCGGCCACCGCCAGGTGGGAGCCGCCGCCGTCGATGGTCGCGCCTGCCGGGCCGGGCATGGTCGGTACCTGCTTTCGTCGCGATAACCGGGAGGGAACGGCCGGCGAAGAACTGCCGCTCGCTGAAAGTTACCCTCCGGTAAATTGGAGCTGGCGTCAATACCCGACCCGCGCTCCGGCACCCCCGGGGCCAGACGGGTGAATGTCATGGTGTTGAGAATGTACGGAAGCGCGTGCCGGGCCTAGAAAGGACACATGCGACCGGTTTTCCCCCGTCCTCGAACCCTGCGACGCCCGCTGCGACAGCGCGCGGCCCGGCTGCTGGCCGCGGCCCTGCTCGCCGGCCCCGCGACGCTCGCCGCGGCCCCCGCGCACGCGGCCGAGGCACCAGCCTTCTCCTCCGGTGTCAACGACTTCTCCTGCCAGCCGAGCGCCGAGCATCCACGGCCCCTGGTGCTGCTGCACGGGACCTTTCTGAACCCGACCGAACAGTGGCTGCTCGGCGGGCCCTACTTCGCCCATCTCGGATACTGCGTGTTCGAGCTCGACTACGGCCAGTACGCGGGAATCCCCCTGGTACACGGGATCGCGCCGATAGAGCAGTCGGGGCTTCAGTTGGCGGCATACGTCGACCGCGTGCTCGCGGCGACCGGCGCCGGCCAGGTGGACATCCTCGGCCACTCGCAGGGCGGCGGGGCGCTGCCGCGGTACTACCTGAAGTTCCTCGGCGGCGCGCCGAAGGTGCACGCGCTGGTCGGGATCGCGCCGACGAACCACGGCGGGACCGCCTCGGGCCTGTTCACCGTCGCGCAGCAGATCCCGGGCGCGACGCGGGTGATCGGGACGGCGTGCCCGGCGTGCGTGGAGCAGTTCGTGGGGTCGGCGTTCAACCGCCGGCTCGACGCCGGCGGGGACACCGTGCCGGGGGTGCGGTACACGACGATCGTGTCGCGGTTCGACGAACTGGTGACGCCGTACACGAACCAGTTCCTGGCCGGGCCGAACGTGCACAACGTGCTGGTGCAGGACCTGTGCCCGCTGGACGTGTCGGACCACGTGCTGATCGGGACGGTGGACGGCGTGGCGTTCCACGAGGCGGCGAACGCGCTGGACCCGGCACACGCGACGCCGACGACGTGCGCGGACCTGGTGACCGGGGTGGTCCGGTCCCTGATCTAGGCGGTCAGGAAGTCTAGGCTCGGCGTGTGGCTGATCCAGTGGCTGATGTGTGGGTGGTCGCCGGCGCGCCGGGAGCGGGGAAGTCGACGGTGGCCGCGCTGCTGGCCCAGCGTCTGGCCCCGGTCCCGGCGATCCTGGACAAGGACACCATGTACCGGGGCTTCGCCTCGGAAGTGCTCGCGGCGGCCGGGCGTCCGTTCGGCGAACGCGAGGGCGCTTGGTACGACGAGCACGTCAAAGCGCACGAATACGGCGGGATGACCGCGACCGCACGGGAGATCCGCTCCCACGGGTGTCCGGTGCTGCTGGTGGCACCGTTCACGTCGCAGATCCGCGATCCGGCGCGCTGGGAGCGCTGGTGCACCGAGCTCGGCGGCGGCACCGTACGCCTGGTGTGGGTGCGGTGCGACGTGGCGGTGCTGCGGTCGCGGATCGTGGCGCGCGGCCGGGATGAGGACGCCGCGAAGCTGGCAGCGTTCGAGACCTGGGCCGCCGCCATCCGCCCCGGCACTCCCCCGCCGGTTCCGCACCACGAGATCGACAACTCGCCGGACCAGCACGCGTCGCTGGTCGCGCAGATTTCGGCGCTCGCCGAACAGTCCGCCGCGTAGGGTTCGCGGTATGAGCCTGCTGACCCCCGAAGACCAGTACCGCCGCGCCGAGACCTTCGCCGCACTGCACGCCGGGCCGGACACGTTCGTGATCGCCAACGCCTGGGACGCCGGCACCGCGCAGATCTTCACCGCCCTCGGCTTCAAGGCCCTGGCCACCACCAGCGCCGGCATCGCGCACACCCTGGCCCGGCCGGACGGCGGCATCACGCGCGAGGAGAGTCTGGCCAACGCCGGCACTCTGGTCGCCGCCACGCACCTGCCGGTCGCGGCGGACCTGGAGGACGGCTACGGGACCACACCCGACGAGGTCGCAGAGACCATCCGGCGCTCCGCCGAGGTGGGCCTGGTCGGCGGCTCGGTCGAGGACGCGGTCGGCGACGGGATCATCCCGCTGGAAGCGGCCCTGGAGCGCCTGACGGCGGCGATCGAGGCGGCCCGCGCGCTCCCATTCCCCTACACGGTCACGGCGCGCGCCGAGAACTTCCTCTACGGCACCACGGATCTGAAGGACACCATCGCGCGCCTCCAGGCCTTCGAGGCCGCCGGCGCCGACGTGCTGTTCGCCCCGGGCCTCACCACCGAGGAGCAGATCCGTGCGGTGACCTCCGAGGTCGGCAAGCCGGTCAACGTCATCGCCGGCGGGCCCCGCCTGCACGCGACCGTCGAGCAGCTCGGCGAGTGGGGCGTGCGCCGCATCAGCCTCGGGTCGAACCTGTCGCGCGCCGCGATGACCGCCGCGATCGGCGCGGCGAAGGAGATCGCGGAGCGTGGGACGTTCGAGTTCGGGCGGGGTGCGGTGCTCTCGCACGCGGACATCGAGGGGTGGTACTTCGCAAAATAGCGGCAGCTAGAACAGCGTCGGCGTGTCATACAGCAACGGCCGCCGGCGCTCGGCAGTCCGCACACCGGCGACGCCGGCCTCGCCGGCCCCGGCAGCCTCGTCCGCGATCGGGACCGTGTGTCGCCCGGCGAGGAGCCGCGTGTCCAGCAGCAACGGCGTGCCGCCGTCCACCGCCAGGAACAGGTGCTTGCCGATCACCGCGCGCACCTCGCCGGCCAGGCTCCCGCTGTCGTCCAGCGCCTCGACCTCGCGGTAGGTCGCCGGAGCGCCGTCGCCGAGCCCGAAGAACGTCGTGTTGTCGACCAACGGACCGTCGGGGAAGGCGTCGAGGGTGTGGTCGGCAAGCATCCGCAGCGCCTTGGTCCGCCCCTCGCTGAGCGCCGAGCGCAGCCCCTCGGTCTCCGGCAGGCCCCACCACGCCTCGACCTTCGCCCGCGAGCGGTAGCGCTCCTTGGCCAGGCCCGAGGCCGACACCGTGATTTCAGCGCGCCGCGCGGCCGGGAGGGTTCCGGTGGCGATCACCGTGTAGCCGATGGCGCCCTGCTCCAACAGCCGGGCCACGCCGCGCTGCACGCCGGTGATGCCGACCTTCAGCATGCCGGGCGCGAACCACGCCAGGTAGAGCTGGTAGGAGCGGCCGTCGTCGGTGATCCGGTCGCGTGCGACGGCCAGGCCGTGGTCACGGTTCTGGCACGCGGGGCACTGCGCGAGCGTGGCCGCGCCGTCGATCTCCGCGTCCTCGGCGCACGGGGTGCGTCCGGTTCCGGGCGCGGTCCAGCCGACGCAGCGGCGGCGCCCGGACCAGGACAGCGCCAAACGCGTGCCGGGACTCAGCGCTTTGAGACGCAGATCGCCGCCCTCGACGGCGGTGAGGGCGGGCTTCTCCTCGAACCAGCTCAGGCCCGTACACAGGCGGTCAGGTGCCGGGGAAGGTGCGGGGACTGAGACAGGGTTCGGATTCGGTTGCACGTCTACCATTGTGTACGAGGCGCCGTGTGGTACGGCCACTCGTATTGCTGCCACGGCATCCCTGGCAGCTTGTCTCGGGAGGTCAGCCAGAGCAAGGTGGGCCAGGGCTCTGCGATTTCCGGGACGTCACGGAACAGCCGGAACAGTACCCGCTCCACAAGGCCGGGATCCGGCTCGAACGGGACCGCCATCGCCCGGGCGATCTCGGAGCCGAATGTGAGCACGTAGAGGCAGCCCGCCGCCGCGAAGCCCTCGACGTCGGCGTTGCCGAAGGCGTGGTAGCCGCGGGTGTCAGGGCTGGAATTGCGCAGCAGCAGCGCCAGCATCGTGGTCAGCGCGTCGAACGCCTCCAGCGTGCCGTCAACGCCTCGATCGCCGACGCGCGGCGCCAGCTTGAGGTCGATCGGCGCCAGGTCGGTCTGCGGCGGCGTCGCGTCCCGGACCCGGCCGCGCGCCGCCAGATGCACGACGAGCGGGAAGAGGAGGTCGAGAAGGTCGTTCAGGCGGGCACTGGCATACGTGACCTGTCCCCGGGTCGGGCGCCGCCACTGTTCCTCGGACGCCCCGGACACCGCCTGCGTCAGGGTCAGCACCGCCAGCTCGAAGTCGTCGGCCGTGACCGGGCCCTGGGCGCCTGCCACATAATCCGCCATGGTCAAGGACCTTAGACGACGGGTCCGACAAGCGACGCCGGGGCTACTCCCCCGAGCCGTCCGCGCAGGCCGCGCCGTCCGCGACCGGCTCCCGCGGCACCCGCATCCCCTCCAGCAGCACGTCCGCGATCAGCTTCGGGTTCCCGCCGGCCACGATCGCCTGCCCCATCCCGCACATCAGGGCGTCGAAGTCCTCCAGCGCCAGGTCGCCGCGCACCACGCCAGCCTCCTGCGCCTGCTTCACCATCGCCAGCTTCCGCTGGTGCAGGTCCTGCCGGTAGTACACACACTCGTCGAGCTGGTTGTCGGCCAGCACCTGCACCTCGAACGACTCGCGCAGTCCGACGTCCTCGCCCATCAGCACCGCCATGTCGATGATGAACCGGCGCACCGCGCTGGCCGGATCGCAGTCCCGCATGGTCTCCTCGGCGCGGCCGATCGTGCTCTCCACCCGGCACTGGACCAGCTCGACGGTCAGCGCCTCCTTGGTCGGGAAGTGCCGGTAGACGGTGCCGACCCCCAGGCCCGCGCGCTGTGCCACCTCGTCCATCTGCAGCGACATGCCGTCGACGCGGAACAGGTCGTCGGCGGCGGCGACGATCGCCTCCCGGTTGCGGCGGGCGTCGGCGCGCAGCGGTCGGCTCGTGGGCGGCTTCTGGGACAGGACCATGGTTGAACGGTACACCGATTCCCAGGTAACCGGAAGATGACCTCCGGTTCCACTTGACAACCGGAGGGACGTCTCCGGTACTGTCTCTGTCGTTAACCGGAACCGTATTTCACCTTCCGCTTTTAGGGGATGCCTCCAATGTCAGCTGCTGTACCCACCGCAGCCGCGGCCCCGCCGCACGGCGGCCGCGCGATCAACCGCGGGGCGGCCCTGGCGCTGCTCGCGGTCACGCAGTTCGTCCTGATCCTGGACGCCGGCATCGTCGGCGTCGCGCTGCCGTCCCTGGTCAAGGGCCTGGGCTTCCAGCAGGCCGACCTGTCCTGGGTCACCAACGCCTACACCTTGATGTTCGGCGGCTTCCTGCTCCTGGGCGGGCGGCTGGCCGACTACCTGGGCCGCCGCCGGATGTTCATGGGCGGCCTGATCCTGTTCTCCGTGGCCTCGCTGGCCGGCTCGCTGTCCCCGGACCCCGGCTTCCTGATCGGCGCCCGCGCCGTCCAGGGCTTCGCCGCGGCCGTGGTCTCGCCCGCCGCGCTGTCTTTGCTGCTGATCTCGTTCCCGGACTCCACCGACGAGGAGAAGGCCGAGCGCAACAAGGCCCTCGGCGTCTGGGGCGCCGTGGCCGGGGCCGGCGGTGCCGTCGGCCTGATCCTGGGCGGCATGCTGACCGACTGGTTCGGCTGGCAGGCCTGCTTCTGGGTGAACGTGCCGATCGGCGTCGCCGCGGCGCTGCTCGCGCCGCGCATCCTGCCGGTGGGCGCGCCCAGCGGCGAGCGCAACGGCTTCGACCTGGCCGGCGCCTTCACCGTCACCGCGGGTCTGGCCGGAATCGTGTTCGTGCTGGTCAACGCGCAGAAGGTGGGCTGGACCTCGCCGGAGACGCTGGGCCTGGGCGCGGTCGGCGTGCTGCTGCTGGTGGCCTTCGTGTTCATCGAGTCGCGGACCAAGCAGCCGCTGGTGCCGTTGTCGATCTTCAGGCGGCCGGTGCTGCGCGGGGCGAACGTCGCCTCGATGCTGCAGGTCATGGGCCTGATGCCGGCGTTCTTCTTCATGACCCTGTACACCCAGCAGGTCCTGGGCTACTCGCCGCTGAAGTCGGGCCTGTCCCTGGTGCCCATCGCGGTGTCGATCATGATCGCCGCCACGGCCGCCGGGCAGCTGGTGGCCAAGGTCGGGATCAAGGCCACCACCATCGCCGGCATGGTCGTGATGGCGGCCGGGCTGCTGTGGGTCAGCGGGATGCCGGCGAACGGCAGCTACGTCACCGACCTGCTCCTGCCGCAGATCGTCATCGGCCTGGGCGGCGGCATGGCCTGGGTGGCCCTGACCGTGGCCGGTACCGCAGGCGCCTCGGAGGCGGAGTCCGGCCTGGCCTCGGGCCTGCTGAACACCGCCCAGCAGATCGGCGGCGCCCTGGGCCTGGCGGTCCTGGCCGCGGTGGCCTCGGCCCGCACCACGCACCTGTTCGGCACCGGCGACAACCCGGCGCAGGCGCTGGCCGGCGGCTTCGGCACGGCGCTGCTGGCCGGCGCGGGGCTGGGCGTGCTGGCCGCGATCGCGACGGTGTTCCTGCTCCCGGGCAAGAACGCGATGCCGCTGGTCGACGAGCACGCGATCGAGCTCGCCGAGGAGACCGACCACGTCGCGATCCTGCCGGTGCACGCGGACGCGTGAGGCGGCGTGCGGTGAGATAGCCGCACGCTTTTCCTCCGGGCCCGGTGTCAGGGACGACCTGACACCGGGCCCGGAGGCGTTTCAGGACGGGCACCGCGCGCCTGCGGCGAGTACGGTCGCATCATGTTCGAGAACACGAAAGCCTTCAGCGGCTTCTCCGTGAACGACATCCCCGCCGCGAAGAAGTTCTACGGCGAGACGCTCGGCGTCCCCGTCACCGAGGCCAACGGCATGCTCCGCCTCCATGTCGGCGGAGACACCGAGATCCTGGTCTACCCCAAGGGCCCGGACCACGTGCCGGCCACCTTCACCATCCTGAACTTCCCCGTCGACGACATCGAGGCCGCGGTGAAGAGCCTGGGCGATCGCGGCGTGCGGTTCGAGCTGCTGCCGGGCGTCGACGAGGACGGGATCAGCCGGCGAGGCGGACCGATGATCGCCTGGTTCAAGGACCCGGCGGGGAACTGGCTGGCGGTGCTCCAAGAGTAAGGACACGAGATGTCCGATCACATCAGCAGCATGATCCCGGGATTCTCAGGGCGGGTCGTCACCCCCGCCGACCCCGACTACGACACGGTTCGCGCGGTCTGGAACGGCGCGATCGACCACCGGCCCGCACTGGTGGCCCGGTGTGAGAGCACGGAGGACGTCGCCGCGGCGCTGACGGCGGCGCGCGCCCGCGGTCTGGACGTGTCAGTACGCGGAGGCGCCCACAACTTCGCGGGCAACGCGGTCTGGCCGGACGCGCTCACGGTCGATCTGAGCGGCCTGCGCGCGGTGCGGGTCGACCCCGTCACACGAACGGCGTACTGCCAGGGCGGCGCGCTGCTGGCCGACCTCGACGCCGCCACGCAGGAGCACGGCCTCGCGGTGCCGGCCGGGACGATCAGCCACACCGGCGTCGGCGGGCTGACGCTCGGCGGCGGTTTCGGCTGGCTGACCGCGGGCCACGGCCTGTCGATCGACAATCTCGTTTCGGCGCAGGTGGTGCTGGCCGATGGCCGGACCGTTGAAGCGTCCCTGGACTCGCATCCGGAGTTGTTCTGGGCGCTCCGGGGCGCCGGGAGCAACTTCGGTGTCGTCACCGAGTTCCGGTTCGCGCTGCATCCGGTCGGGCCGATGGTGCAGATGGGGCTGTTGTTCTGGCCCGCAGAGCAGGGCATCCAGGCGCTTCGGACGATACGGGAGGCGGTCGCGAAGCTGCCGAGGGACATGGGCGCGCTGCTCGCCGTCGGATTGAACGCCCCGCCCGCGCCGTTCGTCCCGCAGGAGTACCACCTGGCGCCCGGACACGCGGTGATCATCGCGGGCTTCGGGGCGGCCGAGGATCACGCCGACGTCGTCGACGCCCTGCGCCGGGAGCTGCCGCCGCTGTTCGACGTCGTCACGCCGATGCCCTACACGGCGTTGCAGTCCATGCTCGACGACGCCGCGCCTCCCGGGATCCTGGCGTACGAGCGGGCGCTGTATCTGAACGAGCTCACCGATGACGTGGTCGAGGTGCTGGCCGAGTTCTCCGGAAAGAAGAGCTCTCCCCTGTCCTTCGCCCCGGTCTTCACGATCGACGGCGCCTACACCGACGTCGCCGACGACGCGACCGCGTTCGGCGGGCTCCGGCGTCCCGGCTACGTGGTGAACCTCGCCTGCGTCGCCCCGACCCCGGAGCTGCTGGCGGCGGACACCGCGTGGGTCAAGGAGTTCTGGGAGGCGCTGTTGCCGTTCGCCCGCGACACCGGGAGCTACGTGAACTTCATGGTGGAGCCCGACCAGGAGCGGATCGTGGCCGCCTACGGGGCGGACAAGTACCGGCGGCTGGCGAAGATCAAGGCCGAGTACGACCCGGAGAACGTGTTCCGCCACAACGCCAACATCAAGCCGGCCGCGTAGCCGGCTGACGCGCGTCGTCGAGCAGATGGCGCGCGACGACGCGCAGACGGCCCCCCGAGGCCCTCCGCGCGCCGTCGCGCCTATCAATGATCGACTACTTGCCGCCCGGAATCGCGAACCACCCCGCCACGGACGCGGCGAACATCATGTCGCCGCCGACCTTCAGCTTGCCCTTCAGGAACAGCTCGACACCGCCGGCACCGCCGGTGACCAGGCGCAGGAACGGCACGCCGTCCGCGGTGATGGTGGCCCGCGGGTGCTCGGTGAGCTCCTTGGACGTCGTGCAGACGCCGTCCTTGATGGACGCCTGGTAGGTGTCCTTGGCGCCGTCCGGGCCGCCGGTGATGACGAAGTGCACCGCGACGGTCTGGCCCTTGGCCTTGTCGGCGCGGAAGTGGTCGCCCATCCGGCGGAAGATCTCGTCGAGCACCTGGCCGCGCAGGGCGCCGTCGGCCAGCACCTCGCGCAGCTCGGCGTCGGAGAGCTGGCCGACCATGCCGGCCAGCTGGTTCGGGTCGGCGCCGGCGAGCTCGACGGGCAGGCCGGAAGTCCCGGAGGTGTCGGTCATGGTGAAGGTTCCCCTCTGGATCGTTACATCATTCTACGGTACGTTCAGTTGCGTCACAGTCTGATCCGGCAGCGCGGCGTCCGCAAGGGGGCAACGGAAATGAGCTTCAACCTGGAGGCGCTCGGCATCTGGACCGAGCAGAAGCACTTCACGGTCGAGCGGGAACGGATCGCCGCCTACGCCGCGGCGACCAACGACCCGATCGCCGAGCACCGCGCGGGCGACCTGGCCCCGCCGGTCTTCGCGGTGGTCCCGGCCTTCGAGTCCGGCGCCGAGGCGGTCCTGGCGGTGGCCCCGCCGGAACTGCTGATGATGCTGGTCCACGGCGAGCAGGACTTCTTCTACCACCGCCAGATCACCCCGGGCATGGAGCTGGTGACGCGCTCGGCACCGCTGGGCGTGCGCCAGACCTCGGCCGGCGTGGTGGTCGCGGTGAAGTCCGAGACCCGCACCCCCGACGGCAACCTGGTCAACGAGCAGTGGATGTCCACGTTCTTCCGCGGCGCGCAGGACGAGCAGAGCGCCGGCGAGCAGGCCCCGCCGCACGCCCTGGACGACACGCTGCGCGCCGAGACCCCGGTCGGCGAGGCGAAGCAGCACGTGGACGAGGACCAGACGGTCC
The DNA here is from genome assembly GCF_041262085.1 of Catenulispora sp. GAS73. Lineage (NCBI taxonomy): Bacteria > Bacillati > Actinomycetota > Actinomycetes > Catenulisporales > Catenulisporaceae > Catenulispora > Catenulispora sp. GAS73. Next base: position 65,399 of record NZ_JBGCCM010000001.1, read on the forward strand.
GCTACGCCGAGCCGTCCGGCGATCACAACCCGATCCACCTGGACCCGGACTTCGCCCGGGCCGTCGGCCTGCCCGGCATCATCAACCACGGGCTGTGCACGATGGCGTTCGCCTCGCACGCCGTGATCTGTATTGCCCAAGAAAACCGTGTCGCCGAAGCCGACCCTCGCAACCTGGAGCGGCTCGCCGTACGCTTCGCCAGGCCGGTGCTGCCCGGGCAGGACATCAGCACCCGGGTATGGGCCGCGGCGGGGGCACAGGGTTTTGCCTTCGAAACATCCTCCGACGCCGGCCAAGTAGTGATCAAGGACGGCCTGGCGCTCTTCCGCCGCCCCTGAGCCTTATCAACACACAACCATCACCTCATCCACCAAGGAGCAGTACATGGGAGTCCTGGACGGCAAGGTCGCGATCGTCACCGGATCGGCGCGCGGCATCGGCCGTGCCACCGCCGACCTGCTGGCCGCACAGGGCGCCAGCGTCCTGATCAACGACCTGGACGGCGACGTCGCCGCCGCGACCGCGGCCGAGATCGCCAAGGCCCACGGCACCGACACCGCGGTGTTCGCCGGCGACCTCACCGCCGAAGGCGTCCCGGAGGCCCTGGTGGCGAAGGCGGCCGACACCTTCGGCAAGATCGACATCCTGGTCAACAACGCCGGCTACACCCTCGACAAGCCGATCCACACCATGAGCGACGACTGGTTCCAGCGCATGCTGGACATCCACACCGTCGTCCCCTTCCGCACGATCCGAGCCGCCGCGCCCTACTTCCGCGACCCGGCGAAGAAGGAACGCGAGCAGGGCATCGAGGTCTTCCGCAAGATCGTGAACGTCTCCTCGGTCAGCGGCACCATGGGCAACGCCGGCCAGGCGAACTACTCCTCGGCGAAGTCGGCGGTGGTCGGCCTGACCAAGACCCTGGCCAAGGAATGGGGCCAGTTCAAGGTCAACGTGAACGCCGTAGCCTTCGGCCACATCGAGACCCGCCTCACCGCCGCCAAGACCGACGACAACACCATGGAGATCGGCGGCGAGACGGTCCAGCTCGGTATTCCTGAGGCGATGGTCGGCGCCACCAGCTTCCTGATCCCCTTGGGCCGCCCGGGAACCCCGGAGGAGGCCGCCGGCGGGGTGTTCTACCTGTGCTCGCCGTGGTCGAACTACGTTTCGGGCCAGGTGCTGAACGTCACCGGCGGGCAGTGGATCGGGATGATGTCCTAGTTCTTCGGCTCGTTGCTTCGGGGCCGCCTTCCGGCGGCCCCTTCGCGCCTCATCCTCCGCTGACGCTGCTCGACACCAACCGCAACGGCATCGCACCGACGCTCCACACTGCGGCGTCCTGGTTCGCGAAGGTCTGGTTGGTCCCGGAGAGCTGGAGTTGGCCGTCGGTGATCGTCGAGGTGACGGTCGGCGCCTCGTAGACGACGTCGTCCAGGACGATGGCGAACCGGTTCGTGCCGTCGGAGTCCTGCCCGGCCGCCGCCGTGGCGCTCAGGGTGGCCATCGCCGAGGCTCCGGCGTCGTCGAGGGAGATGTCGACCTCCCAGGTGCCGTTGGACTGGCTGGCCTGGACGCTGCTGACGTCCTTGCCCGACACGGCCGCCGGGCCCATCAGGTACTTCTGGATTCCCACGTAACTGCCTGAGCTCTGCGCACACGCCGCGAGGTAGTCGCCGGCGGCGGCGAGCGGTTTAGTCGGGTCGCTCCAGGTGCAGTCCAGGGCGCCGAACGCGTCTTCGGCCTTCTTCTCGGCGGCACCGGAGGGCGTTGGCAGCGGTGTCTTGTCGCCGAGCACCGGCCGCAACAGCAGCGTTCCCTGACCTGCCAGCGCCTTCAGCTGCGCGGCCTGGTCGGCGGTCCCGGTCACCGTGATCTGTCCGTTCGCGCTGGTGATGGTGTCGGAGCCGCCGGCCATGCGGGCCGTTCGCACGCGCAGCACCGTGACGATCTGCTTCAGTACCGCGTCGGAGACCGGCTGCGCCGGGGCGAGCACGACGACCGCTTGGCCGCCCGGCGACGACGTGCCGCCCGCCGTGCTGACCGGTGCCGCGGGGGTGAGGAAGGCCGGCAGCGAGCTCGTCGCCGAATCCGCGGCACCGGAGGTTCCGGTCGCAGGCGCCTGCATTACCTGCGAGGTCGTTGAACCGGGCTGCGCGGACGTACCCGCCGACCCCGAACCCCCGCAGGCCGCGAGCGGTGCGGCGACTGCCAGGACCGCTACGCTTCGCACCATCCGTGCCAGTCGCACGCTACCCCCTGGGACCTTCGCTGAGCGCCGAGTCGGCGCTATTTGAACGTTCTTATGCCGACACGAGATTACCCGGGCACCGATGGCGACGCTGCCAGAGTTTCGCCACTTGCCTGTTGCGACACCCGGCTCAGCCCGAAGCCGAGCCCGAGCCCGAGCCCGAGCCCGAGCCCGAGCCCGAGGCAAGTACGCGCCGCTTCGCCGTCATCAGAGCCCGCACATCCTCGACCACCGCGATCAGCGCGGCGGCGTCGCCGGCCGCGATCGACGCCCGCACCGCCGGCTCGGCCTTCGCCAGCGTCCCGACCCGCGCCAGCTCCAGCGCCCACACGGCTTCCGGGCCGGTGGCCGCGGCGAGCGCCGCGTAGGCGAGGGTGCGGTGACTGGAGTCGACGGTCCTGATGACCGGGGCCAGGGCGGCGTGGATCTGTTCCGGATCGCCGGCGGCGAGGGCCGGGGCGACGGCGTCGGCGCCGGGAGCGGTCTTGCGCAGGTGGGCGGCCAGTACCGGGTGCAGGCCGCCGGCGGCGTGCGAGCGCATGAGCGCTGCCAGGCGCAGGTCGTCGGTGGCGCTGCGGCGGGTGAAGATCTCGGCGAGGACCCTCGTCTCGGCGGGTTCGCGGAGCACCAGGCGCCACAGCGTGTTCACGTGGGTCGCGGTGTTGTGCGCCAGGCTGCGTCGCATGTCCGGCGTGCCCTGCGGGCCGAACGCGAACTCGGTCAGGATCGGTGCCAGAGGGCTGCGATCGAGCATCTGTGCCACGGCGCCGGCGATGTACCGGTCGTCGGGCACCGCGCGCAGGATGTCCGCGAGCACGGCCGGCGGAGCCAGGGACACCAGGGCCACGACCGGGTCGACGGTGCGTGCCTGGCGCGTCGCCGAAGCCGGTGCCGACGGCTGCCGGCCGGGTGCCGCCGACGCGCCACCGGCCACCGACGCCACCAACTCCGGCAGGGTCCCGCTCCAGGACAGAGCCCTGCCCCACAGCGCGCCCCATGCCGCGGGCTCCTCCCCCAGGGCCGACAGGGCCGCTGCCGCCTGCGCGCGTATCCGGTCTGCCACCCATGCCAGCCCGGGCTCCGGTATCGCGTACCGTCCCAGGTCGAAGCAGTGATGCGCAGCGGTGTTGCCCGGTACCAGCAACGCCAGCGTCTCGGCGGCCGGCCGGACCGTCGCGACCACGTCGGCCGCGTCCAGCGACCCGGTCACCAGGCCGCGCCGCACGAGCTCGGCGAGCGCCGCGTGGCGGTCGATCGCCGGCAGCCGGTCCGCGGCGGCCAGGGCCCGGCGCAGGTCTTCGATGTCGGGCCGCGGCCTCAGCCACAGCGCGCGGGGGTAGCAGTCTTCGAGGACTGACCGCACCTGCGCGGGCATGTCGTCGCGCATCGCAGCCGCGTCCACGTCGAAGTCGCCGTGGGAATCCCAGGTGTAGCGGGCCGAGTCCAGAACGTCCTGTGCTCGACGGATCAGCGCGTCCCAATCCGGAGTCAGGCGGTGGAATCGGGTCCTGTCCTCCTCCTGCAACGCCTGGAAGAAGTCCCTCGTGCCGTAGCGCATGGATGCCAGTCCACCGCGCCGGATCGGGTCGGCCCCCTCACCCATCCGGAAGACCTGCTGCCAATTCATCTGCGCGGAGCTCGCCTTACCTCGGGCGTGCTGCTCGACTGCCGCGCGCACGCCGGGCCACACATCGCTCCGCAATCCGTTCTCGAACAGGGTGGCCAAGGCGTATTGCGCAGCCGACGGACGGCCCAGCCGGACCGCGGCATCCAGGGCGGCACGCGCCAGGGGCACATCGTCGGCGACGGCCGCGGCGTCCACCAGCTCGCCGGGCGGAACGCCGCCCCTGGGCCCGGCGTCCACCCGCGCATCGAGCGCCGTCAGGAGCAGCGCGGCCAGAAGCGTGTCGATGACCGGCCGCCCCTCCCGTCCCCGCCGGTCCACCATGATCGCGTATCGCGCCGGCCAGACGGCCGACGCCGGGGCGAGGAACAGGGTCCTGTCGACCTCGGGATTCACGAGGCGGAGCAGAGCCCTGATGATGGTGCCGGATCCCGCGACGGTCCGACCCGCCGGCGCGGCCTCCGCGAGCGCGACAACAGCTTCGGAGACAGAAGAGGCAGCGGAAGCAGCGGCGGCGAGCACGTGGTCGGTGACAGCGACCGCGAGGGGCAGCGTCGCGTCCCGGATCGCCGCGCCCAGCTCGCGATCGGGCAGGGTCGCGACGAACGCGCGGGCGTCCGTGTAGGGGACGGAGTGCAGCGCATCGAGGGTCGGCACAAGATCGGCCCGGCGGCGGCCGCCATCGGCCGGCTTCGCCGCCTCCGCGCCGTCCACCCCCGCGTCCCGCCGACGGATCTTGCGAAGCCTGATCATCCACAGCACTCTAGGGAGTACTTCCCGACGTCAATGCCGGTACAACTACCGTCGTCCCACGCCGCGCCCTGACAGGTATCGCGTGACAGGTAGTACCAGGGCCTCCCACACGGCGCATCGGGCGTGTTCGATGGCATTGAGATCGAAATGCGATCAAACTGGGAAGGCGGACACCGACATGGACAAGCGACTCCTGGGCAGCGGCGGGCTGGAGGTCTCCGCGGTCGGGCTGGGATGCATGAGCCTGCTCACGCGGGAAGACGCGCTGCCGGTGATTCGGCGAGCCGTCGATCTGGGTGTGACCTTCTTCGACACGGCTGAGGTATACGGGGCGTGGGCGAACGAGGAGTTCGTCGGGGAGGCGCTGGCGCCGGTGCGGGATCAGGTGAAGATCGCGACCAAGTTCGGGTTCGAGGTCGCGGATGGGCGGCCGGCGGGACTGAACGGGTTGAACAGTCGGCCCGAGCACATTCGGGAGGTCGTCGACGGGTCCCTGCGCCGGCTGCGCACCGATCACATCGACCTGCTCTACCAGCACCGGGTCGACCCCGAGGTGCCGATCGAGGACGTCGCGGGGACGGTCGGGGAGCTCATCGCGGCCGGCAAGGTCGGGCACTTCGGCCTGTCCGAGGTCGGGGTGGAGGTGGTGCGGCGGGCGCACGCCGTGCAGCCGGTAACCGCACTGCAGAGCGAGTACTCGCTGTGGTGGCGGGAGCCGGAGCAGGAGATCCTGCCGGTCCTGGCGGAGCTCGGCATCGGCTTCGTGCCGTTCAGCCCGCTGGGCAAGGGCTTCCTCACCGGGAGCATCACCTCGGCCGCCGACGTGTCCGGCGCGGGCGACCGCCGCACGATCTTCCCCCGCTTCACCGACGAGACGATCCAGGCCAGCCGGGGCCTCGTCGAGCTCCTCCGCGTCGTCGCCGAGCGCCACGACGCGACGCCCGGGCAGGTCGCGATCGCGTGGATCCTCGCCGTACAGCCGCACGCCGTGCCGATTCCCGGCACCCGACGCATCGAACGGCTGGAGGAGAACGTCGGCGGCGCCGAAGTCGCGCTCACCAGCGAGGACCTGGCCGAGATCCAGGACGCCGCCGCGGCGTTCGAGCTCACCGGCGACCGCTACCCGGAAGCCATGCAGAAGCTCATCAACCGCTGAGCTGCCGGCCGAATCAGCCCGGAGCCCGGCTGGTCGGCGGGCACTCCGGACCCGGCCGGGCCGACCGCCGGCTGAGGCTCCGGTAGCCGACCGGCGCGCATCCAGTAAGGATTGTTCTGTGTCGAACTGGAACAGCCGCGAACTGTCCGCCATCGGCGACGCCTCGCAGAAGTACGACCGCTACGGCCCCGGCCCGGTCGGCGCCGTCACCGGGCCGGCGACGTACCCGGTCACGCTGCGCGTCGTCCCCGACCGCGCGGCTGACTGACGTACCACCACCACCGCCGCCACCGCCGGTGTGCGACGACAACACCCCCGCGACAGCAAAGGACCCCCATGCAGTACACCCGCCTCGGAACCTCCGGCCTCCAAGTCAGCCGCATCGCCCTGGGCTGCATGAGCTTCGCCGCCGGCGGCGGCCGCCAAGGCGCCTGGATGCTCGACGCGGACCAGGCCGACCCGATCTTCCGGCAAGCCGTGGAGCTGGGCATCACCTTCTGGGACACCGCCAACGTCTACGGCCGCGGCTCCAGCGAGGAGATCACCGGCCAGGCGATCCGCCGGTACACCAAGCGCGAGGACGTCGTCCTGGCCACCAAGCTCTTCGCCCCGATGGGCGAGGGCCCCGGCGGCCGCGGCCTGTCCCGGCGCGCGGTGTTCGAGCAGGTCGACGCCTCGCTCAAGCGCCTGGACTCCGACTACATCGACCTGTACCAGATCCACCGCTTCGACCCGAACGTGCCGGTCGAGGAGACCATGGAGGCCCTGCACGACGTCGTCAAGGCCGGCAAGGCCCGCTACCTCGGCGCCTCCAGCATGTGGGCGTGGCAGTTCTCGAAGATGCAGTACACCGCCGAGCTGCACGGCTGGACCAGGTTCATCTCCATGCAGGACCAGTACAGCCTGATCATGCGCGAGGAGGAGCGCGAGATGTTCCCCCTGCTCGCCGACCAGGGCGTCGGCTCGATCCCGTGGTCGCCGCTGGCCGGCGGCCTGGTGACGCGGCCCTGGGGTGAGACGTCCACGACCCGCGGCCAGAGCAGCCCCAAGACCGACTCGATCGGCACGCCGCTGTTCCTGGACAGCGACCAGGGCACCGTCGACGCGGTCCAGAAGATCGCCGAGGCCCGCGACGTGCCGATGGCCCAGGTCGCGCTGGCCTGGGTGCTGCGCAACCCGGTCGTGGCCGCGCCGATCGTCGGGGCGACCAAGCCTCACCCTTCACCGACGCCGCCGCCGCTCTGGACCTCCGGCTCACCGACGATGAGGTAACCGCGCTCGAAGAGCACTACACGCCGCGCAAGCCCACGTACTACGGCACGCCGTCAGGCTACTGAGCTACTGAGTCGCCGCTACCGAGTCGCCTGAAGCGCTCTTACAGCCTGTTGATCACGTCAGTGAAGAGCCCGGCCGTGTCGGGAGCCGGAATCGCGTCCAAGCACAACTGATCCATGACTGTCGCGTAGACGTCGAGGTCTTCGGCCTTGTCCAGGTAGGTGGCGCTGGTGAGCTGCTCAAGATAGACGATGTCCGGCAGCGCCGCCTCCGGGAAACGCAGGATACTGAAAGGCCCGGCACCGGCGTCGGCGTAGCGCGGGCCGCGGTGCGACGGCACCACCTGCACCGTGACGTGCGGCAACCGGGACAGCTCCAGCAGATACTCCACCTGACCGCGCATCGGCTCGCCGCGCCCGCCCGGCGAGTGGCGCAGCACGGCCTCGTCGAGGACCGCCCACACCTTGGGCGGACGCGACCGTCGCAGCACCCTGGCACGGTTCATCCGCAACGCCACCCGGCGCTCGACCTCGACCGGATCGGCCGTCGGATTCCCCAGCCGGATCACGGTGCGGGCGTAGTCCTCGGTCTGCAACAGGCCGGGGACCAGGCGGGTCTGGTAGCAGCGGATGACCGAGGCCGCGTCCTCCAGGCCGAGGTACGCCTCGAACCAGGTGGGAACGACGTCGGCGAACGCGTGCCACCAGCTCTGCGCGTTCGCCTGGTCCATGAGCTCCAGCAGCATGGCGCGCTCGGACTCGTCGCAGACCCCGTACAAAGTCAGCAGGTCCGCGACATCGCGCGGCTTGAAGCTGATCCGCCCCAACTCCATGCGGCTGATCTTCGAATCAGAGCCGCGTATCGCATAGCCCGCCGCGCCCCTGCTGATGCCTGCGGCCGTGCGCAGACGGCGCAACTCGGCCCCCAACAGGATCCGAGGGACCGTCGGGTTTCCCAGGCTGTTGTCAAGGGCCTGTTCACCGCGATCGGCCGCCATCTGCGCCCCCTTCCGTGCACGCACCACTGTACCCACAACCCCTCAACCCACGAACACGCACGGCGCCGGGAATCTGTGTTAGGAATAAGAGTGTCAGAGCCCGGAGATAGAAAGAAGCCACGATGACCGGCGAGCCCGAGATCCCTGAGGCGCAGGACATACCCAGGATCGACACCACCGTGCCGCACTCGGCGCGGGTCTGGAACTACTGGCTGGGCGGCAAGGACCACTACGCGGTGGACCGTGAGGCCGGCGACCAGTTCGCCGCCGTCTATCCGGGGATCTTCGACCTGGCCCGGCTCTCCCGGTACTTCCTCGGGCGCGTCATCCGGCATCTCGCCGGCGAAGTGGGCATCCGCCAGTTCCTGGACATCGGCACCGGCCTGCCCACCGCCGACAACACCCACGAGGTCGCCCAGCGCGTCGACCCCGAGGCCCGCATCGTCTACGTCGACAACGATCCCCTGATCCTGGCGCACGCGAACGCGCTGCTGATCAGCGACCCGCGCGGGGCGACCGCGTACATCGAGGCGGACCTGCTCGACCCCGACACGATCATCCGCGAGGCGCGCAAGACCCTCGACTTCGACGAGCCGGTCGCGCTGATCCTGATGCAGGTCCTCGGCCACGTGTCGAACGCCGACGGCGACGCCCAGGCCAGGTCGATCGTCAACACCCTGATGCAAGCGCTGCCGCCGGGCAGCTATCTGGCGCTGAACGAGAGCGCCGTCACCAACGAGGCGAACGCGAAGGCCACCGCGCTCTACAACGAGAGCGGCGGCGCGCCGTACTACCTGCGCGAGCCCGAGCAGATCGTCGGACTGTTCGACGGGCTGGATGTGGTGGAGCCCGGCATCGTGCCGATCCAGCTGTGGCGGCCGGATCCCAACCCGTTCGGCGAGCCCACCGATGTCGGGGTCTGGGGCGGGACGGCCCGGAAGCGGGACTAGGGCCGCATCAGACGACGTTCGCCCCGTCAGTAGTCTAGCCGGGACCCTGGACGCAGGTATTTCTGCACGGCGGCTGGCACGCTCCTGCGAGCGCGCCCAGGAAGAACGCCGAAGCCAGCACGAATGCGGCAATCACGATCATGGCCAGTCCGGGCGACCCGTTGAACAGCCAGCTGACCGGCCTGAAGAAGAACGCCACGCGCTTGCGCCGCTTCTCCTGCCTGCGCCACTTGCGCAGTAGCTCGTCGGTGCCATCGCGGTCCCACTTGGCCATGCCGGGCCTCCAGGCTCGGGCGGCCCACCGGACGATCGCCACCCCGCCCGGGGTGATACCCGCCCCGCATCGATGCAGAACCCTGCCACCGCGCGGGGCTCGCCGAACCCGGCGACCCGCCTCACCGACCCACCACTTCGCCGCTCTCTGCACGAAAAACGTGTAAGGATCCTTGACAGGAATTCCCTGAGCGGATACATCGTATATCGTATGGCGATTCCGTCGACGTGTCGGAAGGGTCCTGATATGCGAAGATCCAGACTCCGTGTTCTACGACAGTCCCTGCTCATGCTCCTGGCCACCGTCCTTGCCGCCGCCGGCGCGGTGCCGGCCCGGGCCGCGGCGACCACCGACTGGTCGGTGGCCGTGGTCAAGTCCACGATGCAGCGCTTCACCCCGGCCTCCATCGGCGGCTGGTCGTACCCCGTCGGGCTGTACCTGTACGGCCAGTACCAGGTCTACCTGCGCACCCACGATGCGTCGTATCTGACGTATCTGAAGAGCTGGGTCGACCGCTTCGTCTCCTCGAACGGCACCATCAACCAGAGCTTCAACAGCCTGGACAGCATGCTCGCCGGCCGGCTGCTGATCATCCTGCACCACGAGACCGGCCAGTCCCGCTACGCGGTCGCGGCGGCGACGATCCGGCACCGCCTGGACAGCTACCCGCGCACCGCCGACGGCGGGTTCTGGCACGCCGACACCTCCTCCCGCGCGCACCAGCTGTGGGACGACGGCCTGTACATGGTCGTGCCCTTCCTCGTCGAGTACGGCAAGGAGTTCAACGACCCGTCCAGCGAGGCCGAGGGGGTCAAGCAGCTCACCGTCTACGCGAACCACCTCCAGCAGCCCGACGGCCTGCTCCAGCACGCCTACGACGAGTCCAAGACCGCGAGCTGGGCCAACCGGACCACCGGCCTGTCGGCGGAGCAGTGGTGCCGCGCGAACGGCTGGTACGGCATGGCGGTGGTCACCGCCCTGGACGACGTCCCGACCACCCAACCGGGCCGGGCCACGCTGCTCACCGACCTGAACCGCTTCGCCGCGGGCCTGCAGAACTACCAGGACCCGGCGACAGGCCGCTGGTTCCAGGTCATCGACAAGCCCACCGGCGCCGGCAACTGGACCGAGACCTCGTGTTCCAGCATGAACGCCTACACACTCTCGCGAGGCGCCCAACAGGGCTACATCGACTCGCACTACGCCGCGCTGGCCCAGAAGGCCTACCACGGCGTGCTCGCGCGGCTCTCGATCGGGAGCAACGGCTTGACGAACCTGACGACGATCTCGATCGGGACGAATGTCGGCAACTACGCGTACTACATCGGGCGAACACAGGCCACGAACGACTTCCACGGTCTTGGCTCGTTCCTGATCATGAATGAGCAGCTGCGGTCACCAACAGGATCCTGATACACGCCGAAGCCCTCCGACCGGTACCGAGCAGTGGCTCGGTACCGGTCGGAGGTGCGCGTCACCGCCGCGAAGCGAGCCCCAGCATCAGGCCCTTCACATCGGTCGCCGCGAACCCCTCCCGTTCGAACTCCGGCCGCGAACACAACAGCACCGGACCGTCCTCCGCGCTGTCCGGCAACCGGCCGTGCGACCCGCGCACCGCCGAGGCGTCGAGCCCGACGACATCCATCCGGTACCGCAGCCCCGCCTTCTTGCGGGCCAGCGCCTTCGCGGCACGCATCCGGGCCGCGTTCGGGTTCTCCGGGTCGAAGAAGAGTTCCATCGGGTCGTAGCCAGGCTTGCGGTGGATCTCGACCGTCTGCGCGAAGTCCGGAGCCCGGTCGTCGTGCTGCCAGTAGTAGTACGTGAACCAGGCGTCAGGCTCGGCGACGGCGATGAGCTCGCCGGCGCGCTTGTGGTCGATCCGCAACTTCTCCTTGCCCACCGCGCCGTGTACCTCGTCGACGCCGTCGAGCTCCGCGACGACGGCGCGGGCCCGTGCCAGGTCTGCGGCGTCGGCGACGTAGATGTGCGCTATCTGGTGGTCGGCGACCGCGAAGGCGCGGGATGTCCACGGATCCAAGTACTCCATGCCGTCCTGCGTGTGCACCTCCAGCAGCCCGGCGGCGCGCAGGGCCCGGTTGACGTGCACCGGCCTGGAGGCCGGCGTGATGCCGTACTCGGAGACACACAGCAGGTCGTCCCCCCGCGCGCGACAGGCCTCGATCAGTGGTCTGACAGCCCCGTCGACCTCGCGCGCGGCGGCGACAGCCCGAGGATCGTCGGGCCCGTAGCGCTGGAGGTCGTAGTCCAGATGCGGGACGTACACCAGCAGCACGTCGGGCCGATGCGCCAGCAGGATGCGCCCCGCCGCTGCCACGATCCACCGGGTGGACTTGATCGACGCGGTCGGCCCCCAGTAGTGGAACAGCGGGAAGTCCCCGAGCCGCCTGGTCAGCTCGTCGTGCAGCTCGGGCGGCCGCGCGTAGAAGTCAGGGTCCTTGCGTCCGTCGGCGCGGTAGACCGGCCGTGGCGTGACCGTCCAGTCCGTCGCGGCACCCATGGCGTACCACCAGCAGACGTTCGCCACGGTCGCCACGGGCCGCTCCCGGCGCAGCGCGTCCCAGAAGAGCTCGCCGCCGACGAGCCGGTTGTGCTGCCGCCACAACAGCGGCTCCCCGAGCTCGCGGAAGTACCAGCCGTTGCCCACGATGCCGTGCTCCGCCGGCTCCGCCCCGGTCAGCATCCCCGCCTGCACGCTGCACGTCACCGCCGGGAACGACGGCGTCAACCGCGCCTGGAACCCGGTGTCGGCCACCGACCGCAGCGCCGGCGTGTGCCGGAGCAGCCGGGGCGTCAGCCCGACGACGTCGAGCACCACCAGCGTCACGACTCCGCCTCCAACCCGGCCCGCACGAGCTCGGCCCGCGCCCACGCCACCTCCGCGGCGATCCCCAGCGCCAGCTCCAGGTCGTTTCCAGGGCGCGAGCCGGCCGGCAGCACCTGCCACGTGTAGGTCTCGACTTCGACGTGGTCGGTCACCGCCGTGTCGCTGCCGAACAACTCCGTCAGTGTTCTGATCAGCACCTCGTGCGTCCCGGCCAGCGGTGGGGCGACCTCGGCGTGCAGCGGAACGTGGAAGTGCACCCGCCACGGAGCCGCCCTGGGCAGGCGGTCGCCGCGCAACGCCTCATCGAGATCGTCGGTGCCGCGCAGTCGGCCGGCCACCGACTCACGGGTCTGGTGCAGATAGCGCGGCTCGGCGAAGCACGCCAAGGCGCTCAGCGTCGCCGGATCAGAGGGCTGCGACGCCTCCAGCGCGGCCGACGCCTGAAGCTTCACCACCGGGATCCCGGCATCGGCCAGCATCTTCAACGCCAGAGCGGGATCCTCGTGCGCGACCGCCAGATGAGCGGTGTCGACGCAGACGCCGAAGTGCGCCGGATCGAACCCGGCCAGCGCCGTCACCGCCTCCTCCGTCCGCTCGATCACGCAGCCCGGCTCCGGCTCGAACCCGACGCGGATCACCGCGCCGGTACGCGCGGCCAGGTCCGCGAGGTGGTCGCCGACCAGGTCCACGTGCCGCCGGGCCGCATCCCGCGCCGAATCAGGCCACGGATCCCGCCACGCCAGCGGCAGCGTCGAGATCGACCCCCGGGCCGCGTCGCCGGGCAGCAGCCCGGCCAGGACCGTGGCCAGGTCGGCGGTGTACTCGGCACGTCGGGGATCCGACCAGTCCGGCTGGTAGACCCGGTACTTCACCGCCGCGTCCCCGAACCCCGAATAGGGGAAGCCGTTGAGCGTCACGACCTCCAAGCCGCGCGCGGCGAGCTCGGCGGCCAGCCGCGCGGTCGCGCCGGAATCCGCGGCCAGTCCGGCGGCGACGTCCCGGGCCAGCCACAACCCGATACCCAGCCGATCGGCCCCGAGCGAGAGCCGCACGGGCTCGGCATACACCGCGAGCTGTGCCAGGACACCGGCGACGTCCTCGACGGGGTGCACGTTCGCGCAGTACCCGAGATGCACGGCAGTGCCGTCGGCATGACGCAAGCGCACCGCTACTCCCCCACCTCTCCACGCCGCACCGAGCTGCCCAGGAAGCTCTCGGCCACCGGATCCGGCTCCTCGTCGAGCACCAGGCGACCGCTCTGGCCGTAGAACTCAACCGGATTGCGCCACAGCACCCGGTCCACGTCCTTGTCGTCGAATCCGGCGGCGAGCATCGCCTCGGCGGTGCGGACGGTCTTGAGCGGATCGCTGCGTCCCCAGTCGGCGGCGGAGTTCACCAGGATCCGCTCGGTCCCGTGTTCCCGCAGGACCGCGACCATCCGGCGCTCGTCCATCTTGGTGTCCGGATAGATCGAGAACCCGGCCCAGCACCCCGCCTCCAGCACCGGCGCGACCGTCAGTTCATTGAGATGGTCGAGCAGCACCCGTTCCGGCGGCAGCCCCGACTCGCGCACGACGTCCAGGCTGCGCAGGGTCCCGGCCCGCTTGTCCCGGTGCGGTGTGTGCACGAGCACCGGCAGGTCGTGCCGCCGGGCCTTGTCGAGCTGGATCGCGAACACCTCGTCCTCCTGCGGCGTCATCGAGTCGTAGCCGACCTCCCCGACCGCGACCACCCGGTCCTTGGCCAGGTAGCGGTCGAGCACGTCGAGCACCTCCCGGCAGCGGGGATCGTTGGCCTCCTTGGGATTCAGCGCCAGCGCGCAGTGATGCCGCACGCCGAAACCCGCGGCGCGGAACGGCTCCCAGCCGAGCAGCCCGTCGAAGTAGTCGACGAAGCTGCCGACCGAGGTCCGCGGCTGACCGAGCCAGAACGCGGGTTCGACCAGCGCCCGGATGCCGGCCGCCGCCATCGCCTGGTAGTCGTCGGTGGTCCGCGAAGTCATGTGGATGTGCGGATCGAAGATGCGCATCAGCGGCTCCTAAGGCAAGGGAGTCAGGGGTCTCAGGGAAGTCAGGGGAATCGAGCGAGAATCGACCGCACGTCGTCGGGAACGGCGCGCCCGGCCACGGACCGCTCCCGGACGAAGTCCTCCAGCATCTGGGCCAGCTCCGCGTCGGCGCGATCATCCAGCCCGGACACCGCGGCCAGCGGGATGCCGCAGAACACGCACTTGAGGACCGCCTGCCGATACGCGGCCGGCGTCAGGCGCGATGCCCCGTGGCGACCGAGGGATGCGGTGATGAGCCTGGTGTCGTTGGTGCGCAACGCGTCCTCGACGATCGCGAGCCCGCCGTCACCGATCTCGATGAAGTCCAGGGCCAGCAGGACCGCGCGCTTCTCGTCGGCGTCGCCGTGGTCGTAGAGGCCGCGAAGCTCGTCGAGGTCCGGCCACGCCATCGCGGCCAGCACGAGCACGCGGGCTGCGTCGTCGGTACTCCAACCGTCCGACAACGGCAGCGGCGCGCGACCGCAGGCCCGGGCGGCAACGGGGAACAGCATCTGAAGTTCGCCCCGGTCGCGGGCAACCTGCCGACGCGCGCAGGCGAGCCATTCCCGCGCACGGTCCGGCGCGCCGACCGAGAACGCGGCTTCGAGATCGTGCACTGATATCGGCGCCGTCATCCATCCGCCTTCCGCAGGAACGTCAGCGATTCGGCCGCCACGCGCACAGCGGCGTGGGAATGGCGTGGCAGCTCGACGGAGACCAGGCCGGTGTATCCGGCCTCTGACAAAGCCCGCAGTACCGGCGGGAAGTCGATCTCCCCCTGGCCGAACTCCAGATGCTCGTGCACGCCTCGGCGCATGTCGTCGATCTGCACATTGACCAGGAAGTCAGCGACCCACCCGACACAGTCGGCCACCTGGACCGGCTCCAGGCACCGGCAGTGGCCGATGTCCAACGTCACGCCGAACCCGTCGGGGCGGCCGAGGACCTCGCGCAGTTCGGCGAACCGGTCGAGGGTGTCGACGGCCATGCCCGGTTCCGGTTCGAAGCCGAGGACGACGCCCGCGTCCTGAGCCACGGCGAGCACCGTCTCGCAGCCCGCTGCCAACCGGTCGAGGGCGGTCGCGCTGTCGCAATCCCCTGATGCGGCCCCGCTCCAGAACGACACCGCCTGCGCACCGAGATCGGCGGCGATCCGCACCGCGCGGGTCAGCAGATCGACGCGCGCCGCCCGGCCTTCGGGCTCCGCGGACACCAGCGTCGGCTGGTGCTTGTGCCACGGATCGAGCAGGTAGCGCGCACCGGTCTCAATAACGACGTCGAGCCCCAACCGGTCCAGGAGCCGGGTCAGCGCCGAGACGCGCGCGGCGAGGCCGTCGGCGTAGGGGTCCAGGTGTTGGTGGTCCAGGGTCAGCGCGACACCGTCGTAGCCGAGGTCGGCCAGGATCGCCAGGGCGTCTTCGAGGCGGTGGTCGGCGAAGCCGTTGGTGCCGTAGCCGAAGCGCGTCACGTCGGGGACACCTTGCGGGCCAGGCGGCGCGCGAGCGGGCCGGCCGCGGCGACCGGGAGCGCGGCGAGGGGTTGGCCGCGACCGGCGATGAGAGATGCCTGCAGCGGCATCAGGCTCATGATTCCCGCGCCCACGGCCTTCCGGACGACGTCGGCGCGGCCGTCTCGGACGACCGCGGCCTGCGCGCCGCCGAAACGCCACGCGTACAGACCAGCAAGCGCCGTGGCGAGAGCACGCTGAGGTCGCGGCGTGGATCGTCGGCCGCGACCGAGCACGGCCATCGCGCCGCCGGCCGCCGTGCCGCTCAAGGCCCCCGTGGTCGCGACGACACGCCGGGACGCGCCGTGCACCTCGCCGCGGCTGAGCACGGTGACGGCCAGGGTGTGCGCGCCGACGACGGCCGCAGCCGGTGCCGCGGCCCGCAGCGCTCCGACGCCCGCGCCCATGAGCACGTCCAGGCTCCGGGCGGCGGCCATCACGGCCGGGCCGCAGGTCCGGTCCTTGAAGGCCAGGTCGTATCCCCATACAGCTCCGGCCAGCGGGACGGCGACCGTCAGTGTTCGCACTCCCCCGGACAGCGCCGCTATGCCGAGTCCGGCGGCGGTCAGGCCCCCGGCGATCGCCAGGGCGGTCGCGGGCCGGACGCGCCCGGACGGCAGCGGCCGCTCGGGCCGTTCGAACACGTCGACGAACCGGTCGGCATGGTCGTTGAGCGCCATCCCGGCCCAGTACAGGCACACCGAGGCGGCCGCAGTGCCACAGGCCCGCGCGCCGATCGGCCGCCCGGCCGCGGCGGCTCCGGCGAACACGTCGCCGGGCACGCTGAACGCCGCCGGGGCCCGGAGCAGCTCGACCAGTGCCCTGATATCGACGGCCTTGACGCTGGCCGCCTTGACGCCAGCCGCCCTGGTGCCAGCCGCCCTGGTGCCAGCCGCCCTGGTGCCAGCCGCCCTGGTGCCAGCCGCCCTGATGCTGGCCGCCCTGATGCTGGCCGCCTTGACGCCAGCCGCCCTGACGCCAGCCGCCCTGACGCCGGCCGCCCTGACGCCGGGTGCCCTGACGCCGGCCGCCTTGACGCCAGCCGCCCTGATGCCGGCTGCTCTGATGCCGGCCGCCCTAATGCCGGCCGCCTTGATGCGAGCCGCCCTGATGCTGGCTGCCTTGATGCTGGCCGCCTTGACGCCGGCCGCCCTGATCTCGGCCGCCCGGTTATCGACCATCAGCAGCCCGCCACCGACGCGGCCCACGCCAGCAGCGCGTCGTACTGGCTCGCCAGCCGGTACTCGACATCCTCCCCCGGGCCGGCCGGCACCGGGTCCTTGAAGAAAAACGCGGCTGGGGCGAACGCGCCGACCGCGCCGCTGTCGTGGGCCCTGGCCAGCAGCCGCGCCAAGTCCAGCACCAGCGGCGCGGCCAGCGCCGAGTCGCAGCCCTGCCAGGTGAGCTGCATCGTCATCCGGACGCCGCCGAAGCCCTCGAACCCGATGTGGTCCCACGCGGTCTTCCATCCGCCCTGCGTGGGGACATTGTCGATGTGCGTGCGGCCCTCGACCGGCGCGCCGAGCAGCCGGTCCAGGCCGCGGCGTTTCGAGACGGTCTTGCTCGCCGCGGCTCCGGCGTCGGCGAGGGTCGCCCCGTCGCCGCCGCCGAGCAGGTTGGTCCCGGACCACGAGCGGACGCGCAGGGCGCGCGCGGTGAACATCGGCGCGAGCGCGGAGACGAGCAGCGTCTCGCCGGTCTTGGCGTCGCTGCCGGCGTAGGGGACGCCGACCGACCGGGCCAACTCGTCCAGGGCGGGCGGTCGCGCGCCGGTCGACGGCGTGAAGTCCACGTAGGAACAGCCGGCCCGCATCGCGGCGTAGGCGTACTGCGTGCTCGGCGCGAGCTCCGCCACGTCCCGGTCCAGCGCGGCTTCCAGCTCGGCCAGGCTGTGGTGCCAGGGCTGCTCCGGACTCGGCGGCTCGGTCGAGGCCACGTTGACGACCACGATCCGGCGCATCCGCCGGGCGTCCCGGAACTCCTCGATGTCGGCGATCAGGCCCCTGATGCGCTCCCGGACCGGCCGGACGTCGTCGGCGGGCAGCGGCACGGACCGGATCGCGGCATCGGCCGCGCGCAGCCCGTCGGCGACCGCCTCGGGGATCCCGGCTGGGAGCACGCCGTCGGCGACGAGCTCCTCGGCCTGTTTCAGGACACTGACGCCGCTGATGTCGTGCCCGCCGAACACCAGGTCCGCGTAGTCGGGCAGCCCGGCCGCGGCGAACTCCGGCGCCGCCGTCACGCAGCCGATCGGCTCCAGCAGCCCGGCCCGCGGCGCGGCGGCCCCGGCGATCGCGGTCACCGCGACCGAGCCGCGGGCGCCCACCAGCCAGACACCGATCGCCGCCGGGATCTCGTCCGCGTCCGAGAACGTCATCGTCGCACCCTCCGACAGCCCTCCGATTGATAGTTAGGTAACTTTCCTAACCAGATGGCACGGTAGCGCCGCCCTCCAGACCCGTCAACGCCCGATAAGCGCCACCGGAGCAGGCGAATCAGACCCTTGACGGACCAGGAGGTATCTCATATATTTCCCAGCGCTTCTCGTTAGTAATCTTTCCTAACTCGTCGGAACCCACCGGGTGAGGAGATCGGAACGTGAAAAGGCCAAGGCTGGAAAGACCCCGGATGACAGGCCTGCTCCTGAGATCGGCGCTGGCTGCGGCCCTGACGCTGCTCGGGGTGTACGCCGTGGCGGGGAACGCGGTCGCGACGCCGCCGACCGGCTTCTCCGACACCGTCGTCGCCACCGTCACGCTGCCGGTCGGGCTGAGCTTCACCCCCGACGGCCGCATGCTCGTCACCACGAAGCCGGGCCAGCTCTACGCGTACAGCACGGCCGGCGTCCAGACGCTCGCGCTCGACGGATCCGGCTTCGTCTGCGCCAAGCAGCCCGGCCAGGACGAGCGCGGGATGCTCGGCGTCGCGGTCGATCCCGCGTTCGCCACGAACGACTTCGTCTACGTGTACTACAGCCACAGCACCAACGGCAGCTGCTTCAACCGCGTCTCGCGGTTCACCCTGGACGCCACGAACCACGTCGTGGCGGGCAGCGAGAAGGTGCTCATCGACGGTATCCAGGGCGACGGCTTCCACAACGGCGGCGACCTGGTCTTCGGCAAGGACGGCGACCTGTACGTCTCGGTCGGCGACGGGCACTGCCTGGAGGGCTGCGACCCCTCGAACCAGGCCGCGCAGGACCTGACCAAGCTCAACGGCAAGATCCTGCGGATCAAGCCGGACGGCTCGATCCCGGCCGGGAACCCGTTCAGCGGCTCGGGTACGGCCCGCTGCAATGCCGGTCCCATCACCTCCGGCAAGTGCCAGGAGATCTACGCCTACGGCTTCCGCAACCCGTTCCGGATCGCCCAGGACCCGAACGCCTCCGGGACGCGGATCTTCGTGAACGACGTCGGCGAGAACACCACCGAGGAGATCGACCTGCTGAAGGCCGGCGGGAACTACGGCTGGCCGAACTGCGAGGGGCCGTGCAACCCGTCGAACCCGAAGTACGTCGACCCGTACTTCTCCTACCCCGACAACATGGGCGGCGGCCGCGCGTCCATCACCGGCGGCGCGTTCGTGCCGAACGGGGCGTGGAACGCGTCCTACAACGGTGACTACCTGTTCAGCGACTACGTGAAGAAGAACCAGTACCTGATCAACGCCACCGGGACCAGCGGCACCGGGTTGAAGACGTTCTCGGCCGGAGCGGCCGGGATCTCGATGTGGTTCGGACCGCAGAACCCGGGCGGGACCGGCACGCAGCAGGCGCTGTACTACACCGACCTGATCGGCGGCACCGTGCACAAGGTGACGTCGGGGACGACGACGCCGAACGCCTCGTTCACCACCAACGCGGCCACCGGATTGCTCAACTACTGCTCAACCCACGCCACCACCGCGGGCAAGCCGCCGTTCACCGTGTCCTTCGACGGCTCGGCGAGCAGCGACCCCAACGGCCGCGCGCTCACCTACAAGTGGGACTTCGGCGACGGCGCCACGGCGACCACCACCACGCCGACGACCTCCCACACGTACACCACGGTCGGCAACTTCACGCCGAAACTGACGGTGACCAACAGTGCCGGCGGCACGTCCGCGCCGGCGACCGGCACGGTCCGCACCGACGACGCGCCACCGGCGCTGACCATAGCCTCGCCGACCCCGACCAGCACCTTCACCGTCGGCCAGACCTACACCCCGTCCGGTTCCGCCGTCGCCGGCGACGGCACCACCCTCCCCGCTTCAGCGCTGACCTGGCAGGTGTGGCTGTTCCACATCAACCACGTGCACCCGGTGCTGGACCCGGTGGCCGGGGACGGGGCGACCTCGTTCGTCGCACCGCCGGCGGAGCAGTTCTCGGCGATCAAGGGGAACAGCCGGCTGCTGGTCTGTCTGTCCGGGACCGACTCCAACGGCGTGACGCAGACGATCGAGCAGGACTTCAATCCGCAGCTGGTGCACATCAGCCTCGCCTCGCAGCCGTCGGGGCTGAAGATCGGGATCGCTGAGGACGACGTGGATCCCGGCGGCGCGGTCACCACCCCGGCGACCGTCACCTCGTGGGCCGGCTACCAGCTGCACCTGACCGCGCCGAACCAGACCGACGCCTCAGGCACGGCGCAGACCTTCGCCTCCTGGTCCGACGGCGGCGCGCAGACGCACGCCGTCACCCCGACCGCCGACACGACGTACACCGCGACGTTCACGCCGAGCACGTGCTCGTCGGCGCAGCTGCTGACGAACCCGGGCTTCGAGTCCGGGGCGACCGGCTGGGCGCAGACCTCGACCCTGAACCTCAGCCCGATCACCAAGGCCACGTCGGCGGAACCGGCTCACTCGGGTTCCTATGTGGCGTGGTTCGACGGGAACGGGAGCAAGGACACCGACAGCATCTCGCAGACCGTCGCGGTCCCCTCCGGATGCAAGGCGACGCTGTCCTACTGGCTGCACGTCGACACGACCGAGAAGACCACGACCGCCAAACCCGACACCTTCACGGTGCAGGCCCTGAACCCGGCCGGCACGGTGCTCGGCACGCTCGGCACCTTCTCCAACCTGAACAAGGCCTCGGGCTACACGCAGCACACCGCGGATCTGTCCGCCTACGCGGGACAGAGCATCACGCTGAAGTTCACCGGCACAGAGACCGACAAGAACGGAGGCACCACCAACTTCGTCCTCGACGACACGGCACTCACCACCCAGTGACGCCCGCTTGAGCAGGCATGACCGGCGTCCGCCGCGTGCGGGCGCCGGTAGTGCTGTGCCGATCGAGACCCTCGCAATACCCTGACGGTTCGGCACGAGTCGCTATTTCGGTGCGACCCGGATCGACGCCTTCCGCAGCCAACGCGAAGACACCCGCCGCGCTGTGACCACCGGCGCGAAGGGCCGTTTCGGGGCCGCCAGTGGCAAGTCAACCGATGTCTGCGGCCCCGGCCGGGTCGTGCCGTTGATCTCGGCGATGTAGTCCTCGAACACCGCCGCCCACAGCGCGCGCTGGATGAGCTGCTCGTCGTTGTGGTCGCCGCTCCCGTCGAGCATCGCCCGCCAGGTCGACAGCACCGCAGCCTGGTCGTAGGCGTCGGTCCAGGCGCCACCCGCGGCCAGGATCCGGCCGACGCGGTCCCGATCCGGCGCGCGGCCGAGCCGCGGCCGCAAGGGTGCCTCGACCACGCCGGGCGGCGGTTGGTAAAAGGGCTGATTCGCCCACTGCGGCACCAGCTGCGCGATGAGCGTGGTGTGCAGCGCGTCCTGCCGGCGTTGCGCGGCGGTCAGGCCGAAGCCGGCCTGGACGAACTCCGGGACCAGCAGCGGGACGACGGTGCCGATACGTTCCGGTACCGTGCCCCACTTCCGGGTCCGTTCGGCGGCGTAGAAGTAGTCGAGCATGCGCGCGTCGGCAATCCCGGCGGACATGGCGGCCAACAGATCCGCGCGGACCGCTGACTCAGAGGTCTGCAACGCCCCCGCCGATATCCCGGGTCGGCGCAGGATCCGTTTGGAGAGCTTGGCAGCGTACGCATCCAGCCGCTGCGCGGTCGGCAGCGCGGCGATCTCCTGATGGTCCGGCGGATAGAAGTAGCCGCGGGCGATCTCCCCGGCGGCACCGCTGACCGCGATGTAGTCGGCACGCGTCAAACCCGAGGGCGCGCCAGTGGCCAGCGACGTCGCGGGCCGCAAACCGTCCTGCGCCCGATGCCAGCGCAGCACGTTGGGGACGAGTTCGGCCTCGTCGGCCACCACGTGCACCTGACCGGCGGCCCCGAGCTGCGGCCGGTTCACGATGTGCTCCGGCCGCATCTCCGCCGGCAGCAAGGAGACCAAGTGCTCTGCGACGTCTGCCTCCCCCGGCTCGGCGCCGTTGGTCTGCAGCCGGACGTCCACGCCGGCAGCCAGCATCGCGGCGGCGACCAGCCGCGAGTCACGGCCTCCCGACAGCCCGATGCTGACGCCGCCGTCATGCATCCGCCGCAGCGAGCGCCCGAACCCGCGCAGCGCCTCGGCGGCCGCCTCGACCCGGTCCGGCCGCAGCGCGTCGCCGCGACCGGCCTCCGCCCACGCCGCGACCGCGTCCAGCCGCGTGACCTGCCGGCCTCCGGCGTCGGGCCGGTAGCGGACCACGGCGCCGCCGGGCACGGCGGTCACCTCGTCGAACGGCGTGCTGTCCCCCATGAACCAGCCGGAGGCGGCGAACGTGCGCCAGCCCGCGCGATCCGGCTCGGCGTGCACCCCGGCGAACCGCACCGCGGCCGCCGGGCGGTTCGACCACACCCAACCGCCGGGGAACCGCAGCTCGAACAACCGCCCCACACCGACGGCGTCAGTGTGCACCGACAGCTCACCGCTGACCGGATCGAGCGCCGCGACGACGAAGGGCGGCGTCAGCTCCAGCACTGCGGCAGGCCGGGCGCCCAACGCGGCAGCCAGCGGCAACGCGGCCTCCGAGGGCTCCAGGTCACCGACGACGCGCTCGTAGCCGAGCGGCAGATACAACGTCGCGGCGCACAGGTCGGCGCGCTCGGCCCAGGACGGCCACCGCCACCGCGACTCGGCCTCGTCGAAGACGTAGAGGCCGGTGCGGCCGCCGGCGCGACCACGGCGCCGCACCGGAGCCGGCCACAGCGGATCGTAGTGCTCTGCGACGCGCTTCAAGCCCGCGCCGGCCTCCTCAGCCGCCCTCGCCCCCTCGTCGAACGCGTACGCCAGCAATGTCTGCATGCGGAAGCCTCCCCGTGTCCGAGCCCATCTCGATAGCTCGATGCTCGATATATATCGAGTACGAGTCCATTGAGTCAACGGCCGGTTGCGGGGGACGGCTAACATGGCCGGATGATCGAGGTCCGGTTGGCCGTCCCGGCGGACGGGGACGCGCTCGGGCGGATTCACTCCGCCTCCTGGGCGGTCGCCTACGCCCCCTTCTTCGATCCCGAGTTCGCCGAACGAGGCGTCGAGGACCGGCTGGAGCGCTGGCACGACCGGATCACCGACGAGCACGGCACGTTGCTGGTCGCATCCGTCGACGGCCGACCACTCGCCCTCTCGTACTCCGTACCGTCGCCGACCCGGCCGGGATTCGCGGAGATCTTCAGCTTCTACAGCCACCCGGACGGCTGGGGCACCGGCGTGGCCGCCGAACTGATGACCCACACCTTGCACCACCTGCGCGAACGCGGATTCACCCACGTCCATCTGTGGACCTTGCGGGACACTCCGCAGTCCCGCCGGTTCTACAGCAAGTCCGGGTTCGCCGAGACCGGCGCCGTGACCACGCACGACTTCGGCGACGGGAGTCCGCTGGAACAGGTGGAATATCAGCGGGCCTGCTCCTGACACCCGCCGCGAGACGATCTTTCGCACCCGCGCCGGAGTGTGATCGAATCAAGCGGCATGAGGGGATTCATCACCGACCCGACCGGCCGTGCCGGGCTACGTCTGAGCGTTGATCTGCCCGAACCGACGCCGAAGCCGAACGAAGCTTTGGTGGAGGTGCGCGCGTACGCGGTGAACAACGACGAGACCACCTTGATCGCCCGCCGGCCGGACGGCTGGCGCCCCGGCCAGGACGCCGCCGGGGTCGTGGTCCGGGCGGCCGCCGACGGCAGCGGTCCGGCGCCCGGTGCCCGGGTGGCCTGCTACCTGGACCAGGAAGGCTGGGCCGAGCGCGTCGCGGTGCCGACCCACTGCGTCGCCGAGCTCGACGACGCGGTGTCCTTCGAGCAGGCCGCCGCGCTGCCCATCGCCGGGCTCACCGCGCTGCGGGCGCTGCGGGTCGGCGGCGCGGTGCTGGGCCGGCAGGTGCTGGTCACCGGTGCCACCGGCGGGGTCGGGCAGTTCGCGGTGCAGCTGGCGGTGGCCGCCGGCGCGACGGTGACCGCGCTGGTCAGCGGCCCGGAACGGATCGAGGACGCGCGGGCGCTGGGTGCGCACCGGGTCGTGACGTCGCTGGACGACGCCACCCTCGGACCGTTCCACCTGGTACTGGAAGGAGTCGGCGGCGACGTCCTGGCCGCGGCGGTCCGGCACGTGGTCCCCGGCGGGTACGTGGCCTGGTACGGCAACCCGGGACGGCGCACCACCGAGATCAGCATCGCCGACTTCTACGCACAGGGCTGGAACGCGCACATCGTCGGCTTCATCAGCCCGCACCCCGAACAGACCAAGGGCGAGGACCTGGCGATCCTGGCGGCCCTGGTCGCCGACGGCCGCCTGACGACCCCGCGGATCGGCCTGGTCCTGGACTGGGAGCGCACCCCCGAAGTGTTCGAGCAGATGGCCGCCCGGGCGTTCCGCGGCAAGGCGGTGCTGACCCTGGCCAGCAAACCCACCAGCGTTCGGTAGGACGGGATCACCTATGCACCCTCATCAGGCCCAGCACGACGGCAAAGAAGGCATCTGGCTCCGGTTCCTGTCCGGCCCGGACGTCGAGGAACTGGGCATCGGCCAGGCGGAGATCATCGACGCCGTCGAGAACGTCGTCGCCGCGCACGGCCGCGGCGAGACCGTGTTCGAGCCGCGCACGCACCTCGTCCCCAACAACGGCGGCGTCGGCCACTTCAACGTCCTGCGCGGCCACGTCTCCACCCTCGGCGACCACGGCGTCAGCGGCGTGAAGGTGGTCGGCGACTTCGTACCGAACTTCCAGCTCGGGCTGCCCAGCGAACTGGCGCTGCTCACCCTCTACGACCCCACCAACGGCATCCCGCGCGCCATCATCGACGCCACCTTCATCACCGAGGCCCGCACCGGCGCCATGACCGCGGTCGGCGCGCGGCACCTGGCCCGCCCCGACGCCCGGGTGCTCGGCCACGTCGGCGCGCGCGGCACCGCGTTCTCCAACGTCAGCATGCTCGACTCGCTGTTCGACCTGGACGAGATCCGGGTGACGAGCCGGCGTCCCGAGTCGCGCGAGGCCTTCGCCGACCAGCTGCGCGCGGCCACCGACACACCGGTGCGCGTCGTCGACAGCGCCGCCGAGGCGTTCGACGGCGCGGACATCCTGGTCGAGGCCACGCGGCTCACCGAGCCGTCGCCGCTGCTGCATCCGGGGCTGGTGAAGCGGGGGACGTTCGTCGTGCCGTACGGGACGGTCAGCGCCGTGTCCGAGGACCTGCTCGACGTCATGGACAAGGTCGTCGTCGACGACTGGCGCGAGGCCCAGTCCGGCCGGTTCGGTGCGCTGCGGCATCACGTGGACACCGGCAAGCTGTCCGAGCAGACGCTTTACGCCGAGCTCGGCGCGGTGGTCTCGGGCCAGAAGCCCGGGCGAGAGAACCCGGAGGAGCGGATCTTGTTGTGGCACCGCGGGCTGTCCATTCTCGACGTCGCGGTCGGCCAGCTGATTCTGGAACGGGCTCAGCAGGCTGACATCGGCACGATGCTGCGGTATCGCTGACATGACGCGCCACCGCCTCAGTATCGCCTCGGCCGCCGACCTCGGAGCACCTGAGGTCCTGCGGATCGCCCGCGCAGGCGCCGTCCCGGAGCTGTCCGCGGAGCTGACCGACCGGATCGCAGCGCGCCGAGCGCAAGTCAGGCACGCGCTGGAGTCCGGGGACCCCGTGTACGGCGTCAACACCGGCATGGGAGCGCTCAGCGAGCGCCGGCTCGGCGAGGCGGAGCAGGCGCGGCATCAGGAGGCGTTGATGCTCGCGCGGTCTGCGGGCGGCGCTCCGTGGCTGACGCGGGAGGAGACGCGAGCGGTCCTCGCGGTGCGGCTGCGGACGTTCCTCAACAACGACAGCGGCGTCAGCGCAGCCCTGTGTGAGCAGCTCGCCGCGATGGTCGCGCACGATGTCCTTCCGGCGATTCCGCGCAGCGGCCTGGGCAGCGCCGGCGAGATCCTGGCGTTGGCGCACTTGGCCGCGCCGATCAGCGGCCGGGGCCTGGTCCTGCCCGATCCTCGCCTCGGGGCAGCCGCCATGGAGCCGGTCCCGGCCGAGACGGCGCTCGCGGCTGCCGGTCTCGCGCCGCTGCGGCTGGGCCCGAAGGAGGGTGTGGCGCTGATTCAGGGCGTGCCGGTGACGACGGCGTTGGCGATCCTGCGTGCCGAGGATGCCCGCGCGCTGCTGCGTCAGAGCTTGGCGATCGTGGCGGCGGAGTTCGCGGTGACCGGCGCGGCGTACGACGCGATCGACCCCGTGTTGGCGCGGGGAGACGAGGTGCTGGAGCGGGTGAGCGCCGAGCTGTTCGCGCTGGCCGGTACCCAGGCGGCACCGCGTGCTCTCCAACCGCCGGTGTCGTTCCGGGTCTCCGCGCAGGTGCTGGCTCACCTGGACCGCGCGGTAACGATGCTGGACGCGGCCGTTCTGCGCGCGCTGGAGGGCATCACCGACTCCCCGGCGTATGTGGAGCAGGAGGACGGCAGCGGCCGATTCCTGGGCACGGCGGGCTTTCACGGCTACGACCTCGCGGCGCACCTGCACATCCTGACGGTGGCCGTGATCGGGGCCGCGGAGCTCGGGGCGACCCGGCTGCACCGGATGCTCGATCCCAAGACGAGCGGCCTGAACGCGCAGCTCTCCCCCGACCCCGGCCCGCACACCGGGCTGTCGCCGGTACACAAGCGGGCGGTCGGCGTGGTCCACGCGCTGCGCCGCCTCGCCGTGCCCTCGACCATCGGCACGATGGAGACGTCGGCGGGCCAGGAGGACGCGCAGACGTTCTCGGTCGAGGCCGCGGAGGACTGCCGCCTGGCGAGCGAGGGCCTGCGCGACGTGCTGGCGTGCGAGGTACTGGCGTTGCATCAAGCCCGGGCCCTGGGTGCCCGGCTCCCGCACGACGCGGGCCGGCTGGCCGGGGCGCTGGACGAGGCGGCGGCCGTGCTGCCGTCCGGGACCGAGGACCGGTTCTTCGGGCCGGACGTCACCAGGTTGGTGGAGCTGCTGGCGCGTGGCTGGCCGGGCTTATCAGGGCTGGACGAAGCGGTAGCCGGCTTCGAGGAGCTGCGGCAGGAACCTCTGTAGCGCGGTGACTGTTTGGGAGCGGTCGCCGCCGCCGTCGTGTTCCAGGATGATCGAGCCGGTCTTGGTGTGGCCCATGACGGTCGACACGATGTGGTCGGTGCCGGGGCGGGACCAGTCGCGCGGATCGACGGACCAGTCCAGGGGCCGCAGGCCGAGCTTGGCGCAGACCTGGAACACCGTCGGTGACCAGTTGCCGCCGGGGGCGCGGAACAGGACCGGCTGCTTGGCGCCGCCCTTGGTGATCGCGTCGTTGGTGCGCTCTATCTCGGCGGTCACGTGCGCGGCTGTCATCTTGGACAGGTTCGGGTGGGTCCAGGTGTGGTTCGCCACCAGGTGACCCGCGGCGCTGACTTCGGCCACCAGCGAGGCGTGCTTCTCGGCACTCTCACCGATCATGCAGAAGGTCGCCGGGATCTTGTACTGCGCCAGCAACTCCAACACCTGCGGGGTGTACTTCGAGCTGGGGCCGTCGTCGATGGTCAGGGCTATCGCCTTGTCGCCCTCGTGCACATAGAACTGCGGATGGCCCGCCACCGGCGGCGCGTCGCCGGTGTGGGTGCCGGACGCACTGCTGGAGGTGTCGGAGCCGCTGGGGCTCTGGCCCGGGAACGGCGCGCCGCCGGTGCTCAGACGGGACGTCGGGGCGCTGCCGGACGGGCTGCTGGACCCGGTCGGGGTGCCAGCGCCGGGCGTCGTGGAGCCGCCCGGATTCGTGGCACCGGCCAGGCCCGTGGCCGCCGACGTGGCTCCCTTGGAGGCGCATCCGCCCAGCACCATCACTCCGCCGAAGCCCAACAACAACCGCCGGGACATACCGCCCCCGATCGGAAGCCGGGCGTCGCCGGGGAGCTGGAGAGGATCACGACCCGAAACGTTCATGCCAATGGGACGCGCCGACCCCACGCCGGGTTGAGTTCGATGACAACTTTCTCGGGAAGTTCGGTGCCGGCGACTTTCGACGTTCTGTCAGGGTCAGGCCACCGGGTCGAGGCTGGCTGAGGCCCAGGCTTGCTGGACCGTCCGGATATCGTCGTCAGTCGGTCTGCCTGCGGTGATGGGGAAAAATCGGGCGGTGACGATGACGCGGCGTAGCTTGGCAAGCATGTCGGAGAACGCGGGCTCGGTCTTGGTGGTGTACCAGGGCGCACGGTGACGCCGCTCGGCGGCGTCGTTGGGGTGGTGGCCGTGCAGCGTGTACCAGATCACGGTGATCGTGTAGCAGTACAAGCTGAACGGGACGGTGCGGCGTATCGCGTTCTCGGTGCGGTTGCGGGCCTGGCCGACGCCGAGCAGGTCGCGGGCCTCGGCGAAGGTGACCTCGATGGACCAGCGCCAGGCGTACCGGCCGATCAGCGCTGCCGGGCTGCTGTGTAGGTCGGTGGTGACCAGGGCGAGGTCGTAGCCGGACTCGGTGCTAGCGTCGCGCAGCAGGATCACGCGCACGGTCCGGGTGTGGAAGGACCCGTACCATAGGCAGCTGATCTCGGCCAGGTACACGGCGTCGGTGCGGCCGCGGCGGCCGGTGCGCGGCGGCGCGAGGTCGTACAGCACCGCATTGGCCGGCAGACGGGTGGTGACGATGACGTTGCCGCGCAGTTTTCGCAGGGCTTTGCCGTGGTAGGCGGCGTCGGCCACGACGTGCAGCGTCCGCTGGTGGTGGCACACGGCCAACAGACGGATCATGGAGGCGGCCATCTCGACCTTGGATGGGCCAGTCTCAGGTCGCCACAGCCGGGCCATCACCGGCAGGCACACCGGTCGGGTACAGAACGGCAGCTCCACAATGATGCCGACAACGACGAAGCAGGTCCCGCGCCCGACCGGTTTGGGACCCTTAGCCGCGCCAGCGTGTCGTCCACCGCCACCGTCATCACGGCTGCCTCGGACAGCAGTGTCCTTGCGATCAGGTGGGACAGCACCAGCCCCAGGATCTCGGGGTTCCAGGACGCACGGGAGAAGAACGCGTGCGCACGGTCGTGCGACCAGGCACGGGACAGCCCGGCCGCGGTC
This sequence comes from Catenulispora sp. GAS73, assembly GCF_041262085.1. Lineage (NCBI taxonomy): Bacteria > Bacillati > Actinomycetota > Actinomycetes > Catenulisporales > Catenulisporaceae > Catenulispora > Catenulispora sp. GAS73. The sequence goes on from NZ_JBGCCM010000001.1 coordinate 94,559, forward strand.
AGCATCCCAGTCACCGTACGCTTACCGGTCGCCGCGACCAGCCCGGTCACCAGCAGGGCGAACGTCCGCAGACTCGGAGCGGTGAACGTGCCCATCTTCTCCAGCAGCGCCATCAGCGATGGCGGTACCGTCGAATCAGGAAGCATCGGAGGACCCCCTCCCCGGAGGCGGTGTGAATACCTCCGATGCTTCTTTCGCTGCCCGGGCAAGTCAGCCCTCTTCACTGCAAACCACTCGACACGGCGAAGCCCACAACCTGGCCAGAACATCAAAGTCGCGATCTCTAGCGAGCGTCATAACTGGTGCCGCACCAAGCATCTAGCCGAGATCTCCCCGCTCCCCGATACTTGCTGACCAGGATCGGCGAAAGAGGCGGGGGATATGAGGACTCGGCGATGGTGGGCTTCGGCCGCCTTGGCAGCGGCCGCGGTCGCGGCGCTGACCACGTGGAGGGCCCTCAGCGACGACACGGTGACGCTGATCCTGCGGCCGGGCCCGAGGGCGACGTCACCGGGACCCCTCGCCGACGCGGTACGGCAGCGTGTCGCCATCGCGGGGCTGTCCGGGGTCACGGTCACCGACATCCCCGACGGCGTCCGCGTCAAGGTGCGCAACTCGGACCGGCAACGACTGCTTGACCTCACCGCCACCGCTGGCGAGATGCAGATCCGGCCGACGCTGGATTACGTGGCCTACGACCCGCGCGTCCAAGGCCCGCCGATCGCGCAGTGCCAGCAACAGGCGCGTTGGGAACCCAACCCTGCCGCACCCGCCTTCCTCTGCATGGATGTCAGGTTCATGAAGCGAAGCCCGTCCTGGGGTGAGGCCCGAACCGACGTGGCGCGCTTCACCCATCCGAGCATCCTGGCGGCACGTGCCGTGAACGACAACGGCGCATGGCTCGTCGACGTGACGTTCGACCCGGTCGTCCGCGACGCGATCAAGCAGTTCACCGCCGATCAAATCCAGGCGCACAGCTCTGTCATGTACGCCGTTGACGGCATTGTCTACGAGCAGCAACTACCCCTACGACTCCTCGACCTCAAGCTGACGATCGGGCAGAACGACCAGCGCACCGCGTCGTTCCTCGCCGCCGTTCTGTCGGTCTCGATGCCCTCGCTCGGACCCAGCACCGTCTAACCGCTGCCCTCGCCAAATGTAATCTACGCGGGACACCGGACAACCGTCCCGGCGATGCCGCCGCCCGGGGGACGCCGTAGGCCGCCAAGCTCCGCCGCGTGATCGTCGCTGCCTGATTTCTCCGGCTCACCGTTGGTAGGCCGCCTACACCGAAACCCGCTTCGTCCAGCACGCCTGGGTCCAAGCAGGACTGGATCTGGCGGATCTGACCACATCACCCCTGCGAAAACGTCGAAAGCCGAGGGTACCGGCGACCGTTTCAAAAGACTCGGCAAATTCAAAAGTCTTCGCGCCGAAACCCCACATGCCCCCGAAGCATCAAGGCTCGAAGCCCGACCGTCGCAGGCTCTTGGAAACCCGCTCACACGGCGAGTATCCCGTTGCGGGCTTCCGATCCGGCCTCTAACGTGCCATCGCGTAAAACAGTGCTCGTATTCACATCGGACGGGGTGTTCGCGTGCGTGCCGTGATCTCTCGATGGATCGTGCCTTTTCTGTCGTCTGTACTGATTCTCGTCGGGGTTCAGGCGCCCGCCGCGTTGGCCGGTCCTGCGGCCGGCGGGCATTCGGGAACCTCTGGTTCGACGAGCCAAGCGAGTCATCAGGCCAAGCCCGGTGCGCCTGCGCCACCGCCTCCGGTGCCGATGACGTTGGCGCAGCGGCAGGCGCAGGTCAGCAAGCAGCTCGGCGGGCTGACGCCGGTGCAGGCGGCCCAGCGGGACAAGGCGTTCGCGGCGCATCCGACGCCGCCGGTGCATTCCAAGCCGGGGATCGCGCGGCCTTCACTGCCGCGGCATGTGGCCGCCGGGGTGGTGTCGCCGAACGTGGTGCCGCCGGATCCGGACGAGGTGGTCGGCGCGTCGTTGGTGTATCCGGGCGAGATCACGCTGGACGTGGACACGCACATCCCGGCCGGTACCACCGCGGCCAGTCTGCAGGAGTTCGCGGTGCTGGTGTACGACTCGACCGGGACGCTGGTCTACAGCCAGGAGATCCCGGCCAACGTCGATCCCACCACCTACAACGGGCAGCCCTCGGGCGGGTACTGCTACGGCTGGTGGCCGCCGTCGAAGTATCCGCAGGACTGGTGTTTCTGGTCGTTGGGGAACGCTCCGGGCGGTCCGTTGAAGGACGGCCAGGTCTACTTCGCGCAGGTGCTGTTCGAGTCCACCTCCGGTGACTTCAGCCCGAACGGCACGTACTCCAACAACGTCACCGTCTTCTACACCCCGAACATCCCCGGCGCCGAGACCGGGATCTGCACCTGCTACGCGCAGAACAGCAAGGCCGACCCGGTGAACACCGCCACCGGCGCGTACTACCAGCAGGCCACTGATGTGAAGCTGACCGGGGCGGGCACGCCGTTCGCGCTGACCCGGAACTACCGCTCGGATCGCACCGCGACCGGGTTGCTGGGCACCGGCTGGTCGACGCAGTTCGACGCGTCTTTGGCGGCCGGGACCGGCACCGAGACCCTGTCCGACAGCGACGGCTCGCAGATCGTGTTCACGCAGAACCCTGCCGGCACCTACAGTCCACCGGCCGGGGTGCACCTGAGCCTGGTGAAGACCGGCTCGGGCTTCACGGTCTCCGCTTTGGATCACACCAGCCGCACGTTCAACAGCACCGGCCGGCTGACCGGGATCCTGGACGCCTCCGGCCACGGCCTGACAGAGGCCTACGACGCCTCCGGGCACCTGGCCACGGTGACCGACGCCGCCGGGCGGGTGGTGACGCTCACCGTCGGCAGCACCGGTTTGCTGACCAAGGCGGCGTTGCCGGACGGACGCTCGGTGTCCTACGCCTACACCGGCACCGACCTGACCGGCGTGACCGATGTGCGGGGCGGGGTCACCGCCTACACCTACGACGGCAGCAACCGTCTGCTGACGGTCAAGGACGCTCTCGGGCACACGGTGGTCACCAACACCTACGACGCCACCACTGGCCGTGTCAGCAGCCAGACCGACGGGGTCGGGGCCAAGACCACGTTCGTGTGGAAGCCGGCGACGCAGGAGTCGGACATGACCGACCCGAACGGCGGGGTCTGGACCGACATCTACGCCAACAACGTGCTGACGCAGAGCATCGACCCGTTCGGCAACTCGGTGTCCTACACCTATGACAAGGCCCTGAATCAGATCGGGATCACCGACCGGCTCGGCAACACCACGTCGATGACCTACGACACGGCCGGCAACATGCTCACCCGGACCGCGCCGTCCCCGCTGAACTACGCCGAGTCCTGGACCTACGACGCCGCCGCGAACATCACCTCGCACACCGACGGCAACAACCACAAGACCAGCTACACCTACGACTCCCTGGGCCGGCTGTCCTCCACCACCGACCCCAAGGGCGGCGTGGCCGGCCGGACCTACACCTCCCTCGGCGAGCTGGCCACGACCACCACGCCGCGCGGGGACACCACGACCTACGGCTACGACGCCGCAGGCAACCGCACCTCGGTGACCACCCCGGCCGGGGAGAAGACCACCTTCACCTACGACGGCTCCGGGCGCGTACTGACCAAGACCGATCCGCGCGGCAACCTGACCGGCGCCAACGCGGCCGCGTATACGACCACGTACACCTACAACCCGGCGGATCTGCTCGCCACGGCCAAGGACCCGGCAGGCAACACCACCACCTTCGGCTACGACGCCGACGCCCAGCAGACCACTGTGACCGATCCGCTGGGCCACACCTCCACCACCGCCTACGACGCCGACGGCCGGGTCACCAGCGTCACCGACGCCACCGGCAAGTCCGTCACCAAGGCCTACGACCTCAACGGCAACCTGCTGTCCGCCACCGACCCCCTGGGTGACAAGACCAGCAGCACCTACGACAAGGCCAACCGCAAGCTCACCTCGGTGTCGGCGCGCGGCAACGTCACGGGCGCCAACGCCGCCGCTTACACCACGACCTTCGGCTACGACGCCGACAACAACCAAACCACCGTCACCGATCCGACCGGCGCGGTGACCACGATCGCCTACGACGCGATCAACCGGCCGGTCACCGTCACCGACGCGCTGGGCCTGGTGACGACGACCGCCTACGACGCGACCGCCGAGGTCACCTCCACCACCGATCCGCTCGGGCACGCCGCCACCGCCACCTATGACGCGCTGGGGCATGTGCTGACCAGCGTCGACCGCGACGGCAACACCACCACCTCCGCCTACGACGCCGACGGCAACCGCGTCTCGCAGACCACGGCGGCCGGTGAGACGACGAAGTGGACCTACGACGCCGACGAGCGGATGGCCACGGTCGTCGATCCGCGCGGCACCGTCACCGGCGGCAACCCCGCGGCCTACACCACCACCTACGCCTACGACGCGGCCGGGAACCTCAGCACGGTGACCGATCCGCTCGGCGGCGTCCGGTCGGCGGTCTACGACGGCGACAACCGGCAGACCTCGACGACCGACCCGATGGGCGCCGTCACCTCGTTCGGCTACGACGCGGGCAGCCGGCTGACCGGCGTCACCGCGCCCGACGGCGGCGCGACCGCGTACGGCTACGACACGGTCGGCAACCTGACCACCCGGACCGACGCGAACACCCACGTCACCACGTACGCCTACGACGCCGCGCACCGGACCACCGGCGTCACCGACCCGCTGAACCACACGGTCGGCTACACCTACGACGCCGACGGCCACGCGACCGTCGTCACCGACGCCCGCGGCCAGACCACCACCCGCAGCTACGACGGCCGCGGCCTGCTCACCAACACCGCCTACTCCGACGGCACCCCGACGGTCGCGCAGACCTTCGACAAGGACGGCCGGCTGACCGGCATCACCGACTCCACCGGCAGCCGGACCCTGGCCTACGACAACGCCAGCCGACTCACCGGGGTCACCGGCACCTCGCCGGAGGCAGGGTTCTCCTACACCTACGACAACGCCGGCAACGTCACCTCGCGCACCTACCCGGACGGCGAGAAGGCCACCGCCACCTACAACGCCGACAACCTGCAGGCGACGCAGACCGCCGACGCCGCCACGACCACCTACGGCTATGACGCCGCCGGGCACCTGACCTCGGCTGCTCTGCCCTCGACCGTCGGCTACACCGAGACCCGGACGTTCGACGCGGCCGGGCGCCTGACCGCCGCCAAGGACGCCACGAGCACATCCACGCTGGGGTCCTGGAACCTGACGCTGGACAAGGACGGCCGGCCGACGTCCGTCGCGGTCGTACACAGCGGCGCGGCCTCGACGCTCACCTACGGCTACGACGCCGCCGGCCGCCTGACCAGCGCCTGCACCACCGCGTCGACGACGACCGGCTGCCCGGCCGGGTCCACGGTCACCTCCTACACCTACGACAAGGTCGGCAACCGGCAGACGAAGGTCGCCGGCGGGACCACGACGACGTACGCGTACAACGCCGCGGACGAGCTCACCTCGTCCGTCGCCGGCACGACCACGACCTCGTACACGTACGACGCCGACGGGAACCAGACCTCCGCCGGGAGCGACACCTTCACCTACAACGCCGCCGGCGAGCTCTCCGGCGGCACCATCGGCGGATACGCCAAGACCTTCACCTACGACGCCGCCGGCAACCGGGTGAAGACCAACTTCGGCACCAGCACGAACCGGGTCGAGGTGTGGGACTCGAACAACGCGGTGCCGCAGCTGGCCACCATGACCGCCGCCGGCGGGGCGCTGACCGGGGACTACCACTACGACCCGCTGGGCACCATCGCCTCCGAGCACACCACCGCCGGCGCCTTCTACGACACCCACGACTACCTCGGCTCGGTCACCGACCTGTTGTCCGGGACCGGGGTCGACCAGGTCGCGTACACCTACGACGCCTTCGGCGCGCAGTCGGCCAAGGGTCTGGTCACCACGCCGCCCACGCAGCCGTTCGGCTTCACCGGCGGCCTGAACGACCAGAGCATCAGCGGCAAGGTCGACCTGCGGGCCCGCGTCGTGGACGTGGCCACCGGCCGGTTCACCAGCCGCGACCCGCACTCCCCCGGAACCGGCGACCCGTACGTCTCCGCCTACGCCTACGTCGCCGACGGGCCCACCTACCTGACCGACCCCACCGGCAAGGACATCTTCGACTGGCTGGGCAACGCGTGGGACCAGTTCTCCAGCGGCTTCGTCACCGGCGTCAAGGCCCCCTTCAAGTTCGTCGGCGACGTCTACGACGCCGCCACCGGCCAGAACGGCGGCTGGGGCAACTTCTTCGACACCTACGTCCCCATCCGCCCGGCCTACCGGCTCTACCACATCGCCGACCTGCTCCGGCAGGAAGGCTGCCCGCAGCTCGCCGACCTCTACAGCGCGGCCGCGGATCAGCTCGCGGGACAGATCGCCGTCGACGGCATCAGCGGCCTCACCGGCTGGGAACGCGACGCGGCGGCGGCGGACGCCGCGGAGGCGGGCGGCGGAGGCGGCGGGGCCGCCTCGCGGTTCGCAGCGGCGAGCGGTGAGGACGGGCCGCCGTACCCGAACCTGGAATACGACATGAAGGACCTGGACCTGGAGGACCAGGAGGCGTCCGGATTCTCTCCGGCGCTGGTGGGTTCGTCCGCGTTCGACAGCCAGCTCGCCCACGACAGTGGACAGGTGATCTACGGTCTGAAGCTGAACGGCGACCTGGTCACGCTGCCGAGGTACGCCGTCCCGGGCGACGACTCGACGGCGCTGAGCCACGGCGCGCTCAACGGGGACGTGCCGGAGAGCCAGGACCTTCTGAACGGCGCGGGACAGGCGCTCATCGTCAAGACGGACAAGGGCTACGTCGGCGAGTGGATCAATCTTCGGAGCGGCCACTTCCATCCGACCCCCGCGAGCATCGACGCGGTGCTCGCCGCGTTCAAAAGGGCCGGGATCACGTTCAAGACGGTGTACACCGACTGGACCACTCCTGGGGGATGATGCGTAGCGGGTCGTCGGTAGGCGTGAGCGGAAGCGGTAACGGGAGGTGACATGGGAACCGGATACGTTCCGCAGTGGTACGACGAGTTCGAGGACCACCTGGACGGGATGCTCGCCGTCCTCCGTCCCGAGTGGCACCTGCCCGAACAGCCGCCCGCTCACGCCTTCAACCGGCCCGAGTCCATGTCGCGCTGGCGGACCAACGCCAAGAGGTCGGCGCTGGGCTCCCACGTGCGCGAGCATCCGGCGCAGGCCCGGGCGCACCTGCCCGGGCTGCTGGACGCGGTCGTCCACGACCTGAACGCGAGCTTCAACGAGTTCCTGATCCTGCCGATCATCGCGGCCGTCGGACACCGGCCGGTCCACGAGGGAATCATCGAGCGCCTGGCGCGCGGCACCTTCATCGAGCAGCTCGGGGCCGTCGCGGCGTGGTACACGGCCCAGCCGGGCCTGCACTACCGCAGCGCCGACGACCTGCGGCGCGGGGAACCGGCGCAGGACAGCGTCCGGCCCTACACGGAGTGGCTGGACGTGCTGCCCCGCTACCAGGAGGCCTGCCGGAGCGCTGTCGAGCGGTGCGACGACCCGGAGCGGCGCGCGTACCTCAGCCGGCGGGTCGCCGCGAGCTGCAACGGCGGCGTGAGCATCGGGACGCCTCCGCAGGAGTGATCGGCGGCTTCGGGCGGAGGTGGTGCTCAGCCGGGGATCGGGAGGTGGTGTGGGCGGGGCTGGGTTCTTTCTGATGCGATATGAGGAGTTCGAGGCCCTTGGCCGCTCAACTGAGACGCCGGGCAGGTGACCTTCCGCCAGTGAGCTCCGCGCACCTGACGTCCATCAGCTCCAGCGAGGTCTCCTCGCTGGAGCTGGGGTTCACCGTCGAGCACGGCAGGACCGTGTCCTACACCTTTTCCGTCGACGAGCTCAACGATGCCGGATACGGCTCGTGGTGGCTCGTCCGCGGGTCCGAGGAGTTCTACGAGGTCTGCCATCCGTCGGTCGCGGAGAGCTCCTACGCGATGCGTGCCGCCGCGGCGTACTCGTCGCTGTTCGGCGAGGCGTGGCGGCCGGTGGAGCTTCGCGTCGTCGGGGAGCTTCATCACCGGATGGTGCTGCGGCATGCTGCGACCGGCTCCGAGGCGGTGGTCGACGTGGTCCTGCCGAAGCACGGGGAAGCCGCCGGCGGGGAGCGTGTCACCGTGGCCCGACGATCTCCGGGAAGGGATGAGGCACTGGATCAGGGGCCTGCTCCGGAACTGGATCAGGCTCTGCTGAATGAGGTGGCGCGGGTCGTGCGGCTGTTCGACGTGCAGGCGGCGGAACCGCTGGAGTTCGCGGCGTAGGCGTCGGCGCTCTCCCGATCGGCGAAATGCGGTTGCCGCAGCGCGCTCCAAGCATCACGCTCCGTCAGTACTCACCGTTAGAGTCTGCCTCCATCCACGTGTGCCCGGAGCCGCCATGTCGATCGCAGCAGAGGAAGCCCCCGCCGACGCCACCCCGCCCGGAGACCAGCCGACGTCCCGCCTCGGCCGTATCAAAGCCCTGTTCTCCCCGGACGCGGTCCCCCGCTATGAGATCGACGATCTCGCCGCCGACCCCTACGTCGCGACCTGGACGCGCGGCTACGCCGAGGTCGCGGCGGCCAGCTTCTGGAGCAACGCGCGCCGGATGCCGGAGCTGTTGCGGCTGACGCTGCGCACCGCGGCCGAGGTGTCGCGATGGCGCGTGGTCACCCTGCTGGTGCTGCAGGTGTTCTCCGGGGTGTTCCAGGCCTTGGGGCTGCTGGCGACCACCGGGGTGCTGGCGGCGTTGTTCACCGGTCGTCCGACGCCGGATCGGATCGCCTCGGCACTGCCGTCGTTGATCCTCATCGCCGCCTTCACCGCCGCCACCGCGCTCGCCTCCAACATCAGTTCCCTGATGCAGTCGCAACTGAGTCCGGCGATGGACTCCGCGGCGCTGGCGCGGATCCAGGAGCTGTGTACCGGGGTGGAGCTGGTGGCCTTCGACCAGGCGGGCTGGTTCGACGAGGAGAACGCGGCCGAGCGTGGCGCGGTCTCCCCGCACTTCATGTTGCAGGCCACCGTGCGGATCCTGGCCGCGCTGGCCACCGTCGGGTCGGCGATCCTGGTGGTGGCGTTCGTGAACCCGCTGCTGCTGCCGCTGATCCTGGTCACGATCGTGCCGCGCTGGTGGGCCGCGGTCCGGGTGGCGCGCATGGACTACAAGGTGTTCGTCCGCCAGGCCGAGGGACGCCGCCGCGTCAACCAGATCGCCTACATCGGCCAGTCCATCAGCCAGGCCGCCGAGGTCCGCGCGCTGAGCATGTCGCCCTACCTGACCGGCCGCTACCGGCACATCTCCCGGCGCATCCTGGCGGAGAACATCGCTCTGCAACGCGCCGAGACGATGTCCCAGATCCTCGGCGACACCGTCGCCGGCATCGCGGTGGCGGCGGTGTACACCGTGCTGGGGCTGCTGCTGTGGAAGAGCGAGATCCCGCTGGCCGCCGGCGGAACCGCCGTCATCGCCATCGGCCGGGCCCAGGCCTCCCTGATGCAGATGATCACGAGCGTCAACTCCCTGTTCGCCGAGGGCCTGTACTTCGACGGCTACGTGAAGTTCTGCCGGAAGGCCGAGACGCTCCTGCCCGCGACCGGCGCCGTCGCGGTCCCCGAGGACTTCAAGACCATCACGGTCGAGGATGTGACCTTCAGCTACGAAGGAGCCGAGAAACCCGCGCTGAGCAACGCCTCGCTGACCATTGCCCGGGGTCAAGTCGTCGCTCTGGTCGGGGAGAACGGCGCGGCCAAGACCACGCTGGCCAAGCTGCTGGGCCGCGGCTACCTCCCGGACGCCGGCACGATCCGCTGGGACGGCCTGGACACCGCGGAGATGGACCCGAACCAGCTCCGCCAGCGCATCGCCTACATCGGCCAGGACGGCGCGCGCTTCCCGTTCACGGCCCGGGAGAACATCCGCGTCGGCGACTGGACCCGCACCGACGACCAGGCCGCCATCGAGTCCGCGGCCGAAGCCTCCGGCGCCCACGAGTTCATCAGCGCCCTGCCCAACGGCTACGCCACCCTGATGGACCGCTCCCTGTCCTGGGGCACGAACGTCTCCGGCGGCCAACACCAGCGCATCAACCTCGCGCGCGGCTTCTACCGCCAAGGCGTCCTGGTCATCGCCGACGAACCGACCTCCAACCTCGACGCCGCGGCCGAGATCGACTTCTACAACCGGCTCCGCTCCTACGGCGGCACCATCGTCATGGTCACCCACCGCCTGAACGCCGTCCAAGCCTGCGCCGACCACATCTACGTGCTGGAACACGGCCGCATCTCCGCGCACGGCACCCACACCGAACTCATGGCCGATCCGGCGGGCGGCTGGTATCGCGACAGCTACCTGCTCCAGCAGAACTCCTTCACCAGCCGCGCCGGAGAGTCCGGGAAGGCCGCGACGGCCGGCTAGAAGAACGCCGCCAGCCGGCCATCCACCCCGCGGTGAGCACCGTCGCTCCCCCGGCGACAGCCATGGCCCGACCGGTGCCGGCCAGGCTCGCGACCGCGCCGACCAGCACCGGCCCGAGCCCTTGCAGCGTCATGAGCCCGGAGCTCAGCAGCCCGAAAGCCTGGCCCTGACTGCCGGCCGGCAGCGCCTCCAAGAAGGGCCGTTGCAGGCCGATCGCGTAGGAGAAGCCTGTCGACGAAGCGAGGAGAAGCAGAGCACAGACAGCCGCGGACGGATCAGCGGCGAGGCCGAGCAGCGGCAGGCCCATCACGACGACCAGCGGCACGACCAGGGCCTCGCGCACGCTCGGGCGCAGCAGGCGTCCGACGACGAGGTCGCCGAGCAGCATCCCGGTGGGGCCGCACGCCATCAGCAGGCCGTAGGTCCCTACCGAGAAGCCCCGCTGGCCCGCGTAGGACACGACCAGGCTCTCGGCTCCGGCGACGAAGCCGCACGGCAGCCACTGGGCCAGCGACAGCCGACGCACCGTCCGGTCGCGCATCAGCCGCCCGGCGCCGGACCAGCTGGCCGACAGCACCGCGCCGGGCGGGCTGCCCGGGGCCGGCAGGTCGGACAGGCGGAGCCAGATAGCCGCCGCGCAGCAGGCGTTCAGGACCGCGGCCACCACCAGCGCTTGCCCGGTACCCAACGCCGCGATGACCGCGCCGCCCACGGCCAGGGCGACCAGCTGCGCGCCCGAGGACGCCATGTTCATCAGCGAGCGGCCCAGGACGTAGGCGTCTCCGGTCAGCAGGTCGGAGGCCAGGCGGCTCGTCGCGCCGCCGAACACCGGCGTCAGGACGGCGACGGCCGCGACCACCCCGAGCGCCGCCGCCGTCGGCATCCGCAGCAGCCCCAGGACCGCCGCCGCAGCGCACTGGAGGAGGAACCCGACGGTGAGCAGCGGTCGGGGGCGGAGCCGGTCGGCCAGGGCGCCGAGCAGCATCGAGCCCGGGAGCTGCGGGAGGAAGCCGACGCCGAAGGCCAGCGCGCTCAGCAACGGGGAGTGCGAGGCTCGGAAGATCAGGACGGACAGCGTGGTGATGCGCAGCGTCTCGGCGCTGATGCCCAGCACACGGGTCGAGAACAGGAGCCGGAACTGCGGCTGGGCCAGGACTTCGCGGTAGGTGGTGCGGTGCGTCGCGGGGGTCGGGGCGACGGTGGTTGTAGTTGCAGCTGGGGCTGTGGCGGCTTCCATGTCGGCAGACTGGCCCGGCACCGGGTCCGGGAGCGAGAGATTCGTCCCTGGACGTAAACACGCGGCCCTGAGACGTAGCCTGGTGCCTGTGATCCGCTTCGAGGTCGGCACCGAGGACCTGCTCCACAGCCGCTTCGCGATCTCCCCGGTGTTCGAGCTCGATTCGCTGCTGCGCCTGCTCGCACGCGGCGGAAGGCTGCCGACGTCGTCTGCGTCCCGATTGCGCTCGGCCTTCGAGAGCCTGCGCCGCGAGACCGACCTCGACATGGTCCTGGCCCTACAGTCCGAGCGGATCGGTGCGGACTTCGTCGCGCCCCCTCCGGCCGGACTGGCCCAGACCTGGGAGGACGACCTCGCCGTGATCCGGGCGACGCCGCTGCCGCAGGCGCGCGCCGAGATCGCCTACTGCCTGGCCGCACAACCCGCACCCGCCGCCGATGCGGTGATGCGCGCGCTCGACGCCCCCGACGTGGTCGCGCGCCTGGCCGAGGCGCTGGACCGGGCCTGGCGCGTACTGCTGGCACCGGACTGGCTGCACCTGCGGGCGATCTGCGAGCGCGACGTCGTGCACCGCGCGGGCGTCCTGGGCCGCGCCGGATGGAGCGCGGCCATCGCGGACCTGCACACCGCCCTGCGCTGGCACGACGACGGCATCGAGGTGTCCGGCATCTCGGCGGAGCAACAGGTGATCCCGCTCGACGGAAGCGGCCTGCTACTGGTGCCCTCGGCCTACATCTGGCCGCACGCCGCCGCCCACACCTCCGGCGACTGGCCCAAGACCCTGATCTACCCGGCCCGAGGCATCGCAGCACTCTGGGAGACCCCCGAATCACAGGCCCCCGGCGCCCTGACGGACCTACTGGGCCGCAGCCGCGCACTCATCCTCGCCGCCCTGGAGAGCCCGGCCGGCACCACGCACCTGGCGCGCTCGCTGCGCATGACGACCGGCGCCGTCGGCGACCACCTGGCAGTGCTCCGGCGCGCCGGCCTCGTGCAGCGGGCCCGCGACGGCCGGGTCGTGCTGTACGCGCGGACCCCGGTCGGGGACGCTTTGGTCGCCGCGACGAACGGCTGAGCGCCGGTCATCAGGCTGATGCCGGCGCTTCCCTGGTGCTTCCCCGGCGGCACGGCGGCAGCGCGGCGGCACGGCGGCGGCGCGGCAGTGCGGCAGGCCGTCAGCGGCGAGCTTCGATAGTCGGGCTGATGCCCACGCTCCCCGGCGCCTCCGGCGAGGTTCCGCAGTTCTCGGCGCCCGGCTGTGCGGCAGGCTGTCAGGGCGTGAGCTTCGATGGTCAGCCTGATGCCCGCTCCCCAGGCGCCGGGCTGTGCGGTCGTGCCTCAGGCAGTCAGCGCCGGGCCTCGATGGTCAGCCCGCCGCCGTCCGGCTCGACCAGGAACGGCGTGACGCGCGCGCCGCGTTCGGCAGCTTCCCTTTGGAAAGCAACCAGGTGAGAGGCCAGTTCAGGGAGCCTTTTTGTCCGTCATCAGCAATCCGGCCAGCGCTGCCGCCGAGAGCACCAGGATGAACACGGTGTAGCCGCGGGCGGTGTCGATGAGCCCTCCGCCGTGGACGACCAGCACCCCGGCGATGACTGAGGGTACTGCCATCCCGAGGTAGCAGATGATGTAGAGGACGGACAGCACGCCGGATCGCTCGTGCGGCGCCGCGCGCAGGACGACCGTGCGGATGCCGCCCTGGAAGCCCGCGCCGAAGCCGAGGCCGGCGACCAGCGTGCTGGCGAAGAAGCCGAGCGTCGAGCCGCTGCTGATCGCGACCAGCGTGGCCACCGCGGAAGCCGCGAGCACCACGATGCCCAGCACCATGACCCGGCGCGGCGGGGTGCGGTCGAGGACGAGCGCGGACAGCGACCCGGTCACGGCCAGCAGGAAGAGGCCGAGGCCGGCCACGACCGTCGATGTGGAGCCGGACAGGTGTCGGGCGAGCGCCGGGCCAAGCGATCCGTAGAAGCCGGCCAGCGCCCAGACGGCGAACAGGATCGGCGCCGCCGCGAGCAGGGGGCCGCGCAGCCCGGAGGGCACGGCCAGTTCCGGGCGGAGCGCCGCGCGTGCTCCGGGCTTGCGGCTCACGGTCTCCGGCATGCGGATCACGGCGACGCCCTGGACGACGGACACGGCGATGAGCACCAGGTACACCAGGTGCGTCGGCGCCGGCGCGTACTGGACGAGCCACCCGGACAGCAGCGCGCCGACCCCGGTGCCGATGCCGGGCGCGGCGGCGTTGGCGAGGGTGCCGCGGCCGCGGTCGACGTCGAGCATCGCCGCTCCCAGCGCGCCGATGGCGCCGCCGGTGGCGATGCCCTGCAGGACGCGTCCGAGCAGCAGCGTTCCGACGCCTCCGGCCGTGGTCAGCACGAGCGCCGCGGCGACCTGCAGCACGAGTGCGGCGAGCAGGACGGGGCGCCGGCCGGTGTGGTCGGACAGGCGGCCGGCGATCAGGAGGGACAGGAGGACGGCGATCGCGTAGATGCCGAAGACGATGGTCGTGGTGATCGGCGAGAAGTGCCATTCCGCCGCGTAGGTCGCGTAGAGCGGGGTCGGGGCGCTGGAGGCGGCGAGGAACGAGACGACGATCGAGGCCAGCAGGATCAGGGTGGCGATGCCGGGGCGGTGTGCGGGGCTGGCGGTGGGGGTTCTGGTGCCGGCTCTGGCGCCGGTCCGGGTGCTGCTTTCGGCGCGCTGTTCGATGGAAGAGGTCACGCTTCTAGCCTGCTGACGTCGGCAGATCGTCACGAGTGGCAGAAGTGCCTATCTTCGTTAGAATACCGCCATGATCCTCCACCGAGTCGCTGTCCTGGCGCTGGACGGGATGGCCCCGCTCGACCTCGCCATCCCGCTCCAGGTCTTCGGCTCGCGCGCGCAGAACGCCTATCAGGTCTCGGTCTGCGGACCGACCAGTTCCGTCTCCGGGACCGGCGGCCTCTCGGTGGCGGTCGCCGGAGGCCTGGAGGTGCTGGACGCGGCGGACACGGTGATCGTCCCGGGCTTCGACCCGGAACCCGGCGCGCCGCGCGAGCCGTTGCCGCCGGCCGTGGCCGAGGCGCTGGCCGCGGCACGCGACCGGGGCCGCCGGGTGGTGTCGATCTGCACCGGCGCGTTCGCCCTGGCCGAGGTCGGCCTTCTCGACGGGCTCCACGCCACCACGCACTGGCAGCACACTGATGAGCTTGAGCAGCGCTACCCGGCCGTGCACGTAGAGCGCGACGTGCTCTACGTCGACGAGGGCGACATCCTCACCTCGGCCGGAGTGTGCTGCGGCATCGACCTGTGCCTGCACATCGTGCGGCGGGATCTGGGCGCCGGCGTGGCCAACGAGATCGCGCGCCGCATGGTCGCCGCTCCGCACCGCGAGGGCGGCCAGGCGCAGTACGTGCCCGCACCCGTCGCGGACGCCGGCGACACGGGACTGGCTGACACCCGAGCGTGGGCCCTGGAGCACCTCGACGAGCCGCTGAGCGTCACCCGTCTCGCGAGGCACGCCGCCATGTCCGAGCGCTCGTTCCTGCGCCGCTTCGTCGAGGAGACGGGCACGACCCCGCTGCAGTGGCTCGTGGGCGCACGCCTCAGCCTGGCCCGCGAACTGCTGGAGACCACCGACCACTCCATCGACCTGGTCGCGCACGACTGCGGCCTGGGCTCGGCCGCCAACCTGCGCCTGCACTTCCGGCGTGCGCTGAACACGACGCCGACCGCGTACCGCCGGGCTTTCAGCCGCGCGGTCGCGGGAGCAAATGGGGATGCGGGGTGATCCAGTCCCCTGGCACACTCCCGGGAATGGACTGGTCCAGAGACTTCTACTCGACCACCGGGCGCTGGTGGGGGCCCGCGGAATCAGGCGTCACACAGCGGGACCACGAGCGCGTGGCGCTGGTACAGGCAGCCACGGCCGAGGCCACGACCATGCTTGAGCTCGGCTGCGGCTACGGGAGCACAGCGGCGCTCGCAGCGCGGAGCGGCTTTCAGGTCCTCGGCGTCGATATCAGCGACCGCCTTCAGTTCGCGCGGCGTTACCTGGACGAGGCGGCGCCGGACACGCTGGGCTTCGCGTACGCGGACTTCTACCGCTTCGCCGCGCGCCGACGGTTCGACGTCGTCTGCTACTGGAACGGGTTCGGCATCGGGACGGACGCCGACCAACGTGTCCTGCTGCGGCGGATCGCGCAGGAGTGGCTGGCCCCCGGCGGCGTGGCGCTCATCGACGTCGCCAACCCGCTGGTGTGGGCCCGCTGGGCCGGCGAGGTCGAGCACAAGGCGGCGCGGCCACAGGACGGGTACCGGTACGCGCTGACCGAGCGCTTCGACTTCGACCCGATCGGCTGCCGCTACATCGACACCTGGTGGGAGCAGGACCACCCCGAGCAGGCCCACACGCAGACGGGACGCTGCTATACGCCCGCCGATTTCGCGTTGCTGCTGGCCGGCACCGGGCTGACGCTCAGCGCGGCTTACGTCGGTGACGCGCCGATCGGCGACGGCGGCGACGCTGCTTCGCGGGCGGGTCTGCTGACCGAACGCCACGAATGGCTCGCCGTGCTGCGTGCAGGCGATGCGGGCGACGCAGGCGATGCGCGCGACGCAGGCGATGCGCGCGACGCAGGCGATGCGCGCGACGCAGGCGATGCGCGCGACGCAGGCGATGCGCGCGACGCAGGCGACTGACACTCACGAACGTAGCTGCGCCGCGACCCACATCA
The DNA here is from genome assembly GCF_041262085.1 of Catenulispora sp. GAS73. NCBI lineage: Bacteria > Bacillati > Actinomycetota > Actinomycetes > Catenulisporales > Catenulisporaceae > Catenulispora > Catenulispora sp. GAS73. Next base: position 111,036 of record NZ_JBGCCM010000001.1, read on the forward strand.
GCGCCCAGCATCACCCCAGCCGCGCAGCAAGCTCCCCCACCACATCCCCGAACCGATCGACCACCAGCGAGAGGTGCCCCTCTGCCGGCCGCAGCCGCTCGGCGGCGCCGGAAACATGGCTCGCCAGCCAGCGGCCGTGGGCGAAGGGGACCATGCGGTCCTCGGCGCCCTGCCAGATGGCGACCGGGGTCTGGACGGCCGCCAGGTCGAAGCCCCAGTCGGCGATGAAGGCCAGGTCGTCGTCGCGCCAGCCGGCGACGCCTGCGGAGACCGACTTGCGGAAGGCCGCGGCCGCGTAGTCCGCGAAGGCGTCGGTCAGGGCCTTGCGATCGACGTCGGTGATCAGGTCGCCGAGGGCCGCCGCGACCTGGGCCCCCTGCACATGGGCCAGGCCGGCCGCCTGCTCGCTCAGGTAGGCGGTCAGCGGCTCCGCGCCGGCGGTGGCCGCGGCGAACTCCTCGACGTTCTCCGTACCCATCCCGTCCAGCCAGTCCAGCCCCTCGGCGCGGTACGGCGCGACGCCGGCCACCGTCGCCGCCGCCACGCAGCGCCCGGGCAGCAGGGCGGCGCACGCCAAGGCGTGCGGGCCGCCGCCGGACCAGCCGACGGTCACGAACCGCTCGGCCCCCAGCTCGGCCAGCAGCGCGGCGGTGTCCTCGGCCGCCGAGGCGACCGTCCGGCCGGGCTGCGGCGACGAACCGGCGTACCCGGGGCGGCTGTAGACGACGGTCCGCAAACCGTGCCGGGCCGCGGCCTCGACCAGCGGATCGAACACGATCGCCGCGAACGGTGTGCCGTGGTGGAAGACGAGCGGCGTCCCGTCCTCGGGGCCCGCCACCAGGTACTCCAGGGTCCGACCGTCAGCAAGGCGAAGATTGTTCATGCTGAGGAAACTACCTCAGATTTCGGGCAACGGAACCGGGATACTCGGACCCCCAGCGAGCGGAGAACAGGAACCGCTGCGCCCCGACGAAACCGAAGTCGGGAGCGCAGCGGCATCCAGCGCGTCCAGCGCTACTGAACCGTCGCTACTGAACCGCGCTACTTAACCGTGTAGTGGTACGGGAAAGCGGCGAGCTCATCGCCGGTCGGCGACGGGCCGTTGTTGCTCAGCGCCTTGGAGTCGTCGAGATACACCACCCCGGACACCGCGCTTCCCGCCGCCTGACTCGGCGTCACCGTCAGCGTCAGGGTGGCCTCGCCGCCCGGCTGCACGACCACCGGCGTGAACGCGGCGTTCGGATTCACCCCGAGCTGCCACAAGTCCCCGGTGTTCGACACCGCGTCGGCGTTGAACGCCTGACTCACAGCCGTCATCGACACCGTCGCAGTGGAGTTCGCGGTGCCGCTCGTGCCGCCGAACGCCCCGCTCGGCTGCGGGACGACGTCCCAGTCCCCCTGCGTGACGCTCCCGCCGAGCCGCGGAGCCTGGTAGCTCGCGAACGCATCGTCGCCGACGGCCGTGGACCCGACGTCCGGCTCGCCGTTGAACGGCGACGAGTCGAACTGGACCGGCGCCGTCGACGTGACCGCCGTCGAGAGCTGACTCGTCCGCGTCGGCACGATCCACTGCGGCACCGGCGCGACCGACGACAACGGCAGCGTCAGGTTCGCCGACGGCGTCGTCGAGGCCAGCGGCATGGTGACGTACTGGTCCAGCCGCGGGTCCAGGAAGTAGGACTCAATACCCTGGGACGAGTTGTGGACGGTGAAGCTCATCGTCACCGGCTTGCCGGCGGCGATGACTCCGCCCTGCGGAACGCCACCGGCCACCGCACCGACGCCGTGGAAGTCGACCTCCCCGTCGAACGTCGTGTCCAGGGCGTCGCCGGTGACCGGGTTGGTGAAGGTGACGATGATCGTCCACTGACCGGCCTGCGGAGTCAGCACACTGAGCTGAGCCCCGGGACTCGCGACAGTATGCTGACTCGCCCCGCTGCCCTCCAGCGTGATGTTCGAGGCGCGCGCTGGGTTCTGGCCGTCAGGCGACACCAGGTAGACGAAGTACGGGTCCGTCCGGTGACCGGCCAACACAGTGCGGACATCCAGCGCGGGCTTCCCGGCCGGGACGTTCACGACGAAGAACTCGCTCTGCGCCGGAACACCACCGCGGCCGTTCCCGCCCTGGATGTCCGAGGAGAAGACCCCCACCCCACCGTTCGTCGCGACCACAGACCGCAGCGTCATCGGAATGGAGCTGCGCCCCGACTGCGGCGAGCTGATCGCCAGCGACGCGCTCAGATCCCCGGCACGCGCCGGCGTCTTCGCGCTCACGGCTATGTTCATGGACTGACCCGGTCGCAGCGTCACGGTGGACGGACTCACCTGGCCGAAGGGCACGAACCGCGAGACCGCGGCGTTGAACAGCACCTTTCCGGTGTAGCCGCTCGCGGTGTTGTCGTCGGAGATCACCGCGGTCCACGTGCCCGGCACAGGATTGTGCACGTCCACATGACCGTGGTTGCCGTTCCCGTTCGGCAGGCTGTTGGCGGTGAACTTGCCGCTCGGGTCGAGCAGCACCAGATTCACCGGATCCTGCTGAACTCCGGGCCAGGCTATGTTCGAGTCCAGACGATCCTGCCCCGGCGGCACCTGGAACGTCACCTTGACGTAGTTGTTCGTGACGCCGGACTGGTCCACGTAGGTCGAGCCGCCGTTCGCCAGCCGCGCGGTCCGGTTCGCCACGACGTCGATCGGGCTGAGCGTGCGCCCGGCCAGGCTGACGGTCTGCGTGCTGGTGCCGGTGTTCGTCAGGCTGGTCGTGAAGTGCTGCACCGTCCCGGGCGCCGCAGTGGCGTCGAACTGGTCGGCGCTCATCATCAGGGTATTGCCACTGGCGGCACCGTTGCCGTCCGGGGTGTGCACGGACTTGGCCGCCTCGACCGCGCGGTAGGCGTCCACCAGCCCCGAGCCCTGCTCGGAACCGACCACGTCCAGGTCGTCCGCGGTGCTCTCGATCAGCTGGTCCACCAGCGCCGGGGTCGGGCTGGCGCCGGCGTGGCCGGCGCGATAGGCCTGGATGACGAGCGCCGCGACGCCCGCCACGAGCGGACCGGCCTCGCTGGTCCCGCCCTCCTGCAGCACCGGGCTCGGCTTTCGCAGGGTGTTCAGACAGTCGGGCGCGATGGTCTTGTCCGCGGTACAGATCATCCAGTCCAGGTCACCGGGCGCGACGACGGAGATACTACGGCCCTGCTCGGTGGCGCCGCCGGAAGACAGGGAGCTGATGTTGTCGCTGACGTACCCGGTCGCCCCGATGTCGTCGTAGCCGTTGGAGTCGGCCTGCGCGTAGGAGCGGAAGGTGGTCGAGGCCCCGACCGCGATGACGCCGGGCTGCGAGGCCGGCGACCAGATCGTGTTCTGGTTCCCCGCGTCGTACGACGGCACGGTGATGGTCACGCCGGCGGCCATCGCGGCCGCGTTGGCGGCCTTGATCAGGTCGGCGCTGGTGTCCGGCATCGGGAAGCTGCCGGCCTCCTCGTTCAGGACGTTGACATGGTCGACGGTGACCGCGTGGTCGATGGCCTCCAGGAACGCCGACGTCGTGGTGAGGTCGTTCTCGCCGTAGACCTTGTACGCGTCCAGGGTCACGCCGGGGGCGACGCCCTCCAGGCGGATGAGGCAGGGCTTGCCGAGTGCCGAGGAGGTGTAGTCCTGCAGGTTGTAGACGTGGTCGCCCTGCGCCGCGATCATCCCGTCATCGAGCAGGGACTCGATCTCGTTGCCGGCGAAGACCGTCCCGCCCTCGCCGGTGAAGTCCTGGTAGTCGGCGATGACGTGCGAACCGTCGGGCCGGATCAGGTCCGGGGTGTTGACGTCCATCTCGGCGGCGATGTCGCCGACCGTGACCCCGGCGCCGGTGTAGCCGAGCGAGCGGGCGGTCTTCGCGCCGGGCACGTCGGAGTCGGCCTTGATGGACTCCAGCGCCTCCGGATCCAGCTGCACGCCGCCGTTGGCCGCACAGGTCCCCGACGGGAGGGTCGGGAGGGTCACGGACGCCGCGCGGGCCGGTCCGCCGCCCTTGGCCGCGCCTTTGGCTACGGCCGAGGGCAGACCCGGCAGAGTCAGGCCGCTGCGCACCTTGATCGCCGCGTCGGGCACGACCTCCGCGACGTTCGGATCGCTGCGCAGCACCTGCTCCTCCGCCGGCGAGACGGTCGCACTCAGGGCATTGATGACGCTCAGCGACCGCACGTTCCGGCCGCCGGAAGACTTGAGCGATCTGAGCAACGGCGCCTGCGCGGAATCGGCCGCCGCCCGGTCGGCGGCGTGCGACGCCATGACCACGATCACCGGCAGGCCCACGGTGGTGGACGGTGCGGCGGAGGCGGACGCGGCGCCCACGGGTACCCCCGTGACAGTGAGCGCCGCCGCGCACAAGCAGGTCAGCACGGCGCTCCGGCGCCGACGAAGGAGGGGCATGTACTCTCCGATTCGGTATCAGGGCACTGTGGCTGGTGGTGCCCGGCCACCGATTCTGGCCCCGGTTCCGACGATCGCGCTAGAACCCCAGGGTGCTGATACTCCTTACTCCGAGCCGAATGACTTCCCGTTACTTCCAGTCGAAGCGGTAGGCCCGGTAGGTGTTCACCCCGGCCGGGAACTCGGCGCTGAAGACCACCGCACCGGTCCGGTCGAACTCCGAGACGTACGGCAGCGAGCCCCAGCCCACGAACACCCGGCCGCCGCGCTCGGGCTGCGCGTCGCCCTGCGAGGACGCGGTGAGCCCGGCGGGCTGGGCTTCGGAGCGGATCAGGGTCGCGACATGCTTACCGGGGTCGAGCTGCACCGTGACGACCCGGCTGTAGGGGTAGTCGGAGACGGCGCCGCCGCCGGTGTTGGCGACGCCGGCGGACTCGTTGTCGAAGAAGCTGTAGCGGCCGCCGCCCAGCGGCTCCGGGTCGTGCTGCCAGGCGAAGAAGGCCCCTGCGGTGTTCAGCTCCTGGCCGGCGGCGGTCCGGAGCTTGAAAGAGCAGGCCTTGCCCCCCAGCTGCCACAGCACCTTGCCGGTCGCGTGCGAGATCTCGTAGGCAGTCCAGGTGTTACGCGCGTCCACGAGCAGGTTGCCGCCGTCCACCTTGACGGCGTTGATGTGGAACCAGTCCCAGGGGGTGTCCGGCGACGCCGGCAGCGGCTGCTCGCTCTGCGCGTAGGGCACGTGGTCGGCGCTGTTCCACTGGAAGAGCACCTTGCCGGTCGCGATGTCGATCTCCTGCACGACGCCGTCGATCACCTTCTGGTGCGCCGAGCCGCCGATCGAGGTGAGGTCGGCGGTCCTCTCCGTGTAGGCGAGGATCAGCGCGGTGTTGCGCGGGGTGATGACGAACTCGTGGCCGTCGGCGGTGTAGCCGTTGCCGGCGTGGACTTCGGCGATCTGGTGGTAGCTCGCGTCGTAGATCACGTCGGTGCCGGACGCGAGCCCGCCGAGTCCGGTCCCCTGCCACCAGGTCAGCACCGGCTTGCCGTGGTAGGTCTGCGCACGGAAGTCAGCCGCGGACAGGCCGGCCGGCACGCGGTGCGACCAGACGGTCTTCCTGCCGTCCGGGCTCAGGATCTCCACGCCGTTGGCGTACTTGGCGTCGGAGGAGGACGGCGCGACGAAGATGTCGCCGCGTCCGGCACCGGACGCGTCGGTCAGGACGGTCCAGGCGGGCAGTTGCGGCGCGGCCGAGGCGGCGGCGGTGGCCGGGACGACGCCGGCGATCAGGGCCGCGGCAGCCGCCGTGGCGAGAGCGGCGGCCCGGACGTTCGTTCGAGGAGTGCGCATTCGGCGACGGTAACGAGCTGACCAGCGGCGCAGACAACGGCAGCCGCAGCGTGAGACGCTCTTTGCCGGAATATGAGAAAGCCCCGGTCAACCCGGGCTGATCAGCCGCATCAGGATCCTTCCACCGCGGTCAGGTCGCAGCCGGCGGCGTCGGCGGCGTAGGCCAGCAGGATCGCCTCGGCGGCGCGCGCGTCCAGCGGCGGCACGGCCTGCGTCAGGTGCAGCCCGAGGCCGTCTTCGAGCAGGACCAGGCTCCGGGCGACGGTGTTCGGGGGGCGGGACAGGGTGAACACTCCGACCGCCGCGCCGGCCTCCAGGATCGCGGCGTATACCGCGACCTGCCGCTCGTAGAGCCGAACGTGCTGCGCCGAATACGCGGGATCGCGGCGGGCGAAGGTACCCAGCTCCAGTAGCAGCCGGACCAACTCGTCGTCGCTCGCGGCCGGCACGCCCGATCGGATCATGCCGATCAGGCGCCGCCGGGGGTCCGGTTCAGCCCGGGCGGCCGTCTCCCGGTCCGCGCAGAACCTTTCGACGGCCTCCCGTTGCACCTCGCGCAGAACGTCGGTCAGCGTCGGGAAGTAGTACTGGACCGCGCCGGGGGTCATCTCGGCCCGGTCGGCGACGTCGCGCAGGCGCAGTCCGGCGACGCCGCGGTCCAGGATCGCCTGACGCGCCACCTCGACGAGTTCGGCACGCTTCTCATGGGCCCTGCTCGGTCTTCCCATGGTCCGGAATTCTCTTGGAGACTCTCAAAGAACGCAAGCCATGATCCTCGATCACCGAGCCACACCCCGCACAGAATAAGGGTTAATCACTCATCACCACCGAAAACATTGACGGAGTCCAGGGCCGACTTCTTTGATAACTCTTCAAAGAAGTCCGCTCGGAAGGACGCTCCATGACTGTCTCGGGCACGTCCCCGTCCCGTTCCACCGACACCGCCGGGCACGACCGTCCCCGTCTACACCGCGGCCTGAAGATGCTCGGGACCCTGTTCATCACGCTGTCGGCCATCACCCCGGCCTCGTCCGTGTTCATCATCAGCCCCGGCGTCATCGGCCAGGCCGGGACCGGCGCCTTCTGGGCGTTCGGCGTGGCCGGGATCGTCGGAGTGTTCATGGCGCTGGTCTACGCCGAGCTCTCCTCCGCGTTCCCACTGGCCGGCGGCGAGTACGCGATCACCGCCCGCGTGCTCGGACGACTGCCGGGATTCGTGGTGCTGGGGCTGATCCTGGTCACACAGCTGCTGGTGGTCGCCGTCATCGCGCTCGGCGTGGGCACGTACCTGGCCGTGCTGTTCCCGCACCTGGACGCGGCGGTCGCGGCAGCGGTGACGACCCTACTGGCCACCGCCCTGGCGGTGTTCGACCTGAAGCTGAACGCCTGGGTGACGGGCATCTTCCTGGCCATCGAGATGACAGCACTCATCGTCGTCAGCGCCCTGGGCTTCTTCCACCCCAAGCGCTCACTCGGCAACCTGATAGCGCACCCGGTGTCCGCAGCGGCCTCCGGCTCAACGGTCACCGCGGTCAGCGTCGGCACCATAGGCGCAGCCACCGCGGTCGCAATCTTCGCCTACAGCGGCTACGGCTCAGCGGTCTACTTCGGCGAGGAGACGAAGGACGCCCCCCGCAACATCGCCAGAACCATCCTGTGGGCCCTGGCCATCACAGTCCTGGCCGAACTGATCCCGACCACCGCAGTCCTGATCGGCGCCCCGAACCTGCCAGCCCTGTTCAGCGCGGACAACATGATGAAGTACTTCATCACCGCCACATCGAACTCGACCGTCAACGACGCAATCAGCCTCGCCATCGCCGTCGCCATCTTCAACGCAGTCCTAGCCATCATCCTGGTGACCGCCCGCATGGTCTTCTCCACCGGCCGCGACACCGCCTGGCCCTCCCCGCTGAGCAAGGCACTGGCCACCATCCACCCCAAGTTCGGCAGCCCCTGGATAGCCACCATCGCCACCGGCATGGTCAGCGCCGCCTTCTGCTTCGCAAACAACACCTTCCTCCTGGTGGTAACCTCCACAACCCTCATCGCGGTCTACGCCACCCTCGCCCTGTCCTCCATAGCCGGCCGCCGCAACGGCACCACCACCCACGCCGCCTACCGAATGCCCGCCTGGCCAGCAGCCCCACTACTGGCACTAGCCGCCATCGCCTACGTGGTCTACGAGAACTTCCAGGACCCAAAGGTCGGCCGCCCAAGCCTATGGACCACCCTCGGCATCGGCGCCGCCTCGGCCGCGTACTACCTGGCGGCGGTCCGCCGCCGCGGCGCCTGGGAGCTGAAGGGCGCTGAGGACGCGTAGAGGCGCTCGCCGCCGTCGGCAGGCGGCTCAGCCGGCCACGGTCGGTGACGGGGCAGCGCTGGCCGACCACGTGGTTCTGGGGTCCGACCGGACCATGCGGGGTGTTGGTTCTGGGTCCCTCGCCGCGTCGGCGGGCGAAGCCAACCTGGCCGGTTTGGTGGTGTCCAGCCGGACGGAGCCGGACCACAGCAGGTGTGATGCGGCTTGACGCCACCGGACCGGGCTGGTTCCGTAAGGCGACGACGTGGCGAGGGGCCCAGAACCTCGGTGACCACAAGCAGCGACCGCCGGCAAGCAGCGCGGCGCACCACGAGCGGACAGAAAGCCGAGCAGTCGCGGGCCGCCGCCGAAGCGCCGGACGCACGGGTCGCCCCCTCGCTGTAGAGCGCCCGCCGGAGGCCTCAAGGTGCCCACCACGCACGACGATTGCCGCCTACGCAACGTGTGCGCAGTGACTCGGACCTGTGCGCGGTCGTGAACACGAAAACCGCCAGCCGCCAGCGCACTGCCGCAGAAGCCTGAACCGCCGCGTGGTCGTGTCAGCGAAAACCGGCGGCCGCCAGTGCGACCGGCGAGGCTCAACCGAACTGCGTCCCCCTGCGAGGTCATCAAACCGTGCGCGAAGCCGTAAAAATGCTTGTAAACCCACAAACCAACCGCGCGACGGAAACCTACCGGACGCCCCACCCGCCACCACCACCCCGCACCCCCTACCCCTCAACCAGCCACCGATCAAGCAAAGCCAAGTTCTCATCAGTCCCCGGAATCCCCATCTGCACGCACCGCGCCAAAGCGCTGTCCCGACTGGCACTAGCAAGCTCCGCCGCCGACGCCCCCTGCGGCCCGCCGCGCCAGTAGCCCGACAGCTCGTAGCCGCGCAGCACGAACTTCACCTGGCTCACCGTGACCGGGATCCCCGCCTCGTAGCAGCGCTGCGCGACTGCTCCCGCCACAGACTCCACCACATACGGCTGCCCCGCCGCGAGCAGGTCCCGGACCTCCGCGTGGATCTGCTCGAACAGTCCCCGGTACGTCGCCGGCGCCAGCTTCGGCATGCCGGTGGTGGAGTGCACCGCCGTGATGAACGCGGCCAGATCCGGATCCAGGCCCTCGGTGGCGTCCGGCGTCGGGACCGGCCGGCTGTGCCGTGCGGGGTCCAACACGTACCCGGGCGTCGCGAAGTCGACCACCAACGGCTGCCCCTCCAGCGTCAGCGTCAACGACCCCAGCACGTCCCCGAACGCCCCGTACCCGAACCACTGCCCCCCGACGGTCTGCCCGCGCCCGAACTTCTTCATGAGCTGGCTGGCAATACTCGCGTGCGACACCGCCTTCGGCGACTTCCGCACCAGGTCCTCGATGAACTCCCCGATCCCCTCCGGCAGCCCGCTGGACTGCGAGAGCTGCGACAGCCCACCGTCGGCAGCCACCCCCACCGTGCTCGCCGAACGCTGCAGCCCCAACAGCTGCCGGGTGAACTCCTCATCGGAAACAACCAGGTCGCACGCCGCACGGTAAGCATGCGCGACCGGACTACTGGACACGCTCACCGTCCGCCGATCATGACTCCTCAGACGCAGCATCACCGCCGTGAAGTCAGCATCCGCACTCATGACGATCACCTCGTCATAGCGAACCGGATGCGCCAAAATATCCAGAATATCCATCACCATATGGATGTCCGCGCTGCTCTTGCCGTGCTGCGTCAGCGAAGGACAGTCCACAACCCGGAACCCGGCACGCGTGAAGAACGCCCGGAAGCCCTTGGTGTCCTGAACCGGGTTCAGGTAGCAGTTGCGAGTCAACAACAAACGCCGGACCGCGCCCTGCGATTCGGGCTCAGAGCCCTCCGTGCCCTCGCCGCCGGGGGCTTGGGCCACCTCGGGAACACGGGTCAACCAGCTCAGCCACGCCTCCGGCGACCGGCTGAACACCTCCGCCGCCCGCGGACTGGAGTCCCGCAGCCCAATAAACACGTTGTCGAAGTCGACGAACAACGCCGACCGCAGAACCCTGCCGTTCGCTTCCCCACCTGTCAGCACGCTTCCCCCTCGGCCGGAAATCCCCATCAGGATTCTGACGGACCGACGGCCTCGCCGGGAACAGGAGAAGTGGGTGCGCTACCCCCTATTCGGGAAAGCGCACCCACCCCAATGGGGCTTAGCCAGAGCTCAACTGGCGCTTGCTACTTGGCGTTCAACGCCGTGTCATCGAGCACGAAGCTGGTCGTACCACCGTTCTTGTCGGTCTCAGTCCCAGTGAACCGCAGCGTGACGCTCTGCCCCGCATACGCCGACACATCACTGCTGTGCTGCACGTACCCACTCGCCTGGTCCAGGTTGCTGAAGCTCGCAAGCGTCGTGAGCACAGTGCCCGACGAGTTCAGCACCTGAACGGTGAACGTGTCCGGCTTAGCACTGGACGTGTTCTCCGTCGTGTCAACGTGCAACCAGTACGACAACGTCGCAGTACACCCAGCCGGAATCGTCACCTTCTGCGAAACGGTGTCAGTGTCACTGCTGCCGTTGCCGTTCAGCCACGCCTCCCACGACCCCGAGTGCGGCGGCTCGCCGCTCGTGCTGTTGGTGATCGGGTTGAAACCGAGCGTAGAGCTGCCGGTCCACCCACTGCTGGTACCGCTCTCGAAGCCCGGGTTGACCACCAACTGAGCCGCAGTACAGCCACCACCCGAAGACGAGGTCACGGTCAGCGTGTACGTAGCAGTGTGCGTGCCAGACGCCGCCGTACCGGTAACCGTGATCGGGTAGGTCCCGGCAGCAGTCGTGGAACTCGTCGCCACGCTCAGTGTCGAGCTCCCGCCGGAGGTTACCGACGTCGGGCTGAACGTGACCGTCGAGCCGGCCGGGCCGCCGCTGGCGCTCAGCGCCACGGACTCAGCGCTGCCAGCCGTGACCGCAGTAGACACGGTCGCGCTCGCGGTGCCACCGGCGGCGACGGAGCCCGAGGACGGCGCAGCCGACACCGAGAAGTCGCTCGACCCAGTCTGCGCCGGAAGGAACGTCCACGTCTTCGTCGTGCTGGAGCTGCTCCCCGCCTTGACCTTGCCCGAAGAGTCGTTGATGTACTTCTTACCGGACTGGATGTCGGTGAACGTCAGGTCGGTGTTGTACGACCACTGCTGACTCGGCCCCGCCGTACACTTCTGCATCGAGATCTGCGATGTCGAGTAGTCCGCGCAGAGGTTGTTGATCTGCAGGAACGTGCCGTCGAACGTGAACTGCTGGCTCGCCGCCGAGCTGTCGCACGCCGAGGTCACCAGCAGCACCCCGGACGAGGAACTGTCGTTCGGGTCGGTCATGCACTTGCCGGTCGAGACGTTCTTGTACTGCCCGACGGTGATCGTCGGCCTCGCGCCGCCGTAGCACGCGCCGGTGCCGGTGTTGAAGATCGGCTCAGAGGTCACCGTCTCGTTCGACGGCGGGTTGACGATCACCGGCTCCATGGACGGCGTACCGTCGGAGTTGTAGTCGGTCAGCGCGTCCTCGCACTCGATCGCCTTGAACGCGTTGCCGCCCTGCCCACCGAGCCACAGGTCGAGGTGCCGCAGGTTGGGGCCGCCGTTGGGCCCGTGGCCGGTCCAGTCCGCGCTGCACTCCTCGCAGCTGTCCTCCATGATGAAGTACTTGCCGACGCGCGGGACGTAGACGATCGTGCCCGGCGGCTGCTCGCTGGAGTCGGTGGCGAAGGTGATCGGGTCGGAGTAGGTGCCGGTGCCGCCGGCGGTCTGGTGGATCTGCGGGTAGGAGATGACGCCGCCCGGAGGCGTGTTGTCCCACCAGCCGTAGAAGGTGAGGAACGTCTGCTCGGTGGTGCCCGAGGCCGCCGCCCGAACCGGGGCGGCCGCCTGGGCCTGGATCGTCGCCTGAGCGTGAGCCGTCGCCTGAGCCGGAGCGGCGATCAGGCCGAGGGCCGCGCCGATGCCCAGGCAGAGGGCTGCGAGCGCCGTGAGCAGGCGCCGTGGGGGTGTCTTCATCGCTGGTTCCCCTTTCGTCGGAAGAGCTGGGGACGCGGCCGCGGTGGGGCGAGAAGGGGGCCGCGGTGGAGCGTGGCGGTGGCGCCGGACGGCGTGACCAGCGGTGATACCGGCACGCCGTTTTCGTTAGTAACCTTTCCTAACCAGAAAGGAGAGTAAGCAGCATCCTGCGGAGCGTCAAGACGCTGGCGTCACCGCTTACCGCCCGGCGCCGTCTCCGAGTTCACGCCGCACCGCGTCCCAAGCGGCGGCAGAAAGCAGGGTGCCGACAGGCTCCAGGAGTCGGTACATCGCCGAGCCGTAGCGAGCGGCCAGATCGGCGTTGTGCGCGAAGACGTCGAGTTCGTTCGCTGCGGTGATCTCCAAGAAGGCGCCGAGATCCTCGGCAGCCGGCTGGAGGTCGGCTTGTGCGAAGCGGTCACGGAAGACCGGACGCTCGCCGCCGCGCAGACGCGGGTAAGTCACCGCGCGGTCGCAGCTGGCATAGAGGTGAACCAAAGCCTCGGGACGCTCGCCGATCAGGTCGACGAGGACGCGTCGCTCGGCCAGGTTAAGCAGAGATGGCGCGAAGCCATCGGTGCCATACGTCGCGTGACATAGGCCTGCCGTCTGAACCTCAGGCGGCGCGCCCCATTCCGCGAGCCGACGGCTGACACGGTTCAAGTGCTGCAGAAGGGTGCCGCCGGGGTGCGGCATGTCCGCGGCGCCGTGTGCACGCAGGAACTCGTCGATGGCCGGGCGGTCGGCGGATGCGGGTTCGTTCAGAATCTCGCTCACGTCACGCGTTCTACTCGCGAGTACAACCGAGCGCAACCAAACATGACCGAGATTGTTAAAGCACGCACCAAATTCCGGGCGGCTCACGGGTGTAAGTCTCGCACCACGCGACTACAGCCCGACAGCACCATCAACCAGTTCACGGCAATCCAGTTCCCCGACAGTCCACGACCAACGCGTTGGCCTGCCTGCGCACTGTCATGAATCCGACAACCGCACCCGACGCCCGTCCGGCCCCGCCGGATCCCGCCGGAATCCCGCCGCGCAAAGCGACATCCCAGGTACTCAGCGTACGAATCCGACCCGCGCGCCCGCCCGCACGCCCCGCACCCGTGCGAGCACAAACCGCACCGAAACGCCGCGCCCCAGGTCATCCAGTCGCCGAATCCCACGTTTCCGAATCGTTACGGCCCGGTGGCGAGATTTGGACCTCACACCCCTGGCGCTCACCGGCTCGCGCCCCATACTTTTTCAATCCTCCAAAAGAGCAATTCGTTGGCCGCCCTGACAAAGACGCGTGAGGGCTGTCCCGCGTCAAAGCCTGTCCGCACCGCCACCTGCCGCCAGGATGCCGCGCGAGAACCGCGGATCCGCCACAGAACAAGCAGACGACGGTGTGCGCCTTCGGCACCCTTTAAGGAAAGCTAACGATGAGAAGCCTGATCATCCGGACCATGACGGCCGGCACCGTCGCGGCACTCGCTCTGGGGGCTTGCAGCAGCAACTCTGGCGGATCGGCGAAGGGGCGCTCGCCCTTCGTCGGAGTGATCCTTCCGGACACCACGTCCTCCGCGCGCTGGGAGACCGAGGACCGGCCGGCGCTCACGGCCGCGTTCAAGGCCAAGGGCGTGCGCTACGACATCCAGAACGCGCAGGGTGACAAGGGCCAGTTCCAGGCGATCGCCGACCGGATGCTCAAAGAGGGCGTCAACGTGCTGGTCATCGTCGACCTGGACGCCACCTCCGGCTCGGCGGTGCTGGCCCAGGCCCGGGCCCAGGGCGTGGCCACCGTCGACTACGACCGCCTCACGCTCGGCGGCGGCGCCGACTACTACGTCAGCTTCGACAACGTCGACGTCGGTGAGCAGCAGGGTCAGGGCCTCACGCAGTGCCTGGCCGGGGAGACCAAGCCGGTCGTGGCCGAGGTGAACGGCGCTCCGACGGACAACAACGCGACGCTGTTCGCGCAGGGCTACAACTCCATCCTGACCCCGCGCTACGCCGACGGCAGCTACATCAAGGGCCCGAACCAGTCCATCGCCGGCTGGGACAACACCCTCGCGGGCAAGACCTTCTCGCAGATGCTCGCCGCGAACCCGAACATCAGCGGCGTCCTGGTCGCCAACGACGGCATGGCCCAGGCGGTCATCGCGGTCCTGAAGGCGCACCACCTCAACGGCAAGATCCCGGTCACCGGCCAGGACGCGACCGTCGCCGGCCTGCAGTCGGTGCTGAACGGCGACCAGTGCATGACGGTCTTCAAGGACCCCTCGAAGGAAGCCGCGGCCGGCGCCGAGCTGGCCATCGACCTGGCCACCGGCGCCCCGGCGAACACGGCCACCGCGATGGTCCCCGACACCGTCACCGGCAAGCTCGTCAAGTCCGTGATGCTGACGCCGGAGGCCATCGTCAAGGCGAACGTGAACGATGTCATCGACGCCGGCGCGGCCACCAAGGCCGAGGTGTGCACCCCGCAGTTCGCGGCGGAGTGCACGGCGGCCGGGGTCCACTGACGGTCATCGGCTGACCGGGGCCTGGTGCACGACCGCGCACCAGGCCCCCAAGGACCCAGACCCACTAAGCACTCAGCCCCACTAAGCACCCAGACCCGCTAAGCGCCTTCCGGCCAGGTCAGCCGATCGCCGCCGCGAACACGTGCAGCGGCGAGGACGTCCCGCCCGGCAACGTCACCGACTGCACCGTCTTGCCGGCCTGAAGCGCCACACTGTCGTAGAACACCGAGGCCTTCCACGGCGACTTGCCGCTGGAGGTGTTGCCGTACGCGGAGGTCACCGCGACCTGGGAACCGGGGAACGGCGAGGTCGAGGCCCAGTCCCCGAACCCGAGCGTGAACTGCTGCGTGCTCCCGTCGGTGTAGGTGATCGTCGCGGTGCCCGAGGACTGCCCGTTGGCCGCGGCGCCCAGGAACCCCAGCGTCGTGCCGCTGCCGGTGATGCTGAACGAGCGTCCGTCGGCCTCGACGTTGTCCGAGGTCCCCGCCGCCGAGCTCGGCCAGGTGAAGGTCAGCCCACTGAAGGTGAACTGTCCCCCGGGGTTCAGCCCCGCAGCGGCCAGCGCCTGCGCGGAGAAGCTGTTCCCGCCGCCGTCGATGTTGCCGGGCCCGTGGTTCGCGTCGTCCGTGATGGACACGTTGTTGAACCCGGCGGTCAGCGACGGATAGGCCACGGTGGTCTGCGTGCCCGAGATCCCGGCCTGCGCGCCGCCGACGGTCTCGGTCACCCCGATCACGTGCGGCCCCGGCTGCTGCGACGCCGGCACCGTCACCGACCACGTGGTCGAGACCGTGGCTCCGGCCGCGACCGTGGCGAAGGTGTCCGGCGTGCTGTTGGCGGCCGTCCAGCCGGCCGGCAGCGTCAGCCCGAGAGCCACGGTGCTCAGCGCCGCCAACGACGGGTTCGCCAGCGTCGTGGTCACGGTGCCCGACGCGCCGGGCTCCAGCGCCGGCGGAGCCGTGATCGCCAGGTGGTCGGACTTGATGGACAGGGCGAACACGTGCATCGCCGGGATCCCGCCGTGCGGCTGCGCGCTGCCGGACGGCAGCGTGATCGACTGCACAGTCTTGCTCGGGTCGAGCGTCACCGGGAAGTAGTCGATCGTCGCCGCCCACCCGGTCTGGTTCCCCGGCTGGTTGCCGTACGGCGCGCGGATCGCGACGTCGCCGCCGGTCGGCGGGGTGCCGTTGGCCCAGTCGCCGAAGGCGATCGTGTAGGGCTGCGTGCTGCCGTCGGTGTAGGTGATGGTGCCGCTGCCGCTGCTGGGTCCCCAGGTGCTGGTCCCCAGCAGGCCCAGCGTGGAGCCGGAGCCGGTGATGTCGATGGTCTGCCCGGCGGCGACCACGTTGTCACTCTGTCCGACCTGCCGGTCCGGCCAGGTGAACGTGAGGCCGTCGTGCACCAGCGGCGCACCGGGCGTCACGCCGACCGAGGCCAGCGCCTGCGCCGAGAAGCTCGCGCCGGCGCCGTCCAGATCGGCGCCGCCCCGGTTGCTGTCGTTGGTGATCGCGTCGTTGTTGAAGGCGGCCGGCAGCGACGTGTACGGCACCGCCAGCTGCTGGAAGCCGGTGCTGTCGTGCTTGCCCCGGACCGTGGCGTCGGCGTTCAGCGTGTAGGTGCCGCCGGCGCCGCTCGGCACCGTCACCGACCAGGTGGTGGTCACCTTCTGGCCGGCCGCGACGTGTGCGAAGCTCGACGGGCTGGTCGCCGTCGCGCTCCAGCCGGCGGGCAGGTCGAGGTTCATCGCGACGTCGCTCACCGCGCCGGACCTACCGGAAGCGGCCGAGGCGGTGTTAGTGAACGTCGTGCTGACCGTCGAGGCCTGACCCGGCTGCGCGAGCGCCGGGGTGGTGACCGACACCGCGTGGCCCACCACGATCGGCGTGGCACCGCTGACACCGTCGACCGTGACGGTGATGTCCGCGGCTCCCGTGCCGACCGCGGTGACCAGTCCCTTGGCGTCGACGGTGGCCACGCGCGGGTCGCTGCTGTGGTAGCTCACGTGCGCCTTGGACAGGTCGGCGAAGCTGCCGTCGGCGTCCGCGGCCTCGACGACGTTGTCGGCGGTGACGCTCATGTTCCGGCCCTGCGGAACGGAGCCGACGCCGGTGGTGTCGTCAGCGATCCACGGGTTCTTGCCGGTGAGGTCCAGCGTCTGGCCGACCTGGAAGTCGACCTGGTCCGGCTGCACGGAAACGGTGCGGACGCGCTGCGTCAGCGTCCCGGTCACCGCGACGTCCACGCTGCCGCGCAGGTCGGTGGCGTCGGCTCCGACCTGGAAGGCGTAGGTCCCGTCGTAGACCACGGAGTTCATGGTGGTCGGGTTCCAGATGCCCAGATCGGGGATCTGCGCGGTGATGGTGAGCCGCTGGCTCTCCCCCGGCTTGAGGACCTTGCTCTTCTGGAATCCGACCAGCTGTTCCTTCGGGAAGGTCTGGCCGGCGACGGTGAACTTCGGTGCGGCGTAGAGCTGCGCGACGGTGCTGCCGGCCGTGGTGCCGGTGTTCTTCACCGTGACGGTGACGCTCTGGCTGCCGTTGGCGTCCGCGCTGTGGTGCTCGGCGTGGATGCCGGAGAAGGCGAACGTCGAGTAGCTCAGGCCATAGCCGAACGGGTAGGTCGGGGCGCCGGTGAAGTACATGTACGTGCGGCCCAGGCCGCCGGTCTCCGCCGGGGTGAGGCCGTAGTTCGACATCGCGGGGAGCTGCGAGTCGTCGGCGTACCAGGTGAAGTCGAGGTGCCCGTCCGGGTTCTGCTTGCCGAAGAGCACGTCGGCCAGCGCGGTGCCCTGGCTCTCGCCGTTGAAGCCGCTGAACACGACCGAGGCGAAGTCCTTCTGGACGTCGTCGATCCGCACCGGGCCGCCGGACTGGATCGCCAGCACCATGCGGGAGTTGCCGACCGCCGCGATCTGGTTGATCAGCGAGTCGTAGTTGCCGGGCATGGCGATGGTCGTGCGGTCCTTGCCCTCGTCGGCGATCTTCTGGTTGGTGCCGACGAAGACGACGACCGCGTCGGCGCCCGCCACATCGCTGAGCGTCTGCGCCGAGCAGGTCGCCGCGGTGGTGGCGTCGGTGGAGGTGCCGCAGGCGTCGAAGGTCACGGTCGCGCCGGGGTTGGCCTTCTGCACCGCGGCGGTGATGCCCTGCACGGCGCTGACCTGGAGCGTGGGATCGCTGGAGTAGTTGCCCAGGGTCACCGCGTTCGCCATGTCGCCGACGATCACGATCTTGTTCGTGGTGGCCGCGGACAGCGGGAGCAGCGGCTTGGTGGCGCCGGCCGCGGGCTGGTTCTTCAGCAGCACCAGCGAGTTGTCGGCGACCTCTGTCGCCAGCGCCTGGTGCGCCGGGCTCTGGATCTGCGCCTTGGTGATGGCCGTGTAAGGGTTCGAACCCGCGGGGTCGAACTCGCCGGTCCTCATGCGCACGGTGAAGATCTTTACCAGCGCGTTGTCGATGACGCCCTCGCTGAGCACCCCGGCGTTGATCGCGGCCGTCATGTCGGCGTAGGTGTTCTCGCCGCCGGCACAGTTCAGGTCGGTGCCGGCGCGCAGCGCGTACGCCTGGCCGCCGGCCTGGGCCGGGACGGTGGTGCCGGTGGCGGTGTCGGTCCAGGTGCCGGTGGAGCTCTTGCCGTCGGTGGTCCAGCCGGGCGGCGCCCAGTTGTGGCCGCTCGGGAACGTTTGGTAGGTGGTGCCGATGGCGCCGCAGTCGGAGGTGATGTAGCCGTTGAAGCCGTACTGGCGCTGCGCGAGCTGGTTCGCGGTGTAGGTGTCGGCGACGCTCGGGGTGCCGTTGATGGCGTTGTAGGACGTCATCAGGCCCGAGACGTGCGCGTTCTCGATCAGGGACGCGAACTGCTTGGTGTAGTAGTCGTGCAGGTCGGTGTCACTGACGTTGGAGGAGACGCCGGTGCGGTCCTGCTCGACGTTGTTCAGCGCGTAGTGCTTCGCGGTGGCCGCGACTTTGAGGTATCCGGTCTCGGATTTGCCGCTCGGAGTGTTGCCCTCGTAGCCGTTGACGAAGGCTCCGGCCATCTGCGAGACGAGGTACGGGTCCTCGCCGAAGGCTTCGTCGGTCCGGCCCCAGCGGGGGTCGCGGTCCATGTTCACGGTCGGGGCCCAGAACGTCAGGCTGCCGTAGTCGCTCGCCGAGGGGCCGAGATTGTTCTGGTTCACGCCGAACAGCGACTTGTCCAGGAACCCGCGGGCCTCATCCGAGATCGCGGTGGTCTCCTGGTAGATCAGGCTCGGGTCCCAGGACATGGTGCTGGCGAAGTTGGTCGGGAAGCTGGTCGAGCGGACGGCGCCGCCGTTGCCGTTGTTGTTCTGGTCGGCTCCCAGGGTGTTGACGCCGTGCTGGCCCTCGCTCCAGTACGTGTACTGCTGCACCCCCAGGCGCGGGATCGCCGGGCCGCTGTTGGTGCTCAGCTGCGCGACCTTCTCCGGGAGCGTCATGCGGGAGACCAGGTCTGCGGCGCGCGCCTCGGCGCTGTAATGCGGGTTGAGATAGATCGGCACTTGGGTTCTGCTGTTCGCCGCATCCCCTGCGTTACCGGCGGTCGCGGCTCCGGCGGACGAGGCCGGAGCCGCGGTCACCGCGATGCCCAGCCCGATCGCGAGGGCGACGGTCGCTTGGGCCGTCCTGCGCAGTCTGGGCCGTTTGGTGCGTCTGTGCTGTTCCATTGCGCCTCCGTACTGGATGCCTGCTGGAGCACTAGCCGCCCCTCACATTCAGCCGACTATGCGCGAAAGTCAAGGACCCTGAAACAACTTCCGCCGCAGTTTTGACTAGGACGAGATTTACTCCGTTGCTATGGTTCTGGCGTGCACCCGACTGCCACCGATGCGGAGACCGCGGCCGAGACCCCGATCAACCTGCACAATCTGGGGCGGGTCCGGGTCCTGCAAGCCCTCGCCGACCACCCCCGGCTGTCCCGGGCCGAGCTGGTGCGGCGGACCGGCCTGGCCCGCGCCACCGTGGCGTCAGTGGTCTTCGACCTGATCGTCGCGGGGGTGGTGCGCGAGACCGCGGAGGCGGCGCCGTCGGGCCAGCGCACCGGCCGGCCGCCGCAGCTGGTCTCGCTGGAACCGGACGCCGCCTACGCGGTCGGGCTGGACGTCGGCCACGATCACGTGCGCGCCATTGTGACCGATGTCGTCGGAACACCGCGCTGGGACCGCTCGGAGGCGATCGCCGTCGACGACGACCCGGAGCGCGCCCTGAAAACCGCGGTCCGGCTGATCGGCGCCGCGCTCGACGACACTGGCGTCCCCCCTCAGAAGATCCTCGGCCTGGGCCTGGGCATCGCCTGTCCCGTCGACAAGGTCACCGGCGGCCTCCGGGCCGAGGGCATCATGCCCGGCTGGGTCGGCACCCGCCCCGCCGACGAACTCGCGGCGCGCACAGGCCTGCCGACGCAGATCATCAACGACGCCAACGCCGGCGTCCTCGCCGAACGCCGCTTCGGCGCCGCCCGCGACTGCACGAACGTGGTCTACGTCCGCCTGGCCGCCGGCATCGGCGCCGGCATGATGAGCGACGGCCGCATGCTCCTGGGCCACCTCGGCCTGGCCGGCGAACTCGGGCACGTGACGGTCGAGCCGAACGGCGCCCTCTGCCGCTGCGGCAGCCGCGGCTGCCTGGAAACCGTCGCCAGCCCCACCGCGATCGCCGCCCTCCTGGCCCGCAGCTGGAACCAACCCGTCACCGCCGCCGACCTCCCAGACCTCCTCCGCCGATCCGACCGCGGCACCCTCCGCGCCCTCGAAGACGCCGGCGAGGCCGTGGGCCGCGCACTGTCAGCAGCGGTCTCCCTGCTGAACCCGCAACTCGTCGTCATCGGCGGCGACCTGGTCGAGGCCGGCGACGCCCTGTTCGAACCGATTCGCCGCACGCTACGACGCGGGACGATGGGCTCGCTCCATCAGCGGCTGCGGATCGTGCCGAGCACGCTCGGCGACAGCGCGGGGGTGCTCGGCGCCGCGGCACTGGTGCTGGAGGGGGTTCCGGAGCGGCTGGGTCTCGATCTGCCGGCCCGGTCGGACCTCCGGTAGCTGCAGATGCCGGGGCCAGGCACGTCTTGCCATGGCAGCAAGATCAGGTGCCGAGTCCCCGCGAGTCCGCCAACGCTGGAGGGGCGCGCTCACCGCCGGCTTCGTTCCCGGTTGCGGCGATCTCGGCGCGCCGGTTCCGAGGCCGCAGCCGGGAACGAAGCCGGCGCCGACCCTGCGTTGGGCGCTGACGCACATGATCGAGGAGACCGCCCGGCACGCAGGCCATGCGGACATTCTGCGGGAGCTCATCGACGGCACGACCGGTCGGTGACACGAGGTACCCGCGGTCGGTCGCTAGCGCGAAGCCCCCTCGGTGTCGTCAGCCCTCAGCGTCGTCAGCTCTCGGTGTCGTCAGCCCTGCGTCGAATCCGAGAAGGTGAAGAGCTTCCGCGCGTCAACGCGCACGCCGAAGGCCCCGGTCAGACCTTCCATCCACTCCTGAAAGCCGGGCTGCTTCGGCAGATAGTGATCCAGCATCGTCTGCCGCAGCTCCGCACACTCCGGCCCATGCAGATCGAACAACTCAGCCCGCCCATGCACCGTCACCGCCAGCTCCTCCCCCGGCAGGTACGTCGCGCTCACCGCCGGCCGCGCCTTCAGATGCCTGATGCGCACCGCCTCCGGACCCGAGCTGAACCACCACGACCCGTGCAGGAAGTACCCGTCGAACGGACCAGTGAGCGGACGTCCATCGGCGGTCACGGTCGCCACGGTGATCAGGCACATGCCCTGCAGGCGCACGGCCAACGCGCCGGCGTCCATCCGACGATCATCTGTGATGATGTCCCGCATATGCGGCCCGGCAGCAGCAGCGCTGTCGTCGAGGAGACGTTGCAAGGCAGCCAGTTCTTCGGTGGTTTCGAGCATGGTGCGAATATTTCACGCCCTACCGACACATGGAGCGCCCATATGGGTTACGACCTGCACATCACGCGGGCGGGGTGGGATCTGTACAGCCGCGAGTACCCGATCTCGCGGGAGGAATGGCGCGCGGTCGCCGAGAGCTGGCCGGGCATGGTCCCCGACGGCGGATTCGTCTCCACGGACACCGGATCGGTCACGGTCTACGCGCTCCACGACGGCGGCGATCATCCGGCCTCGCTCTACTGGCGCAACGGCGGAATCACCGTCCGTGCCGCGTACTCCGACACCGGCGCCGTCGCACGCCTCGCCGAGCAGCTCGGCGCCCGGCTCGTCGGCGACGACGGCGAGGAGTACCTGACGGACGGGACCGTCGTCGACGGCGACGCGAATCAGAGGCCTGCCCTGCTCAGCCGGCCGCTCTACGTCAACGAGGTCGCCGGCGCCTGGTGGTCGCTGCTGAGCCGGGAAGAGTGCGAGGACGACGGCTCGGTCGCCGTGCAGATGCTGCGCTCGTTCACCGCCATGGCGATGCGCGAGGTCGCGACGTGCGACCTGCCCGACGCCGACCTGCTCCTGTACCACTACGGCGAGCAGTGGTACGAGGGCGAGCCGATGTTCACCCTCGCCATGGCCCGGTTGTTCGCGCGCAGCGACGACGTCGGCGGCGACATCGTCCGAGTCTCCTGCCAGGCGCGCTACCGACTGGCCCCCGAGTTGCAGGAGCTCGGCCAGTTCAGCCAGTCGGTGCGAGCCGGAGAGCCGGACGAGCGCCGCGCGTGGCTGACGGAGATCGCCGGCCGCCCGGAGTGGGCGGCCCTCGATCTGTGCGTCCCCGACGCGTTGACGCTCGCCGGCGAACCCTTCTCCAGCGGCCGGATCACACGGCAGCGGGCAGCTCGGCGTCGTCGACGCTGAGCTGCTCGTCGGGCGGCGCCGCTCGGCCCTTCACCGCCGGAATGATCAGCGCGGCCAGTGACGCCAGCACCGCGGCGACGACGAGCAGCCAGAAGACGTTCGTGTAGCCGGAGTCCTTCGGGATCGGGTTGGCGACCGTGACGCCGGAGGCCAGCACGCTGGCCGCCACACCACTGCCGATCGCGCCGCCGATGGTCCGGATGTTGGCGTTCATACCGCTGGCCACGCCGACCTGCGAGGCCGGGACCGACTGGACCACGATCGCGGACATCGACGAGAACGCCAGCCCGATGCCGACGCCGAGCAGGCCGGAGGCCACGTAGATCTGCCAGCCCTGCGAATGTCCGAGGGCGAGTGCCGCGAAGCCGGGGATGCTGACCACACATCCGAGCACCAGCACGGCCTTCAGGCCGATCCGCTTGGCCAGCGGTGCCGCGGCGATGCCGAGCAGGAACATGAAGACCGTCATCGGCAGCAGGTAGACGCCGGACTGGGTGATGCTGGCGCTCAGGCCGTAGCCGGCCACCTTCCTCGGGGTCTGCACGAGCTGCGGCAGGAACGTCATCACCGTGTACATCCCGACGCCGAACAGCATCGCCACGACGTTGGTGGTCCACACCGCCGGCAGCCGCATCATCCGCATGTCGATCAAGGGGGCGCTGGACTTCAGCTCGGTCCAGATCCACAGCGGCAGGCAGACCACGGCGCCGACGAACAGGCCGATCACCTTCGTCGAGCCCCAGCCCCAGGTCGGACCCTCGCTGACGGCCAGCAACAGCATCACGAGCCAGGCCGAGAGCAGCACCGCCGCGCCCCAGCTGATCTTCCCCGGTGTGCGCACCGGGGATTCGGGCACCCACAGCCAGCAGGCGACGGTCGCGACCGCGGTCAGGACCATCGGGATCCAGAACAGCCAGTGGTAGTTCAGGTGCGTGACGATCGGGCCGGCGATCAGCAGCCCGAGACCGCCGCCGACGGCGACGGTGGCCGAGCCCAGGCCGATGGCGGCGTTCACCTTCTCGGCGGGGAACTCGTCGCGGATGATGCCGAAGGACAGCGGCAGCAGGCCGCCGCCGAGGCCCTGGATCGCGCGGGCGAGGATCATCAGGCCGACCGAGTGCGACAGTGCCGCCAGGCCCGAGCCGACGGTCAGCGCGAGCAGCGTGATGACCAGCATCCGCTCCTTGCCGACCTTGTCGCCGACGCGGCCCAGGATCGGGGTGGCCACCGAGGCGGCCAGCAGGTAGGCGGTCATCAGCCACGTCGCAGTGTCCTGCGTCGTGTGCAGGGCCGTGATGAAGGTCGCCAGGACCGGGGCGACGAGCGACTGCAGGACGGCGTACGCGGAGATGCCTATGAGAAGGACCGCGAATATGACGTTGTAGTGGGGACGCGAGGCGTCCGCCGGACGTCTGGGCATGGTGCGACGGCTCCAGATCGGAAAGAGGAATGCGGGTCGTCGGACGATGCCGTCCAGCGACCCGCCCACCCTACCGACTAAATGGCACACTGCGACAGTAAGGTGCCGAGTGGCCCCGATCACACATCCCCGGCCTCCGCCGCGGCCAGCCCGATCCGCGCCGAGGCCCGGATGGTGTCCTCCAGCGACAGCCCGCGCTCCCCCGGCGCGCGGCACACGTAGTGCCGCAGGCCCTGGTGCATCGCGGCCAGCAGCATCGAGGCCTTGACCCGGACCCGCAGGTCGTCGCCCGGCAGGCCGAAGCGCTCGGCCAGCACCTGCGCCAGCGGCGCCACCGCCTCGGAGTAGCAGCGGCTCCACACCGCGTCCAGCAGCGGCTCGGTGTGCGTGAGCCGCAGCAGGTCGATGACCAGCAGCACCCGGGTCGGCGAGGCGGCGTCGCTGAACCAGCGGGTGTCGTCGGCGGCCTCGACGAGCGGACGGTCGGCGGGCAGGTCGCGCACGTAGGAGGTGAACCGGTCCAGGCCGAACGACAGCAGCGGCGCGGCGCAGGCCTCCTTGCTGGGGAAATAGCGCCACAGCGTGCGGGTGGCGATGCCCGCGGCGTCCGCGATCTGCGCGACCGACGTGCCGTCCAGGCCCTGCGCGGTGAACAGGCGCACCGCGGCGATCGCGATCTCCAGCCGGATCTCGTCCTTGCGCGACTCGCTCAGCGGCGGCCTGCCGCCGCGCCGCGCGGGTTCGGTCGCGGGCTGCGTCTGGGCCATGGTGGCGCCTTCCGTGATGGGTCTCCGTACTGGCTGAAAACCCATGTTAATGGCGCGTTACGACAAATGGAAAAGCGCACCTGTCCCTGACACCGGCACCGGCACCGGAGCGACGCGTCAGAACTCGTTGATGAGCTTGGCCAACGCCTCGGTGGTGAGCACCGGAGTCAGCGCGTTGACACTGGTCCGCTCCATCACCTGCAGGTACACGTCCACATCGTCGGGCTTGTCCAGATACAGCGCCCCGGACAGGTGCTCCAGGTAGACGACGTCTGGCAGGTCCTGCTCGGCGAAGCGCAGGATGGTGAAGGCGCCGGCGTCGGCGGCCTGGGCTCCGCACTCGAAGGGCAGCAGCTGCACTGTGACGTTCGGCCGCTCCATCAGCTCCAGCAGGTGCGTGAGCTGCCGGCGCATGATCTCCGGGCTGCCCATCGGGCGCCGGACGGCTGCCTCGTCGAGTACCGCCCAGAAGCGGGGCGGGTTCTCGTCGCGGGACAGGACGTGCTGGCGTTCCTGGCGGATCGCGACGCGGCGCTCGACGTCCGCGTCGAGGGCGGTGTTGCCTCTGGCCACCACCGCGCGGGTGTAGTCCGGGATCTGGAGGAGGCCGGGGATGAACTGGACCTCGTAGGTGCGGATCAGGTCGGCCGCCGCCTCCAGGCCGACGTAGTTGGCGAACCAGCTGGGCAGGACGTCGTGGTAGCCGTGCCACCAGGAGGCCGCGTTCGCGGCGTCGGCCATCGACAGCAGCGGCGCGCGCTCCTGCTCGTCGGTGACGCCGTACAGGGTCAGCAGGTCCGCGACGTCGCGGACCTTGAAGCCGACGCGCCCGAGCTCCAGCCGCGAGATCTTCGATTCCGAGGAGCGGATCTCATAACCCGCCGCCTCCCGCGTGATGTGCGCCGCCTCGCGCAGGCGCCGCAGCTGGGAGCCGAGCATGAGGCGTCGAACAGTGCTGGACGTGCCTTGCGCCTCGCTCACCTGCACAAGGTACAGGCTTCCGGCTCGACAGTCAGCGACACGGCCTATTTCGCAATCTCAGGGATAACCCCGAGGGGTTCACCACGGGTTCACCGAGCCTGGAACACGTCCCCGTAGCGCTCCCAGCGCGGCCACGGCCCGAAGTGCACGGCGTACCACTGCCCGCGCCACGACAGCAGCGAGAAGACGCCGAACGAGTGTGACACGCCGTCGAGCGTGTACCTGACGCGGGAGCCGTAGAGCCGGTAGTAAGGGATCTTGTTCTCCTCGGATCCCGGCGTCATCCACTCCGCGTTGCCGGTCGGCACGTCGATCCCCGCCAGCCGGGCCCGCTGCGCGCCCGCGCCGAGCAGCCGGTGCGCGGCGTGCACGTCCAGGTCGAAGTAGCCGAGCAGGCGGTGGTCGTAGTCGCCGGCGGCGTTCCACAGGGCCTTGAGCTGGACGTACGCGGTCTTCGGGAAGAAGAACGGGTGGGCTTCCCGCGGATCGTCGTCGACGATGCCCTGCCACAGCGCGTGCAACCGGGCCTGGAACTGCTGGTCGGCGCTGCTCGGAAGGGCACGAGTCTGCGGCAGCGTGCCCGGATCGACGGCCGGCGCAGCGAGCGTGGCCGGCGTCGGCTCCGGGGCCAGACGGGAGGGCACGTGAAGGTGCAGCGGCGCGTCCGCCGTCGCCGTCACGGCTCTGGCCTGCGTGGGCTGAGACGCCGCGTGGCGCATGGTCTCCACCCCGGCCCACGCGGCGATCGCCACCGTCGCGGCGAGCGCGGCGACTCTGGTCAGCGGCCTCATGCCAGGGTTCTTCTCCCCCGGGCACGCGCGCCATTCCGCGGTTCGCCCCGATGGCCTAGAACCTGCCGACCCGGTGCGGCAGGTCAGCCGAGCTGGCCGGTGGGCCGCACCACGAGCTGGTTGACGTCCACGCCCTCGGGCTGGTTGACCGCGAACAGGATCGCGGCGGCGATCTGCTCGGGGGTCAGCGCCGGCGCCGCCTGCGGTGCTCCGCCGCGCTCGTCCCAGAACGGGGTGTCCACGACGCCCGGGGCGACCAGGGTGACGCCGACGTGGTCCTTGGCCACCAGCAGCCGGGTGTTCTCGACCAGCGCGTGCACGGCCCACTTGGTGACGGAGTACAGGTTGCCGGGCGTGTACCGGATGCCCGCGACCGAGCCGACGACCACGATCCGGCCCTTCGACTCTCGCAGGTGCGGCAGCGTCTCGCGGACGAGCAGGGCCGGACCGAGGACGTTGGTCAGCACCATGGAACGCATGGCGTCGGGGTCGTGGTCCTCCAGGGTGCCGGGCAGGGAGAAGCCGGCGTTGGCGATGACCGTGTCCAGGCGGCCCCAGGTGTCCACCACCTGACGAACGGTCGCGGCGACGTCGGTCGCGTCGGCGGCGTCGCCGCTGATCGTCAGCAGCCGGTCCCCGGCGCCGGCCTCGGCGTCGGTGGAGGCGGCGAACGCGGCCAGCTTGTCGGCGTCGCGGCCGGTGACCGCCACCCGATGACCCTGTTCGAGCAGGGCACGGGCCGTGGCGGCACCGATCCCGCTGGAACCTCCGGTGATCAACGTGACAGGTTCCATGCGGCGACCTCCGGGGCTTCAGATGTTGATCAACGTCGACCGACGCATGATATCCGACCTCTTCGAGGCCGTATCAGGTCACCTGGTTCCAGCCGTACTGAGCGGTGCCACTGCCGCAGTAGGCGGTCGAGAACCCGCCGGCGCCGTCGGCCGGCGCCAGGCCGCCGATGGCGATATGGCCGTCGGAGCAGTGCGCGTAGGCCTGGAACCAGGTTCCGGCGGCGTAGCCGTAGCAGTGCCCTGTGTAGGTCGAGCCGCCGGGCGCGCCGGAGCAGTAGCCGGTGGCGGGGCTGGCGGTGGAAGCCTCGGCGGAGGCGGCTGAGGCCGCGCCGACCAGGCCGAGTCCGGTCGCGAGGGCGACCGCGGCGAGGCGGTTCCTGAGTGTCATGAGCTCTCCTCTTTCGGTGGCATGACCGCCGTCCGGCGGCCTTCGCAGAACCCTGGCACACGTCGTTCAGGACCGGTCCTGAGACGCGTCTGCGCTCACGAGGGCGCGAGAACCCGGCGCACCGCACTGCGCAACCAGAAGTGCGCGCCATCGGCCGTGTGCCGAGGGTGCCAGGCGATGCCGATGACCAGCGGCGGCAGGGCCACCGGGACGTCGAGCTGCCAACCCGTCGTTCTTCGAGAACCTGCTGGAGGAGGTCGATTCGATCCGGGAGAACGGCGTCTTCCTCGACTGCGTGGACGGCGACCGCAAGACACCCATGGTCGCCGTCGCCGACATCGCTGCCGCCGGCGTGGCCCGCACCCCGGAGACCGCCTCGCCGACCCGCTTCGAGCAGTGGTGCGCCGAGACGCTGAAGCCCGCTTTCTTCGCCGCGGTGGACGCATCCTGACGTTCGCGCCCCCACCCGAGCTCAAATATCGTTCCCCGCAACGTACCCGAACGTCATCGCCGGCCCGATCGTCGAGCCCGCCCCCGCGTAGCTGTGCCCCATCACCGCGGCACTCGCGTTGCCCGCCGCGTAGAGCCCCGGGATCACCGAGCCGTCGGACCGGAGCACGCGTGCCCGCTCGTCGGTGACCATGCCGCCCTTCGTGCCGAGGTCGCCCGGGACGATGCGCAGGGCGTAGAAGGGCGCGAGCCACAGCGGCGCCAGGCACGAGTTCGGGATCACCGCCGGGTCCGTGTAGTAGTGGTCGTAGACGCTCGCTCCTCGGTGGTAGTCCGTGTCGGTGCCGGTGTACGCCAGGCCGTTGAAGTGGGTGACGGTGTTCGTCAGGGCCGACGGGGAGACGCCGATCTGGTTCGCCAGGCCCCACAGGGTCAGGTCCCGGTAGACCGAGCCGTTCTGGTACCAGGAGTCGGGGAAGGGCAGGGTCGGGAGGATGTCGCGGAAGACGTAGCGGTCGCGGAAGTTCTGGTCGATGATCAGCCAGGCCGGGATGTCGGGCGCGGTGGCGTTCTGCCGGTACATCGTGTGCACCACGTCCACGTAGGGCGCCGCCTCGTCGACGAAGCGGTGCCCGGCCTGGTTCACGATCAGACCGCCGGGCAGGGTCCGCTCGGCGAGGCAGAAGTACGGCCCGTCGCCGCTGGGGATCGTCGGGCCCCACCAGGCCTCGTCCATCAGCGCCAGCGCGGCGCCGGCGCGCTGGCCGGCCAGGATGCCGTCGCCGGTGTTCTCCTTCGCGCCGACGCTCCAGGTCGTGCCGATCGGCTGCTGCTGGTACTGCGCGCGCATCGCGGCGTTGTGCTCGAAGCCGCCGGAGCCGACGATGACGCCGCGGCGCGCGTTGATCAGGCCCGGCGTGCCGTTCTGCGTGACGACCACTCCCGCCGCGCTCCCGTTGACGATGTTCAGGTCCGTCAGCGGCGTGTTCAGGAGCACCGGGACGCCGGCTCGCATGAGCCCGGCGCGCAGCCCGGTGGCCAACGACTGCCCCATGGTCAACGGCTTCTGCCCGGCCAACGCGGCGGCGGCCCCGCGCGCGGCGGCCTCGGCGGCGACCGCCGCGCCCTTGGCGTTGACGGCGGCCAGGTTGATCCACTTGTAGTCCTGGCTGAACACCACCAGCCCGGCGGGCACCGGCAGGTAGGCCGGGTTCAGGTGCGCCAGCTCCGATCCCAGGATGCGGCACGCCGATGACGTCCGGCTCGATCGACCGACCGCCGGGCATCCCGCCGGGAAGCTCCGGATAGTAGTCGGAGTAGCCGTCCATCCACTTGAACCGGCACGGGCTGTGCGCCATGACGAACGACAGCATCGCCGGTCCGTTGTTCAGGAACGCGGCCTGCCGCGCCGGGGTCGAACCGTCGCCGACGACCGCCGCGAGGTATTCGGCCGCCAGGGCCGGGGTGTCGGGGACGCCGGCGGCGAGGATCACCGAGTTGTTGGGGATCCAGATCCCGGCGCCCGAACGCGCGGCCGAGCCGCCGAAGGTCGGAGCCTTCTCGACGACCACCGCCGACAGACCGCGCGCCGCGACGGTGAGCGCGGCGGTCATCCCGGCGGCGCCGCAGCCGACCACGACGACGTCGTACGTCCCGAGCACGGGAGCGTCGGCGTAAGCATTGGTACCGCCGAAAGCTCCCGCGCCGAAGACGGCGGCGGTGGTCCCCACGGCGGCGCCCTGCAGGACGCGGCGGCGGGAAAGGTCTGTTCCGTGCTCGGGCATGGGGCCCTCCGAATCCGAGACCTGACGATGCGTCAGAACGCATCAGGAATCTGATCCAGTGTTCTTGGGAAGTCAAGAGGCCTTCCGGCCCGGCCGTGGGTCAGGGGTTCAGCGGCGGCCCGACCACGAACGAGACCGACAACGACCGGTTCCCCAACGAGGCCCGCACGTGGTAGCGCCCGTCCGGCAGCACGATCGAGCCGGCCCCCTGATCCAGCGCGACGTTGAACGTTCCGCTCCCGTCGGCCACGGTCTCGGCCTGCGGCACGGCGGCGTCCAGGAACGTGATCGTGACCGTCTGCCCCGCCGGCCACCCGGCGCCGTCCAGGATGAAGGTGGTCCGGGGGTCGCCGAACGGCGGCCGGACGCCCAGCCGCGTCCCGTCCACCACGGTCACGGCGCCGGGCGGCGGACCCTGCGGCGGCGGCCCTCCGCCCGGTGGCGGGCCCTGCGGCGGCGGACCGCTGCGAGTCGGCGGGGGCGGCGAGGCGGTCGGCGGCGGGGAACCGGAAGGCGAGCCGGTGGGCCGAGCACTGGTCGCCCCGGTAGTCCCAGTCGCCGCCGCACCGGCCGTCGGCCCGGCCCCCGCCTGCGTCGAGTCCGAGGCCTTGCCGCCGAGCGTCACCACACCGGCCAGAAACAGAGCGCTGACCGTCGCCGCGCCGATCGCCAGCACCACACTGCCCGCGACCACCGCCGGCCCCATCGGCGAGCGGCGCTGCCACCGGCCCGGCCCCCACCTTCCGACGCCGGACCCGGCGCGGGCCCGCCGCCGGCTCGACGCCGCCCGGCGCGCCGGCACCCAGTGCGACCCGTCCTGGTCCGGCGGCAGCGACGGGTGGCGGGGCCGCAGGTCGTCGTCCGGGGAGTCGTCGGCGGTCCCGGCCGCGGCGTCGTGGGCCCCGTCGCCGGTGAACACCGTCTCGTCCACGGGTTCTGAGAGATCCCCGAGGCTGTCGGCCGAACGCACCGCGACATGGGTCTCGTCTTCCCCGGCCTCGGCCGCCGCGTCCGGCGTCGAACGCCGCGTCCGCACCAGCTCCATCTGCTCGCTGCGATACCCCTCGATGTACTCCAGCACCGTGTCGGGCAACGCCCGCGCGGCGTCGGCCGCGGCCAGATGCGGCGCCAGGGCGGCGAGCAGCGAGGCGGGCGTCGGGCGGTCCGTCGGCTTCAGCGCCAGACACGCCCCGACCAGCCCGCGCACCTCCCGGGGGACCAGCGCGAGGTCCGGGGGCCGCCGCATCTTCTGCAGCAGGACCCCGACCGCCTTCTCCTCCTGGTAGAGCGCGGCGCCGGTGGCCGCGTGGTACAGCGTCGCGCCGAGCGCGAACACGTC
This sequence comes from Catenulispora sp. GAS73, assembly GCF_041262085.1. NCBI lineage: Bacteria > Bacillati > Actinomycetota > Actinomycetes > Catenulisporales > Catenulisporaceae > Catenulispora > Catenulispora sp. GAS73. Next base: position 142,178 of record NZ_JBGCCM010000001.1, read on the forward strand.
GGCGGCCGGTCCCACGACCGGGTCCCCCGAGGCCTGCTCGGGCGCCATGTACAGCGGCGTCCCGAGCACCATCCCGACGGCCGTGCCCTGGGGCAGGCCGTCCCGGCGGGCCAGCCCGAAGTCGATGACCCGCGGACCGTCGGCGGTGACGAGCACGTTGGCGGGCTTGAAGTCCCGGTGCACGAGCCCGGCCCGGTGCACGCACTCCAGCGCCTCGGCGCAGCCGGCGGCCAGCCAGCGCACCGCCGACACCGCCAGCGGCCCGCAGGTGGCCACCAGCTCCTCCAGCGACGGCGCGGGCACGTACACGGTGGCCAGCCACGGCAGGTCGGCGTGCGGGTCGGCGCCCACCACGGCGGCGGTGAACGCGCCGCTGACCCGCTTGGCCGCGTCCACCTCGTGCGCGAACCGGCGCCGGTACCCGGGGTGTTCGGCCAGCCCGGCCCGGATGGTCTTCACCGCCACCAGCCGCGAGGACGCCGAGCGCGCGAGGTACACCTCGCCCATCGCGCCCGCGCCGAGGCGCCGCACCACCTCGTAGGGCCCGATCCGGGCAGGGTGGAACGCCTGAGGCTGCCCTGACCGCGTCCGCATCGAGATCCGCCCTCCGCAGGGGACTGTGGCGCCGGAGCCTGGGTGCACGCTGCGATTGCAGAGCCCTTATTAATCTAGCTGCTAAGGCGGGATGCGGCGGGTCTTCGGGGAACTCAGTTCGAGTGGTAACCAAGTTGTAGTAATCCGGGCGATCTAGGCGGTCGCCAGGTCCGCGGAAGGCACCGGCGCCTGCTCGGACAGCAAGCCCTCCTCGCGCAGGCGTTCCCAGACGCCCGCGGGTATCGGCCGCGCGGCCCACTCCAGGTTCTGCGCCAGCTGCCCGCGCGAGTCCGGGCCGGTCAGGACGCAGCGAACTGCCGGATGCCCCAGGGGGAACTGCAACGCCACGGCCGCTGTGGGCACGCCGAGCTCGTGGCACACCTTCGCGATGCGCGCGGCCTTCGCGCGGGTCTGCTCGTCGACCGGACGGTAGCGGAACATGGCGTTGGTGACGCCGTCGATGAGCCCGCCGTGCAGCGACTGCGCCGCGACGACGGTGACGCCGCGCCGCTCGGCGTCGGGCAGCAGTTCGTCAAGGGCCTGAGTGTCCAGCAGCGTGTAGACGCCGGCCGCCAGCACCAGGTCCAGGTCGGTCTCGCGGATGAACCGGGCGAGCATCGGCGCCTGCACCATGCCGACGCCGACCGCGCGCACCACCCCCTCGTCGCGCAGCCGCGCCACCGTCGGCCATGCCTGCTCCAGGGCTTCGCGCCAGTGGTCGTCGGGGTCGTGGATGTAGAGCATGTCGACGCTGTCGGTGCCGAGGCGCAGCAGGCTCTCCTCCAGCGAGGTCAGGATCCCCTCCCGGCTGAAGTCGTAGATCCAGTCGGCGCCGGTCTGCTTGGTATCCGGGTGCGAAGGCCGGACCAGGCGGCCGACCTTGGTGCTCAGCACGTACTCCGCACGCGGCCGTCCGCGCAGCGCGAGCCCCAACAGCCGCTCGGAATGCCCGGCGCCGTACATGGGAGCGGTGTCGAAGTAGCGCATCCCGCTGTCCCACGCCGCCTCCACACAGTCCAGCGCCTGCCCGAGGCCGACGCCGTCGTTGGCGATCGCGGCCGCGCCGAAGCCCAGCCGGGGAAGTGTGATCATGCCTTGACCCCTCCGGACACCAGGTCCACTCGCCAATACCGTTGCAACAGCAGGAACACCGCGGCCAGCGGCACGATCGACACCAACACCCCGACGATGACGATCGTGTACTGCGCGGCCTGGCCGCCGGTGATGATCAGCAGCCCGTACAGGCCCTCGGTCAGCGGGAACAACTGGTCCCGGTTGAGCATCACGAAGGGCAGCAGGAAGTTGTTCCAGATGCCGATGAACTGCAACAGGAACACCGTCACCAGCGCCGGCATCATCAGGCGCGCGCCGATCGAGGCGAACATCCGCCACTCCGAGGCCCCGTCCACCCGCGCCGCCTCCAGCAGCTGGTCGCTGACCGACGCCTCGGCGTAGATCTTGCACAGGTAGATCGCGAACGGGCTGACCAGCTGCGGCAGGATCACCGCCGCGTAGTTGTTGGTCATCCCGAGCTTGGCCAGCAGCAGGAACTGCGGGATGGCCAGCATGATCTGCGGGAGCAGGACGGCCGCGACGATCAGCCGGAACAGCCAGACGCTGCCGGAGAAGCGGTACTTGCCCAGCGCGTAGCCGGCGCAGCCACAGATGATCGTGGACAGCGCCGCGCCGCCGACCGCGTAGATCACCGAGTTGACCGCCCAGCGGATGAAGATGCCGTGGTCGTAGGCGAACAGCGCGCGCAGGTTGGAGAAGAAGCCGCCGTGGAAGGACGGCGCGAACGGTGCGGTCGAGAACAGCTCGCTGTTCGTCTTGGTGGAGGCGATCACGATCCACACCACCGGCAGCACGCAGTACACGGCGCCGATCAGCAGGATGACGGTCGCGACCCAGTTCGTCCGGCCCCCGGCCTTCCTCCCGGATCCGGTCGCCTCGGTCCGCGCCCTGCCCGCCTTCACCGTTCCGGTCGTGGCCGCTGTCATCGTTCACTCCTACGCGCTGTCAGACGGAGCACCGTGTTGGCGGCCACGGTGGCGGCGACCGTCAGCACGATGAGCAGGAACGAGGCGGCCGCCCCGCGGTAGATGTCGTTGTCCACGAAGGCGTCGGTGTAGACGCGCATCAGGGGCACCCAGGTCGAGCTGATCGCGTTGGTGACCGGCTTGAGCGTGGTCGGCTCGTTGAACAGCTGGAGCGCGCCGATCAGTGAGAAGACGGTCACCAGCGTCAGCGTCGGGGCCAGCAGCGGCAGCTTGATGCGCAGCGCGATCTGCAGCTCGCTGGCCCCGTCGAGTTCGGCGGCCTGGAACAGCTCGCGGGGCAGGCCGCGCAGCGAGGTGTAGATGACGACCATGTTGAAGCCCAGGACGCCCCACACCGCGACGTTGGCCACGGCGAAGAACACCGTGTGCGAGCCGAAGTAGTTGATCGTGTTGCCGCCGATCGGGCTGGTCGCCGGCAGGTACATGAAGCCCCACAGCAGCGTGGCGACGACCCCGGGCACCGCGTACGGCAGGAAGATCGCCAGCCGTGAGAACCCGACGAGCCGGGTCCGTTTGGCGTCCAGGCACAGCGCGAACAACGTGGAGAAGCCGATCGTGGCCGGCACGCCGATCACCGCGACCAGCAGCATCCGGCCGATGCTGTGCCAGAACTCCGCGTCGCCGAACGCCGCGCGGTAGTTCTCCAGGCCGGCGAAGACCGTGGTCGGGTTGTCGGTCCCGAACAGGCCGCCGCCGGCCTTCTGCTTCATGAAGCTGAGATAGATCGCGTAGGCGCCCGGGGCCACCGTGAACAGCAGGAACAGCACCACGGCCGGGATGAGCAGGACCTGCGGGAGCAGCGTGTGCCTGCGGCGATGAGCCTTCATGGCCTCCTCTTCCTGTCCTTTCCTGTCGTGTCTTGTCCTTCCGGGCTCAGCCGGTGACCGAGAAGCCGCGCTTCTTCAGGTCGGCGACCGTCGCCTGCTGCATCTGCGTCAGCGCCGCGGACAGCGGTGTCTTGTTCTGCAGGGCGGCGGCGAAGTCGTTGGAGTAGGCGTCGAAGGTGACGTTCGCGTTCGGGCCCCAGACCTGGAACGTGCGCACGTTCTTGGCCGCCTGCGCGATCAGCGTGTTGTAGTCCTGCTGGTCGGACATGAACGGCGGCGGCGTCTTCAGCGCGTCCTGGCTCTGGTTCGACAGCGACGCGGGGAACGCCGCGACCTGCTGGATCAGGGTCTTGACGCCCTCGGTGGAGGAGTTGAGCCACTTGACGAACTTCGCGGCCTCGGCCGGGTGCTTGGAGTTCGCGGTCACCGCCTCGGTCTCGCCGCCCCAGATACCCACGGTCGGGTCCCCGGCGGTCCAGGCCGGCAGCGGCGCGGCGACCCACTTGCCGGCGGTGTCCTTGGCCACCGACGGGAACTGGTTCGGCGCCCACTGCGCGCTGACCCAGCCGATGATGTTCCCGCTGTTCATGTCGGTGCTCCATTGCGGGGACCAGTTCGGCTCCGGGGAGACCAGGCCCTTGTCGATCAGGCCGCTCCAGTAGTTCGCGACCTTCTGCGTGGGGGCGTCGTCGATGGCCACGTTCCAGGTGGTCCCGGACGTCGTCCACCAGTTGGCGCCGGCCTGCTGCGCGAGCCCGGCGAACCAGCCGGAGTCCACGGCCGAGAAGTTGCCGATGTACTGCTTGGGGTTCTTGGCGTGGACGGTCGCGGCGTCCGCGGCGTACTCGTCCCAGGTGGTCGGGGGCTTGAGGCCGAGGGAGTCGAAGATGTCCTTGCGGTAGAAGAAGACCATCGGGCAGACGTTCTGCGGGACGCCGTAGGTCTTGCCCTCGAACTGCACCTGCGCCAGGGAGGACTTGTCGAAGTCGGCGGAGATGTCGCCGACGTACTGGTCGATCGGCACGATGACCTTGTTGGCGATCAGGGCCGGGAGCGCCTGGTACTCGACCTCGGTGACGTCCGGGTTGGTGCCGGCGGCGTTGTTGGTGATCAGCTTGTTGTAGAGGGTGTAGCCGGTGCCCGAGGGCTTGCTCAGCTGCACCTGGATGTCGGGGTTCGCCTGGTTCCACTGGTCGACCGCGGCCTGCATGCCGCCGTCCCAGTTGACGAAGGTCAGGGTGACCTTGCCGTGACCGCCGCTCGCGGCGCCGGCCTTGGACGAGGAACTGGAGGAGCCGCATGCGGTCATCGCCAGCGCGGTGGCGGCCAGGGTGAGGGCGGCGGTGCCCCTCATGAGGTTGGTGCGCAATCCATTGCCTCCTTTATGTATTGCATTGTCATGTGGTTTGTCACGCGCCGACAGCCCAGGCCGGATAGGACACCGGCGAGGTCTGCAGGCCGATCCACTGCCGCCGGGTGAACCCGGCCAACTGGCCTTCTCCGCCGTGGCGGGCGTAGCCGTCGTTGACGTGCACTTCGTTGCTGTGCATCCGCTCGGCGAACGCGTAGCCGCGCAGCGGGTCACCGGTGAACACGGAGTTCATCAGCGTCCGGTGGCGGTTGGCCAGCTCCAGCGCCTGGTCCTCGGTGTCCACGACCGTGACCGGCAGGACCGGCCCGAACGTCTCCTCCTGGAAGATCGGCATGTCCGGGGTGACGTCGGTGAGGACGGTGGGCCGGTAGAACAGGCCGTCGTACTCGCCACCGACCGCGACCCGCGCGCCGGCCAGGATCGAGGGCAGGACCAGGCCCTCGTGGAAGCGCGCGAGCTGGCCGGCGGTGATCACAGGGCCGAGGTCCACGTCCTCGCGCAGCGGGTCGCCGACCCGCAGCTTGCGGACCCGCTCCACGATCGCCTCGGTGAAGGCTTCGGCGATCGGGCGCTGCACGATGTGCCGGCCGGCGCTGATGCAGGTCTGGCCCTGGTACCACAGCGCGGTCCAGACCGCGCAGCTGGCGGCCTGGTCGACGTCGGCGTCGTCGAGCACGACGAAGGCGTTGTCGCCGCCGAGCTCGGTGATCACCGGGGTGCCGGTGCGGGCGGCGTGCTCGCGGATCGCAGCGCCGACCTCGTAGGAGCCGGTGAAGTGGATCAGGTCCAGGCCAGGGTGCTGCGAGAGCGCGGCGCCGGTGGTGGGTCCGTCGCCCGGCAGCACGGCGAACACGCCGTCCGGGACGCCGGCCGCGCGCGCCGCCTCGGCGAGCACCCGGCCGCCGGCGATCGGCGTCAGCTCGGCGGGCTTCAGGACCACGGCGTTGCCGTAGGCCAGGCCCGGAGCCAGGGCGCGCATCGCCAGGCTCATCGGGTAGTTCCACGGCACGATCAGGCCGATGACGCCGAGCGGCACGGCCCGGGACAGCGACATCTTGCCCGGCTTGTAGGGCGGCAGGATCGAGCCGGCGTTCTCGGTGAGCTGGGTCGCGGAGTTCAGCAGCTGGTTGATCGACTGGCCGAGTTCCTCCTCGGCCTTCTCCCCGGTGCCGCCGGTCTCCCGGACGATCAGCGTGATCAGCTCGTCATGGCGCTGCTGGAGCTGCGCGGCGAAATCACGCAGGACCTCGCAGCGGGTGTTCGCGTCGGTGTCGGCCCAGGCCGGCTGCGCGCGCCGGACGGCGGTCACGGCCCGGTCGACCTGGGCGGCGGAGGCGTCGCCGTAGCGGGCGAAGGCGCGGCCGGCGGCCTTGTCCAGGACCGGGCGCCAGGGCCCGGCGGGGGCCTCGAAGCGGCCGTCGATGAAGACTTCGGCGGTGTATTCGGCCGCCTCGGTCGCGGTGGTCGCTGCGGTGCTGACAGAACTCATCAGGGATCCTGATTCTCTGCGTGCTGGTGCTTTGCGTGACGGTGCTCTGCGTGCTGGTGCTCTGCGTGTTTCGGCCCGGTGTCCACTCGCTGACGACCGGACTTAATTAACGATGAAAGATAAGGGGGCCGGAAGGGGCTGTCAACGCCCCCGCCGAGAGTCGGAGCTAGCGCGCGGCCCAGAGCAGACCGCGCTCCGTCAGGGTTCTGACGGTGGATTCGCGCAGGTCCTCCACCCGATGCCCGACCGCCGAGACGAACACCTTTCCGGCGCCCCACCGCCGCGTCCACGCCACCGGCATCGGCACCGCATCACCGCCCTGACCACCGTCGCGGGCATCAACACTGGTGGTCGCCAGGACCGTGTTGCGAGCGTCGGTGAGCATCCAGTACTGCTCGCTGTGGACGTCGAAATCGCCGAGCCCGGCGACGATCGGATGCCCGGCATGCTCCGCCGCGATCTCGACGCGGTAGGTCAAGAATTCCGGCGGATGAAAGAGGAACAGCCCGCCGACCATGCGCAGATAGTCCGGATTGCGAAACGCGGCCAGCACTCCGCCGTGCCACCCGGCGAATCCCGTCCCCGCCGCGACCGCCGCCACCAGCCCGGCACTCTGCTTCTCGGTCAGATCCTCCCGCCGCTCCCCCTCCGACCAGCACTGGACGACCAAATCAGTGCCGGCGAGCAACTCGGCGTCGCAATACACATCGAGACTGTCGGCGACCTCCACGACGAACCCGGCGGCCCGCAACGCCGGTATGAACAACTCGGTGGTGGCGACCGGAGCATGGCCCTCCCACCCACCACGAACGACCAGCGCGGACCGAGGAACGGCGGAACTGACTGGCATGCGGCCTCCCGGGCACGTCGAAAAGGCGCCGGAGCCGGCGCCGATCACTTTGTCTCCAACGTAAGCGAAGTGATCGACGGCTGACAATGGCCGGGAGGATCAAGAAAGTGCGATGAGGGAAGCTCAGACTGCGCTCTGAACTGCGATCTGAACAGGCCTCAGGCTGCTACGTGGCCGCCCGCTGCCAGCAGCCGCGCCACCGGAAGCGTTGCCGCTCCAAGCGCGACCGCGCCCGGGCCGAGTTCGCCGACGCCGATGCGGGTTTGGTCGAAGAGGTAGGGCAGGGCGTGGCGTTGGGCGGCGGCGCGGATCGCTGGCATCAGCAGTGGCCCCAGCTGCTCACCGACCCAGCCGGCGAGGATGACCTGGTCGGGGTTGATCAGGTTGATGAGGTTGCCGACGCCGATGCCCAGGTACTCGGCGACCTCGTCGAAGGTCGCGGTGGCGGCTTCGTCGTCGCCGGCCTCGAAGCGCGTGGCGAGTTCGGCCATGCGTGCTTCGGTGCCCTCCTGGGTCAGGGGGCGGCCCTTGGGGTGCGCCAGGTAGGCGTCCAGGATGGCGGTGGCGCCGACGTAGGCCTCCAGGCAGCCGTGGGAGCCGCAGCGGCAGGCACGGCCGCGGGCTTCGATCACCGCGTGGCCCCACTCGCTGGTGGAGCTCGATCCGCTCTCGGCGAGGGTCGAGCCCACCGCGATCGCGGCGCCGACGCCGACGCCCCACAGGGCCACGACCGCCCGGCGTGCCTCGCGGCCGGCGCCGCGCCAGGCCTCGGCCTGGCCGAGGGTGCGCGCGCAGTTGTCGATGAGGATCGGCGCGCTGAGCTCGGCCCGGAGCGCGTCGCCGAGCGGTACGCCGGACCAGCCGAGCGTCGGGGCGTGGACCACGCCGCGTTCGCCCTCCTGGACCGCGCCGGGCACGCCGATACCGATGCCGAGCAGCTGCTCCTGCGCGACCCCGGTGCTGTCCAGCAGCGAGTGGACCCCGGCGACGACCAGGCGCACGACCACGTCCGGGTCCAGCCGCCCGACCCGGATCTCGTGGGTGGAGGTGGCCTGCGTGGACAGCGTCCAGTCGAACAGCACGACGTGGATGTGCGTCTCGCCGATGTCGACGCCGACGACGTACCGGAACCCGGGCCGCGCCGCGAGCACGGTCCGCGGCCGCCCGCCGTTGGAGTCCACCGACCCGGCCTCGGCCACCAGCCCGTCCCCGATGAGGTCGGACACGACATTGCTGACCGCCGCCGAGCTCATCCCGGCCAGCCGCGCCAGCTCCGGCCGGCTCACCGCCTGCCCGAGGTAGACGGCCGACAGCAAGGCGGCGCGGCTGCGGCGGCGAAGATCGCGCGTCGTCTGCGCACCGGCCTGGATCACAGGAGGAATTGTGCCAGATGGCGGGTCCCGGTGAGGCCCGCAGCGGGAGGCAGCGCCGCTGGACGGCCGGGAGACAGGTGGCCGATGTGATCAACGCGGTTGAGGATGCGCGCGGCGGCGGCGATCAAGTGGGGCTCGTGCGGCGACGACGCCGCGCGCCGCCGACAACAAAAGCGCCCCAGGGCTGCGGCCCCGGGGCACCGATGGACCCAAAACTCCCGCAGATCAGCTCACTGCTTCGCCAGCACCTGGATGTGCCCGGCGCGACCCCCGCCGACGTCCACCCGCAGGCTGCTGCTCGGCGTCGAGGCGGCGACCAGCGCAGGCACGAACGCGGCCGCGTCGATCGTGCCCCAGCCGGAGGCGATGTCGAAGCCGGTCCCGGCGCAGAAACCGGTCACCGACGCGGTGGTGTTGCAGCCGCTGGTCACGTCCACGACCCCGGACCCGGTCCCGTTCGGCCCGATCGCATACAGCGCGGGGTTGATCAGCCCCAGGTCGTGACCGGCGGACTGGTCGGCCAGGCCGACGATCGCGGCCATCAGCGGGGAGGACTCCGACGTGCCGGAGGTGCCCTCCATCGTGATGTCCGGCAGCGAGCGCCCGGCGGCGCCGGTCGCCGAGGCCGTGCTCTGCTGCCACGCCGGGATAGCGAACTCGTGCGAGACCCCGCCGCCGGACTGCGGCCAGAGCACGTCGGCCTGGGTCCGGTTGCCGTTGCCGTCCAGCGACAGCTCGGTGCCGCCGACCGCGGTGACGTAGGACTCGTCCGCCGGGAAGGACACCACCGGCTTGCCCCACAGCGTGCTGCCGTCGAGCTGCATGCCGTCGGCCCCGTCGTCGCCGCTGGAGGCCAGCACGGTCACGCCGTGGTCGGTGGCGTTCTTGAAGTGACTGTCCAGGTCGTGCAGCTGCGCGGAGCTGGCGAAGTCGTCCTCGGGCGTGCCCATGCTCATCGAGATCACGTCGGCGAGGTGGTTGGTGACCGTGTAGTCCATCGCGCTCAGCAGCTCCGGGAAGCCGGTGACGCCCTCGGTCTCGCTGACCGGGGTGGCGATGATCAAGATCTTCGCCCCGGGCGCCAGCGTGTGGATCATCGAGATGTCCAGGTCCGTCTCGCCGCCCCAGCTCTGGCAGTCGCTGGTGTTCACGCCCGGGTCGGTGCACGCCGGCACCGCGCCGGACGGCTCGATGGTCTGCACGGTCGCCGCCGGCAGGCCGTTGTCCGCGTCGTACTGGTCGAGGTAGCTCTGGGCGCTCTTGTCGCCGAACGCCACCAGCGTGGCGATCGTCAGGCCGGTGCCGTCGATGCGGTTCGCGTACAGCGGCGCCGTGTCATAGGCCTGCTGCAGTCCGGGCCCCGAGGACTGGAGCGCCTGCTCGACGCGAGCGACGCGGTCCGGGATCGTCCCGGCGGAGCCGACCCGGCTCACCGCGGCGCTGAAGTGGTGGTGCTGCGGGGTCGGGACCTGGTGCGGGACGCTGCCCGGCGCGGCCTGCGCGGCGACGGCGACCGCGAGGGACACCGCGGCCGCGGTCCCGACGGCGGCCAGCCTGGCTCCGGTGCGGAAGACCCGGCGGTCGCCGAGTCCTGATGATGCCCGATGCATGTCTCCTCCTGGAGGTGGCGAGGGAGGTGGCGGTAGTTGGTGCTGGATATGGACATTGGCAAGAAATGGATCAGGGGGCTACCCAAGGGTTTACCAAGAATTCTTCAAAACATGTCGCAAGTGATGAAGAGGTCTAAAAAGGGTCACGGCAAACGGCTCGGCCGCCGCGTCGGAACGCGGCGGCCGAGCCGTGAGGTGAGCAGTCTGAGTCGCGCGGGCCCGGGCCTCAGCCGGTGATGCTCGCCGCCCCGGTCTCGATGTGCCCGGTGGCCCGGCGGCTCCACGCCGAGTCCGAGCTCACCGTGACGGTGAAGTCGTACCACCCGTTGTCATACGCGACCGCGTTGAAGTAGTCGCTGACCGTCGCCCCGGCCGCCACCTGGTACGTCCACGGCCCGTCGGTCCGGTAGTTGGTCGAGGTGATGGTGAACGTGACCGCGCTGCTCCCGGTGTTCGTCATCGAGAACCAGACCGCCTGCTGCCCGGTGTTCGGCGCCGGCGCGTAGTAGGTCTTGGCCTCGGCGGTCGCGCCGCTGCCGTTGGCGTTGCCGGTGAAGCGCCGCAGGAAGCGGTTGGGGCCGACGACCGTCAGGTCGTACTGCCCGTTGCCGTAGTTCGCGCCGACGTTGAAGAAGTCCTTGACGCTGCCGTCGGTGCCGTTGCTGTACGCGTTGACCGTGTACTGCCACGGCCCGCCGGTGCGATAGGCGTTGGCGTACGCCGCGAAGTGCGCGGCCGACGTCGCCTGCGGGCCCTGGTTCGCCATCTGGAGCCACACCAGGATCTTCCCGGCGGCGTCGTACTCGATGTGGTCCACCCACGCGTTCGGCTGGTACGGCAGCGCCCGCGCCGGCCGCGTCCCGCTCTCCTGCGTCGGCATCGCGTTGCTCGCCGGGGCCGGGTTGGTCTGCACGTTGCAGAACGACTGCCCGATCACCGTGCCGGTGGCCGGCAGCGACGGCAGGCCGCTCACCGGGTTGGCGAAGTCGAAGGCGCCGGTAAGGTCCCCGCACACCTGGCGGCGCCAGGCGCTGATGTTCGAGCAGGTCGCCGGGGTGCCCAGGGCCGCGGTCCAGGTCTCCAGGAAGCGGAGCACCGAGGTGTGGTCGTAGACCTGGGAGTCGACCCAGCCGCCGCGGGTCCAGGGCGAGACGACCACCATCGGGACCCGGAAGCCCAGGCCGATCTGCGCGTTCTGGGTGCTCTCGCCGGCCGTGCCGGACGGGGCCACCGGCGGCGGGACGTGGTCGAAGAAGCCGTCGTTCTCGTCGTAGTTCAGGAACAGCACGGTCGAGTCGAACGTCGCCGGGTCGGCGGCCAGCGCCTGGATGACCAGGTTCACGAAGTGCGCGCCGTCGTTCGGCGGGGCGTCGGGGTGCTCGGAGAAGGCCTGGCTGGCCACCACCCACGAGACCTGCGGCAGCGTGCCGCCGAGCACGTCGGCCTTGATCGCCGCGGCGATGTCGTCCGGCGTGGAGCCGGTGGAAGGCACCGAGGACATGCCGCGCTGGTAGAGCGGGCTGGAGGTGGACGCGCCGGTGAACTGCTTGAAGTAGGCCAGCGCGTTGTCGCCGAAGTTGTCGCTCGCGTTCTGGTACACCCGCCACGACACGCCGGCGTTCTGCAGCGCCTCGGCGTAGGTCTGCCAGCTCAGGCCGGACTCCGAGCCGCCGTCGTAGGCCGGGCCGCCCGCGCTGCCGCTCGGGTCGATCATGCCGGACCACAGGTAGGTGCGGTTCGGACCGGTCGCCGACAGGATCGAGCAGTGGTAGGCGTCGCAGACCGTGTAGGCGTCGGCCAGCGCGTAGTGGAACGGGATGTCGGACCGGTTCAGGTAGCCCATGGTGCGGTTGGAGCCCTTGGCCGAGACCCAGTTGTCCATGGCGCCGTTGTTCCACGCCGCGTGCTGAGTTGACCAGCTGTGGTCCAGCGACCCGTCGCACTGCGCGAGGTCTTCCTTGCTGGTCCCCCACCACCAGGTGTTGGTGTCGGACAGCTGCCACGGATACTGCCGCCCGGAGCCGTTCGGCTGGTTGAACACCGAGTAGCCGCCGGCGATCTGCACCGTCGCGCGGTCGGCGAACCCGCGCACCCCCGACAGGCTCCCGAAGTAGTGGTCGAAGCTGCGGTTCTCCTGCATCAGCACCACGACATGCTTCACGTCGCGGATCGTCCCGGTACCGGCGGCCGAGGCCTGCGAGAGGGAGCCGGGCAGGCTCTCCAGGCCGAGGGTCGCGCCGAGGGCGGCGGCGGAGCCGAGGAAGGTGCGGCGGGAAACGGGCGCCACGATGGGGCCTCCTGATGGTGGGGAGTGAGGGAAGTCGAGCTTGTGTGGGGTGGAACCCGGCGTGCGGGCCCAGGGGAATATCGGGCCGCCGGATGTCCGGCGTCCCGTGGCTGGATGGCGCAAACATGAAGCATTCTCAACGACTCCTGCTGAACTGACCAGAGCATTGGTCCTGAGCATTGGTCCTGAGCATTGGTCCTGAGCATTGGTCCTGACTTCCGGGCCGGGATTGGTCCTGTCCGCCGCGATCGCGAGTCCGGTAAAGCTGTGCCCATGTACTTCCAGCACGCCGAGGCCATCCGGTCCGAGTTCCCCGGCCTGGTCGCCGCGGCGATCACCACCACCGGCATCACCGCCACGTCCGACGTCGAGGAGCAGGTCGCGCGCTTCACGGCGATCGCGCAGGCCCGGCTCTCCGGCGGCACGGAGTCCGACCTGCCCGAGATCAAGGCCTGGCGCCAGGCGTTCGCCAAGATGGGGCTCAAGCCCACGCAATACCGCTGCGCCTCCGAGGCGCTGCTGCGCCGGCTGCGCAAGGAGGGTGAGCTGCCGCGCATCCATCCCCTGATCGACCTGTGCAACGCGGTCTCCGTCGCCTTCGCGATCCCGGTCGCGGCCCTGGACCTGGACCGGATCTCCGGCGACCTCGAAGTCCGGCACGCCACCGGCGACGAGGAGTACGTGACCTTCGCCGACACGATCGAGCACCCGGAGCCCGGTGAGGTGATCTTCGCCGACGCCGGCGGCAACTCGCACGCCCGCCGCTGGACCAACCGGCAGAGCGGCAGCTCGGCGGTGCGGCCGGCCACCTCGCGGGTCCTGATCGTCGCCGAGGCGCTGCACGAGTCGGCGGCCGAGGATGTCGCGGCGCTGATGAAGACGCTGGTCGAGGGGGTGGCCGGGGCTTGGGGGGTGGCGCCGGGGTCGGCGGTGCTGAGCGGGGTGGCGCGGCGGTTCGAGGTCTGAGCCGAGGGGCAGCAACCTGGGCTGGTCCTCGATGGTTCGAGGTCGGCCGGCGTAGCCGATCAGCTGCACCTCGATCGCGGCGGCTGTGGCTGTGGCTGTGGCTGCGACTGCGGCTGCGACTGCGACTGCGACTGCGGTCGTGGTCGCGGCTGTGGTCGTGGTCGTGGTCGTGGTCGTGAGTCTGGCTGCGGTCGCGGTCGCGGTCGCGGCTGCGGTCGTGGTCGTGAGTCTGGCTGCGGCTGCGGTTGTGGTCGTGGTCGTGGTCGTGAGTCTGGTCGCGGTCGCGGCTGCGGTTGGTCTGGGGTCTACAGGCGATTTTTACGGCTTCGCCAAAGGTTTGATGACCTCGCAGGGGGACGCAGTTCGGTCGAGCGAGGTGAGTTGCGCTGGCGGCCGCCGGTGTTCGCGTGCAAGATCGCGCGCCGGTTCAGGTCTCTGCGGCAGTGCGCTTGCGGCTGGCGGTTTTCGTGGGCAAGACCGCGCGCCGGTCCGAGTCACTGCGCATGTCGTAGGCGGCAATCGTTGGGCGTGGTGGGCACCTTGAGGCCTCCGGCGGGCGCTCTACAGCGAGGGGGCGACCCGCGCGTCCGGCGGTTCAGCGCCGGTCCGCGACTGGTCGGCTCCCTTTACGCTGTTGCCTGCGTTGCGCTGTTTGCTGGCGGTGTTGCTTGTGGTCGCCGGGTTCTGGGTCCCTCGCCGCGTCGTCGCCGTAAACGGAACCAGCCCGGTTTGGCGGAATCAAGCCGCACCCCACCTGCTGTGGTCCAGCCTCGTCCGGCTTGACACCGCCAAACCGGCCAGGTTGGCAGAGCCCGCCGACGCGGCGAGGGACCCAGAACCAACACCCCGCATGGTCCGGTCGGACACGACGGGCGGTCCTCAGTGCTTAAGTGCCACGCCCGCGTACATCGCGATGTCCTGGTCCCGGACCGGCTCCGCGTCGGCGTCGGGGCGCCAGTGGTGTACGAGGGCGACGCCGGGGTCGAGCAGTTCGTAGCCGTCGAAGAATGCCTCGGTCTCGGTTTTGTCGCGCGCCTGGAGGGGGATGCCGCGCTTGTTGTACTCGCGGCTGACGCCGCCGACGCCGACTGGGTCGGTGTCGCCGGTGAAGACCGTCAGTGCCAGGTAGCTGCCGGGGGCTAGGGCGTCCATGAAGCGGCGCACTGTGCCTTGCGGGTCGTCGGCGTCTAGGACGAAGTGCACGATCGCGATCAGGGACAGCGCGACCGGCTCGGAGAAGTCCAGTACCTCGCGGAGGCGTGGGTTGTCGATGATCGACTGCGGGTTGCGGAAGTCCGCGTCCACGTAGCAGGTGCGGCCCTGGGTCGTGCTCGACATCAGGGCGCGGGCGTGGGTCAGCACGATCGGGTCGTTGTCGACGTAGCCGACGCGGGTTTCGGGGGCGATCGCCTGGGCGATTTCGTGCACGTTCGGGGATTTGGGGATGCCGGTGCCGATGTCGAGGAACTGGCGGACGCCGTAGTCCTTCGTGAGGTGGCGGACGGCGCGCTCCATGAAGCTGCGCGTGGTGCGCATCGAGATCGGGAGCGCCGGCCAGGCCTGTACCGAGGCCTCGGCCGCGATGCGGTCCGGTTCGAAGTTGGTCTTGCCGCCGATGAGGTAGTCGTAGACGCGCGCCGAGTGCGGCACGTCCATCCGCAGGTCCACCGCGGGGTAGTCGTCGTTCGGCGCCTGCCCGGGCCGGACCTCGTTCGTCATCGTTCGCCTTCCCGTCCCTGTTGTGCGTCCGTGCGGTCGGGCCGCCTTGATCGCGGTCCTCATCGCGCATATTAGCGATCGCGTCAGGACTATGCCGCAGAGCCCTTCTGTCAGCGTCCTTGCATCGCGGTATTCCGGACGGCCACAAATGGTTCATCTGAGGACTCTGTCTTCGTCCTGACATCACCGCTAACCTCCACCGCAGGTGAGTAATCCTCAGCTCTCTGTAGCCACCCCCGGAGGTACCCCACATGCCCGCTCCCTGGCTCCGTCGGCTCTCGGTCGGCGCCGCGACGCTCGGCGCCGTCGTGCTCGCGATGGCCGCGGCCATCGCGCCCGCCGCCGCGGACACCGGCTCGGCCCCGCTGTCCCACAGCACCGTGGTCGGCCTGCACAACACGTATGACGAAGGCGCGGAGTTCCCGCATCTGGCCAACGCGCTGGATGCCGGGACCGGAATGATCGAGCTCGACACGTGGACCGACGTGTTCACCAACGAGTGGAAGGTCAGCCACAGCAACCCGACCGGGAACAACAACAACTGCGTCGACGCCTCTAAGCCTTCTGACATATACACCGGCTCGGCGAACAAGGACCTCGGGTCCTGCCTGGACGACGTCAAGTACTGGCTGGCCTCGCACCCGACGTCGGGGCCGCTGTACATCAAGCTGGAGATGAAGATCGGCTTCGAGGCCAACTTCGGCATGGGTCCGGCGCAGCTGGACGCGCTGATCAGCCAGCACCTCGGCAACCTGGTCTACCGGCCGGCCGACCTGCTGAACGGCACCTACCCGAACCTGGACGCCGCGGCGAAGGCCGACGCCTGGCCGTCGCGCTCGGCGCTGGCCGGGAAGGTGATCCTGTACGCGATCCCGGGGACCGTCGAGCTGGGCAACCCGTTCGACACCCTGCACACGGACGTCGAGTACGGCACGTACCTGAAGAACCTCGCGGCGGCCGGCAACGTGGGCCAGGCGCAGGTCTTCCCGTGCGTGCTCGGAGCTCAGGCGGGCGACCCCCGCAGCCAGTACTCCGACTCCTCGATCAAGCCGTGGTTCGTGGTCTTCGACGGTGACGCGAACACGTACGTCACCAGCGTCGACACGTCCTGGTACGACACCAACCACTACATCCTGATCATGACCGACGCGCAGAACGTCGCGCCTGCGCTCAGCGACACCGCGCCGAGCCAGTCCGACGCCGCCGCCCGAGTTGCGTTGCTGGCGAGCAAGCACGCGAGTGTGGTGTCGACGGACTGGACCGGGTTGCCGTCGGTGCTGTCCGAAGTGCTGTCGCGCGGGTAAAGCTTGAGGTGTTGTGACTGCCCGGCCGTGATCTCGCGGCCGGGCAGTCGGCGTTTCCGTCCCGTTGACAGGAAACCAAATGGTTTCCTATTGTGGAAGTCATGGACCCCGTGTTCAAGGCCCTGGCCGATCCGACGCGGCGGGCACTCCTGGACGAGCTGTTCGCCGACGACGGCCAGACCCTCGCGGCCCTCACGGCGCGGCACGCCATGACCCGCATCGCCGTGGCGAAGCACCTGAAGATCCTGGAGGAGGCGGGGCTGGTCGTGACCCGCCGCCGGGGCCGGGAGAAGCTGCACTTCCTCAACCCGGTCCCGATCCGCCTGGTCCACGACCGCTGGGTCGGCAAGTACACCGAGCAGTGGGCGGCCGGGTTGGTCGGCCTGAAGCGTGACCTGGAGGCACTGATGGAGCGCGTCTTCGAGATCTACATCCGCACCACGCCCGAGCGGCTGTGGGAGGCGATCACCGATCCGGCGATCCGGGCCAAGTACCACTTCGGGATGGCGGTGGAGTCGGACTGGACCGAGGGGTCGGCGTACCGGCTGGCGCATCCGGCGGCCGGGCGGTCGATCGTCGAGGGCGAGAACCTGGAGGTCGATCCGCCGCGCAGGCTCGTGCAGAGCATGCGCGCACTGTGGGGGCCCGACGCGGAGGCGGCCGGGACCAGCCGGGTGACGTGGGAGATCGAGCCGGTCGGGGACTCGTGCCGGCTGACGGTGGTCCACGACCAGCTGCCGCCGGACGTCCCGTCCGAGGTCTACGGCGGTTGGCCGATGGTGCTGTCCGGGCTGAAGACGTGGCTGGAGACGGGAGAAACGCTCACCACGCCCGGGTCGCTGATGTACAGCCCGCCTGACGACAAGAAGTAGGTAGCCAGACAAGACGTAGTCAGCCAAGCAGGAATCACGAGACAGGAGTTCGCCATGTCCGCATCCCGTTCACACACCACGATCACCGACATCGGAACCGTGGGGATCCCGGTCAGCGACCAGGACAAGGCCCTGGAGTTCTTCACCGGGACCCTCGGCTTCGACAAGCGGCTGGACCTGCGCACCGGCGAGAACTTCCGGTGGGTCACGGTCGCCGCGCCCGGGGCCGCGGTGTCGGTCGCGCTGATTGGTAATGGCGGCCAGGGCGTCGGGCAGGACACCGGCATCCGGTTCATGGTCCCCGACGCCGAGGCCGAGCACACCGCCATGCGGGAGCGCGGCATCGAGGTCGGGGAGCTGCTGCGGTGGCCGGGGGTGCCGCCGATGTACGAGTTCAAGGACCCGGACGGCAACCGGTTCGAGATCGTCGAGGGTTCCGCCTAGACGGTCTCCACCTTCACGCCGCGCCAGAACGCCACGCGGTCGCGCACGTGCTCGGCCTCGGTCTTCGGCTCGGGGTAGAACCACGCCGCGTCCGCGTTGGCCTCGCCGTCCACGGTGACGGTGTAGTAGCTCGCCAGGCCCTTCCACGGGCAGACGGTGTGGGTCTCGCTGGAGGAGAAGAACTCCTTGTTCAACGACTCCGGCGGGAAGTAGTGGTTGCCCTCGACGACGACGGTGTCGTCGCTCTCGGCCAGGACCTGGCCGTTCCACACTGCTCGCATCGCCATTTGTGTCCTCCTGAAGTCGGCTCACCGAGCATAACCAGGCAAGACCACGATCCCTTCCCGTGAGCTCCGCACCGGCGGCACCTCCGTGCGGCGGGGGCAGGACCATCCCCTATTGTTTGGCGGACATCGCAGGGCAATGCTGTTCCTGCCCTCCCCCGTGAACCGACCCTTGAAAGGGTGATGATGGCCGCCGCTTCCATATCGACCACCACGATCGCACGCGCCGCACAGCTGGTCGGGTTCGCCGTCGTCGCGGTGGCGCTGGCCGTGGTCTCGTGGCGCAGCACGAGCCTGAACCTGCCGAACGTCGGGCAGTTCGCCGGGATCATCGGCTCGGGGTTCCTGGGCGGAATCATCAACCCGCTGATGACGACGCTGAACGGCCGGCACACCGGCGTCGTTCTCGGGGTCGCGGCCGGGGCCGTCGCGCAGCCGGACAACGCCGTGCAGGTGGCGCAGGTCGCGCAGCAGGTCGAGGCGGTTCAGGGCGAAGCCGCGGCGGTGCTCAAGCAGAAGAGCGACATGATGTGGGACGTGGCCGTGGTGATCGGCGCCGCGGCGATCGTGGCGACCGCGCTGGCCCTGGCGATCAACGGCACGCAGCACGTGAACGCCGCCGCCGCGCTGACGGCGCTGGCGACGGGGTTCGGGGCGTTGTTCATCGACACCTCCAACATCACGCACGCCGCCTCGACGCCGAGCTGAGGCTACGGCTGGGGCCGGGCTACGCGTTGCCGGCTAAGGGTAGGCCTCGACGGCGAGGTCGATGTAGGTGCCGCTGGTGTCGCTGGAGCCCTCGGCGGTCACCTTGCCGACGGCGGTGCGTCCGTCCAGGGCCGCGATGCAGACCTGATCGCCGACCTGGACGGTCACCTGGTTGGTGGCGTGGGCTTGGAGCGCGGCCAGGCAGCCCGGCGCGGTAGGGGTGCCGTCCTGGGTCCACTGCACGAGGTTGCCGGGGCCGTTGAGCGTGGTCTGGTTGGTCGCCGCCAGGCCGAAGAGCAGACCGGCGACCGGCGACGGACCGGCGGTGACCTGCTCGCCTCTGACGTTGACGCGGATGGTGCCCTGCCAGAGCTGGGCCTTGGACGGGCTGGTGGTGGACGGCGTCGACGACGCGCTGGTGGACGGCGTCGGGCTCGGCGGCGTCGAGCCGTTGCTCGGTCCGGGGTTGGGACCGCCGTTGCCGGGCGAGGATCCGCCGCCAAGCTGCGTCACGGAGACGACGACCACCGCGAGCACGGCCGCGCCGCCGAGGACCGCCGACTGGTAGCGGAACAGGTGCGGGGCGCGGGCTGTCTTAACTGTGCGCTGAGTGCCCTGGCCAGGTGGCTGCGGGAGGACGAAGAACGAGGCGACGTAACGCCGCCAGAACGATTGCCCGCGCCAGTTTCGCTGCGCGGTCGGGCCGTGGCCGACGCCGGTGAGTGAGGACCAGTAGCGGCGGGCGAGGGGGCCGCGGTTCACGCTTGTTCCTGCGGCGCTGCCGGCTCTGTTAGGTGCGGCTCTGTTGCGTGGGGTTCTGCAGTGGGTTCTGCTGGACCGGCTTCGAGCTCGAACGCCGCACCGAGACGCGCGGATCCCAGCTGCCGCAACACCGTCGGCGCCGAACACCCCACAGCGATCGCCGCGTAGGCGCCGGTCACCTGCGAGTGGAACAGGAGGCCGGCGACCGCGCCGAGCAGGATCCGGGTCAGGCCGGCCGCGATGTCGGAGAGCGGGTCGACGTACAAGGTCAGTGCCGGGACCGGCGTGGCCGGCTGGTGGCCGAGGGCTTGGTGCCGTGCGGCGTTCCAGGCCAGGACTCGGTCCGAGCTCACCACCGCTTCGACGACCGCGCCGCCGATCGCGCCGTAGGCCATGGCCAGCAGCCAGTCCACCGTTCACTCCCCCAAGGTCCGATGGCAGCACGCCGCGGTTGTCGGCGAACAGCATTTCAGACCACTGCGCCGCTGTCGATCGCGTCGATGGCACCGATGGCACCGATGGCGTCAATGGCGGCGAGTGTCTCGGCGTCGAGGCGTACCTCGCCGGCGGCGATGTTCTCGGCCAGGTGCGCGGGGTCGGCCGTGCCCGCGATGAGCAGCGTGTCGGCGTAGTGCGCCAGGTGCCAGGCGATGCCGACCTGGACCGGCGTGACGCCGAGCGCGGCGGCCGCGGTGCGCACGGCGGGCAGGTCGGCGACCTTCGGCCACTGCGGGAACGCCGAGCCGAGCGGGCAGAAGGGGACCCATGCGATGTCGTGCTCACGGCACAGGTCGAGTACCGGTTCGCTCGCGCGGTCGACCGGGCTGTGGGAGTTCTGGACGCAGGCGATGCCGGCGGGCAGGGCGTGCCGGAGCTGGGCGGCGCTGACGTTGCTCAGGCCGATGCCGTCGATCTTGCCGGCGTCGCGCAACGCCACGAGCTCGGCCAGCTGGCTGTCGAGGTCGACGCGCTGGTCCCCCTCGGCGATGATGCCCGGCGCGGCGTCGAGGCGTCGGAGGTTGACGACGGCGAGGCGTTCGACGCCGAGGCGTGCGAGGTTCGCCTCGACGCTGGCGCGCAGCTGCTCCGGACGCTGCGCGGGCAGCAGCGCGTTGGCGGCGTCGCGCTCGGCGCCGACCTTGGTGGCCAGCACGAGGTCGTCGGGGTAGGGATGCAGCGCGGCGCGGATGAGGTCGTTGGCGTTGGCGGCGCGGGTTCCGTAGAACTCGGCGGTGTCGAGGTGGTTGATGCCGCTGTCGACGGCCGCGCGCAGGATCGCGGTGGCGGCTTCGGCGGTGACGGCCGGGCGGCCCGGGCGGTGCTCGGCGAGCTGCATCACGCCGAAGCCGATGCGGGCGACGCGGTGTCCGGCCAGGGTGCTCGCACCGCCGGGCTGCCTGCGCCCGGCTGTGGTGTCTGCTGTCTCGGTGGCGCTCATGTCCCGTTCCCGTCTGCGAGGTGGGATAGTGGAAGAACAACCGGAGGCACCTCCGGTTAACCTCACGATAGCAGAAACGGAGGCACCTCCGCTTTATGGCCGCCACCGACCGACCCCGCGGACGCGCGGACGCCCAACGCAACCGCCAACGCCTCATCGACGTCGCCCACCGCGCCTTCACCACCGGCGACACCAAGGTCTCCCTGGAGGCGGTGGCGAAGGAGGCCGGCGTCGGCATCGGCACCCTCTACCGCCACTTCCCCACCCGAGAAGCCCTGGTCGAGGCCGTCTACCTGGCCGAACGCGGCCGCCTCTGCGACGCCGCCGACGAACTCCTGGCCCAGCAACCGCCGGACCAGGCCCTCCGCACCTGGATGGACCGCTTCGCCGACTACATCGCCACGAAGCGCGAGATGGCCGACGCCCTCCGCGCCCTCATCGCCGACGGCACCGTGACCCGCTCCCGGGCACGGGAGGAACTGTCCACGGCGGTGCGCCACCTGCTCGACGCAGGAGCCGCCGCCGGCACGCTCCGCGCAGACGTACAGGCCGAGGACATCGTCGCGGCGCTGGTGGGAGTGGTCTCGGTGTGCACGCTGCCGGAGCAGCGGGAGCAGGCGGGGCGGCTGATGGACCTGCTGATGGACGGGCTGCGGCGCGGGTAGGGCGGCGCGAGTGAGCCAGCAACCGGTTGGCTGCCGCGCGCCGGAGCCCGTGTTCCAGCGGCCAAGCGCTCGAAGCCGAGCCAAGACCAGCCGCCCCGCCGACCGCATGCCACCCGGCAACGCCACACGCCTCCCTGCACTTGGTCGCGGCCCGGTCGAGCACCGCACTGCTTAGCCCGCACTACCGCCTACCTGCACTCACTCGCGGCCCCGCTGAGCACCACGCTGCCTGGCCCGCACTACCGCCTACCTGCACTCACTCGCGGCCCCGCTGAGCACCGCACTGCCTGGCCCGCACTACCGCCTACCTGCACTTGATCGCGGCCCGGCTGAGCACCGCACTGCCTGGCCACCGCCGACGGCATGCCGCTCGGCCATGCCGCGCGCCAGCCTGCACTCGCTCGCGCCCCGCACCAGGCGCAGGCAGTTCGCGTTGCCCGGCGCCGTACTGCCAGGCCGCCGCATCACGGCAACTCAGCCGCCGCCTCCTCCGGGCTCACCTCTTCCTCCTTCGGCGCGGCCTGTGCCTTGGCCGCGGCCTGCGCCGCCATCACCTTCGCGCGGCGGCGGAGCACTGCCAGCGCCGCGGCGGCGCTTAGTGCGTAGGCGCCGGCGAGTACTTTCGGGGAGTTCAGGCGGTTGCCGGTGGCGTGGTCGATCGAGATGCGTCCCGGGCCGGTGATCGCCAGGCCTGTGGCGGTCAGTGCGAGGAATGCCGGGTACTCGTAGCCGCCGCCGCTGTTGAAGAAGCCGGAGGGCTTGTGGACGGCCACCGCGGCTGACATGGCGCCGACTGCTGCGGCGCCGGCGGCGGGGGTGGCGGCGCCGAGGGCGAGGAGGAGGCCGCCGCCGGACTCGCTGAGACCGGCCATGGCGGCGTTCGGGAGGCCGGGGCGGAAGCCCATGGCGTGCATCGCGCCGGCCGCACCCTTCAGGCCGCGGCCGCCGAACCAGCCGAAGAGCTTCTGCGTGCCGTGGGCGATCAGGATGCCGCCGGTGCCCAGGCGCAGTGCCAGCAGGCCCAGGTCGGTGCGTTCTCGGCAGGCCATGGGGGCTCCTTCCGGCGGGCGGTCGTGTCCTCCCACTATCTGCCCGGGTCGTCGGTACGCGCCGCTCGGAGGCGGCCAGTCGGACCAGGCGCCGGGCCCACGCCAGTCCCCCCACCGGCGCCGCCGTCACCCATCGCAGTCATCGGTGATCGCGATGTTATTCTCGATCGCACAGGAGTCCACAGGAGTCCATCGGGAGGCGCACGGGGTGAGCGACGAGGAATACCGCGTCGACGACCTCGCGCGCCTGTCGGGCATGACGGTCCGCAACATCCGCGAGCACCAGTCCCGCGGGCTGCTCCCGGCCCCGACCGTGCGCGGCCGCGTCGGCTTCTACGGCCCCGAGCACCTGGCCCGGCTGGAACAGATCAAGCGCCTGCAGGCCGAGGGCTTCACGCTGGAGTCTATCCGCCGCATGCTCGGCGGCGGCGCCGAGTTCGCCTCCTTCGCCGCCGCGGTCCACCAGGCCTTCGACGACGGCGACAAGCGCGTCGTCCGCCTGGACGACATCCACACCCTGTTCCCCGGCCTGGACGAGGCGAAGGAAGGCGAAGACAACGCCGACAACGCCGCCCTCCTGGAATCCGCCGTCGACCTCGGCCTGCTGCGCCCCCTGGGCAACGGCCGCTTCGAGGAGCGCTCCCCGCAGCTGACGCGCATCGGCGCCGAGCTCATGGCCCTGGGCATCCCCCCGGCCAGCGCGCTGAAGGCGGCAGCCGAGGCGCGCACCCACGTTCAGGCCGTGGCGAAGGGCTTCGTGCAGCTGTACATGGACCAGATCTGGGCCCCCTTCGAGACCGCGGGCTACCCCGCCGACCAGTGGCCGGACATCCTCAGCGGCCTGGACCGGCTGCGGCCGCTGGCGCTGGACTCGATGCTGGCGCTGATGCGGATGGCGCTGGACGAGGCGGCGACGCGGTTGATCGAAGAGCGGGCCGGGCTGCGGTAAGCAAGAACTCTGACAATGAGTGGGGGTGGCAGTTCGAGAACTGCCACCCCACACGCGGAACTACAGCTACGCCAACGCGCTCAGCGCTTACTCTTCTCCGACGCAGCCGCCCCGCAAGTCTCCGCATCGATCGGCCCGGTCGGCCCGCCCTGCCCCGGCACGACGTTCACATCCGCCAGATCCGGCGCAGCCCGCCGCACCGCGTCAGCCTCCATGTCGTCCTCCCGAGCCTGCGAAGCCCGCTCGGCCTCGACCCGCGACAGGTACCGCTCCACTTCCTCCCGCACCGTCGCCTCGCTCCAGCCGAGCACCGGCGCCATCAGCGCCGCGACCTCCGGGGCGGCCGTGACGCCGCGGTCCCAGGTCTCGATCGAGATGCGAGTACGGCGGGTCAGCACGTCCTCCAGGTGCAACGCGCCCTCGTGCGACGCCGCGTACACCGCCTCCACCCGGAGGTAGTCGTCGGCGCCGGCGATCGGCTCGCCCAACGACGAGTCGGCCGCGACCAGTTCCAGCAGCTCGTCGACGCAGGACCCGTACCTGCGCAGCAGGTGCTCCACGCGCACCTGGTGCAGCCCGGTCCGGCGGGCGATCCGGCCGCGCTCGTTCCAGCGCGCCGCGAAACCCTCCGCGCCCAGCACCGGGACCTTGTCCGTCACCGACTCCGGGACCTTCGCGCCGTCGGTGGTGTCCAGGTCCTCGACTGCCGCGTCGATGACGTCCTTGGCCATCACCCGGTAGGTGGTGTACTTGCCGCCGGCCACGACCGTCAGGCCCGGCGCCGGGGAGGAGACGATGTGCTCGCGCGAGAGCTTCGTGGTCTGATCCGCGTTGCCCGACAGCAGCGGCCGCAGTCCGACGTACACGCCCTCGATGTCCTGCTCCGTCAGCGGCTTGGCCAGGACGGCGTTGGCGTGCTCCAGCAGGTACTCGATGTCCGCGCGGCTGGCCGCCGGGTGCTCGCGGTCCAGATCCCAGTCGGTGTCGGTGGTGCCGACCAGCCAGTGCCGGCCCCACGGGATGATGAACAGCACGCTCTTCTCGGTCCGGGATATCAGCCCGGTGCGCAGGTCGATCCGGTCGCGCGGCACGACCAGGTGGACGCCCTTGGACGCGCGCACCGAGATCGCCGCGCGCAGGTCCGCCAGCTCGTGGATGTCGTCGGTCCACACCCCGGTCGCGCCCACGACCTGCCGAGCCCGGACCTCGATACTGCGTCCGCTCTCCAGGTCCTGCACCACCGCGCCGGTGACCCGGCCGCCCTCGCGCAGCAGCCCGGTGACCCGGGTGCGGGTGGCGACTCGGGCCCCGTACTGCGCCGCCGTGCGGGCCAGAGCCATCACGAAGCGCGCGTCGTCGACCTGCGCGTCGTAGTACTGGATCGCACCGACCAGCGAGTCGTGGCGCAGGGCCGGGGCGCGCCGCAGGGCCGCGGTCTTGGTCAGGTGGCGGTGCCGGGGCAGGGCGCGGGCGCCGCCCATGGTGTCGTAGAGCATCACGCCGGCGCCTATGTAAAAGCGCTCCCAGACCCGGTGCTTCAGCGGCAGCAGGAACGGGACCGGACGGACCAGGTGCGGCGCGATCCGGTTCAGCAGCAGGCCGCGCTCAGTCAGCGCCTCGCGGACCAGGCCGAAGTCGCGCTGCTCCAGGTAGCGCAGGCCGCCGTGGATCAGCTTGCTGGAACGGCTCGACGTCCCGGCGGCCCAGTCGCGGGCCTCGACCAGGGCGACGGACAGGCCGCGGGTGGCGGCGTCCAGCGCGGCCCCGGCGCCGACCACGCCGCCGCCGATGACCAGGACGTCGAACTCCTCCTCGGCCATCTGCTGGAGCGCGCCGAGCCGGTACTGAGCGCCCAGGGGTGTGGATTGCACGGTGTTTCCTCCGTTGATACGACGAGTGGGCGCTCTGAGCGCTTCCAGCCTTCTTGCTTCTTCTTCTTGCTTTTGGCCACGGCCGGGCCCGGATCCCCGGGCCCGGCGGATACGGATCAGTCCTCGAACTCGACCCAGTCCAGCGTCCGCGCCACCGCCTTCTTCCAGTTGCGGTAGCCCTTGGCGCGCGAGGCCTCGTCGGCCTCGGGCAGCCAGCGCTTGTCCTCGTTCCAGTTGCTGACCAGCTCCTCGGTCGACTTCCAGAAGCCGACCGCGAGCCCCGCGGCGTAGGCGGCACCCAGCGCGGTGGTCTCGGCGACGACCGGCTTGGACACCGGCACGCCGAGCACGTCGGCCTGGATCTGCATGGCCAGCTCGTTGGCGGTCACGCCGCCGTCCACGCGCAGCACGTCCAGCCGCACGCCCGAGTCCTGCTCCATCGCCTCCACGACGTCGCGCGTCTGGTACGCGATCGACTCCAGCGTGGCGCGCGCCAGGTGGGCGTTGGTGTTGTAGCGCGACAGGCCGACGATCGCTCCGCGCGCGTCGGAGCGCCAGTAGGGGGCGAACAGGCCGGAGAACGCGGGCACGAAGTACACGCCGCCGTTGTCCTCGACCTGCCGGGCCAGCGACTCGCTCTGCGCGGCGCCGGAGATGATGCCGAGCTGGTCGCGCAGCCACTGCACCGCCGAGCCGGTCACCGCGATGGAGCCCTCCAGCGCGTAGACGGCCGGCTCGTCGCCGAACTTGTACGCCACGGTGGTCAGCAGCCCGTTCTCCGAGCGGACGATCTCCGTGCCGGTGTTCAGCAGCAGGAAGTTGCCGGTCCCGTAGGTGTTCTTCGCGGTGCCGGGGGTGAAGCAGACCTGGCCGACGGTCGCGGCCTGCTGGTCGCCGAGGTTGCCGGTGATCCGCACCTCGCCGCGCAGCGGTCCGTCGGCGCGGGTGACGCCGTAGCCCTGCGGGTCGGAGGAGGGGCGGATGGCCGGGAGCATGGCGCGCGGGACGTTGAAGAACCCGAGGAGCTCCTCGTCCCAGTCCAGCGTCTCCAGGTTCATCAGCATCGTGCGGCTGGCGTTGGTGACGTCGGTGACGTGTACGCCGCCGTCCACGCCGCCGGTCAGGTTCCAGATGATCCAGCTGTCCATGGTGCCGAAGATCGCGTCCCCGGCCTCGGCGTCGGCGCGCAGGCCGTCGACGTTCTCCAGCAGCCACTGGATCTTGCCGCCGGCGAAGTACGTCGCCGGCGGCAGGCCGGCCTTGCGTCGGATGACCTGGCCGCGCTCGTCGGCGTCCAGGGCGGCGGCGATGCGGTCGGTGCGGGTGTCCTGCCAGACGATGGCGTTGTAGTAGGGGCGTCCGGTGTGCCGGTTCCACACCACCGAGGTCTCGCGCTGGTTGGTGATACCGAGCGCGGCGAGGTCGGCGGCGTGCAGGTGCGCGCTGTTCATGGCGGTCTCGATGACCGCCCGGGTCCGTTCCCAGACCTCGGTGGGGTTGTGCTCGACCCAGCCGGCCTGCGGCAGGATCTGCGAGTGTTCCAGCTGGTGCCGGGCCACCTCGTTGCCGCCGTGATCGAAGATCATGAAGCGGGTGCTGGTGGTGCCCTGGTCGACCGCGCCGACGTAGTCAGCCATGAGGATTTGCCTCTCTCGCGATGAGCGCTTCGGGCGCGCTCTGGGCCTTCTGGGGGGATGGGAGGGCCGGCTCGACCGGAGGGGTTCCGGCCGAGCCGGGACCGGCTACGCGGCCTGCTGCGCCGAGGACGCCTCCGGGTTGTCGATCGGCACGGCGGCCGGGTCGTCCGGCGAAGTGTCGTCCGACAGGAAGGTGCCGATCAGGACGCGGTACAGCCAGGCGCCGATGAGGCCGCCGATGATCGGCGCGACGATCGGCACCCAGAAGTACAAGTCGCCGTATTGGTCTCGGAACGCCGTCCCGTATCCGGTGAAGAACGAGGCCAGCCGCGGGCCGAAGTCACGCGCCGGGTTGATGGCGTACCCGGCGTCGGTGCCGAAGGCCATGCCGATGGCCACCACGAGCAGGCCCACCACGACCGGCGCCATGTTGGCCCCCGGGGAGGTGTTGCGCAGGTCGGTGATCGCCAGGATGCAGAACAGCAGGATGGCCGTGCCGATGATCTGGTCGCGGAACCCGCCCCACATGTGGACCGGCAGCGAGCCGTTGCCGGGCAGCGTCGAGAAGATGCCCTGGCTCTTGACGGTGTGGCCGGGGTCGAACTTCGCGATGACCTCGGTGTAGTTCCAGCGCACGACCAGCGCGGCGACGAACGCCCCGAGAGTCTGCGCCAGGGCGTACGGGAGCACCTTGCGCCACGAGAAGCCGCCGAAGGCGGCCAGCGCCACGGTGACGGCGGGGTTCAGGTGCGCGCCGGTGATCTTGCCGGCCACGTAGACGCCCAGCAGGACGCCGAATCCCCAGGCCCAGGCGATGCTGTCGTGGTTGCCGATACCGCCGGCGACCACCTGTGCCACAACGCCGATGCCGAACAGCAGAAGGATGAACGTGCCCGCGAACTCCGCGGCCAGCTCTCCCACGAGCCCTTTGGCTCGAACGCGATCCGCCAAGCGATTCGCCATGTCTCCTCCTGACCCGGTGGGACACCCCGGCCGTCCGGGGCGCCTGATGTCCCACACCGAGCGTGTCGAAGCTCACCATGGGATCGACGCTCAGCGTGCGTTCGCCGAAACCTCCCGTCAACGGATGCCGTACGACAATGTCGAACTCTGGTCAGGATCCCCGACCTGGGGTACCGTCGCGCGACATGGCGGTAATCTTCGCGGACACCCCGGTCCTGGCCGGTCAGGCCGGCCGGCGTGTCGCGCACGCGCCGCCGGCGGCGTCCCCGTCGTGCCCGCCACCGGGTACGGCGTTCGACGACGTCGACCACCGCACGAAGGGCTATCATCACCGCCATGCCGGGACCCGTGCAGTCCATCGAACGCGCGGCTGCGATCCTGCGCCTGCTGGCACGCGGTTCCGGGCGGCTCGGCGTGGGCGAGATAGCGGCCTCGCTGGGCCTGGCGAAGGGGACGACACACGGCATCCTGCGCACCCTGCAGGGCGTCGGCTTCGTCGAGCAGGACAAGAGCAGCGGCAAGTACCAGCTCGGCGCCACCCTGCTGCACCTGGGCACCAGCTATCTGGACGTGAACGAGCTGCGGTCCCGGGCGATCAACTGGGCCGACGCCCTGGCCGCGCGCAGCGGCGAGGCGGTCTGGATCGGGACGCTGCTGGAGGGCAAGGTGCTCATCGTGCACCACGTCTTCCGGCCCGACGACTCGCTCCAGAGCCTGGACGTGGGCGCGCTGCTGCCGCTGCACGCCAGCGCGCTGGGCAAGGTGCTGCTGGCCTACGACACACAGGCCGCGGCGGAGCTGCGCGAGACCGAGCTGGCGCCGTTGACCCGGCGCACCCTGGTCACGCCCGCCGCGCTGCGCCGCGAGCTGACGAAGGTCCGCGAGCACGGCTTCGCCACCGACATCGAGGAGTCGACGCTGGGCCAGGCCTCGATCGCCGCGCCGATCCGCGGCTACGGCGGCCTGGTGGTCGGGGCGATCAGCATCACCGGGGCGGTGGACCGGGTGTGCCCCTCGACCGGCAAAGCGGAACCGGCGCTGGCCGACGCCGTGCAGAACGCCGCGCAGATGATCTCGCGGGACCTCGGCGCGGGGCGCTGGTAGCGCCGGTCGAGCTCGTAGCGCCGGTCGAGCTCGTAGCGCTGGTGGAGCTCGTAGCGCTGGTAGGCGCGGGCGCGGGGCGGGACTCCCGGCGTTTCGAGCACCGCGTCCCCGAGTACCACGCTCCTGAGTACCGCGCTCCCGAGCACCGCCCGCGTCAGCGCCTCGTCCCCCAGCACCGTCCCCCGCCCTCAGCCTGACTCCCCCTCACCGAA
Source organism: Catenulispora sp. GAS73 (assembly GCF_041262085.1). Classification (NCBI taxonomy): domain Bacteria; kingdom Bacillati; phylum Actinomycetota; class Actinomycetes; order Catenulisporales; family Catenulisporaceae; genus Catenulispora; species Catenulispora sp. GAS73. Next base: position 171,587 of record NZ_JBGCCM010000001.1, read on the forward strand.
AGGCTGCACCATGGTCGCGCACTTCGTGATGTCGATCGACCAGGGCACGACGTCCACGCGCTGCATCCTGTTCGACCGCGGCGGCCGCCTGGTCTCGGTGTCCCAACGCGAGCACAAGCAGTACTTCCCCAGGCCCGGCTGGGTCGAGCACGACGCCGCGGAGATCTGGCGCAACCTGGAGCACCTGGCCCCCGAGGCGCTGGCCAAGGTCGGGGTGGGCGCCGACCAGGTGGCCGCGATCGGCATCGCCAACCAGCGCGAGACCACGGTGCTGTGGGACCGCCGCACCGGCCATCCGCTCGGCCGCGCGATCGTCTGGCAGGACACCCGCACCGACGAGATGGTCTCCGAATACGCGCGGCGGCCGGACGCCGCGACCGTCCTGGAGCACTCCGGCCTGCCGCTGGCCACGTACTTCTCGGCGCCGCGCATCCGCTGGATGCTCGACCACACGCCGGGGCTGCGCGAGCGCGCCGAGCGCGGCGAGGTGCTGTTCGGCACCATGGAGAGCTGGCTGATCTGGAACCTGACCGGCGGCGTGGAGGGCGGCGTACACGTCACCGACGTCACCAACGCCAGCCGCACGATGCTGATGAACGTCAAGACCCTGCAGTGGGACAAGGAGCTGCTGGACTTCTTCGGCATCCCGGCAGCGATGCTCCCGGAGATCCGCTCCTCGTCCGAGGTCTACGGAACGGCGACGCGCGCCCTGCCCGGCGTGCGGATCGCGGCGGCGCTCGGCGACCAGCAGGCGGCGCTGTTCGGGCAGACGTGCTTCGCCCGCGGCGAGGCCAAGTGCACGTACGGCACCGGCAGCTTCCTGCTGCTGAACACCGGCGACACCCCGGTGCGCTCCACGCACGGCCTGCTCACGACGGTCGGGTACCGCATCGGCACGGAGCCGGCGGTCTACGCGCTCGAAGGCTCCATCGCGGTCACCGGCTCCCTGGTGCAGTGGTTCCGCGACAGCCTCGGGCTGATCACGACCGCCCCGGAGATCGAGACGCTGGCCCGCACGGTCGAGGACAACGGCGGCTGCTACATCGTCCCGGCGTTCTCGGGGCTGTTCGCCCCGCACTGGAGGAGCGAGGCGCGCGGCGTCATCGTCGGCCTGACGTCGTACATCACGAAGGGCCATCTGGCGCGCGCCGTCCTGGAGGCGACCGGCTGGCAGACCCGCGAGGTCGTGGACGCGATGAACGCCGACTCCGGCCTGGCCCTGACCACGCTGAAGGTCGACGGCGGCATGACCGCGGACAACCTGCTGATGCAGTTCGTCGCCGACGTCCTGGACGCCCCGGTGGTCCGCCCGATGGTCGCCGAGACCGTGTCCCTCGGCGCCGCGTACGCAGCCGGACTCGCCGTCGGCTACTGGCCGGACCTGGAGGGCCTGCGCCGCAACTGGCACCGCGCCGCACTGTGGAACCCGTCGATGGACGCCGGCCGGCGCGAGAGCGAGTACGCGAACTGGCGGCGGGCCGTGGAGCGGACGTTCGACTGGATACAGCCGGGGGCGGAAAAGGAGAAGTAGGGGGCCGGGGACCGCCCCGTCACCCCGCCCCGAGGATCCCGCACACCTCGTCGGTATCCGTCAGAAACGCGTCGCCGGTGAACTCCAGTCCTGCGAACGCGCGCTCGGCGGCCTCCTTGTGGCCGGCGCCGCAGGCGTCGCGGACGATGATGGGGATGTAGCCGAGGTCGGTGGAGTGGCGGGCGGTGGGCTCGATGCCGACTTCGGTGGCGGCACCGACGATGAGGTAGCTGCGGATACCGCAGTCTCGCAGGACGATGTCCAGCGGAGTGCCTTCGAAGGCGGACATCGTGATCTTGTCGATGACCGGCTCGTCGGGGGTCGGGTCCAGGCCCTCGACCAGGTGGAAGCCGGGCGAACCGTGCGGGATCAGCGGCCGGGTGTCGGCGGCGGCGCTCTTGTGCTGCCAGGTCTTGGCCTGCCGCAGCTGGAAGACGCCGGCGAGCGCCGCGGGCATGAAGTAGTGCCGCAGGAAGATCGTGCGGATCCCGCGTTCGCGGGCGGCGGCGAGAACGCGCTTGACGTTCGCCAGCAGCTGGTCGCCGTCAGCGATCTGGCGCAGCACGCCGACCTGCATGTCGTAGACGATCAGGGCGGTCGTCGCGGGGTCGAGCGCTTCCGCGAGGGTTTCGGGGATTTCCAAGCCGTTGAAACGATCCACGGGCACGACGCTACAGGCAGGCCCGCGCCAACGAGGCGGCCGGGCGCCTACTGGCCGACCGGCGTGTCACGACACTGTCATCCAGATTGTCATCCAGCCGGTCTCGGCGAGCTCAGGTGGACGGCGGCAAGCGCCGCGAACTCGCTGATCAGCCGACTGCGCCGAGTCGCGTCCCAAGCCAGGGCGACGCGCGTGGGCCCCAGGTCGGCGATCGACACCGCGACCACGTCAGGACGCTGATAGAATCCGGCCGTCGAGGCCGGCAGCACGACGATGCCGCTCCCCGAGGCGACGTGTTCGAGCTTCTCCTCGACAGCCAGCGGCGCCGGACCGCCCTCGTCGCGCGGCGCGGTATCGCCGGTCAGCGCCTGCCACTCCGGAACAGCCTTGTGCGGCTGCAGCAGCGTCTCGCCGGCGAGGTCACTGAGATGAACCTCCTCCTTGCTCGCCAAACGATGCCCGCTCGGCAGCACCACGACCCGCGGCTCCTCGAACAACGTCGTCACTTTCAAGCCGCGCTGGTCGACCGGAAGCCGCACGAAGCTCACGTCGGCCCGGCCGTCCAGCAACACCTCGACCTGGTCGGCCCAGCTGGTACGCAGCACCTCGACCCGCAGCCGCGGATGCGCCGCGGTCAGTGCCCTGACCGCGCCGGTCACGATCAGCCCGGGCATGAAGCCGACGGTGAACACGTCCGTCCCGCGGCTGGCACGTCCGACCCGACGCCGCAGCGCCTCCGCCCCGGCCAACACCGGTCCGGCATCGGCGTACAGCGCCTCACCGGCCGGGGTCAGTTCGGTACGCCGCCGATCGCGTACGAACAGCTGCACGCCGAGCTCCGACTCCAGCGCCCGAATCTGGCGCGACAACACCGGCTGCGCGATGTGCAGCTCCTGCGCCGCACGTCCGAAGTTCAGCTCGTCGGCGACCGCCATGAAGTAGCGGATTTTGCGAAGGTCCAGGTCCATGCGGGCCTCCCGGCCATCTGTGATGCCTTGAAGGTATCACAGCGGACCGGACAGGTCTTGGACGCACGACCGCCCCGAGGCGGATCGTGGAGTCCGGAAGACAGACGGCACCAGCAATGGCGACGGCACCAACGAGAAGAGGAACTGCCATGGACATCACCGGACAGCGCGTCGTGTTGATCGGAGGCACGTCCGGGATCGGACTGGCCACGGCGCAGGCGGCGGCCGAGCGCGGAGCGCAGGTCGTGGTCGTCTCGGGGCGGCAGCAGAGCGTGCAGAACGCGCTGAGCGAACTGCCCTCGGGCACCACCGGCCACGCGGTCGACGTCCGCGACCCGGCCGCCCTCGACGCGCTCTTCCACCGGATCGGCGCGTTCGACCACCTGGCGTACACCTCGGGCGAACCGCTGACCCTCTCCCCCATCGCCGAACTCGACGTCGACACCGCGCGCCGCTTCTTCGAGATCAGGTACTTCGGCGTCCTGGCCGCCGTCCGCGCCGCCGCACCGCACCTGGCGCCGACCGGCTCCATCACCCTCACCGGCGGCTCGGCCGCCCCGCGCCCGGCCCCCGGCTGGGCCGTGGCGGCCAGCATCTGCGGCGCGATGGAGGCCCTGACCCGCGAACTCGCGCTCGAACTCGCCCCGGTCCGGGTCAACCTCGTCCGCCCCGGCGTCGTGGAGAGCCCCCTGTGGTCCGCGCTCCCCGAGGACCAGCGCGACGCGCTCTTCGAGGCCACGGCCAAGACGACACCGGTCGGGCACACCGGCCGCGTCGAGGAGATCGCGCGCGCCTTCGTCTACTGCATGGAGCAGACGTACGCCTCGGGCGCGATCGTCCCAGTCGACGGCGGCTCCGTGCTGGTCTGAGCCTCAGCGCGGCCATCAGGACAGCGAACACGACGATCGTGCGCAGGGCCTCCTCAACGCGCGGAAAAGAACTCCGGACCCGCATCGTCGAGGCCCAGACCGAGGTCAGCCGGTTACCCTGATCGGCATGGACGAGAATCGAGCGCGCCGCGTCGTCGACGCCCTCCGCGAACGTGGCGTGGACGCGCACGTCGCCAAGGTCAGCGTCTACCAGTTCGGCGTGCGAGTCATGCTCTCGGGCGGACGCCAGGCCGAGTGGGACACCGACGACACGGCGGGCCTGGAGGCCCAGGTGATGAAGGACGGGATGCTGGTCGGGTACGTCCCGACGATCGAGGGCTCCGAGGACTTCGACGAGCAGCAGACCATCGACGCGCTCCTGCGCACCGACTACGACCAGCCGATCGCCACGCGCCGGGCCGAGGCGCCGCCGCCCCGGCCGCCGCTGCCCCGGGAGGGCGGCGTGTTCCGCCGGTTCCTCGGCGGGTTCCGGGAGCGCTGAGACCCATCGCATGAGCACCCTCGAAGGCCTGACATACGCCGAGATCCAGGGTTTTCGGCCGCTCCTGCTGGACCTGCACCTCCCGGCGCACGCCGACGCGCAGTCGCCGGTGCCGGTCGTGGTCTGGATGCACGGCGGGGCCTTCTGGTCCGGCGATCGGCGCTACCTGCCGCCGAACCTCGCGCCGAACGCGGTGTTCGACACGCTCGTCGCGGCCGGGATGGCAGCCGCGACGATCGACTACCGGTTCTCCGGTGAGGCCAAGTTCCCGGCGCAGTTGCACGACGTGGGGGCCGCGATCAGGTACCTGCGGTCCAACGCTTCGACGTGGGGACTGGACCCGGCGCGCGTCGGGGTCTGGGGCGAGTCGTCGGGCGGGACGCTCGGCGCGCTTGCGGCGCTCTCCCCCGACGATGAAGCGGACCTCCCGATCGCCGCGGCCGCCACCTGGTGCCCCCCCACGGACCTGGTCGCGTTGCGCCACTTCAGCGCCATCGCGGGCCTGCTCGGCGACGACGGCGACGCGGACCGGCTGAAGGCCGCGGCCGCGCTGGCCAGCCCGGTCACCCACGTCCGCGCCGACGCCCCGCCGTTCCTCATCATGCACGGCGACGCCGACCGCAAAGTTCCCGTCGACCAGGCCGAACTCCTGCACAAGGCCCTGGTCGCGGCCGGGGCGCGCTCGGAGTTCGTCCCGGTCGAAGGCGCCGACCACGTCTTCGAAGGACACCCGGACGCTCAGCAGCTCGTCGAGGAGGTCGTGGCCTTCTTCGTCCGCGAACTCGCTCCGGCCGCGCCGTAGCGCCTACCCCAGCAAGCGCCGCCGCCGCAGGTCGATCCGCGACCGCGTCAGCACCGCCGCGCCGGCGGCGGCCAGCAACGGCAGCGCGACGATCACCAGGGCCAGAAACAACCACGGCACCGACAGATAGACCTGATGGCTGGACCCCATCCTCGGGGCGCCGTACGCACCACGCGCCCCGACCTCGATGATCCCGATCGCCGGCAGCAGGCCGAACGCCGCGCCGAGCAGCGCGCCGAGCCCGGCGGTGACCGCGGCCTGCGACGCCGCCAGCTTGCGCCGCACCCGGGCCCGCGCGCCGATCGCGGCCAGCGTCTCCAGGTCGGCCTGGGCGTCGGTGATGGCCAGGCCGGTCGCGACGGCCGACGCGCCGAGCATCACCACCCCGGCCACGCCGGCGAGCGCGAGCAGCCCGAGGTAGGTGTGGTCCTGGTAGCCGCGCTCGACGTAGAACGGGTAGCTGATGCCGTCCCCGGCGGCCAGATCGGAGGCTTTCTGCTCCTGTGCGGCGGTGGGCATGCGCGCGTCGTCGAACAGCAACGCCGAAGGACGGTAGTAGACACCGAGTTCGTCCAGCGGCGCCGGGGCGATGACGGCGTTTGTCCGCTGTCGCGGCGCGGAGACGTAGGCCGCGGGAAGCGTGAGCTGATTCGGCGGCTGCGTGCAGTTCATCGGGCCGTTGATGGCTGGGATGCCGCCGACGGTGTCGACTCGCGAAGCGACGCACACCTGGTCCAATCCGACGACGACCGTCGGATTCGGCCCGGAGTGCGCGGCGTCGGGACGGCCGAACACCACGACGCCGCCCCGGCTCAGGACGTTCTCCGCGACGGGGTCCTCGTACCCGAGCATGGTGCGCAGCAGCTCCGGGCCGCCGACGGTGCAACAGCCGGCGTCGCCTCGTTCGTAGTGCCTGTCCGGCACCGGCTCCCCCAGACGCGCGCCCGGAATCAGGCCGTCGCTGACCAGGGCCGGGGCCAGGATGTAGCCGTTGTCGACGCCGGGACGGTCCGTCACGCCCTGCACCACGGCGTACCGCCGGGTCGGCAACAGCCCGGCGATCTGTGCGCCCAGCCGCGCCGGATCCACGCCGGCCTGCGGGTTCAGGCTCAGCGCCGCTTCGCCGGAACGCAGCTCACTGCTGTACTCCGCGCGCGCCTTGGCACTGTCCGAGCTGATCACCATCGCGACCGTCGAAGCGCCGGCCACCGCGGCCAGAACCGCCGCGACCGCCGGGGCGGTGCGTCCGCGGTTGCGCGCGCCGTCGCGCAGGGCGAGGCGTCCGCTCAGCGGGAGCAGCCGTCCGAATCTGCCGGACCAGGTAACGAGAATCGGAGTGCAGGCCACGACTCCGAGCTCGGCGACGACCAGGCCCACGGTGACCGGGTAGCTGCTGTGGCCTTCGGCGAACGCGCCCCACAGAATCAGAGCACTGCCGATCGCCGTGCCCGCCAGACCGAGGATCGGCAGCTTCCAGTGCGGCGCGGACTGCCCGCGGCGGCCGGTGAGCGCGACGACCACGTCCTGCCGTGCGGTGCTGACGGCGGGTGCCACCGCGGCGATGACGCCGGTGACCACGCCGACCGCGAACGCCGCGAGAAGTTCGAGCGGCGCCAGCCGGAATCCGCCGGGCGCCTGGTGCGTCGCGCGATCCAGGTAGGGGAAGCCGATCGCGGCGCCGGCCAGGCCAAGCGCCAGCCCGACGAAGCCCCCGACCAGGCCGAGCACCACGCCGTCGGCCAGCACGACGCGGCGTAGTTGCCGGCCGTCCGCGCCGGCCGTGGCGAGCAGCCCGAAGTCACGCCGCCGACGCCGGGCGCCGACCGCGAACGCCGGACCGGCGAGCAGCACGACCTCCAGCAGGACGATCGTCACGCCGGTCACGGCCATCGCGAACAGGTCCGCGGCGTTGCTGCCGGAGGGGCCGGCCATCGGCAGTCCGAGCGAGTAGAACAGGACCTGCGACGGGGGCGGTGGATCGGCCAGGACCTTCTTGGACTCGGCGGTGAATCCGTGCTCGTTCAGCTGCCGGACCAGGTCCCAGGAGACCCCGCCGGGGACGCGGACGAAGTAGGAGGGGCTGCTGGACTGGTTCGCGGTGCTCGGCGTGGTCGTGGGGCTTGTCGTGGTCGTGAGGCTTGTCGTGGTCGCGGTGATCGCCGCACTCACTGAGCTGAAGACGGCGTGCGGCGCGAAGATGGTGGAATCGTAGGGCGCCGCGACGCTGTCGTAGACGCCGGTGACGTGGACGGTCATCGGCGCCGACGGCGGTGCGCTGCCGTCACCGGATTGGACGCGCACCTCGATGCTGTCACCGGCGCCCTTACCGAGATGGCGCGCCAGCGCGGAACTGATCGCGACCTGATCATCGCCGCTCGGCGCGCTGCCACTGTGCCGGGTCAGGATCCCCGCCTGCAGCGGATCGCCCGGGTCGCCCTCCTGAATCCCCGCCCACGTCCGGCCGTCGCCGAGCGTGACGAGCGCCTGGAGGCTGTAGCGCGTGTAGGGCCCTGCGACACGCGAGCCCGCCGGGAGCAGTGCGGCGAGGTCGGCGGCGCTACCGGGGCCGCCTTTTCCGCTGGCCAGCGCCGGGACCGAGTTGGCACCATCCGGGCTCTGATACAGCGCCGAACCGGACACCGCGGATATCCGCGCGTCGTACCGGCCCATGTCGCGGACCGCCTGCTCCTGCGTCGTCACCTCGGCGCTGCGCCACAGCGTGTCGGCGGCGACAGCACCGGCGACCGGCAGCGCGATCATCGCCGCCACCAGCAGCGAACGACGCTTGTTGCGCCATGCCTCACGACGAGCGATACGCAGCGGAAGCTGCCATGCGGCAATCACGGGTCTATACATACCCGGTATGCATCCGTACTCGCAAGAGACTCCCGGCCGATGCGGCAGAAGGGATGCTGTGGCCCCACGCTCCCGATGCCACCGGATACTAGATGCGTGGATCTCCGTCCAGAACTCCTACCGCCATCCGTCGACGAGGGGCGGCTCCGGCGTCTCAGCGGACGTATCGAACAGATCGCCGACCTGCTTCGTCGCGGTCTGCCCGCTGCCGATGCCGCCGTCACCGACTTCAACACGGAAACGGGGCATGCCTACACCGACTACGACTTCCTCGCCTACGACGAACATCGAAGTCTGGAGGAGTTCGCCCGCGAGGCCGCCCGGCCCGCCTGGCCGAAGGTCGCCGAAGTCAGCCGCGCGGAACTGATCGAGATCGTCAGCAGGATCCAAGCTGCGGACCCTGAAACTGACTACTATCTGTTGCTACTCCACGCCAACACGCCCCATCCCCGGGTCGGTGATCTGATTTTCCACTCACCCTCCGAACCGACTGACGGCTCCGCCGAGGCGATCGTCGACGCGGCGTTGTCATACCGGGCGATCGCACTCTGAGTGGACGCGTTCACGGTGCTGGCTTGCTGTTGCTGCCGCCGGAGGAGTCGCGCGGGTCGAACAAGCCGACCAGCGCCGCGAGCACGCCGCGCCGGCCGAATCGCCCCTCTGTCACCCCTGAACGCTATAACAACACCCGAAGTTACCCGGCCGTTCAGAATCCGCGCTCGCTCAGGGATCGGACCTCCAACTCCCCGCCGAAATCCACGGCGGAACCGCGAACCACCCGGATCTCCTTGCGCCGGCCCGAATAGTCGACCCAGACCGGGCTGCCGTCGTCCCCGTGCAGCCGATGGATCGACAGGGTGCTGAGTCGCCCGGCGCGCCACACCAGATCCACGGCCAGGCCGCCCCGGCATCGAACGCCCCGGACCGCACCATCGGGCCACTCCACCGGCAGCGCCGGCAGAACCCTGATAACCCCGCCATGGCTCTGCACCAGCATCTCCACCACGGCCGCCATCAGCCCATAGTTGCCATCCATCTGGAACGGCGGATGCGTGCTGAACAGGTTGGGCAGCAGCCCGCCCCACTCCGTCCCCTCCGGCGGCGCGCTCAGCAGCGGATCGCCCGAGAACGGCTGAACCGCCTCCAACAGCAGCTCACGCGCCACCGCAGCATCACGCAGCCGAGCCCGCAGCGTGATCTTCCACGACCACGACCACCCCATCGCGCCCGGCCCGCGCCGGTCCAGCGTCGCCAGCGCCGCCTCGGCCAGCTCCGGCGTCCGATCCGGATCGATCTGATCCAGCGGGTGCACGGCCACCAGGTGCGACATGTGCCGGTGCTGCGGGTCCTGCTCGACGTGGTCCGCGCCCCACTCCAACAGCCGGCCGTCGGCGGTCAGACCCGGCGGCCGCAATCGCGGCAACGCGGCGCTGATCTCGGCGCACACCGGATCCTCGATACCCAGCAGCTCCGCCGCCGCGAGGCACCGCGTGAACAACGCACGGATCAACGCCATGTCCATCGCCGTCGAGACCGACAGGGACTCGATCGTGCCGGCGCGCGAGACGAACAGGTTCTCCGGCGAGGTCGACGGGATCGTGTCGAGCAGACCGTCCGCGCCGTCCACCAACCAGTCCAAGCAGAACTCGGCGCACCCGCGCATCAGCGGCCAGGCCCGATCGCCGAGGAACTCAAGGTCCTGACTGAACTCGAAGTGATCCCACAGATGCTGGGTCAGCCACACGCCGCCCATCATCCACAGCGCCCACGACGGATTGCCGTGCCCCATCCCGACCGGCAGGGCCCAGCCCCACATGTCGGTGTTGTGGTGCGCCAGCCAGCCGCGCGCGCCGTAGAGCTGCCGAGCGACCGGCCCCCCGGCCTCGGAGAGCCGCTCGATCAGGCCGAACAGCGGGTCGTGGCACTCGCCGAGGCCGGCCTGTTCGGCGCCCCAGTAGTTCATCTCCGTGTTGATGTTGATCGTGTAGTTCGACGACCACGGCGGGCTCAGCTCCTGGTTCCAGATGCCCTGGAGGTTCGGCGGGGGCCCACCGCCGGGCCGCGAGGCCGAGGCCAGCAGGTACCGGCCGAGCTGGACGATCACGGTCGCCGTCAGCTGCTCGTCCTTGCCGGACAGCACGTCCGCGGCGACGTCGAAGGTCCCGGACCGGCGCGCGCCGATCGTCAGCTCCATGCCGCCGAGCAGTCCGCGCAGGTCGGCTTCGTGCTCGCGCAGCAGCTCATCCGCGCCGCGCGTGACAGCAGCCTGCGCGTTCTGCGACGCACGTCGCAGGTGTTCGTCCCGCGACGCCGGAGAGTTCCGCGACCAGAAGTCAGCGCCGCACGTCGAACTGGTCACCACGACGAGCAGCCGCGAAGCCCCAGCCACCCGCACGACCCCGTCGACCACACGCACATCGCCGTCGGTGTCGACGGCCATCGCGGCCACGCCGAACGGGTCGTACCCGTCGACCGGCCCGTCGCTGTAAAGATGCGGCGGCGCGCTCGGCTCATGCGTCGGTGCCCCGTCGATCGGCATCTCGACGGCGAGGCTCAGCCCTGTCCGCCGCACGACCCGCAGCTCAGAAGTGAGTTCGAGGTCGATGTCGACGCTGCCCTCGGCGACGTCCACCGCGACACACAACGCCCCGGCCGGCCGGCTCGCCCAGGTCCGCCGCACGATCCGGCGGCCGTCCAGCTCGATCTCCTCGGCGACGACACCGCTGTCGAGGTTGAGCGTCCGGCCCTGATAGCCGCCGTCCCCGTCGAGAGACATCCAGAGATCGACGAACGGCAGGTACTCCTGGCTGTACCGGCCTTCGAACAACATCGCCAGGCTGTCAGCCCGCCGATAGTCCTCCGCCCGGATCGCTTCGCGCAGCTCGGCAAGCCGTTCCGGACCGGCACCCGCACCGAGAACCGCGGCCAGCCCTTCAGATGGGCTCGACGGACTGCCGGACCACACGCTGGAGTCGTTGATCTGCCAACGCCCCAGCCGCACCCCGCCGAAGACCATCGCCCCGAGCCGGCCGTTCCCGACCGGCGCGGCCTCGAACCAGCTGTCCGCCGGCTGAGGCCACGCCAGCTTCAGATCGCGTGAGCTCACAGCATGATCCGGTCTATGTCGGGCGAGTAGGTGTTGGAGTCGGGACCGGTGAAGGTGATCGTGTTGGCCCCGGCCTGCAACGGCAGGGTGATCGTCAGCGTTCCGACCGTGTTCCAGCCACCGGTGCCGGGGGCCTGGATGGTGGTCTCCGGTCCGCCGTTCGCGCTGTAGGTGAGCGGACGGCCGTTGGTGTCCCCGTCGTCGTAGACCACGGTGATGGTGTGCGGGCCCGCCTTGGCTGCCTTCACCCCGGTGAACGTCAGCGCGCCCTCGTGGCCGAGGCTGCCGACCTTCTGCGATCCGGAGCAGCCGCTGCACCCGGTGACGGCCGCGCCGCCGGTCAGGATGTTGGACGGCGACTCGGCCTCGTACGAGACCAGGCTTCCGCCGCTCGGCACGATCTTCAGCAGCCGGGAGCCGTGCGCTGGCAGCGTCGCGGAGAACTGACCGGACATCGCACCGAGGCCCTGGTGCGCCCACAGGTCCCGGACCGTCGCCGAACCGCTGACGCCGAGCGAGGCGAACGGAGCGGTGACGGTCGCCGGGGCGGTGCCGAGGTTGAACAGCGCCACGGTGAGCGAGCCGTCGGGGTTCCGGCTGTACCAGACCTGCTGATCAGTGTTCTGCGTCAGGGGCCGCGCCGGACGTCCGGCCTGGTCGACCCCGATCACCTCGTCGTTGCCGAGCAGCGACAGGCCGTAGGAGTCGAGCTTCGTCAGGTCGTCGCCGGTGTACAGCGGCGCGGCCTCGATCGCCCACAGCGTCATGTAGCTCTGGCGCTCGTCATCGGTGATGCCGTCCATCGAGCCGACGCCGACGTCCAGGGAGTCCAGGTTGTTCCAGCCGCCGGGCTTGGCGTCGGCGATCCACGGGATGACGTCGGTCCAGCGCCCGACCACGGAGTTCTGCCAGGTCACCAGCGAGTTGCAGTAGCACTCGACGTCGGTGTCGATGCGCCAGCCGTTGGAGTAGCGCTGCCAGGTCGCCACGTGCGCGTGGTCCAGCGACCAGGACAGGACGAACTGGATGTCCCGGCCGGTCCGCTTCAGGGCCTGCGACCACGCGGCGACGTCCGCGGTGTTGTCGTAGTTGTTGCCGCTCTTCACCGAGCCCGGCCCGACGCCGTCCATCTTCAGGAAGTCCATGCCCCAGGAGGCGAGGCGGTTGGCTTCGGAGTCGACGAACTTCTGCGCACAGGGGTTGGAGAAGTCGATTTTGTACGCGCTGTCCCAGCCGTTGGTGGTGCGCAGGTCGGGGTAGACGATGTCATGGGTGTGACACGACGGCGCACCGGCGATCGGGAAGTTCCCGGCCTGGTAGTCGGCGATCTCCAGCCCGACCGGCAGGTACAGGCCCAGCTTGAGGCCCTCGCGGTGGACGTGGTCGGCGACCGCCTTGATGCCGTCGGGGAAGCGGGTCGGGTCGGCCTTCGGGATGCCGTTGCCGTCGTACTCCGTCTTCCACTTGTCGTCCATCCACCAGCCGGCGTCGATGTTGACGTAGGTGTAGCCGTGGGACTTCAGCTTGGCGGCCATGATGTCGGCGTTGGCGATGACCTCGGCCTCGGTGAGCGAACCGCCCTGGCCGGCGGCGTTGACGCCGGGAGCGGTGGTGGACTCCAGGCTCCAGCTGCTCCAGCCCATGTAGGGCTTGGCGGCGATGGCGGCGGTGGCGGTAGCGGCGGTGCTGCCGCCGTCGGTCGTCCCGGGAGCCCGGGCGGCGCCGGCGGCGTCGGGGAGCTGGATCAGCCCGAGCGCCGGCAGCGTGCCGAGCAGGGCGGCGAGCACGGCCGCGCGGCGCGGCCGTCTGATGCTAATACGCATGATGATTCCCTCAGGTCAGGTCTTGCTGGCCCCGATGGTCAGACCGCCCACGAAGTGGCGCTGGAGGATCAGGTAGATGGCCAGCGTGGGGATGCACGTCAGCAGTGCCCCGGCGGCGATGAGGTTGGGATTGGTGAAGTACTCGCCCGACAGTCCGGCCAACGCCGAGGTGACGGGCCGTTTGTCGCCGGTCTCCATGAGGATCAGCGACCAGAAGAAGTCGTTGTAGATCCAGATCGACTCCAGCGTGGCCAGCGCGGCGAAGGCCGGCCGGCACAGCGGCAGGATGATCTGGAAGTACTGCCGCCACACCGGGGCGCCGTCCACCAGCGCCGCCTCGCTGATCTCCCTCGGGATCGTGCGCATGTAGTTGCTGAGCACGAAGACGCAGAAGCCGCACTGGTAGGCGACGTGGATGGTGATGACACCGAACGCCGAGTCGTAGAAGTAGCCGGAGCCGCTCAGGAAGCTCGGCAGCGGCAGCTGGAGGTAGAGCTTGTACAGCGGAGTGATGATCACCTGGGCCGGCAGCAGGTTCCCGGCGGTGAACAGCATCAGCAGCGCGATGTTGAACCGGAAGTCGAACCGGGAGACGAAGAAGGCCACCGCCGAGGCGAACAGCAGCGTCAGCAGCACCGCCGGGACGGTGATCAGCAGCGAGTTCCAGAAGAAGTGCGGCATGCCGGACTGGTCGAACGCCGTGCTGAAGTTGTCGAAGCTCAGTCCGTGCGGCCAGCTCAGGTAGCCGTGCTCGGCGGTGTCCGAGTACGAGCGCAGCGACGTGAACAGCGCCCAGGCCAGCGGGATGAGCCAGCCGACCGAGACGAGGGCCAGGAACACGTGCCGGCCGAGGCCGCGCGGCTTGCGGCTCCGAGCTGGCGGACGCCCCGCCGAGGCCGCCGCCTTCGGGAGGTCGGTCGCGGTGGTCGTGGTCATGCCTGGCGCTCCTTCCGGAAGTTCTGCACGAGGAAGGTGACGATCGCGGCGAGCGACACCACCAGCAGCACGGTGGCCAGCGCCGAGCCGTACCCGGGGCGGGGCGACTCGCCGACGGTGTTGTTGGTGATCAGCAGCGACAGCAGCTCCAGGCCCTGTTTGCTGCCGTTGTTGCCGGAGAGCACGTAGACCATGTCGAAGGCGCGCAGCGACTCCATCACCGTGACCACGATGATCGTCACGTTGATCGGCTTCATCGCCGGCACGATCACCCGCAGGAAGGTCTGCCGGCCGTTGGCGCCGTCGATCGCGGCCGCTTCGCGCAACGAGGGGTCCACGCTCTTGAGCCCGGCCAAATAGAGGATCATCACGTACCCGGTGTGCCGCCACGCCGAGGCCACGAGCACCGCCCACAGGTTCAGGTGCGGGTCGCCGAGCCAGTCGATGTAGTGCTTGCCGCTGGGGTTGTTCGTCCCCAGCGCGTTGTTGAGCAGGCCGTGGTCCGGGTCGTAGACGATCTCCCAGATGAACCCGACGACCGCCGTGGACAGCACCACCGGCAGGAAGATCGCCATCTGGTAGACCCGGCTGAACCTGATCTTGCGGTCCAGCTGGTAGGCCAGGAAGATGCCGGCCGGGGTCGGCACCAGCGCGGTGAACACCATCCAGATGATGTTGTGCTCCACGGCCGGCCAGAACGGCGGGTAGTTCGTGAAGATGTTCTTGTAGTTCTGCAGGCCGACCCAGTGGATCGAGGAGAGCCCGATGCCGTCCCACTGGGTGAAGGAGATCCCCACCGAGGCCAGCGCCGGGAGCCAGACGAAGGCGAGCAGCGCGAGCAGCGGCACCCCGATCAGCACCGCGAGGAAGAGCTTGTCCCCGACGGACAGCACCCGTGTGCGGGGTCTGCGCCGTGGTGCCGCGGCCTTGGCGTTCTTGCCGGTCACGTCAGCTGTGAGGGCCATGCCACTCCCCTTCGTCCTCTTGCCGTCCGCCGCCCGCCATCAGGACGTGAAGTACTGGGAGCGCTGCGACTCGATCTTCTTCAGCGTGGACGTCCCGTCGTCGGGCGAGGCGAGCCACTGCGCGAATCCGGGTTCGACCACGGCCGAGATGAAGCCCGGGTCGCTGTCCCGGTCGCCGAACTGGGTGATGTACTTCGCCGAGGCGATCATCTGCGCCGACTTCTGCTGCAGCGCGTTGTACTTGCTGGTGTCGGCCTTGGTGCTGGCGCCGACGTTGCTCGGGTCGACGTTCGCGTAGACGGTCTCGGCGGCCGAGGTGCCGATCCATTCGAGCATCTTCTTGCCGGCGTCCACGTGCTTGGCCTTGGCGCTCAGGACGAAGCCGTCGGTCGGCGCCTCGACGGCGTCCTGGCCGTGGGTCGGGTCGATGGCCGGGAAGGCGAAGAAGTCCATATCGTCGCGCAGCGTCTCGTCGGTGATCGCCTGGCCCATGAACAGGCCGGTGACCGTCATCCCGGACTTCTTGTCGAACACCGACTGCGCCGCGTCCTGCCACTTGCGGCCCGAGGCGCCCGCCTCCAGGTACGGGGAGAGCTGCCGCCAGTGATCCATCACGGCGTTCAGCCGGGGGTCGGACCACGCGACCTTGCCGCCCATCAGCTGCATGTGGAAGTCGTAGCCGTTGATCCGGAGGTTGAGATAGTCGAAGGTCCCCAGGTTGGTCCAGGAGTCGCCGCCGCCGAAGCCGGCCGCGAGCGGGGACAGGCCGTCCTTCTTCATCTGCCCGCACAGCGCCACGAAGCTGTCCCAGTCGGCGGCCGGCTGGTAGCCCTTCGCGGCGAACACGCTCTTCCGGTAGAAGACGCCCCACGGGTAGTTGTAGAGCGGGACGAAGTAGGCCTTGCCGTCCAGGCCCAGGCTCAGCTTCTTCGCGGCGTCGGAGAAGCCGCCGCCGATCTGGGACCAGACGTCGTCAATCGGGTGCAGCAGGTTCTTCTGGGCGAAGAACTGCATGCGGTAGCCGGCGAACCAGGTGACCACGTCCTCGGGGGTGCCCTGGAGGTAGGCGGTGATCTGCTGGGCGAAGGTGTTGTGGTCCAGGGTGTTCGTGCGGACCTGCATGCCGCTGGCGGCGGTGTAGGCGCTGGTGAGCGCGCCGTAGGCCTTGCGCGGTGTCGGGTCCGAGCCGTCGGAGCCGAACGTCACCTGGCTGCCGCCTCCGCCGCTTCCGGTCGAGGCCGAGGCGCTGCTCTTGCCGCAGGCGGCGAGGGCGGGACTGGCCAGCAACAAGCCGGCGCCGCCTATCGCGCCGCGAAGCAGGGTACGACGATCGGTGATCGGTCCACGGGACATGGTCGTCCTCCTGAGTGAGGGGTGAGGGTATGGGAGATCGCCTGCGGGCGGGCAGGTCCCCGTGGTGCGTTGAAGGGTGCGTCGAACTCCGGGTCCGGCGGGTGCCGGTCCGGTCAGAGGTCGGGGGTATTCGGTGTTGTGAGGGTCGAAGCCGAAGCCCGTCAGCGGCGGGCGGGAGCGAACAGGGTCTGGATGCCGACCGAGGCCGCGCCGCGCGCCCACTCCTCGAACGGCAGCGGCCGGATGGTGAGCAGGCACCGGGCCGCCGCACCGAAGGCGTGGGTGGCGTACGCCTCCCGGATCTCGGTCTCGAACAGGTCGTAGGCGTCCAGGCCCTCCCCGGACACCACGATCCGCTCCGGGCCGATCAGGTTGACCACGGCGGTGATGCCGAGCCCGATCGCGGTGCCCGCCTCGGAGAACAGCGCGCGCACCGGGGCCGAGCCGGACCGGGCGAGCTCGGCGGCCTCGGTGAAGGTGAGGTCGTCGCGCCCGGTCAGCTGCCGGGCCCGGCCGACGATCGCCTCGGTGGCGGCGATCGCCTCGACGCAGCCCCGGGCCCCGCAGTGGCAGCGGGGTCCGGAGGCGTCGACGCAGACATGGCCGACCTCGCCGGCCACGCCGTAGGCCCCGGACAGCAGCCGGCCGCCGGTGACGATGCCGCAGCCGATGCCGGCGCCGACGGTGACCAGGGTGAAGTCGTCGGTGCCGACGCCGTCGCCGAACCAGTGCTCGGCGACGGTGAGGGCCTTGACGTCGTTCTCGACCACCACGGCCAGGCCGGTCGCGTCACCGACCGGACCGGCCAGATCGACGTTCTCCCAGCCCAGCAGCGGAGAGAGCCGGACCAGGCCGGCGGCCGGATCGACGTCGCCGGAGACGGCCAGGCCCAGCAGGCGGGTCTTGGCGCGCAGCTCCGGCTCGGCGTCGAGCAGTTCGTCGACCAGCGCGGTGAGGGTGGCCAGCACGGTCGCGGGCCCGCAGTCCGCCAGCGGCCGGTGCGCCGAGGTCCGGATCCGCGCCTTCAGATCGCAGACCACGCCGATCACCTCGTCGGCGGTCACCTTCACCCCCGCGACGAACTCCCGGTCCGGGGTGATCGCCAGCGGGCTCACCGGGCGGCCGGCGCCGGGCGCCGTCCGCTCGGAGTCGAGCTCGTGCAGATAGCCGTCGTCCAGGAAAGGCCGTGCGGCCTTGGTGACGGCGGCCGAGGAGATGCCGAGCCGCCGAGCCAGATCGACCCGGCTGAGCGGGCCCTCGGTCAGGACCATGGCCAGCACCGCGGTCGCGGCCGGGGTGGCGGCGAGCGGCTGGGGTGCTCTGTACCCCATCCAAGAGCTCGGCTTCGGAGACATGGCGGAAACCTAAGCGCAATAATTTCTTTCGTCAAGTATTGATTTCGAGCGAGGGCCCGCCCTACGCTCGCAGCTCGCGGCTCCCACCGCCCCGGACCTGTTTGGTGAGGTTGACCTGTGCGTGTTCCCCCGCAACCCGTTACCTACGACGCTGCCCGCGGCACCTGGCTGCTGACCACACCCGACACCAGATACCTAATCCGGACCGATCCGGACGGCAGCCCCCGGCACGTCGCGTGGGGGACGCCGGAGGCCGTCGCGGCCCACGCCGACGCCGGCTCCCTGACCTCCCCGGGGAACGCCAACAGCTTCGCCGGCGACGGCGTGGCCGACGAGCTCGGCATCGAGACCGGCGCCCGCTTCGGCCCGGCGGGCCTGCAGGTCCGGTTCGCCGACGGCACGCGCGGCGCGCAGTGGGGCCCGGCCGGCCACGAAGGAGAAGACGGCCACCTGGTGATCCGCCTCCAGGACCGCCGCTACCCCCTGCGAGCCGAGCTGCACTACCGGGTATATCAGGACACGGACGTCATCGAACGCTGGACAGTGCTCGCCAACGACGGCCCCGAGCCGATCGGCGTAGGCCGCCTGGACTCGGCCGCCTGGAGCCTCCCGCGCCTGACCGACTACCGGATGACCCATGTGATCGGCGGCTGGAACCACGAGTTCCAACTGCGCAGCAGCCAGGTCCCGATCGCCGAAACGGTTTTCACCAGCCGCCGCGGCCTGACCAGCCACCAGGCCAACCCTTGGCTGGCGATAGACGACGGCACCGCCGAGGAGGACCGCGGCGAGGTCTGGAGCACGGCGCTGGCCTGGAGCGGAAGCTGGCGGATGACGCTGCACCGCGACCCGGACAACCGCGTCACCTGGACCGGCGGCTTCGGCCACGAGGGCATCAGCTGGACCCTGGCCCCGGGCCAGAGCCTGGTCACCCCGGTCTTCGCCGGGCTCCACACCACCGCCGGCTTCGGCGGCGCGGCCCGCGCCTGGCACGACTACGTGCGCCGGCACGTCTCGCCGACTCCGCACGAGGACCGGCCGGTGGTCTACAACTCGTGGGAAGCGACCGGCTTCGCCGTGGACGAGGCCGGCCAGCTCCGGCTCGCCGAGGCTGCCGCCGGACTCGGGATCGAGCTGTTCGTCCTGGACGACGGCTGGTTCGGCGGCCGGCGCGACGACACCGCGGGCCTCGGCGACTGGCAGCCGTACCCGGGCGCGTTCCCCCAGGGACTCGGGCCGCTGGTGGAGAAGGTGCACCAGCTCGGCATGCGCTTCGGGCTGTGGGTCGAGCCGGAGATGGTCAACGCCGACAGCGACCTGTACCGCGCGCATCCCGACTGGGTCGTGCACACACCGAACCGCGACCCGACCGAGCTGCGCCACCAGCTGATGCTGAACTACGGCCGCGACGACGTGGCGCAGTGGGCCCACCAGTGGCTTGACCGGCTGGTGCGCGAGTACGGGATCGACTTCCTGAAGTGGGACGCGAACCGCGCGGTCACCGACGCCGGCTGGCCCGGGCACCCCGACCCCGACCGGCTGTGGATCGACCACACCAGAGCGGTCTACCGCATCATGGACCGGCTGCGCGCCGACCACCCACAGCTGCGCATCGAGGCCTGCGCCGGCGGCGGAGGTCGCGCCGACCTCGGCGTGCTGTCGCGCACAGATCAGGTCTGGACGTCGGACAACACCGACCCGGTGGACCGCCTGGCGATCCAGCACGGCTTCAGCATGGTGTTCCCCGCCGAGGTCATGGCGGCATGGGTCACCGACAGCCCGAACATCGCCACCGGCCGCGCCACACCGCTCCGGTTCCGGTTCCACGTCTCGATGGCCGGCGCGCTCGGGATCGGCGGGAAGCTGACGGAGTGGACGCCGGAGGAGCTGGAGGAGGCGGCGGGATTCGTCGCGCAGTACAAGCGGATCCGGCACGTCGTGCAGCACGGTGTGCTGTATCGGCCCTCGACGGACGGGCATTCGACGGCGGTGCACTATGCGTCGGCTGATGGCGCGGAGCATGTGGTCATCGCGTGGCGGACCGTTGCCGGGTTCGGACTGCCGCGGCCGTTGGTGCGGCTGAGCGCGCTGGATGCTGAGGCTGAGTACCACGACGTCGATCGGGATGTGCGGATCAGCGGCGCGGTGGCGCGGACCGGACTGGAGCTTGAGCTGCCGGCTGGGGACTACGGCAGTGCTCTGCTTCACCTGCGGCGGGTGTAGAAATGTTCGCCGCGCAGGTGCGGTTAGTGTCAGGCGGGTCAGGCACCACCAACACCCGCGATGATCGCGCGCGCCGTCCGGGCCGCTCGTTCCGCGGTCTCGTCCAAGGCATCCGCCTCGACGCCGAACAAGCCCTGGCGCAGGAAAACGGCCAGCCCATGCGCCGCCGACGAGATCCGCAGCAGGAGGTCGAAGGCCGCCGCCTCATCCGGGGCGACACTGACGGCGAGCGGTAGCAGCGCCGCCAGCAAGAGGTCGCCGGCTTCGGCGAGTTCGGGATGCCGCGACTTGTCGAGGCCCGCATAGAAGGTCACGTCGAAGAACGCTGGCTGCTCAGCGGCGAAGCGCACGTAGGCGGCGGCAAAGGCGGAGAGCTGATCGGCCGGATCGTCGAGCCCTGACACCGCCGCCGAGAACAGCTCGCGCTGCTGCCGGTATCCGGTGACGGCCAGCGCAGCGAGCAGGGCCTCCCGGTCGGCGAAGTGCTTGTAGGGCGCCGCGACGCTCACGCCGGCGCGGCGGCTCGCCTCGTTGAGGCTGAAGCCGTGCGGCCCCTTCTCGGCGACGAGTTCGAGGGCCGCCTTTTCCAGGGCGTTGCGCAGGTCGCCGTGGTGGTGGCCGGTCGGGCGGCGCTTGACGGGGGGCGGCATGAGGTTAAGGTTAACACTATTCACCAGGTAAATGGTGTTCACCTTGCAAGGAGAGCGAGAGCCTCATGTCCAGCTCAACCAGTTCCACAGGAGTCACAGCCGCCACGCCGGTCTTCCGCGTCCACCACATCAGCTTGTCGGTCGCCGACCTCGACATACAGGAGAGCTGGTACCGCGCCGCCTTCGGCCTCGACGAGGTCGAGGAACGCCTGGAGCTGCCAGAGGCCGGAGTGCGCACCGCCATCCTGAGCAACGGCGCAGGCCTGCGCGTGGAGTTCACCGAGCGCGCAGGCTCCACACCGATCGACACCCCGGACCCGTTCGCAGCGACCGCGCGCCAGACGTTCACACACCTGGCACTGCACGTCGCCGACCTCGACGCCGCCTTCGAGCGCCTGACCGCCGAATGCGCCGCGCACGCCGTCGTCGAACCCGGCCCCGGCGCGACCGAGGGCGTGCGGTACGCCTACGTCCACGACCCCGAGGGGAACCTCATCGAGCTGATTCAGCCCTCGGCCGGTTGAGCGAAGCCGATGGCGTCACGGCGTCAGGACGGTGCACCGCCGGCGACTTCCGCGCTGATCTGTGCGAACTGCGCGCCCATCGCCTCGGCGAGCGCCTGGGCGCCGGAGAGCGGGCGGACCATGACCATGAAGTCGTCGATCTTGCCGTCCTCGTCGAAGTGCAGGAAGTCGCAGCCGTTGACCTGCTTGCCGTGCACCGTGGCCGTGAAGACGAGGGCGTGGTCGCGGCCGTCGGCGCCGGCGATCTCGCGGACGTAGCGGAAGTCCTCGAACACCCGCAGGACGCCGCGCAGGATCGCCGCGGTGATCGGCTTGCCGGGGTAGGGCTTGAACGCGACAGGGCTGGTGAACACGACGTCATCGGCGAGCATCGCCTCGATCGCCGCCGTGTCTCGGGCCTCCACCGCCGCACGGAACGGGTGCATGGTGCTCCTGGTCGGGCAAGCTGAGCTACTGCTCAGTAACGACTGGGTCGCCCCCACAATAGCCCTCCCCGGCGCTCCCTCAACCTGTCACGGCGATGTGCCCGCCGGTCCCGAGTCCGACGGGAATCGGCCCCTGGCAGGCGTGGACCGGAGTGGCCGCCGAGTCGATGAGGCCGGAGACCCAGTTGTCGGTGCCGTTGTCGTAGACCGACCAAGCCACGCGCTTGCCGACGAGCGTGCCGTTGTCGCTGGAGGCGGTGATCTGGCCGGTCACCACCGCATCGTCGCCACCGACGTCCAGGCAGCTGATCGTGCCGCTGTAGCTCGTCGACTTGGCGAGGTCGGGCTGGTAGAGCGAGTACGTGAACGTGCCCTGAGCCGTCGTGGTCGCGGCCCCGGCGGCGACGCCCGCGTCGGCGGTCAGCGTGTAATACCCGCCGGTGGCCGGGTCGACCCCCGTGACCGTGCCGCTGAGCTGCCGGGCCGGCACCTGGCTCGGCTGGCCGCCGGTCAGGGTCCTGCCACTGGTCGGCCCAGCCTGGCCGCCGCTGTTGACAACAACCGAGCTGCTGGAGAGGGGGAAGAACGGAACCGCACCCTGCCCCTCGGCCACCGGCTGCCCCGCGAACCCCCAGACGAACCCCACACGCGTGCCGTCGGGACGATCGTCGAAGGTCATCGCGACCTTGGCCCCGACCAGGGTGAGCCCGGGATTGGCAGGATCGTCGGCGGCCGTGATCACCCCGTTCACCACGGCCATCCGCCCGGCCGCCGTCACGGAGACGACGGTTCCGGAGAACTCCGTGTACAGCGAACCGTCAGCCCGCCGATGGGTGACTTCGAAGGTCCCGGACGGATCAGGCGTCGCCTGAGCGTTGACAGTGAAGTCGATGGGGTCCCCCGCCCATTGCGGAAAGAGGTCGCCCGGCAGATTGCCGCTCCCCTGCCCGGTGACAGAGACCGCCGACACTTCCGGAGCCTCGGCGGCAGCAGTAGTGGCCGTCCCCGCCGCCACACCGACGGCGACAAGCACAACAGCGAACCGACTACGCAGTGCAAACATCATGAACTCCCCGTTCTGCATGTTGACGGCGTTAACTTGCCGCCACAGCCAGCATGCCCGGCCGATGTTAACGGCGTCAACTTCCGACCGGATCAAGGGACGTCGCACGGCACCGCTTACTCAGGACTCTGGCATCTCATCCCCGCCGGTCCGAATGGCGTAGATCACCGCCTGCACCTTCATCACGACCGGCCACAACGGATGCCCCGTCCCAGCCCTGCCCCAAAACGCCTCGGTCGGCAGATCGGCGAAGCGCCCCGCACCGGTGTTGACCACATGCACGCGCGTCGTGCCACGCGGCGGACGTCCCCCCTCGTCAGCCGACGAGAAGTACTTCAAGTAAGCCTGCGTCGTGGTGAGCAGCCTGCGCGCCGACGGCTCCGCGGCCGCCGCCTCCAGCAGCCCGACCGGCCCGCTGCCATCGACGTAGAGGTTCGCCGCACCGCCGGCGACCACCGACAGCGCGACGTAGCCGTTCTCCTGACCGACATCGACGAGGATGCCGTGCACGTCCGGGTGATCGGGGTGACGCGGGATCGGTCCACGCTGCGCCGACTCCAGTGCCATCAACCGCATAGCGCTGTAGAGATCCCTGTCGGACGGCGCGTTCTTCCCGCGATTGTTCTTGGCGAACATGCTCACCTCCGGATGACCCGAAACGGAACGTGGTGGACAACCCCGCTTCCCCGTGACTGAGCAGATCCACAGAGTAAGCGGCAGGATCAAGACGCGGTATTCCGATCGGGCAGTCGAGCCCAAACCGTGACTTCCCGACGGGGCCGACAGGGCCCGCGGAAACACCCCCGACACAAACCATTGCGTCACCGGAAACCCCGGTGCTAGCGTCACGCCACGCCACATCGAATCAGTTCGACGATCCACTGATCCACCGATCCACGATCCGCCGATCCGAAGGGAGCACGGTATGGCCGTCACGATCGCCGACGTCGCGAAGCGCGCCGGAGTCTCACGCAGCACCGTGTCCTACGTCCTCAGCGGAACCCGCTCCATCTCCGCGGAGACCCGGGCCCGGGTGGAGCAGGCGATCGACGAGCTGCAGTTCCGCCCGCACGCCGGAGCGCGCTCCATCCGCAGCGGCCGCAACGGGGTCATCGCCATGGCGCTGCCCATGGTCTACGGGCCGCACAACCAGGTGCAGATGCCCTACGTCTGGGCGTCGCTGACCGCGGCGCAGGACCTCGGGCTCAAGCTGCTGATGCTCACCGACGACGACGGGGAGACCGCGATCCGGGACACCGTGACCGGCTCCCAGGTCGACGGCGTGCTGCTGATGGAGGTCCAGCGCAACGACCCGCGCGTGGCTCTGCTCAGCACCCTGCGATGCCCCTCGGTGCTGGTCGGGACGCCGGACGACAGCGCCCGGCTGCCCTACGTCGACTTCGACGCGGCGCTGGCCGGCCGGCTGTGCGCCGAGCACCTGCTGGAGCTGGGGCACCGCCGGGTCGGCTACATCGGCCAGTCGCAGTCCACGTTCCGCCGGGACGTCGCCTACGCGATCCACGCCCGCGACGGGGCGCTGACCACGCTGCGCGCCCAGCGGGCCAAGACCGCCTGGACGCCGTGCGACGGGCAGCCGGCCGAGGTCGCGCGCGCCGTGGACGGCCTGCTGGCGAAGGTCCACGGCCTGACCGGCCTGATCGTCTACAACGAGCGCGCGCTCCCGCTGGTCCTGGACCGTCTCAGCGGTCTGGGGCTGCGGGTGCCGCAGGACGTCTCGGTGGTCGCGGTGTGCCCCGACGACGAGGCCGAGCGGCTCGCGGTGCCGGTCAGCGCCGTGTCCCTGCCGGTGGAGGAGCTGGCCCGCACCGCGGTCCGGCTGCTGGCCGGGCAGGTCAACGGGGAATCCGTACCGTCGGTGACGATCCTGGCGCCGACGCTGAAAGTCCGTGACACCACCGCGCCGGCTCCGGCCGGCGGCACCGGCCGTTCCTGAGCCGACCCCTCGCGCCTCGGCGCCGCGCCCGGAAAGGGCCGGTGCCCGCGCGCGCCCTTTGTCGAATCGATTCGAAAGGTAAAGGCCATGATATCTGGTGCTCCGGGCCGCCGGCCCGCGGCGGATCAGCCCGTGCGGAGCCGTCCGGCAGCAGGTCAGCTCGCGGCAAGCCAGCCCGCGACAGGCAGCCGGCCCATGACCGGCCGCCGCGCGACGACCGGCGTCGGCGCCCTGGCCGCCGCCTCGGCCTGCCTGCTGGCCCTGACCGCGTGCGGTTCCAGCAGCTCGTCTTCCTCGGGTTCGGGCTCGGGCTCCGGCGGCGTGCTGACGCTGAACGAGACCGACTACTACGGCTCGGCCCCGCAGAACACGCAGATCCAGGGCGTCCTCGACGAATGCGCCACGCAGGTCGGCGGCGTGAAAGTGGTGCACCACGAGCTCCCGCGCGAGCAGCTGATGCCCAAGCTGCTCCAGCAGGCGTCCTCCAAGTCACTGCCGGACCTGCTGCTCGTCGACAACCCCGACCTGCAGCAGGTCGCCTCGACCGGCGGCCTGGTCTCACTGTCGGCCGCCGGGCTGTCCACCGACGGCCTGTACCCCTCGATCGTCTCGGCCGGCGCCTACCAGGGCCAGCTCTACGGGATCGCCCCGGGCGTCAACGGCCTGGCGCTCTACTACAACAAGGATCTGTTCGCCGCCGCCGGCCTGACCCCGCCGACGACCTGGGACGAGCTGACCGCCGACGCGCAGAAGCTGACGGCCGGCGGCAAGCAGGGCATCGCGTTCTCCGCCGTCGGCAACGAGGAGGGCAGCTTCCAGTTCGAGCCCTTCTTCTGGACCGCCGGCGCCGATCTGAAGACCCTGAACTCCCCGCAGGCGGTGCAGGCGCTGACGCTGTGGAAGACCTTCGTGGACAAGGGCTGGGCCTCAAAATCGGTGGTGAACTGGACGCAGGCCGACGTCGACCAGCAGTTCGCGGCCGGCAACGTGGCGATGATGGTGAACGGCCCCTGGCAGCTGCCGGGCCTGAACGCCAAGACCGGCCTGCACTTCGGCACCGTCCCGATCCCGGTCCCCTCGGCCTCGGCCAAGCCGGTGACGCCGCTCGGCGGCGAGGTGTGGGCCGTCGGGCACAGCAACGCCGGCCGCGAGGCCAAGGCGGTCGCGGTGGTCAAGTGCCTGATGAGCCCGGACCGCGCGAGCGAGTGGTCGAAGGACGCCGGCTACATCCCGAGCAACCAGGCCGCCGCCGCGCAACTCGGCGCCTCCGACCCGCAGCTGCAGGCGTTCGTCACCGAGATCGCCACCGCGCAGGCCCGCACCGCCGAGCTCGGCACCGCCTACCCGAAGGTGAGCACGGCGCTGTCCACCGCGATCCAGGCGGCGCTGGCCGGCGGCACCTCGCCGCAGGACGCGCTGAACCAGGCGCAGAGCCAGGCCGGATCCTGACGATGGCGGCGATGATCAGCAAGTCCGCCGGGGTCCCCGTCTCCGCTGCCGCCACGGCGGCGGCGGGGGCGGGAACAGACCCGGGGCGCGCGCTGCCCGATCGCAACGGCCACAGCGGCCAGGGCGGTCAAGGCGGCCGCGGCCGGACCCGCCGAGGCACCGCCTGGCGCGTAGCCGGATTCGTCGTCCCGGTCTGGATCTACATCCTCTGCTTCTACGTCTACCCGCTGATCGCGAACGTCCGCATGGGCTTCCAGGACTACTCGGTCTCCTCCTTCTACTCCGGCTCGGCGCCCTACGTCGGCTTCGCCAACTACCGCTCGGTGTTCCACAGCCCGCAGTTCGCCGGAATCGTGACGAACACGCTGCTGTTCACCCTCGGCTCCCTGGTCTTCCAGTTCGGCATCGGCCTGGCGCTGGCAGTGTTCTTCCGCCGCAAGTTCCCGCTCAACGGCGTACTCCGCTCGCTGCTGCTGGTGCCGTGGCTGCTGCCGCTGGTGGTGTCCGGGACGGTGTGGCGCTGGATGATGTACGCCGACTCCGGCGTGCTCAACCGCATGCTGCTGAACCTGCACGTGATCAGCCATCCGGTGCCCTGGCTGGTCAGCACCACCTGGTCGCTGACCGCCGTCACGCTGGTCAACGTCTGGGTCGGGATCCCGTTCAACATGGTGATCCTGTACGGCGGGCTCCAGGGCGTCCCGGAGCAGCTCTACGAGGCCGCGGCCATCGACGGGGCGAACGCCTGGCAGCGCTTCCGGCGGATCACCTGGCCGATGCTGCGCCCGGTGACGCTGGTCGTGCTGACGCTCGGCCTGATCTACACGGTCAAGGTCTTCGACGTCATCCAGATCGTCACGCAGGGCGGTCCGGCGAACTCCTCCCAGACGCTCACCACCTATGCCTACAACCTGTCCTTCCAGCAACTGGAGTTCGGCAAAGGCGCGGCGGTCGGGAACCTGCTGATCCTGGTCGCGATCGTCTTCGCCGCCCTGTACCTGCGGTCAGTCCGGGAGCCGGAAGGGCGGAACCGATGAGCAGGCAGGGCCGCAGCGCGGCGACGACCACCGTCGGCGTGGTGATCGTGGGCATCATGCTGTTCCCGCTGTACTGGATGGTCAACGCCTCGTTGCTGAAGCCCTCCGACCTGGTCAGCCGCAGCCCGGTCTGGTTCCCGCTGCACGGGACGCTCGCCGGCTATCGCAGCGCCCTGAGTGCCGAGGGTGGACACCTGATGGTCAGCCTGGTGGTGTCGCTCGGCACCGTGGCGGTGACCCTGCTGATCGCGGCGCCCGCCGCGTACGGCCTGGCCAAACTGCGCGTGCCGGGACGCCGGGCCCTGATGTTCGCGCTGCTGGTCGCACAGATGATCCCGGGCATCGTGATGGCGAACTCGCTGTACATCGCGGCGAACAAGCTCGGCATGATCAACTCGCCGCTGGCGCTGATCCTGGCCGACTCCACGCTGTGCGTGCCGTTCGCGACGCTGATCTTGCAGTCGTTCCTGAAGGGCGTGCCCGACGAGTTGGCCGAAGCCGCGTCCCTGGACGGCGCCTCGCGGCTGCGGACGTTCGTGTCCGTGATCCTGCCGGTGGCCCGCAACGGCGTCATCACCGCGGCGCTGTTCTCGTTCCTGTTCACCTGGGCCGACTTCCTGTTCGGCGTCACGCTCACCACCGACGACAGCCGGGCGCCGATCACCGTCGGGCTCTACCGGTTCATCGGCGCCAACCTCGTCGACTGGAACGGCGTCATGGCCACCGGCGTCATCGCCTCGGTCCCGGCGGCGGTGCTGCTGGTCGCCGCGCAGCGCTACGTCGCGGCCGGCATCGGCAACGCCGCGCTCAAGGACTGAGAACTCTGAATGAGCGCCCTGACGGACCGCAGCCGGTCCCCTCGCTCCGACCGCATCCCTTCGCTACCGGGAGACTCCGTGCTCAACCCGTTCGCCATCTCCGACGAGGTCCTGACCTGGCGCGGCGGCCACCACCTGCTGACCGTCGAGCCGTGGGGCGCCGACAGCGTGCGGGTGCGCGCCGGCCTGCACCGGATCGTGCCGGACCTGCCCGGCGCCCTGGAGCCAGACCGCCCGACCACGGGCCCTGATTCGCAGATGGAGATCGCCGCCGACGGCGGGTCCGCGACGCTGGTCAACGGCCGGGTCCGGGTCCGCATCGACGCGGCGACCGGTCTGCTGACCGTCCAACACGCGCACACCGGCGCCGAAGTCCTGCGCGAGCAGCCGGCGCACTTCTGGTGGCCCGGCGCCCGGCACTTCGAGGCGGCGGGCGGCGGACTGCACCGCATCGAGCAGCGTTTCGCGGCCCATCCCAGGGAGCGAATATACGGGCTCGGACAGCACGGCCACGGCCGCCTGGACCAGAAGGGCATGGTGCTGGAGCTGGCGCAGCGCAACGGCGAGGTGTCGATCCCGTTCGCGGTGTCGAACCGCGGCTACGGCCTGCTGTGGAACAGCCCGGCGGTGGGCCGGGTCGAGTTCGCCGGGAACGGCACGCGGTGGGTGTCCGACCGGGCCCGGCAGATCGACTACTGGCTGACCGTCGGCGACACCCCGGCGCAGATCCTCACCGCCTACGCCGGGGCCACCGGCTTCCCGTCGCCGATGCCGCGCTGGGCATCAGGGTTCTGGCAGAGCAAGCTGCGCTATCGCAACCAGGAAGAGCTGCTGGAGGTGGCCCGCGAATACGCGCGCCGTGGGCTGCCGCTGTCCGTTCTCGTCATCGACTACCTGCATTGGAAGCACCTCGGCGACTGGGATTTCGACACGGCCGACTGGCCCGACGCACGCGCCATGGTCGAGGAGCTGCACGCGCTGGGCATCGAGCCGGCGGTGTCGGTGTGGCCGTCGGTCAGTCCGCTGTCCGAGAGCTACCCGACCATGCGCGAGGCCGGGATGCTGGCCACGGCCGACAACGGCGCGGCGATCACCGGGGCCTGGCCGGACGGCGAGTCGGGGGCTGAGATCGGCGTCGGCTTCTACGACGCCACCGATGCCCGGGCCCGTACCTTCCTGTGGGAGCGGCTTCAGACCAACTATTACAAGCTGGGGATCCGCGCGTTCTGGCTCGACGGATGCGAACCGGAGCTGCGGCCCGCCCCGCACACCCTCACCTACGCGGCCGGCGTCGGCAGCGAGGTGGCGAACCTGTACCCGCGCGAGCATGCCCGAGGCGTGTTCGAGCACATGCGTGCCGCCGGTGAGACCCAGGTGCTGTCCCTGGTGCGCTCGGCGTGGGCCGGGTCGCAGCGGTACGGCGTGGCCTTGTGGTCCGGCGACATCGAGCCCACCTTCGCCGCCCTGGCCGCCGCGATCCCCGCCGGGCTGAACGTCGCCATGTCCGGGCTGCCGTGGTGGAACTCCGACATCGGCGGGTTCCACGGCGGGGACCCGGACGACCCGGCGTACCGGGAGCTGGTCGTGCGCTGGTTCCAGTTCGGCGTCTTCTGTCCGCTGTTCCGGCTGCACGGCCACCGCGAGCCGCGCGTCAGCCACGGCACCGTCGGCGACGGCGGCGGCCCGAACGAGGTCTGGGCGTACGGGCCCGAGGCGTACGAGGCGATCACCGCCATGCTGCGGCTGCGGGAGCGGCTGCGTCCCTACATCCACGCGCACCTGCGCGACGGCGAGACCAGCGGCATCCCCCTGATGCGGCCGCTGCTGCTCGCCTTCCCCGACGACGAGGCGGCCTGGGAGGTCGAGGACCAGTACCTGTTCGGCCCCGACATCCTGGTCGCCCCGGTCACCGAGCTCGGCGCCCGGCAGCGCCGCGTGTACCTGCCGGCCGGTGCGGAGTGGACGCACTCCGGTTCCGGGCGCCGATATCCCGGCGGATCCCACGTCACCGTGGACGCGCCGCTGGATGCCATCCCCTTGTTCGTGCGTGACGATGCCGAGCCGCCCCTGGCACCATCCGTTTCCGAGGAGGCGCAATGAAGCGAACGACCCCGCACCGACCGCGCTACAGCCTGATCTCCCGAACCCGCCGAGCCTTCCACACCCGCCGGACCCGCCGCACCCTGACCGGCGCGCTCCTGGTCGCCGCCGTGACCACGGGCGCCGCACTGACCGGAGTACCTTCTGCTGTGGCCAACGCACCGGACACGACCGTCACGGTTGACGTCTCCCAGACCGGCAAGACGCCCACGCACGCCGGCGCCGGGTTCCTCTACGGCTTGAGCCAGGACGGAAGCGGCCCGTCCGACGCCCTCCTGCAGCCGCTGGCGCCGACTCTCTTTCGCGGCGGCGGCGCGCGCCTGGCCGGTGGCGGCTGGATCGGCGACGGGTACTCCGCCGGGAGCGGGTACCGGGTTCGCATCAATTCGGCCGTCGCCCAAGCCCGCCGAGTGACCACGGCGCCCTACAACGGTCGCTACGACTTGCTCGTCTCCGACCTGTACGGCGCCGACACGACGCAGCCTTCGAACACCGTCTATCCCTGCGACAACGGGGACTGTTCGAACTGGAAGGCCTTCATCGACCAGGTGGTCGGCGATGTCCAGGCCTCCGGGGTCAACGTCGCGTACGACATCTGGAACGAGCCTGACGGGACGGGGTTCTGGCAGCGCGGCGTGAACAGCGCGCAGTACTACCAGATGTGGGACACGGCAGTGAGGGAGATCAGGAGGCTAAGTCCGTCGGCGACGATCGTCGGGCCCTCCTATAGCGGGTACAACCACTCCTGGCTCGACGGCTTCATCGCTCAGACGAAGGCCGACAACACGCTGCCGAACGTTCTGAACTGGCACTTCGGCAACGATCCGGCCGCCGACGGCGCCGACGCGGCCTCGATCGTCGCGGCGCACGGCCTGAGCCCGATGCCGTTGTCCATCAACGAATACTTGTTCGGCAACCAGCAGACGGCCGGCTACACGGCCTGGTTCCTCGACCGGCTCGCGGTCTCGAACATCGGCGCGGCGGCGCACGCCATCTGGAGCGACTGCTGCGTGGCCGGCACGCTGGACTCGGTGCTCGGCGGGACCGGCGCCCTGGCCTCGCCGACGGGTCAGTGGTGGGCTTATCGGGCTTATGCGAGCCTGACCGGCCACCTTGTCTCGGCGACCAGCGGGAACGCGGCTGTGGCGGTGGCTGCTTCAGCTGATCAGAACGCCGGTCAGGCCGATGTGCTGATCGGCAACAACAGCGGGCAGACCGGGACCACGACGGTCACGGTTCAGGGCCTCGGGTCCACGCCGTGGCTCACGGCCGGGTCCACGGTCCACGCCACGCTGATGCGCATCCCGGACAGCACGCCACTGTCGCAGCCGATCACCGTGTCCGACGCGGATGTCGCGGTGAACAACGGGAGTATCAGCCTGCCCGCGACGTTCCAGTCGGGCACGGATGCGTTCTGGCTGGTGCTGTCGCCGCACGGCGTCGCCGTCACCGGCCCCGGCGGACCCGGCGGCGGGCAGATCTACGTCGACGGCAACGAGATCGGGACCGCGAACGACCAGTGGCAGTACGACGCGAACTGGGGCGAGACCTCGGGCGTGTCCGACATGTACGCCGGCACGGCGAACTGGAGCCACACGGCGGGCGCGACCGCGACGTTCCGGTTCACCGGGACGCAGGTGGCGCTGCACGCGGTGCGCGACGTCGATCAGGGGATCATGACGGTCTCCATCGACGGCGGCGCGCCGACCTCGATCGACGACTACGCGTCGGCGCGGAACGCGTCGGGGGTCGTGTGGACGAGCCCGACGCTCGCCGCCGGTTCGCACACGTTGACGGTCGTCAACACTGGGAACAAGAACAGCGCCAGCTCAGGGGTCAACATCGCGATCGACCGGGTTGACGTCACGACCTCGTCGGCGCCCGCGCAGACGATCGTGGACGGGAACGTCACCGGGAGCGGCGCGGACCAGTTCCAGTACGACGCGAGCTGGGGTCTGACCACCGGCGTGTCCGACATGTATCTGGGGACGGCGAACTGGAGCCACGTCGCCGGGGCCACCGCGACGTTCCGCTTCACCGGGACGCAGGTCGCACTGCACGCGGTGCACGACGTTGACCAGGGCATCATGACCGTCGCGGTTGACGGCGGCACATCGGCGACGGTCGACAACTACGCACCGGCGCGCAACGCGTCGGGGATCGTGTGGACCAGCCCGACGCTCGCGGCCGGGTCGCACACGATCACGATCGTCAACACTGGGAACAAGAACAGCGCCAGCTCAGGGGTCAACATCGCCATCGATCGGGCTGATGTCACGCCGTAGTACTAGGCCGAGCACTTGACCGAGCACTAGGCCGAGTGCGGGGCCGCAGCACACGTTGCGGCCCCGCGCCGATCAGGCCGTCGGCGCCGCCAGACCATCGAACAGCACCGGATTCAGGGGCGTGTCCGGCACCTGCCCGATCTCCGTGCCGGGCATCCAGGCGCGGTCCTTCTCCTGGTTCTCGTTGGTCGGCTCGGCCAGCCGGATATCAGCATCCATATAGATGACCGTCATCACCCGCCGCGGCGCCGTCCCGCGGTTCGGCCCGGCGTGGTGGAACGTCCAGCCGCGGTGGAAGCTGGCGTCGCCGAGGGCGAAGGGTTCGACGACGTCCTCGAACGCCTGGTCGGCGACGGCCTGCTTGAGCTGCTTCTCCGACTCGTCGGAGATGGGCAGGTCACGTCCGTAGGCGAAGTTGTGGCTGCCGCGCGCGAACGCCAGCGGGCCCATGTCCAGCGGCGTCTCCTGGAGCGGCAGCCAGATCGTCGCGCAACGGTCGGAGGACAGCGGCCAGTAGTACTGGTCCGCGTGCCAGGGCGTGATACCGCCGCCGGGCTCCTTGTACAGCGCCTGGTCGTGGTAGAGCCGCACCGCGTGGACGCCCAACAGTGCGGCGGCGATTCCGGCCAGGCAGCGGGAGAACACCAGCCGCTTGACCGTCTCGTTCTCCCGCCACATGTTCGACACCTGCAGGAACGCCCGGCCGTAGGTGTCGCGCTCGGCCAGCGGCCGGTGCTGGGTGTTCAGGCGGATCACCTCGGAGGTGATCACCGGTTCGTAGTACGCGATCGTCTCCGGAGACAGCACGCCGGCCAGGTGGACGAAGCCGTCGCGGGCGAAGTCGGCGGTGGCGGTCGGGGACAGGCGCCGGTAGGGCACGTCGAGTTCGTCGGTCGGCGCCGTCGTCGCGGTCATGTCGATGCGCTCCACAGGTGTGCGGGTGTGTCAGGGCTGGAAACCGGCCGACGAAGTGGGCGACATCTCCAGTTGCCCGGCTCCGTGCCCGGCCGCGCTTTCCAAGAATAAGGCCCCTGCTACGCTCCGCATTTCCCGGCGAGGTCGGCGGCCTTGTCGCAGAACGTCCCGCTGGCGAACGGCTCGCTGAACACGCCGTCCTGCACGCCGGCGATGCCGCCGTTGCCGATCTGCGCCTCGGGCGAGCCCGGGCTCGGCCATTGCGGGTTCTCGTTGAACATCGCCGACTTCAGCGTGACGTACAACTGGCCGTTCGCGTGTGTGCCGCTGGCGTGGTCGATGCTGAAGCGCAGCGTCCAGGCGACCGTGCAGCAGCCGTCGTACACCTGCTCGGTCGCGATGCCGTTCGCGCTGATCGTCAACTCGCGCGTGTGTCCGATCCAGGTGCCGACGAACGGTTTCAGATTGCTGGCGCCGGTCGGCGGGTTGCCGTCGTGCTCCGTGCTCGACGTCGCGGGTGCCGCGGACGACGACGTGACCGCCTCCGAATGGCTCGGCACCGCAGCCGAGGTCGAAGACACGGCCGAGGTCGAAGTCCCCGCTCCGGCCACCACGCTCCCCGAAGTACCGGAACACCCGGCCACCCCGAACACCAGACCGACGACCGTCACCGCGACCGCGATCGCCCCACCCCAGCGATTCCGCATTTGCTGATTGTGGTCGGCGCGAACGGCGGCGGCGACGGTAGTTCTCACCGCATCCGGCTCATCCGGTTCATCCAGCTCATCCAGCCGTGATCAGCCGCCGCAGATCGTCCGGCAGCAGGACCTGGTGCGTCCCGGTGCCCACCGTCCCGCAGCCGCTCATGTCGATCACCAGTTCCTGCGTCGACCCGTCCGCGTACTGAAGGATCAGCAGGTGCTCGGGGTTTCTGAGCTCCGAGGTGCAGATAGCGGAGTTGGCGTCCTTCCCGTGGGCCAGCCCGCGAGTCAGCGACGTGAGGGTAGAGCCGGTGATGGACTCCGAGCGCATCGTGGTGCTGGTCTCCGTGAACCCGTAGACGCACAGCGTCGCCGCGTCGGGCGTCCCGGTGAACAGCCGGCCGGCGGGGCCGCTGGGGCGGATGTTGCCGGGAGGCTGCGCCGGGCAGTGCGCCGGCACGATCGTATGCGCCGAGTCTGCTGCTGCCGTGTTGTTCCCCCCGGACGGCGACGGCCACGCCGCCACTCCCCCAGCCACCGCCAGCACCCCGCCGACGGCCAGCACCGCCCCGGACGCCCGGACCCGGGCCGAGCGGCGGCGCGCGCCGGCGGACACCGCCTCGAACAGCCCGGGGGCGTCGGCGGCCTGGCCGGCGAGGTCGCGCAGACCGTCGGCCAGCGGACGGGTGTCGAAATCCTGCTCCTGCTGTGACATCGGATCGGCTCCTATCGGTCTTCGGCAGGCGTGTGACGCCGGAGGGTGGCCAGGGCTTTGGCGTGCTGGCTCTTGACGGTCCCGACCGAGCACCCCATCGCCTCGGCGACCTGGGCCTCGGTGAGGTCGGCGTAGTACCGCAGCACCACCACCGCGCGCTGCCGCCGGGGCAACGCGCGCAGCAGGTCCCGCAGTACGACCCGGTCCAGCACCCCGGTCAGCGCGTTGCCCGCGGCGTTGTCCGCCATCGGCTGCGGCTGCGAAAGCGAAGACGGCAGCGAAGCGACGCCGTCGCTGGGAATCTCACGCCCGCCGTCCCGGCGCCGCCAGGACAAGAACGTGTTCAGCATCGCCTTTCGCACATACGCGTCCGGGTCGCCGGCGTCAGCGACCCGGTTCCACCGCGGCCACACCTTCACCAGCGTGGCCTGCACCAAGTCTTCCGCCCCGTGCTGCGATCCGGTGAGCACATAGCCCACCGCGAGCAGCCCCTGCCTGCGAGCGGCGACGTACTCGCGAAACCCCCGAGGCTCGCTGTCCGCCATCTGTCGTCCCCGCCTTCACCGTGGTCCGGCCGCGCGGCTCGGACGCCGCGCGGGTTGTGGACACTAACACTCCGATGGCGGGGGAAAGGTTGCCCGCGTGGCGGGCGCCGATCCAGGATGTCGCGGCCTTCCGGCCTTCGTCACTCCGGCGAGGTCAGCCGCACGTATCCGTAGGGATTGAAGAAGAAGTCGTCGCTCTCATACCGCTCGCACGCCCCGGTGCGCAGCACCCACCGCGGCGAGTCCTCTGACATCCGGAAGCCGGCGCCGTCCTCGACCTCCTTGGCGCGCGGGTCCGTGAGCAGGTAGTACGCCAGGACGTCCAGCAGCCCGGCCAGGTCCGCCACCTCGCCGCCGGCGCGTTCCTGGGCGGAGGCCTCGATCTCGACGTCAGGGGCGCCGAGCAGGTGCATGCCGCAGGTGTAGAGCACGCCGTCGTCGGCGATGGGGCGCTGGACCCACGCCTCGACGAGGGCGCCGGCCAGGACATCGAGATCCTCGGCGCCGGCGGCGCGATCGGCGAGGGCCAACCAGCGGGTGCGGCCGTGGGCGATGCCGCTGCTCTCGTTCTTGACGGCGGTCGCGCCGGCGCGCAGCAGGTCGCCGGCCGCGACCAGCAGGCCGCGCGATATGGCGAGCGCCTGCTCCCGGGGCATCGGCGGAGACAGCAGGTAGCCGACGGTGTCGTGGGACTCGACGGCCAGCTGGTCCTTCTCGTCGAACGAGACGGCGTTCATCGTGCAAGCCTGGAACGCCTGAGGCATCTGCGGATCGGGTTCGGTCTGCGAGTACTCCCAGTCGAGCGTGAACCGGTCGGCGCCGGCGATCCGCTCGATTTCCGACAGCTCCAGTCCGGAGCCGAGTACACACAACACATGCCGCGGGAGGACATCGCTCATTGCGGCACACTATCGACCGTCCCCGACGGCCCGGCGGCGAGGTCCACCCGTCGGTTGAGTCGCTAAGCGGCTCGTCGGCACCGGAGTTCAGCGCTTGCGTGAGTGCCCACGTCAGTGCTCGCGTCAGTGCTCGCGGAGGTGGTCGTGCAGCGCGCGGGCAACTTGGCCGATCAGCGCGTCCACGGCGGGCTGGGCCGCGGCCGGCACGGTCGATTCGGTCAGCGCGACGACCGGACCGCGTAGCTCTCGCCGTCTTCGTGTTCGACGACGCCTGCGTCGTGGCGCAGGTTGAGCAACGTGCCGGACTTGGAGGCCCAGCCGGTCGCATCGGAGATGAAGTCGGGACCGAGGCGGCGTTGTCGCTGATGGCGACCGCGAGGTAGACCAGGTCGTCGATCGCGATGCGTGCGGGGTGCCGGAAGCGGCCGACGCCGATCGGCGTCGGCCGCTTGTCGGGTTCGGGGGTGAGTTCGAGGGCTTGTGCACCGTCGAGCAGTTCTCTGTCACACATCGGCGTCCCCTGATTCAGCTGCGCCCCGTTCGGCAGCTCCCAGCGCGCGGGCGAGCTCGGCGCCGACGAGCGCGCTGCTGACCACGTGGCTCACCGCGAACACCACCGGCGGCCAGTACATC
This sequence comes from Catenulispora sp. GAS73, assembly GCF_041262085.1. Taxonomy (NCBI): domain Bacteria; kingdom Bacillati; phylum Actinomycetota; class Actinomycetes; order Catenulisporales; family Catenulisporaceae; genus Catenulispora; species Catenulispora sp. GAS73. The sequence goes on from NZ_JBGCCM010000001.1 coordinate 208,250, forward strand.
CGTGCCGGGGTGCCCGTCGGTGGGAAGGTCGGCGACAAGACCGGCAGCGGCGACTACGGCACGCGCAACGACATCGCCGTCGTGTGGCCGCCGCAGGGCGCACCGATCGTGATCGCAGTGATCTCCCACCGCGACGGCAGGGATGCGAACTCCGCCGACGGCCTCATCGCCGACGCCACGAAGATCGCCTTGCGGTGGCTCGGCTGAGCCCCTCCCGGCTGCGACCCGGAGTCGATCCGCACACCGGTCGATCCGCACACCGAATGAACTCAGCCGACGCCGGCGCGCGGGATCGCCGGCGAATCGGGCGCTTGGGCCATCCGGGTGACGGCCGCCGGTCGCGGGCCGGTCTGCGACGGACCGGCCCGTCGCAGACCGGCCCGTCGCAGAGCCGCCCGGCCTCAGCCGCCCAGCGCCTTCCTGATGAACGCGGCGGCGGCCACCGGCTGCGCGATGAACGCGGTGTGCGAGCCGTCGATCTCCTCGGTCGTGGCGTTCATGCGCTGGGCCATGAAGCGCTCGGCGTCCGGCGGGATGGCGTTGTCGTGCCGGGAGACCAGGTACCAGCTCGGCTTGGTCTTCCAGCCGGCGGCGGTGGCGTTCTCGGTGAGCGCGGCCAGGGACAGCGGCCGCTGCGTGGCCTGCATGACGGCCGCGACGTCGGCGGGGACGTCGGCGCAGAACGTCTCGCGGAACTGGCTGGTGATGTACAGGTCCGGGCCGTTCGGGGCGCCGGGGGCGTCGTACGGGGTCGGGGTGGAGGTCTTGGCCAGGAGCGAGGGCGGGAACGGGCCCTGCACGCTGGCGCAGCTCTCGCCGGCGTCCAGGCCGAACGCGGCCAGGAACACCAGGCCGGTGACGTTGTCCAGGTCCGCCGAGGCCTGGCCGATGACCGCGCCGCCGTAGGAGTGGCCGACCAGCACGACGGGCCCGTCGACGGCGCGTACCGCGTCGGCCACCGCGGCGGCGTCGAAGGCCAGGCTGCGCAGCGGGTTCGGCGGGGCGACGACCTCGATGCCGGCGGACTGCAGCTCCCGGATGACGCCGCCGAATCCGGACGCGTCGGCGAACGCGCCGTGCACGAGGACGACCGTGGGGGTGCTCGAACCGTTCATGATCCACATGCTCCTTGGGTCGGGCGGGCTGGATGCCCTCTCAGCATCACCCGGGGTGGAGCGTCATTCCCTCACCTGTTCAGGTGAGGAAGGCCCTGGCCCGGCCGGGTATCGTGCTGGACGGCGCGCAGCGCCGCTCCAGACCAGGCCCAGACCAGGAGGACGCACCGTGGTGGATCCCGGACCGCACCCCCACGTTCCCGGCAGCCTCCCGGCCGCACCGCTGAGCCGGGGCCAGCTCGACCGGATCAGGGCTCTGGGTTCGGTGCAGGAGGTTCGGGCCGGCAGCGTGCTGTTCGCCGCGGGCGATCCGTCCTACGACCTGTTCGTGCTGCTCGACGGGGTCGCGCAGGTCGTCGATCGCAAGCTCGGCGCCGGTGAGGTGGTGCTCGCCGCGTACGGGGCCGGGGAGTTCCTCGGCGAGATCGGGATGCTGCTGAGCGAGCCGGCGCGCTTCACCGCGGCCATGGTCACCGACGGCAGTGTGCTGCGAATCCCGCTGTCGCAGGTCCAGGCCCTGATGGCGAACGACGTCGAGCTCAGCGACGTCCTCCTGCACGCCTTCCTGCTGCGGCGGGCCGCGCTGGTGCGCCGGGGCGTCGGCGTCACGCTGGTCGGGTCCCGCTACGACGCGCGCACCCGGCTGCTCACGAAGTTCTTCGCCCGCAGCCGGACCGCGGTGAACTGGATCGACCTGGAGGTCCACCGCGAGGCCGAGGCTGTGCTGGCGCAGCTGGAGGTGCCGGTCGGCGACCTGCCGATCGTGCTGGTCCCGGGGCGTCCGATGATGCGCAACCCCTCGCGCGCCGAGCTGGCCGGGGCCCTGGGCCTGGGCACGCCGCCGGACACGCCGCGGCACAGCGTCTGCGACCTGCTGGTGATCGGCGGCGGCCCGGCCGGACTGGCCGCGGCGGTCTACGGCGCCTCCGAGGGCCTGGACACCATCCTCATCGACGCCGGCGCGTTCGGGGGCCAGGCCGGGACGTCCTCCCGGATCGAGAACTACCTCGGATTCCCCGCGGGGCTCTCCGGCGCGGAGCTGACCACGCGCGCGATGCTCCAGGCCGGCAAGTTCGGAGCGGTGCTGCGGAACAACGTGCGCGCCACCAGCCTGACCAGCCATCCGGACGTCCACGAGGTGACGTGCGACGACGGCTCGGCGATCGCCGCGGCGAACGTCATCATCGCCACCGGCGCCGACTACCGGGAGCTGCCACTGGCCGACGGGAAGCAGTGGGAGGGCTCGGGCGTCTACTACGCGGCCACGTTCGCCGAGGCCCGCTTCTGCGAGGACCAGCCGGTGGCCGTCGTCGGCGGGGCGAACTCGGCCGGGCAGGCCGCGATGTTCCTGGCGCGCACCGCCCGCGAGGTCCACCTGCTCGTGCGCGGGGACGACCTGGAGCACTCGATGTCCCGCTACCTGATCGATGCCGTCGCCTCCGAGCCGCGGATCACCGTCCACCTACGGACCGAGGCGGTCGAGGCCGCCGGCGAGGGCGCGATCTCGCAGCTGCGGATCGCCGAGCGCGACACCGGGGAACGGCGCTGGCTGCCGGTGTGCGCGGTGTTCGTGTTCATCGGCGCCGCGCCCTGCACCGACTGGCTGGACGGCCAGCTCGCCCGCGACCGGTCCGGCTTCCTGCTCACCGGCCGCGACCTGGAGCACCTGCCGGCCGAGGACCGGACCCCGTTCCCGTACGAGACCAGCCGCCCGGGCGTCTTCGCCATCGGCGACGTCCGCGGGGCGTCGGTGAAGCGGGTCGCCGCGGCGGTCGGCGAGGGGTCGGCGGCGGTGCGGATGGTGTTCGAGCAGCGGCAGGCCGATCGGGCAGAGCTGTGAGCGGCGGTAGCGCTCCGGCTCATCCGGCGCCGGCGGCCCGGAAGCAGCCCTTCACATGGTCGTTGACCGCCCCGACGTTCTGCATGAACGCGTAGACGCTGGTCGGCCCGACGAACCGGTAGCCCTGCCCCTTCAGCACCAAGGCGAACGCCTCGGAGTCCGGGGTCGACGTCGGCACGTCGGCCAGCGTCCGCGGCGGGCGGTGGCGCTGTTTGGTGTAGGTCCGCACCAGCTCGCCGAGCGTCGGCGAGGCCGAGACCAGCGCGCGGGCGTTGTCGAGCGTGGCCTGGATCTTGGCGCGGCTGCGGATGATCGAGGCATCGCCGACCAGGCGGTCCACGTCACGGGCGGTCATCTTCGCGACGGCGGCCGCGTCGAAGTCCCGGAACGCGCGCCGCAGGCCCTCGCGCTTGCCGAAGACCACCTTCCAGCTCATTCCCACTTCGAACACGCCGAGCGTCAGTGCCTCGAACAGCGCGGTGGGATCGACGGTCGGCGTGCCCCAGACCGCGTCGTGGTAGGCACTCATCGCGGTGTCGCCGTCAGCACCGCCGGCCCAGGCGCACCGGGTCACGCCGTCGGGGCCGGTGATCACGTCCTCGCTCATGGCACAAGCTTCACATTCCGGCGCGCGTCCTTGCGTCACCTGTATAGGTGAGGGCGCCGGGTTCCCGGTGCAGCACGTTGGCCAGCTGCACCCGCGACTGCACGCCGAGCTTGGCGAACGCCGAGCGCAGGTGCGTTCCGACGGTGTTCACCGAGACGCCGAGCTCGGTGGCCGCGGAGCGGTTGGAGTGGCCGGCGGCGACGAGAAGGGCCACGCGCCGCTCGGCCTCGGTCAGGGCGTCCGTACCGGTGTCGGGGCGGGGCGTGGCCGCGGACCACTTGGCGCGCCGGACTCCGGCCTCGCGCATGACCTTGCGGACGTTGTCCCGGTACACGCGGGCGTCGGCGGAGTGGTAGTCGTCCCAGGCGCGGTCGAGCAGGGCCAGGCCGGCGCTGCGGTCGCCGTCGGCGAGGAGTGCGCGCCCCAGGCAGTCGGCGCCGAAGCCGCGCAGCAGGGGACGCGGGCTGCGCGCGAGGATGTCAGCGGACTGACGCAGCAGTTCCCGGTCGCCCTTGCTGCGGGCGCGCACGTTCAGCGCCAGCCCCTCGAAGCTCGCCACGCCGGGCGTCCGCTCGGCGGCCAGCTCGGCCACGTCCACGACCGTCTGCGCGAAGGCCTGATCGTCGGCGGCCGTGCCGACCTCGTAGAACAGCCCCATCCAGCACGGCCACAGCGGCCAGTACCCGCACGACCGTGTTGCGCCCTGCGCCACCGGCGCCAGGGCCGCGGTCGCGCCTGACAGGTCGCCGCGCGCCACCGCGAGCCAGCCCCGCATGACGGTCAGGCCCGGCTGGCGCAGCGCCGCGTCGGCACCGGGCAGGTCGGCGGCGAAGTCCAGGCGGGCCGCGGCGGTGACGGCGTCGCCGCGCAGCAGCGCCACGGAGATCTGCACGATCGCCGCGTCCAGGGCGTAAACGCCGTTGCCGAGCTGCTGCCCGATCTCCAGCAGCGCCCGCGCCCCGGCTTCGGCCTCGTCGCCGCGGCCGAGGTTGAAGTCCTGCCAGATCTGCGCGCACTGCAACGCCGGCAGGATCGAGCCGACCGTGTCGCCGTGCGCGGCCCGGACCTCGTCGAGCAGCGTCTGGGCGTGGTCGTAGCGGTCCAGGAACTGCAGCGAGGTGATCTCCTCGGCCAGATGGTGGCCGGCGGAGGTGGTCCGCACCTCGCGGAACGCGCGCAGCGCCACGTGGTGCCGGCCCTCGTTGCGCGCCGCCTGGCCGACGGCGTGCAGCGCGAGCGCCACGGCCTCGGCGTCGCCGCTGGCGCGCGCCAGATCCAGCGCCGACGACGCCTCGCGGGCCGCGTCTTCGCCGGCGGCCAGCCGGGTGCGGGCCAGCGCGCGCACCGCCGACAGCCGCGCCGCCACCTCGCAGCCCGGGCCGGCGGCGTTCAGCACCCGGCCGGTGCGGGCCAGCAGCTCGTCGAGGCGGCCGGCGACCCACAGCGCCGAGGACACCTGGGCCTCGACCGCGCCGGCCTGGTCCGCGTCGTCGAGCCGGGCCAGGAGCGCGTCCGCCACGCCGATCGCCTCGTCGGCGCGCTCGGTGCGGCACAGCACCGCCAGGCACCGGCGGCCGATGGCCGGCCACTCGGGATGGTCGGGGGTGAGAGCGGCGAACGCTTCGGCGGCCAGGTCGGCGGCGTCGTCCGGGGAGGCGGCGGTCAGCTGTTCGGCGGCGGCGAGCAGGACCTCGGCGCGGGTGAGCAGCACCTCGGCGCCGGCGGCGTCGCCGGTGGGGACGGCGGTGGGGACGGCGGTGGTGATGCCGGTGGTGACGGCCGCGCGGACGTGGGCGGCTGCGGAGAAGGGGTCGCGGGCCGCGTCGAGGTAGTGCCTGGCCAGGCGCAGGTGCCAGGTGCGGATCGTGTGCTCGGGCAGGGCGGCGCAGACGGCTTCGCTGACCAGGTGGTGGGTTGGGGCCAGTGCGGAGTCGGACGGTTCCGCCGGTCCGGCCGATGCCGCTGATTCGGCCGATTCGGCTGCCTGGACGAGCCCGGAGTCCCGCGCTTGAGCCAGGACCGTCTCCCAGCCGGTATCAGGGAGCTGCGGCAGCAACGCGGTCACTACGCGCAAAGGCAGCGGCCGACCCGCGACCGCGATCAGCGCTGCCAGATCCCGTGTCGCGTCCGGCAGGTCCGCGAGCCGCTGCGCGATGACCGCCGTAAACTCCAGCGGGACGCTTCGGGCCGATGCCGCCGAACCTGCCTTCTCTGCTCGGACCACGCTGTGCAGTATCTGCACCGCTAGCAGTGGATTCCCGCCCGCCGCCCCGACGAGGTCCCGGACGTGCTCGTTCGGCGCGTGCCCGAGGCGGTCCATGGCGATCGCCGTCATGTCGGTGTCGGCCAGCGGCCCGAGCGGGACCAGCTCGACGCGGCACCGCTGCGCCCCGAGGAGCGCCAGCGCGGCCTGCTCCGCGCGCGCGGCGAACAGCCACACCACCGGGAGTCCGATGAGCCGGCCCATCAGGGTCCTGATCACGAACAGGCTGACGCGGTCGGCCTGCTGGAGGTCGTCCACGGCCACGACCAGCGGCGCGTCACCCGCGGCGGCCTCCAGCACGGCGGCGATCCGCTCGGCGAGCAGCAGCGGCTCGTCGCGGGCCTGAAGGATCTGCTCGTATTCGGCGACGCCGACCAGCGGCTCCGGGCCGGCCCGCAGCGCGGCGATCACCGGCGCACCGGGGCTGACCTGCGCGACCGGATCGCACACGGCGTGCAGGACGCGGGCGCCCATGGCGGCGGCTTCCCAGCAGGCGTGGCTCACGAGTGCCGACTTGCCGATGCCGCCGGGGCCGGACACGACCACTACGGCTGCGGCGCCACTGCGGAACGCGCCGCGTACGGTTGAGAGGACGCGGGTCATGGGGTTGCTACGTCCGCGGAGTGGGGCCGCCATCATGTCGTTACTTTATGCCGCGGGGCTGGTGGGGGCAGGGGAACGACGCGGGGTGGGGCGGGGAGGTGCGGGGAGGTGCGGGGTTGGGTGCGGGGATCGAGTGGCGGGTGCCGGTGCTGGTGCCGGGCGGCGGTGCTGGCGCGGGCGCTGGTGCTGGTGCTGGTGTCGGGTGGGGTGTCCGGTAGGTTCCGTCGTGCGGTCGGTTTGTGGGTTTACAAGCATTTTTACGGCTTCGCGCAGGGTTTGATGACCTCGCAGGGGGACGCAGTTCGGCTGAGCCCCGAACGTTGCGCTGGCGGCTGGCGGGTTTCATGTCCACGACCACGCATGAGTCCGAGTCACTGCGCACACTTTTGGTCTGGCGGCTGCCTGCCGCGTTTGGTGGGCACCTTGAGGCCTCCGGCGGGCGCTCTACAGCGAGGGGGCGACCCGCGCGTCCGGCTGTTTGGCGGCGGCCCGCGACTGGTCGGCTTCCTATCCGCTGGTGCCTGCGTTGCGCTGCTTGGTGGCGGTGTTGCTTGTGGTCACCAGGGTTCTGTGCCCCTCGCCGCGTCGTCGCCTTACGGAACCAGCCCGGTTTGGTGGCGTCAAGCCGCATCACACCTGCTGTGGTCCGGCTCCGTCCGGCTGGACACCACCAAACCGGCCAGGTTGGCTTCGCCCGCCGACGCGGCGAGGGACCCAGAACCAACACCCCGCATGGTCCGGTCGGACCCGGCGACGCGCGTGGTCGGCCCGGGCTAGCCCGTCGCCTACCGGGGCGGCGCCTGAAAAAATCTTCGATTCCGTGCAACCGGCCGGGGGCTCGAATGCGTGCAGTTCCCGAGTGGACTCTGGGAGGGGACAGGACTTGGCGACGACGAGCTTCGACGACGTCTATGCCGCCACCGCGCCGCGTTTGATCGGGCAGCTGTATCTGGTGATCGGTGATCTCGCCGAGGCTCAGGACTGCGTGCAGGAGGCGTATGCGCGGGCGTGGACGCGGTGGGAGAAACTCACCCGGGGTGGTGGGGACCCGGTTGGTTGGGTGCGCTCCACCGCGTATCGGCTGGCGGTGTCTCGGTGGCGGCATCATACGGCTGGGTTGCGGGCGTTCATGCGGCATGGTGCGCCGGGGGTCGTGGCGCCGCCGTCGGCGGATACGGTTGCCGTCCGGAATGCGCTGGCCGAGTTGCCGTTGGGGCTGCGGGCCGCGTTGGTCATGTACTACCTCGGCGGTATGCCGGTTGCTGAGGTCGCTACGGCGCTCAACCTGCCTCAGGGCACTGTCAAGGCACGGTTGTCGCGGGGGCGCACGGCGATGGCCGCGTTGCTGACCGACAACAGCGAGTTCGGCGACGGCGCCGTGGAGGTGGTCCATGCCTGAGGGGCGGATGGACGGGGGCGGGATTGCCGCCGCGGTCGACAAGACCGACTGGACCCAGTACGCGGGGCAGGCCACGTCTGTGAAGCGGCGCGGGGAGCGCCGGCGGCGTCGGCTGCAGGCGGGGACCGCGCTCGGGACGACGTTCGCCGTCGTCGGCGTCGCGGTTGCCGTGAGTGGGCTGGACCGGGGGTCGGTGACGCGGCAGGGGGCGGCATCGGTGCGTTCGTCGTCCAGCTCGGCGATGTTCCCGGGGGCCTCCAGCGCGTCGCCGTCGCAGACTTCGGCGACGGCCGCGGGCTACCCCTCGTTCCCGGCGCAGCTGCCGACGAAGCCGATCTTCATCGCGGATCCGGGCAAGGTCCTGCAGTCGGGCGTCATTGCCGCCGGTGCGGTCTCCGGCCACCAGTGGCAGCTCTCCTACCGGGTCATCCCCTCCGGATCGGCGGCGAACAGCCAGCCGGAGGTGACCCAGGTGGACGTCAGCGTCGACGGCAAGGTGGTCGGCGGCGCCGGTGGCGGGGAGGGCGCTGCGATCCAGGCCAGCGGCTACGTGGCCGTTCAGACCGACCAGGCCGCCGGAGACTCCCCGATCGTCGTCGCGACTGGCACGCCGACGCCGGGCGTGACCTCAGTCGATCTGAGGTGGAAGAACGGCACCGTGGTCCAGGTCCCGATCCGGACGGCTCTTGGGACCCGGATCGCCGCGTTCGCCTGGGACCCGGCCAATCCGCCGGAGGCGGTGGAGCAGGTCGGCCCGAACGGTGTCTCGAAGATCACGATCACCCATGACGGGACCGCCTCCTGGGTGCCCACGACGTTCCAGAAGACGCCGATCGTTCCGGCCTCCCCGCCGACCGTCAGCACGCCGAGCGGCACGCCGAACCTGTCGCAGACCCCGAAGGTGACCCCGCACGACTCCGGCCTGCTCGGCGCGGGCACGGTCGCCGGCCACCCATGGCAGATCGCTTATGAGATCATCCCCAGCGGCTCGGCGGCGAACTCCTCCGACGAGGCGTTCTGCACCGACACGACCGTCGACGGCAAGACCCGGCAGGACGGCTGCACCAGCAGCAAGCCCTTCGGCGGCGCCGGCACCGGCGGCAACCTGGGGTTCATGGAACTCGGCGGGGTGGGCCAGTTCCCGCTCGTCACCGACTTCGGCACCGGCGATCCGGGAACGACGGCGATGGGGCTGGAGTTCGCCGACGGAACGCAGACCGTGACGGCCGTGCACAACGTGGAGGGGATGCCGATGGCGGGGCTGGCCTTCGACCCGAACAACGGGCCCACGTATGTATTGGAGTTCGGCTCCTACGGCGAGTACCGGATCCCGTTGCACCACGACACGCGCTATACGTGGACGTTCAACTGGTAGCGAGCTCCTTCGGCCGGTCGCCTCCGGGTCGAGGCCCTTGGCGGCGGTGGAGTATCGCGCGCCACCTGTCAACACCGCGCTCCTTGCGTAACGGCGTCATCTGATTACCGTGTGCTCCACAGAGAACGTGGCGTGGGATGCACGGTGTGAAGACCCTAATCCGAAAGGTCACGCGAATGACTGACATCGACCAACGGTCCGACCTGCCCGAGCTGCCCGAGCTGTCCGACCTGCCGGCCTTTCCGTTCGCCAGCCATTCGTTGACCCCGCCGGCCGAATACGCCGAGCGCCGGGCGACGTGCCCGATGGGGCAGGTGCGTCTGCCCAGCGGCGATCCGGCGATCCTGTTGCTGACGTACCGGGACGTGGCCGCGGCGATGGCCGATCCGCGGCTGTCGCACGACCTGACCGGGCCGGACGCCGCGCGGATGACGAAGGAGCCCAGCTTCCTGCAGGACCCTGACGTCGTGCTCAACAAGGACGGCGAGGACCACCTGCGCATGCGTCGCATCGTCGCCGCCGCGTTCACCCCGCGGCGGGTCGAGCGCTGGCGGCCGGTGATCCAGCAGATCGCGCATGAGCTGGTCGACGACCTGGAGCGGGTCGGGCCGCCGGCCGACCTGGTCGCAGGGTACTGCTTCGCGCTGCCGGTGCGGGTCATCTGCCGGCTGCTCGGCGTGCCCGAACAGGACGCGCTGCGCTTCCGCGTCTGGTCCAACGCGTTCTCCGCCGGCGCGCAGATGCCACCCGAGCAGGCCGCGGCGGAGATCGGCGCGTTCCTCGGATACATGGCCGAGCTGATCGCGGCCAAGCGCGCCGAGCCCGGCGAGGACCTCATCGACGACCTGATCGCGGCCCGCGACGGCGCCGACAAGCTGACCGAGCACGAGCTGCTGGCCCTGGCCACGGGCCTGATCGCGGCCGGCAACGAGACCACCGCGACGGCGCTGAGCCGGGCGCTGGTGGAGCTGCTGGAGGACGACCGCCGGCTGTGGAGGCAGCTGCTCGACGATCCCGCGCTGGTGCCGGCCGCGGTCGACGAGCTGCTGCGGTTCACCGGGCTGAGCAACAGCACGCTGCTGCGCGTCGCCGTGGCGGACGTCGAGCTGCCGTCGGGGCCGGTCAGGACCGGACAGGTGATCGGGATCGCCAGCAACGGCGCGACGCGCGACCCCGAGGCGTATCCGGATCCTGACACCATCCGTTTCGACCGGGTCGCGCCGCCGACGCTGATGTTCGGCGGCGGACCGCACTACTGCCTGGGCGCGCACCTGGCGAAGGCGGAGTTGGCGATCGGGCTCGGGACGCTGCTCCAGCGGTTGCCGGGCCTGCGGATGACGGTGACGCGTGAGGAACTGACGTTCAGTGGCGGCGAGATCGTCGATTCGATGATCGCTCTGCCGGTCGCCTGGTGACGTCGGCGACCGGCACTCACACCAGACGCTTGATCTCCCCGCGCACGCGGTAGAACCCGCGGCTGGCCTCGTGGATCTCCTCGACGACGTAGCGTGCGCCGACGACGCGCATGTCGCGCGGGAACTGCACGTTCCAGCCGGTCTGGTAGCCAGTCCCGACGACGCGGACCCGGATGCGGCCGTGGTCGTCGATGCATTCCACGACGGTGCCGGTGGCGGTGGAGGTCGTGGTTGCGATGGTGGTGGTCGGGGTGGCGACCGGCAGGGCGGCGTTCGCCTTCACGTCGCGCACGGTCGGGACGACGCCGCCCTGCGCCGCGGTGATGGCCGGCTCGGTGGCGTCGACGCAGGCCAGGCTGCCATCGGTGGTGACGATGTACAGGCGCTCGTCGCGGTACTGCATGGACAGCGCCGAGCCGCAGCCGGTGCCGAGCTTCCACAGGCGCCGGCCGTCGGCGGCGAAGCAGTACACGGAGGAGGCGCTGTCGCCGGCGAAGACGTAGCGGCCGTCGGGGGCGGTCGCGCAGGAGTAGACCGCGGTGTCGCAGCGGTACTCGGCGACGGCACGGCCGTCAGCCTTGGCGATCTTGTGCACGACGTGCCGGCCGGTGCCGGCGTAGACGTGGTCGGCTTCCTGCCAGCCGAAGAGCACGACGCCGGAGGTCTTGGTGTTCCACACCTCGCGGCCGCCGTCGGCGGCGTAGGCGGTGACGCCGGCGCTGTGGCCGTGGTAGATCGCCGCGTCGTCGCCGCGCACCATCCAGGCCCCGGTGCCGGGGCTGTTGCGCGACCACTGGTGCTCCTCCTCGTGGTCGATGACGACCAGCCGCCCCCCGGCGTCCGAGACCGCCAGGACGCCCTCGTGGATGTCGAGCCAGTAGATGTCGACGTCCTCGTGGATGCGGTAGGCGGCGTGCGGGATCTTGCCGGACAGGTCGTAGACGGAGCCGTCGTCGCAGCCCGCGTAGATCCAGAAATCGTCGGCCACCAGGCACTTGACCCCGTCGGGCAGCTGGAAGCGGGAGAGCACCTGGCCGTCGTGGCCGAGGCTGTAGACGTCGCCGGACTGGTTGCCGACCCAACAGCGGTCACTGTCGATGTGGACGCCGAAGGCACTGGAGGCGGTCCGGAAGCGCCAAAGCACCGGCGCCGTGGCGCGCGCCGTCGACGGAGCCGACACCACCGCGCGCCGGGTGATGCTGCGCGCAGCCCGCGCACCCATGACCGAGGGGGCGTAGCCCTTGCGCACCTTCTCGCCGATCTTCTTGGCCGCGGCCGCCTCGGCCTTCTCGACCGTGGGGAACGTCGAGGTCTGCCGCGAGCCGTCGGTGCCTATGCGGCCGTAACGGATGTCGACGACGGTGCCGGCGACGGTCACCTCGTAGAACTTGTGCGCGCTGCCGCTGTCTTCGGACAGCTCCAGATAGGTCGTCCCCTGAGTCATGGGGAGAAACGTACAACGCGTGGCCGACAGCTTGAGGGGGTGGCGGAACGCGCTGCGGTAATGGTGTCGCGCGACGATCTGGTCGGGAGCTAGCGTGGCGCCGTGACTGCACGAGACGACCGTCAGGACGGACACGTGGAGCCGGTGATCCGACCTGAGCGGATCGAGGACCACGAAGCGGTGCGGACCGTTCACCGGCTTGCGTTCGGAGACGGTGAGCGCGTTCCGACGTTGGTCGACGCGTTGCGCGCCGCCCCGGCTGCCCTTGCGCCGACGTCGCTGGTGGCGACGGTCGACGAGCGGGTCGTCGGCCATGTGATGCTCAGCGCCTGCCGGTTGGACGCGCCGCCCCGACTGGTGGACGTGCTGTCGCTGTCGCCGTTGGGCGTGCTGCCGGAGTACCAGCGCCGGGGAATCGGCACTCGGCTCATCGCGCACGCTCTCGCGGCTGCCGACAGTCAGGGCATTCCTTTGGTGTTCTTGGAGGGCGATCCGAGCTACTACGGCAGGCACGGCTTCGCCGACGCCACGGAGCTTGGCTTCCGCCCGCCGACGCTGCGCTATCCGCCCGGCACGTTCCAGGTCACCGCGCTGTCCTCGCACGAGAAGTGGATGACGGGCACCTTTGTGTACTCCGACGTGTTCTGGGCGCAGGATTGCGTGGGGCTGCGGCCCGACGATCCTCGGGCGTAAGACCGCGATCCCGTCAGTCCCCCGCGATACGGTCGGGATCATGGCGCAGCGCAGGGGCGGAACCCCCGATCCGGAGACGACCTCGACGGTCAGCGGCGAGGACTGGTACGGCCGGCGGCTCGGCGAGGAGACGTTCGAGCGCGTCGCGTTCCTCGACGTGGACTTCACCGAGGTGGTCGGCGAGGGTGCCACGTTCAGCGAGTGCGTCTTCCGCGGCTGCCGGTTCAACGCCTCGGTGCACACCGGCTCGGCGTTCGCGAACTGCACGTTCCGCCGCAGCTCGCTGTTCGATGCCTCGTTCACCCGCGCCAAGCTGATGGGCTCGATGTTCGACAACTGCACGTTCGGCGCCCTGAAGGTCGAGGGCGGCGACTGGTCGTTCGTCGGCCTGCCCGGCGCCGACCTGCGGGGCGCGGTGTTCCGCGGGGTCCGGATGCGTGAGGCGGACTTGACCGGTGCCAAGTGCCGGGAGGCGCAGTTCCGCGATACGGATCTGTCCGGTGCCTGGGTGTTCGGTGCCTCGTTCGAGAAGAGCGATCTGCGCGGCAGCGACCTTTCCGCCTTCGACCCGGCCGAGGTCACGTTGCGGGACGCGGTCATCACCGCCGACCAGGCGGTGGTACTGGCTGTGGCGTTCGGGCTGGATGTGCGGGCGGAGTAGCCCGGACCCGGCTTCACCGCCGCGCCGGACTGGATACGCGCGGAGCCGCAGCCGCCGTCGACTTCGGACGTGCCGGCGGCAACTGCGGCAAACGAGCTGTGCGACTAGCGACCTACCACAGGTGCTTCTCGGCCCAGTGGTGGCTGGTCGGGGCGTCGACCTGGATGACCCACACCATGGCCTGCGGCGAGAACGTGGCGTTGACGTGCTTGCCGCCGTACGCCTTCTGCTCGTACGAGGCCAGCGTCATCTCGGTGTCGACGTGGTGGGGAGCGGCCGTCGGGGCCGCGCTGCAGCACCCGGGCCGCCGGCCGCACCGAGCGCATGCGGGTCGGCGCCTTGCGGCTGACCGGCGCCGGGGCAGTACGGTCGGCCCGCGGCCGTGCACGCGGCCAGGTTGGTGTCCACCGCCGGGCTCCAGTTGCCCGCTCCGTCGAGTGATCCGGGCGCTGGAGGGGCTTCGGGCGGTTACAGGGGCCTGATACTTAAGCCCGCCGCCTCATTGCCTGTCGGCGTGACGAGCCGGGCACGCGGCGAAACCTTATCCGGATATCGCGGCGCGCCGACAGCCCTTTAGCGTGAATATGGGCTCGAACTTACTCGCGGCGGACGGCGAGATGAATAGTCCGTGCTATTCATCTCGGATAGAAGGGTGAATCAGCCCGTTTCGCACCCGGCGGCGCCTTATAAGGCCACCTATATCCGGCCGTCTATATTCAGGCCTCGATAAGCGTGCCGATCCGGCGGAGCTCGTGCCGGGCCAGGGCCAGGTTGGCGCGGGAGCGGTCGAGCGCGAGGTAGAGGAACAGGGCGCCGCCGGTGCTGGGGAGCAGGCGGATCACGTGGTACTGGCCGGTGAGGGTGATGAGGATGTCCTCGACCGTCTCGTTCAGTCCGAGCCGGGCCAGCGTGCGCATCTTGGCCCGCACGACCTCGGTGTTCCCCGCCGCGGCCACCTCCAGGTCCAGGCCGGGGCCGCCGCCGAGGAAGCCCAGGGACATGCCGCTCTCGTAGTCGACCAGGGCCACACCGATGGCGCCGTCGACCGTCATCGCTTCTTTCAGCGCGGCTTCGATGTTCATGGGCGGACTTCCTCACTCCCGAATTTTTCGTGGCTGCCGATCACGGGCTCGCAGGGAATTGGATCCGAGCTCGCCGTTAGTCCAGTCGGCGACTAAAGTAACCTGACACATATCGCGACGTGAAGGGGTTCCGGTGCCCGGCTTGGAAATGTCGCTCTCCGCAGCGTTCGAATCTCCTGGAGTAATCGGAGCCGCTTTGGTGGACGGGGTCACGGGTCTGACATACCGCGCGGCGGGCGACTTTTCGGCGGTCGGTGCGGGATTCGAGATCGCGGAGCTGACCGGGCTGATCACCGGGGGTTTGCACGAGGCCGGGGCGGCGGGCGAGTTGGAGAGCGTCGTGATCACCGGCAGCCGGCTGCACGAGGTGGTGCAGGCCGTGCCGGGGCGGTCGGCGCTGAACGCGGTGATGCTGGTTCTGGTGCTGGAGCGGGAGCGTTCGAACCTGGCGTTGGCGGTGCGTGAGGCCGCCGAGCTGGCAGAGAGCGTCCTGACATGAGTGCGCCGGTGCCGCCAGTGCCGATGCCGCCGCGCAACGTGCCCGCGCTGTTGGCGCAGTTGCTGGCCGAGGACTTCACCGGAGCGGTCGAGGTGCCCGGGGCTCCGGGCGGGACGATTCATCTGCGGCGCGGGCTGGTCGTCGCGGTGGACACGCCGAACGCGCCGTCTGTCGAGACGTTGCTGATTCGGTCGGGGCGCGTCGGTGAGGACGGATGGGCTGCCGCGGTCAGCCGTCGCGCCGCGACGGTCGCCGAGGGCACGGACGGCGACGGCACCTTGAACACCGTCCTCACTGGCCTCGGCCTGGTCGGCCACGGGGAACTCGAAGCGGTCTGTATCGCAGCCGTCTACGACGCCGCTTTCGCCATGGCGCTGAACCCGGCGGAGGGCTGGACCGTGCACGAGGGGTCGGTGGCGCCCGAGCTGGCGGCGTGGCCCGGCGAGTCGCCGCGCACGCTCGCGGACGAGACCGCGCGCCGGATCGCCGCGCTGACGCGGAACTGGGGGTCGCTCGCCGAGCTGGCCGCCGCGCGGTGCCGTCCGGCGACGCGGGTGGAACCGGGCTCGTTGACCGCGCGTCAGCAGGCTGTCCTGCTCGCCGCGAACGGCCGGCGGACGCCGCGCGACATCGCGTTCTTCCTGGGCTGCGGCGTGTACCCGGCCATGCTCGACATCGCGCGCCTGCGGGCCCGGCGGCTCGTGGAGTGGGAGGCGCCGCGGGCCGTGGCGGCGCTGCCGATCACCGCGCGGCGTGCCACGCCCGCGGAAAGCCAGCCGGAGAGCAGAGGCAAGCTGCCACGGCGGGTGCCTCGTGATCCATCAGGAAGCGGAACCACACCAGGAAGGGCCAGCTTATGAATCCCACGGGCCGCGAGGCCGGAGACGACGTGCGCGCCGCCGCCGCGATGGAGCCGATGGCACCGATAGAGCCGATAGAGCCGACGGTGCCGACAGAGCCGACGGTGCAGATCGCACCGATCGCACCGATCCAGCAGATGGAGCAGGTGGCGCCGCGTGCTGATGCGCCAGCGGGCGGCGCGGGCGAATCGACGACGCAGGGCCCTGACCCGGCGTCACCCGAGGCGCGCGATCCCCAGCTGCCGCGCCGGGTGCCGCAACCGTCCCAGCTCCGAGGGCAGGCCGCGATCACCCCGGCGCAACCGGCGGAGCAGACGCTGCGCCACCTCCGCGACGTCCTCGACCGACTGCCCTGAGCCCGGAGCGCCCGACCCTCACCCGCCGACTGCCACCTCGGCCGCGCGTCGTTCGGCCGCACCGCTACACGTGCCAAGGAGCATGCTGTGAAGCCACCGACCTCGTCCACAGCCGTGGTCACCGAACTCCAAGCCCTGCGCGAGAGGATCGTGGGCGTCACCGACAGCATCATCGCCACCACCGACGGCCTCCTCGTAGCCTCCGACACCGGCTCCGCCGACCAGGAATCCCTCGCAGCCCTCTGCGCCGCCGGCATGGCCCTGGGCACCCGCACCGCCGCCCACGTAGGCCTCGGAGGCCTGCGCGATTCGGTCATCCGCGCCGCCGGCGGCCACGTGGTCTTCGCCGCCATCGGCGAGCACGCGCTCCTGGCGGTCGTCGGCGACGAGGGGCTGGATTTGGCCACGCTGCGGCGGGAGCTGCCGGGAGTGGTGGAGCTGTTCGGGAAGCTGCTGGCGGGGAACGCTTAACGGCGGAGGGAACTGCGGCGCGGCTAGTGGAAACGGGAAGTCGGCACGCTCGGTCGGGCATCCCAGTGAGCAGCACCAGTGGGCAGCACCAGTGCCGCGGTACCGATTGGCTGGCGTGACTGGCGTAACCAGTCGGTTAGCCAGCGCGGTAGGGCGATCGGTCGAGCCAGTCGGGCGGGCGATCAGTCGGCGTGGCCGGCAGCCACATCATCAGCGCGAAGCGGCCCTCACCTGCGCGCCTTGAGTAGACGCAACGTTGCGTCTACTCTAGAACCGCCGCCGCACCCCTGCCCGGCGTCGCACGGAGGGCACGCTCATGATCGACAAGTCACATCGTTCCAAGGCCCTGTTGGTCGCCGGGTGTTTCTTCATGGAGATGCTCGATGGGACCATCGTCACCACCGCCGCGCCGCAGATGGCTCGCTCACTGCACGTCAGCTCCGCGGCCATCGGGCTGATCATCACCTCGTTCCTGCTCACCTTCGCGGCGCTCATACCGCTCAGCGGATGGCTGACGCGGCGGTGGGGGACGCGGCCGGTGTTCCTCGCTGCCATCGCGGTGTTCACCCTCGCGTCGCTCGGGTGCGCGCTGAGTACGACGCTGCCGGTGCTGGTCGCGATGCGGGTGGTGCAGGGCTTCGGGGGCGCGATGATGGTGCCGGTCGGGCGGCTGATCGTGCTGGCCGGGGCCGAGAAGTCGGACCTGATGCGGCTCATGGCCTACGTGGTGTGGCCCGGTCTGATGGCGCCGGTCGTCGCGCCGCTGGCCGGCGGCCTGATCACCACGTACGCGTCCTGGCCGTGGATGTTCGGCATCAACATCCCGCTCGGCGTCGTGGCCTTCGCCGTCGCCTGGCGCGTCGTCGAGGCGACGCCGACCGAGCGGCCGCCGCGTCTGGACCGGCTCGGCGTCGTCCTCACCTGCGCGGGACTCGGCGGCCTCACCTACGCCGGCCACTTGTTCTCCGAACAGAACATCTCCTGGGCCGCCGCGATCACCACCGCCCTGGTCTCGCTCGCGCTGCTCACGGCGGCCGTGCGCCATCTGCTGCGCGCCGAGGCACCGCTGGTGAACCTTCGGGTGCTGCGGATCCCGACGCTGCGCGCCTCGGTCAGCGGCGGCTCGCTGTTCTGGATCGTCGTCGGCGCGGGCCCGTTCCTGATGCCGCTGCTGTTCCAGAACGTCTTCGGCTGGAGCTCCGTCAAGTCCGGGGCGGTCGTCCTGTTCATCTTCGTGGGCAACATCGGCATCAAGCCGGCCACCACGCCGCTGCTCAACCGTTTCGGCTTCCGGCCGGTCCTGATCGCCGCCACGCTGGCGATGGCGGCGGCGATGGCCACCGCCGGCCTGCTCACCGCCGCCACCCCGATCATCCTGACCTGCGCCGTCGTCCTGATCAGCGGCATCGCCCGCTCGGTGGCGATGACCGCGTTCAGCACGGTCTCGTTCAGCGACGTGGCCCCGGAGCAGATGCCCGACGCCAACTCCATCGCCGCCACCGCCTTCCAGATGTCCGCCGGCCTGGCGATCGCGGTGTCCACCATCGCCCTGCGCGCCGGCGGCCCGCTCGGACACCTGCTGCCGGGCACCCCGGACGCGCGGACCGCCTACACCGTCGCGTTCCTCATCCTGACGTTGTTCTCGCTGTGCGTGACCGGCACGGCCCTGCGCATGCACCCCGACGCCGGAGCACGCGTGCGCCGCATACGGACAGCCGCTCCGGCCGCTCCAGCCAACGAGGCCTCGTAGCCTCAGCCGGCGGCGAGGAGTTCCAGCGTGTCGACCACGCGGTTGGAGAAGCCCCACTCGTTGTCGTACCAGGCGACCACCTTGACGTGCCGACCCTCGACCCGCGTGAGCGCCGAGTCGAAGATCGCCGACGCGGAGCACCCCACGATGTCGGACGACACGAGCGCGTCCTCGGAGTACTCCAGGATGCCGGCGAGCGGGCCCTGAGCGGCGTCGCGGTACGCGGCCAGCACGTCCTCGCGCGTGACGTCGCGCGCCACGGTGGTGTTCAGCTCGACGATCGAACCGACCGGCACCGGCACCCGGATCGAGTCGCCCGACAGCTTGCCGTCCAGGTTGGGCAGGACGTGCCCGATGGCCTTGGCGGCGCCGGTCGTGGTCGGGACGATGTTGACGCCGGCGGCGCGGGCGCGCCGCGGGTCCCGGTGCGGGCCGTCCTGCAGGTTCTGCTCCTGCGTGTAGGCGTGGACCGTGGTCATGAAGCCGTGCTCGATCCCGGCGAGGTCGTCGAGCACTGCCGCCAGCGGCGCCAGCGCGTTGGTCGTGCACGAGGCGTTGGAGACGATCGTGTGCCGCGCCGGGTCGTAGACCTCTGTGTTGACCCCGTAGGCGAGCGTGACGTCCGCGCCGTCCGACGGCGCGCTGACCAGGACCTTCCTCGCCCCCGCGGTCAGGTGGGCGCCGGCGGCCTTGGCGGACGTGAAGCGGCCGGTCGACTCCAGCACGATGTCGACCCCGAGGTCCGCCCACGGCAGCTGGTCCGGCTCCCGCTCGGCGAGCACGGTGATCCGCCGGTTGTCGACGACCAGGACGTTTCCGTCCACGCTCACCGGGCGGCCGAGCCGTCCGGCGGTGGTGTCGAAGGCGAGGAGCCGCGCCAGGGCGGCCGGATCGGTGAGGTCGTTGACGGCGACGATCTCCAGGCCGCTGCCGCGCTCCAGCATGGCACGCAGAACATTGCGTCCGATGCGGCCGAATCCGTTGATGGCGATGCGAGTCATGGTTGTTTCCTTTCAGTCACCATGAGTTTCGCGTGAGCCGGTCGGGCCCGGCAGTGGCGTGGGCGCCATGGTTCGAAAGGATCGCGCCACACACGCCGCGTGACGGTTGCCGGCCTCACTCGCCGCGCGTGAAGGTGCGCCGGTACTCACTCGGAGTCGTGCCGAGAATGCGCTGGAAGTGCGTCCGCAGATTCGCACCGGTGCCCAGGCCCACGTCGCGCGCGATCTGCTCGATGCCCCGCTGCGACCGCTCCAGCAGCTCCCGGGCCAGGTCGATGCGGGCCCGCATGACCCACTGCATCGGTGTGTAGCCGGTGTCCTCGACGAAGCGGCGGGAGAACGTGCGCGCCGAGACGGCCGCGTGCTCGGCGAGGGATTCCAGGCTGAGCGGTTGATCGAGCCGGTGCAGGGCCCACTCCCGCGTGGCGGCGAACCGCTCCCCCAGCGGCTCGGGCACGCTGCGCGGCACGTACTGCGCCTGCCCGCCGCTGCGATACGGCGCCGCGACCAGGCGCCGGGCCGCGTGGTTCGCCGCGGCCACGCCGAGGTCGCCGCGCAGGATGTGCAGGCACAGGTCGATGCCGGAGGCGGCGCCGGCCGAGGTCAGGACACTGCCTTCGTCGACGAACAGCACGTTCTCGTCGACGAGGACGCGCGGGTGCTTCCGCGCGAGGGCGCGCGTGTAGTGCCAGTGCGTCGTGGCGCGCTTGCCGTCGAGCAGGCCGGTGGCGGCGAGCGCGAAGGCGCCGGTGGAGATCGCGGCGAGCCGCGCGCCCCGGTCGTGCGCCGCGATCAGCGCCTCGACGACGGCCGGCGGCGGGTCGTCGCGGTCCGGGACCCGGTAGCCGGGGATGAAGACGATGTCGGCCCAGGCCACCGCCTCCAGGCCGTGGGCGACGTGGTACGCGAGGCCGTCGCCGCCGGTCACCAGGCCGGGCGCGGCCCCGCAGACGCGCACTTCGTAGGGCATGCTCGCGCGGGTCGTGAACACCTGCGCGGGGATGCCGACGTCGAGCGGCTTCGCGCCTTCGAGGACCAGGACGGCGATGCGGCGCAGGCCGGGGGACGGCGCGGAGGCGTGGTCGGAGGTCATGGCTGCGCGCTCCGGATGGCCATGGCGGGACTCTATCGAAGATCCCGGGCCGGATCCGGTGTCATGACCTGGGCGACTCGCACACCATGCAGCCGCAACTCAGGCGCCTAACAGAACCCGGACCGCTCCTACGTACACATCCCCGAGACATCCGTCCCCCCGATCTCCGAGCACGGAATGAACCCGTCGTCGTGCAACCGGCCGGCCATGGCGTCCGAGGTCAGGAAGCCGACGAAGTCGTTCGCCAGGTCTGAGCGGTTCGTCGCTTCGAAGAGGTTCTCCGTCGCGACGAACGGATACGCGTGGTGCAGCGCGGCGTCGCGGGTCGGGAGGCGGCCGTCGAGGGCGACCACGTCCACTGATGGGAAGAACGGCAGGGCGTCGGCCTCGGCGTAGCCTACGGCGCCGGGGGTGGCGTTCACGTAGGCGAGCAGTTGCATCGTGGTCGCGGCGGTGCAGCTGGTGGGCTTGGGGCCCGGGTCGTCCGACGCGGGGCAGGGGGTGGCGCTCACCACGCTTGAACGGGACTGCGCGACGGTGTCGAGGAAGGCGGTGCGGGTGCCGGAGCCCGTCGGCCGGCCGACCAGCTTGTAGGCGCCGATCGGTGTGGTGCCGGTGAACAGGCCTCGGACCGTCTCGGCGGTCAGGGATCCGGCGACGTCGTGGTTGGCCACCACCGCGAAGATGACCACCCCCACCGGCTTCGGGGTCAGCCCGACCGGCGTCGAGTCCGGTGGCCCGTCCACCATCGCCAGTTCGCGGGCCGCGCCGAGCTGGGTGCCGAACTGGTCCAGGCCGGTGCCGCTGCCGACCGGTGACACGCCGATGTGCGCGTTCGGGCACTGCTGTTCGTAGGCGTTCTTGGCGATGGTGGCGATCGGTGCGAACGCCGTGGAGCCCTCCAGCTGGAGCTGGCCGGAGGCGCACAGTGCCCGCGGCGTCAGGGCTCTGTTGGAGACCCACGCGCCGGCGCCGATGCCGGCCACCAGCGCCACCACCGCCACGAGCGACTGCCAGACGGTACGCCGCCGCCGGGTGCCTCCGGCCCGGTGGATGCGGCCGCCGGTGACGTCGCCGGAGCGGACGATGCCGATCGGGGCGTTGCGCTCCCGGGGCCGTCCAGCAGCGCCATGACCTGGAAGCTGGCGCCGCGGTTGAGGTTGAACGGCGGCAGCTGGATCCGGTTCTCCTCCTTGGGGAACAGCTTGACGAGCTCGGCCTGCTCCACCGCGCGCCGCTCGTCGTCGCTGGAGCGCGCGGTCAGCTTCCTGGCCCGCTCCGCCGCGGCCCGGTCCTCAGACCGCTGCTTCTCGACACGGTCCCGCACGCCGTCGGTGTTCTCGGTGCCGTGCCGCCGGTGCGAACTGTCGTTGCGGACCTTCAGGTCGACCACGGTCACGCCGGTGAAGGCGAACTTCAGCCGGCTGTCCCAGTCCTCCTCGCGGACCTCCAGCAGCCCGGCGTTGCGGATCTCCAGGACCACCAGCTGCGGCTCTTCGATGCCCTCGTTGGTCTGCGCGGACTTGATCGTCCACAGATCCTGGTCGTCGATGTTGATCGGCGCGTCGTAGACCACCGACCAGGTCAGCCGGCGCCGGTTGACCAGCGTGGCCCACAGGACACCGCCGAGGGCCAGGACCGCCCCGGTCAGCACCCCCGCGGGCACGACGTTCTGGTTGAGCCAGTTGTTCACGGTGGCCAGCGGCCCCTCGGCGACTGCTCTCACAGCCGCACGTTACGGACCACTGGCCACAGCGGCGTATACGGGCTCTGAATCCCCGGCGAACCGCGGCGAACCGTGACGGGCCGCGATGGGTTCCCCGGTGCGGGAATCAGCCGTTGCGCAGCGCGAACGGGTTGTACTGCGGCGTGGAGGTCCCGGAGTTCGAGTAGCCCACGGCGTGCACGATCGACGCGCCGGGCGTCGTGGTGACGCCGCTGAGCGTGGTGGAAGCGCCGGTGGCGTTCGGGCTGGCGACGACGGCCCAGGTGCTGCCGTTCCAGTGCAGCGTCAGGCTCTGGCGCTGAGTCGTGCCGGGGACCACGTCATCGCCGACGGCCCAGACGCTGTTCGCCGCGTTGGCCGTGGTCACCGAGTGCAGCAGCGGGTCGGTACCCGCGTTCGGGCTGGGGACCTTGGTCCAGGAGACTCCGTTCCAGTGCTCGATCAGGGTGCTGTGACTCCCCACGGAGTCGATGACGCCGGACGTGCCGACGGCCCACACGTCCGTGGCGCTGTTCGCCTTCAGGCCGTACAGGTTGTCGACCGCGTTGATGTTGCTGCTGCCGACCGGAGGCATCGGCACGAGCGACCAC
The DNA here is from genome assembly GCF_041262085.1 of Catenulispora sp. GAS73. Taxonomy (NCBI): domain Bacteria; kingdom Bacillati; phylum Actinomycetota; class Actinomycetes; order Catenulisporales; family Catenulisporaceae; genus Catenulispora; species Catenulispora sp. GAS73. Next base: position 231,093 of record NZ_JBGCCM010000001.1, read on the forward strand.
GACGTGCCGTCCCAGTGCACTGAGTACGGCTCGTCCTGGTAGGCGTTCGCACCGATCTGCTCCAGCGCCGAGCCGACCATCCACACGTCGTCGGGCCCCGCGGCGGAGATCGCGGTGAGGCTGGCGCCCATGTTGTTGTTGGCGGGCTGCGGCGGCGAGAAGTTGGTCCAGGCAGTGCCGTCCCAGTGCGCAGCCTGTCCGTTATGGGTGTAGCTGCCGAACGCGTAGGCGTCGGTGGGGCTGATGTCCGCGACACCGAGCACTTCGGTGGATCCCAGAACACTGATGTTGACCGTGCTCCACGCGCTGCCGTTCCAGTGCAGAGCCAGCGGCAGGAACTGGTAGCGCTGCTGCCGCATCTGCCCCACGGCCCAGGCGTCGGAAGGCCCGCTGGCACTGACCGCGTCCAGCGCCGCCGTCGGCTCGCCGACCGCCGGCACCGCCGACTGGCTCCAGGCGGTGCCGTCCCAGTGGTCGATCAGAGCCTTGGAACCGAGGTTCGTGGCGGCGGCGCCGCCCTGGCTGCCGACGGCCCAGGCGTCGGTGTCCGACGTCGAGGCCGCCGCGACCAGGAACGCGTTCTGCCCCGACGGCGGAGCGGCGACCACCGTCCAACCGCCGGCTGCCAGCACGAGCGCGGCAGCCGCCACGACGCCGGAACTGATTCGCGATAGGTGCATGCGTTTCCCCTTCTGCGAATGGTGGCTTCCGGCATGAAACGGCAGCAGCACGCGCGCGGTTCGGAGAATCGGGCAAAGCTTCGCAGAACGCTGCTTTAATTCCCGGCGCTCGGCTGCGGGCGGGCACCTCCGAACAGGTCGCGCAGGCCCACGCGGCGCCCGGTCCGCAGGATCGAGCGGCGGTAGACGACGGCGGCGAAGCGCGCCACGCCGACCGTCGCGACGAGGCTGACCACGACCGAGGCCGCGAACTGCCACCAGGCGACGTCGCCGAAGCCGACCAGGGTCGGCATCGCGAAGGGCGCGGTCGGCGGCAGATAGGCCAGGACGCGGTAGAACGTGGACGGCGCGCCGCTGGTGATCGTGGACAGGGAGATCGCGTAGCCGAACAGGATCGGCATGCTCAGCGGCAGGGCCACGCTCTGGACCTGGTCGCGGCGCTCGGCCAGGGATCCGGCGGCGGCGTAGACCCAGCTGTAGAACGCGTAGCCGAGCAGCAGCCAGGTGAGGGATGCGGCCACGGCCAGCGGTCCGCTCCCCCGCATCAGCGTCGAGCCGACCGATTGCGCCACCACCAGGGCGAAGGTGACGATCAGCGCCGCCTGGGCGAAAGCCGCGACGCCGATGCCCAGGACCTTGCCGGCCAGCAGGCGTGCGGGGCGGACGGCGGAGAGCAGGACCTCGGCGACGCGGCTGGACTTCTCCTCCATCACTCCCATCAGGGTCCAGGTGTTGTACTGCGTGAGCATCATGAAGATCAGGATGATGCCGATGACAGAAAAAGCACCGGACGGTCGCTTGGCGGCCGGTCGCAGGCTGCTGATCGACAGCGGTCTGGTGTCGGCGACCTGCGATGCCTGCTGCGTGGTGAGACCTGCGGATTGGAAGGACGCGTCCTCGCCGAGCACCACAGACAGGGAGCGGACGAACTGCGCGGTGACGGAGGTGGCCTTCGGGTCCGGGGACTCGTCGACCAGCAGGTTCACGCCCTGGTTCGGGTCGTCGATGACCGCGACCGTGAGCCGGCCGGCGTGGACGGCGTCGCGCGCCGCGGCGGCGTCCGGTTCGGTGATCAGGGTGGCGGTGGTTCCGGTGCCGGCGGCCGCGGCGGAGGCCGCGGACCGGACGGCGGACTGCACCGCGGGTGTCAGGGTACTGACGACGCCGACGTTCTGGGGCGTGGGGTGGTTCTTGTGCAGGGTCGGGATCACGATCGCCGCCGCGACCGCCACCAGGATCAGCAGCGTGCCGATGCGGAACAGGCGGCCGCGCAGGCGCTCGCTCAGTTCCCGGCCGGCGACCAGGCCGAGTTCGTGGGCGCGCGGGGAGACGGTGATGAGGTCGCTGTCGAGCCAGGCGCGCGCCGGGCGCTTGGGCTTCGCGGCCTCCGCAAGCTGCCCGTCCTTCGCGGGCTTCGCGTTCTTCGCGGCTCTGGCCCGCAGGCGGGACCGGATGCGGATCGCCGCCACCGTGGCGCTGATCGCCAGCAGCACGAACGGCAGGGAGTTCTTCACGCGATCGCCTCTCGGAACACTTCGGACAGCCTGCGCCGTTCGAAGACGAATTCGGTGACCCGGCCGGCGGTCATGGCCGCGCGCAGGACCGTGTCGCTGTCGGTTGCCTCGTCGAGGATCAGGCGGACCGCGCCACGCTCTGATTCGGAGATGCTGACGCCCGGCAGCTCCTTGGCCCAGGTGGCGTCGCGATCTCCCGCCACCCGCACCACGAGGCGGCGCGGGCCGCCGGCGGCGAGCTCGTCCACCGTCCCGGTCGCGACCAGGTGTCCGTGCGCGATGATGACGACGGTTTCGCACAGGTCCTCGACCTGGTCGAGCTGGTGGCTGGAGAAGAGCACGCATTTGCCGGCGCGGGCCTGGTCGACCAGGACCTCGCCGATCGCGTCCATACCGGTCGGGTCCAGGCCGGACAGGGGCTCGTCGAGGACCAGCAGGTCCGGGTCGTGCAGGAGGGCGGCGGCCAGTTGCACGCGCTGCTGGTTGCCGTGGGAGAGCTCTTCGACCTTGCTGGCGGCGCGGCCGGGCAGGCCGAGGCGTTCCAGCCAGGTGTCCACGGCGCGCTCGGCGGCCCGGGCGCTGAGGCCGTGCAGGCGGCCGAGGTAGCGGAGCTGGTCGCCGACCGGCATCGCCGGGTACAGGCCGCGTTCCTCGGGCATGTAGCCGAAGCGGCGGCGCTGCTCCTGGCTCAGCGGCGCGTCGTCCCAGCGGACCTCGCCGGAGTCCAGGTCGGTCAGGCCGAAGACGGCGCGCATGGTCGTGGTCTTGCCCGCGCCGTTGTGGCCGAGGAAGCCGGTGACCTGGCCGGCCGGGACGTCGAAGGTCAGGTCGTCGAGCGCGGTGAGCGCGCCGAAGCGGCGGGTCAGGTGGCGTAGTCGCAGGGGTCCGGGCACCGGGGTCAGGACCTCCGATCGCAGGTCAGGTTGCGTTTCTGGCCTTGATGCGGGCCGTGTGTCAGGAGCATGAGGCGAGTATCGGGGCGAGTGCGGCGCGCGGTCATCGGCGCCCGGATGGAATCCGACGGGCCGGTCCGGTTCCAGCGCCGGGCGGACCGCTTCCACCCGGGGGTGGAGGCGCGCGGCCGGATCATGTCCACCCTGCGCACCATGACCGGGGCGCGACCGGGACCTACACTCCTGATCGTGAGCCTGATCGGGAGCTGGCGACTGGAGGACCACCGGTACGTCCTGCGCGGTGTGTCGGCGACGGGACTCGCGATCGGCGGCATCGCGATCTCCCTGCGCACCGACCCGCGCCCCGGCGGCCACGGCGCCGGCCTGGTCGTCTCCGTCGCGCTCGGCGCGCTGGTCGTCGGGCTGCTCAGCTCGGTGGTGAACCTGGAGGCGCCGGCGCGGCGGCTGATACCGCTGGTCGCGGTGCTGGCCGCGGGCTCCTTCACGCTGCTGTGGGTGCAGCAGCGGGGCAACGCGGGGCTGCCCGGGGCGGGGACCATCTTGATGATCGCGGCGGCCCGGCTGTTCCAGCGTCCGCGGGTATTGGCCGCCGTCACCGTCGCCGTCGTCGCGGTGGTCACGGTCGAGGCGCAGCGGCGCACATCGCTGGCGCAAAGCGTGGTGCTGTGCTGCCCGATCGTCGCGGTATGCCTGATGATGGCGATGTTCCAGCGGCTGCGCGACGCCAAATGCAAAGCCCAGGCGCTGCTGGCGGAGCTGGAACAGAGCCGGGACGCGCAGGCCCGCGCGGCGGCGATGGCCGAGCGCCAGCACTTGGCACGCGAGATGCACGACGTGCTGGCGCACTCGTTGTCCGGGCTGATGCTGCAACTGGAGGGCGCGCGCATGCTGGCGCGGGCCGCGCCCGACGACCCGCGGCTGCCGGAGGTCGTGAACCGCGCACACGAACTGGCCAAGGACGGCCTCGCCGAGGCCAGGCACGCGATCGGCATGCTGCGCGGCGAGCAGCTGCCGGGCCCGGACGCCATCAGCACCCTGACGTGCCAGTTCGAACAGCACAGCGGCATCCCCTGCACCTTCGCCGCCGCCGGCCCGCCCCGCACGGTCCCGCCCGACGCGCGCCTGGCGGTCTACCGGGTCACGCAGGAGGCGCTGACGAACGTGGTGAAGCACGCGCGCGCGGCGCGAGTCGAGGTGCGGTTGACGTACGCGGCGGACGAGGTGTTGTTGTCGGTCGAGGATTTCGATTGCGGGGATGAGGCTTCGGCCAGGGCAGTCGTGGCGGAGGCCGAAGCAGCCGCAGCGGCGGCGGTCGCGACTGCGGCGGCGAGCAGCGGGAAGACGGCACCAAGGTTGGGCGCGGAGACGAACACGGGGACGAGCGCGGGGTCGGGCACGGAGGCGAGCGCCGGCGTGAAGGCTTCGGTGGCGACGGACGGAGTTCCGGCTCTGATTCCGGCGCACCCCGCCACCGGCTACGGCCTCACCGGCATGCGCGAGCGCGCCGAACTCCTCGGCGGCACGCTCAGTGCCGGCGCCACCGGGGCCGGGTTCCGGGTCGTGCTGCGGGTGCCGGTGTGAGTGGCGTGATCCGGGTGCTGGCCGCGGATGATCAGCGGGTGGTGCGTGAGGGGCTGGCGCTGGTGCTCGGGTTGTTGCCGGGGGTCGAGGTCGTGGGGACGGCCGCCGATGGTGATGAGGCGATCGACATGGCGCACCGGTTGAGTCCTGATGTCGTGCTCATGGATCTACGCATGCCTCGGCGCGATGGGGTGGCCGCGATCCGGGTGTTGCGCGAGGAGTGTCCGCGGGTCAAGGTGATCGTCCTGACCACCTATGCCGACGACCGCTCGGTTCTCGACGCGCTGCGCGCGGGTGCTCGCGGCTACCTCACCAAGGATGCCGGGGGCGAGCAGATCGAGCAGGCGTTGCGCGACGTCGTCGACGACCGCTCCGTGCTCGACCCGGCGGTGCAGCATCACGTCGTGGACGCCATCGCCGCCATCGCCGCCGCGCCGACGGCGACGGCGCCGCGGGCGGACCCGCCGCTGCCGGCCGGGCTGACGCCGCGCGAGGCGCAGGTGCTGGAGCTCATCGCGCGGGGCCTGGCCAACGCCGAGATCGCGCAGCGGTTGGCGGTGAGCGAGACGACCGTCAAGAGCCATATCAACCATCTGCTGCCGAAGATCGGTGCTCGGGACCGCGCGCAGGCCGTCGCCTTCGCCTATCAGCAAGGTCTCGTTCCTTCGATCCGCGATCAGTAAGGCGACCACGCGCCCCAGACCGAAGGACCAGCCGTGCCCCACACTCCCGCCCTCACCGCCGACGAATCCGCCGCCCTCGCAGCCATCGACGAACCCGGCATCGCCACCACCCTCCGCGACCTCATCGCGGTCCCCAGCGTCACCGGAAGCGCGGCCGAATCCGAGCTCCAGCACACGCTGGCCCGCCGGCTCGACCAGCTCGGCCTCGACGTCGACCTGTGGCCGATGGACCTGCCCGAACTCCGCGCCGACCCCGGCTTCCCGGGCACCGAGGCGCCGCGCCAGGAGGCGTGGGGTCTGGTCGCGACGACGCCGGAGCACGCCGACGGGCCGACCGTCATCCTGCAAGGGCACGTCGACGTCGTCCCGCCCGGCGACCTCGGGCTGTGGGACGGCGACCCCTTCACGCCGCGCGTCACCGGCGACGCCGTGACCGGCGAGGTGATGCACGGCCGGGGCGCCTGCGACATGAAAGCCGGGCTGGCCGCCAACCTCGCCGCACTCGCCGCGATCCGAGCCGGCGGCGTGCGCCTGCGCGGACGCCTCGCCGCGCACTTCGTCGTCGGCGAGGAGGACGGCGGCCTCGGCGCCTTCGGCACCCTGCGACGCGGCCACACCGGCGACGCGTGCGTCATCACCGAACCGACCTCCGGCACGCTGGCCACCGCGAACGCCGGCGCGCTGACCTTCCGCATCGAGGTCCCCGGCAAGGCCACGCACGCCAGCACCCGCGACGCCGGCGTCAGCGCGATCGACGCCTACCTGCCGATCCACGCGGCACTGGCGCAGTTGGAGACCCGCCGCAACGATCGCGCCGCGCTCGACCCGCTGATGGCCGAGTACCCCATCCCCTACGCGCTCTCCGTCGGCACCGTCCAAGCCGGTAGCTGGGTGAGCAGCGTGCCGGACCTCCTGGTCGCCGAGGGCCGGCTCGGCGTCCGGCTCGGCGAGGACCCGACCGCCGCGCGCGCCGACCTGGAGTCCTGCGTCGCAGAGGCCTGCGCGCGAGACCTGTGGCTGCGCGATCACCCGGCGACGGTCGCCTGGACCGGCGGCCAGTTCGCCAGCGGCCGCCTGCCCGCCGATCATCCCCTGCGGGACCTGGTGCGGACCGCGCACGCCGACCTCACCGGCGGCCCGCGTCCGCGCGAGCGGGGCGTCCCCTACGGAAGCGACCTGCGCCTGTACGCGGCGGCGGGCATCCCGACCCTGCAGTTCGGGCCGGGCGACGTCGAACTCGCGCACAGCCCGCGCGAGCAGGTCTCGGTCTCGGAGATCGTCGCCGTCGCGCGCACGCTCGTCCTCACGGTGCTGCGCGCGACCGCACTCTGACTCGCCTGCGCTCTTGCGCTCATATATCGCGAGCCGATATATCTTCTCCCATGAAACCACTGGGCAGAACGGAGCCGGTGTTCCTGATCCTCACGGCCCTGATCGACGAACCCCGCCACGGCTACGGCATCGTCCAAGAGGTCCGGCGCATCACCGACAGCCGCGTCGACCTGCGCATCGGCACGCTCTACGGAGCCCTCACCCGCCTGTCGGAGGACGGCCTGGTGGAAGCGCACCGCGACGAGGTCGAGAACGGCCGCCTGCGCAGGTACTACCGCCTCACCGACGCCGGGGCCGCCGTCCTGGCCGCCGAGGCCAGCCGCATGGCGGCCGACGCGGCGGTGGCGATCTCGCGATTGAAGAAGTTCACGATGCCGACCGGCCACGCCGGGCTGGACACGAAGCTGGACACAAACGGGGGCGCGATATGAGTACTGCGAACAATGCCAGCGATGTGACCGACGCGCTGGAGACGGGCTATCGCAAAGCCCTCAGGCTGCTGCCGCGCACCTACCAGGCGCAGCACGCCGAGGAGATGCTCGGGGTCCTCATGGACGGCGCGCAGCCGGGGCAGAGCAGACCCAAGGCACGCGAGGTGCTGTCGGTGGCGATGCTCGGCCTCCGGCTGCGGCTCATCGTCGCCGACGCGGGAGGACCGACGGGGAGGCTCGCCGCGAACATCGCGCGCCGAGCGATCCTGGTCTACTTCGTGTTCGAGTTCGGGCTTCTGATGCAGTGGAACGCCTACGGCGCGCGCATCGGCTACTCCTTCCTCCCCGTACTCCTCCAAGCCGGCATCATCGTGGCGCTGATTCGGGGGTGGTCCTGGTGCGCGCAGGCCTTGTGCCTCGCCGACATCGCTTACGTCGTCAATAACGCGCAGTGGGAGTACTGGAGCTCCGCGAGTCTGTTCTCGTACGGCGGTTTCGCCGTCTTCACGCGGCTGTTCATCCTCGCGGCGACCATCGTCGTGTTCCACCGCAAAGCTCCGCGTATCGCCGGGAGCACCTGGTGGTTCACCGCCTTGGCCGCGATCACGGTGGCATTCTGGATCCGGGGGAAGACCGTCGACCACATGTGGGAGTTCGACAACGACTTCTCCCACACCCCGGCGCTGCCGGCGCTCCTGTTTGCGGCGGCGGTGGTTGTCGCGCTCTGGCGAGTCAAGTCCTCGTCGGTCTGGCCGGCGGCGCTGGCGCTGGCCGGCCTGCCCGTATTCGGGGGGACGACGCTGCGATACGTGACAGCGTGGCCTCCCCAGCTGGCAGACTCGCCGCGCGACACGTTCTACGTGGAGCTGGCTCTGGGCTGCGAAGTCGTGCTGATGTGCCTGGCGCTGGCGTCGTTCGCGTTCGCCCTCTACCGACGCCGCACCACCACTTTCAGATCATTGGAGGCACCGTGAGCGCGGTCGGCTTGAAAGTCCTGACCGACCTGGAGCACGGCGGCCGCTGGACGTCGTTGTCCGGCGGCGGGCGGGAGTGGCTGTGGCACCGAGACGAGCCGCGCCGGGCCGGTGCCGCGCCCGGCGACGAGTTCGCCGACGCCGGCGGCTTGGAGGAGTGTTTCCCCACGATCAGCGGCACGCCGGACCACGGCGAGGTGTGGGCGCGGCCGTGGTCTCGGCGCGCGGACGGCGCGGCGGTGGTGACGACCGAGCGCTACGAACTGACGCGCACCCTGACCGAGGCCGCCGGCGCGGTGGTGGCCGACTACCGGCTGACCGCCGACCCGGGCTTCGGCTTCATCTGGGCCGCCCACGCGCTGCTGGATCTGTCGGAGCAGGCGCGCATCGTGGTCCCGGCCGGCGTGTCGACGACAGTGTTCGACGACGCGGACCCGATCGCCACCGGCCCCTGGCCCGCCCCTGCCGGCACCCGCCTGGACCTGCTGGGCGCGTCCGACGGCAGCGCCACCGCCGCGACCCTGGCCACCGCCGAGGTCACGATCGCCGACGGCCCCGACCGCCTGACGCTGCGCCTGGAGGCGGACGCCGAGCCGATCTCGACCGCGCTCTGGCGCAACTTGGAGGGCTGGCCGGAGGGCGCGCCGTATCGGAGCGTGGGCATCGAGCCGATGCTGGGGCGGGCTTTCGACTTGGCGAAGGCGGGGCGGGACGCGCAGGCGCGGGTTCCGGCTTCCGGGGAGATGGTGTGGCGGCTTTCGGTGTGGGCGGAGCGGGAGTGATGCCGGCCGGTGATGCCGGCCCTTCTTACTCTCCCTTACTCTCCCTCACAGCCGCCGATCGCTATGGTGTGCGAGGGGGGCGGCACGGCCGCGCGAAAAGGATCCCCGAAACGGGCGTGATCAGGGGGAGGCGGCTGTGCAAGCCAACGTCAAGGGCACCACGATGCCGGTGCTGGAGTTCCTGCTCACTCCGGGTGAGTCGATCATCTCGCCGCACGGCGAGCTGTCGTGGATGTCGCCGAACGTGCAGATGTCGCAGACCATGAACTCCGGCGGCGCGCGCGGCTTCATGGCCGGCCTGAAGCGGGTGGCGGGCGGCGGCGGGCTGTTCATGACGCGCTACGACGCCACCGGCGGCGGTACGGCGCTGCTGTGCTTCGCCGCGAAGGTACCGGGCCACATCATGCCGGTGGACGTCCAGCCGCACCTGCCGCTGATCGTGCACAGGCACGGCTGGCTGGCCTCGACGCCTGGCATCACCGCGACCGTGGCCTTCCAGAAGACGTTCAGCCGCAGCCTGTTCGGCGGCGAGGGCTTCGTGCTCCAGCGGCTGGACGGCCAGGGGCGGGCCTGGATCGAGCTGTCCGGCGAGCTCTCGCACTACACGCTGGGGCAGGGGCAGCAGATGCTGGTGCACCCCGGGCACATCGGCATGTTCGAGTCGAGCGTGCAGTTCACGATGACGACGGTTCCCGGCATCCGGAACAAGGTGTTCGGCGGCGACGGGCTGTTCCTGGTGGCGCTGACCGGGCCGGGGCAGATCTGGCTGCAGTCGATGCCGCTGCCGAACCTGGCGCATTCGCTGGAGCCGTATCTGCCGCAGCCCAACGGGAACGACCGATAGAGCGCGTCTTTCAGTAGTTCACGGGGCTTCAGTAGTTCACGGGGCTTCGGGCGCGTCCGGCTGCGCGGGCTTCAGGGCCGCGATGCAGCTGCGCAGCGCCGCGACGAGGTCGCGGCGTTGGCCGGAGTCGAGTCCGGCCAGCATCTGCTGCTCGATGACGGTCACCGCGGCGTCGCAGGCCTGGAGCGTCGCGTGGCCCTCGTCGGTGAGCTCGATCTGGAGAATCCGGGCGTGCGCGGGATGGGGGTGGCGCCGGATCCAGGTGCGCCCTTCGAGCTCGCGCAGGTTCTCGTTCATGCTCTGCGGGGTGATGAACGCGCGGCGCGCCAGCTGGGCGTTGGACAGGCCCGGTTCGTCGGCCAGGGCGGTGAGCACGGCGAACTGCGAGAGGGTGACGCCTTGCTCGTGCAGCACCCGGGACATCTGCGCGTTCAGCGCGAGCTGGGCCTGCTTGATCAGGTATCCGGGCCGGTCGGTGGTCTCCACGAGTATCAGGTTACCTTGCACAGGGCCGCGCGGCGGCGTAGTGTCAGTATCAGGTTTCCTGATACTGAAAGGTGCTTCCGTCATGGCTGTCATCGGACCGTCGTTCATCTCGCTGCAGGTCCACGACTTGGAGTCCGCCGCGCGCTTCTACGAGGAGCGGCTGGGCCTCGCCCGCGCGGCCTTCTCCCCGCCGCACGCGGTGGTCTTCGACACCCAGCCGGTCCCGTTCGCGGTCCGCGACGCGCTGGCCGACCTGGACACCGTCGACAAGCTCGGCTGGGGCGTCGCGCTGTGGTTCAAGGCCGAGGACGTCGAGAAGATCCACGACGACCTGGTCGAGCACGGCGTGCGGATCGTGACCGCGCCGTTCGACGGCCCGTTCGGCCGGACGTTCGCGTTCGCCGACCCCGACGGGTACGTCGTCACGCTGCACGGCTGACAGCGCGGGACAACGTCGAGCCGCGGACGGCCTTCTGTAGCCCTCACAACCGTGACACCCCCCATCGACACATCGTTACTGGGCGTCTACCTTCCCCCCATGGACCGCTGACACAGAACCCTGCGTCAGCGGTCATCAGAGTCCTGGATCGACGGCGACGTCGGGGCACCGGCGCACCGGCGCGCCGCGAGTTGGGTCGGAGGGCACATGAGAAGAGTCAGACGCAGGTGGCGGGTCGGCGGGGGGATCGCTTGCCTGGTCGCCATCTTGGCCATCGCCGCGCCGATCGCCGCAGCGGGGCCACGAGCCGGCGCTGCGGGCGCGGCATCGCCGGCGGGTTCGGCGAAGGCGACGATGAGCTGCGCATCGAGCCGTTTCTTCTGTACAGAGGTCGACGACAGCGAGAACGTCTTCGGCGACGGCCACTATGTCGGACATGACGAGCCGGCCACCCTGTTCTACAGCAACACGCCAGGGGCCGGGAACGACAACACCTACCTGCTCCGGCTACCCAAAGACCCGGCGGCGCAGCCGGTTCAGGACGGCTCCGGCTCGACCTGGAACTTCCAACTGCACCCGGCGTTCTGGTTCGGCATGGCGATGTGCGACGACCAGTCGGCGCCCGCGCCCGGGGCCAACGCGAAGTGCAAGCGGGACAGCGACACCAACATCTACACCAGCACGGATCCGAACTCGCCGGCGTACATCGGCAAGCACCCCGGCGCAGGCTTCATGGAGATGCAGTTCTACCCGCCGGGCTGGGTCTCGCAGCCCACCGGCAACGGCTGCGACCCCACGAAGTGGTGCGCGGCGCTGAACATCGACAGCCTCTCGCAGAACTACAACACCGGAGCCGTGAACAACGCGGCGTGCCTCAACAGCGCGGGCATCGAGTACGTCAACTTCGCGTTCCTCACCAAGGACGGGAAATCCACGACACCGGCCGACCCCACCAACGGCGCCCGGTTCAACCTCGACCAGGCGCGTGACTACTTCATGAACTCCGGCGACTCCCTCGCCGTCCACATGTTCGACACCCCGTCGGGCTTCCGCGTCGACGTCGCCGACCTGAGCAACGGCACCCACGGATCGATGACCGCCTCGAAGCAGAACGGCTTCGCGCAGGTGGCCTTCCAACCGACGGCGACGACCTGCACGACCATCCCGTCGGACTACCACCCGATGTACTCGACGTCCAGCGAGAACACGCGGGTTCCGTGGGCGGCGCACTCCTACAACACGGCGTTCTCCGACGAGACCGGCCACTTCGAGTACTGCGCCGCGTCGGACCCGGGCACGCAGAACTGCACCCAGTCGGCCGGCACCGAACCGCTCGACGCGGACGACAACTTCTGCTTCAACGCGAGCGACTCCTCGCTCGTCAAGATCGGCGGTTGCGTCGGCGGAAACCCGGTCACGGACGACGACTACGACGGCGTCCCGTATCAGAAGACGTGGCCGGGCAGCGGCGCGACGAAGCCGACACCGGAGCCGATCATCTTCAGCAGCCCCGTCATCCACGGCTTCCGACCCTTCGACCGCGTCGCGTTCGAGACCGACCTGCCGCGCATCGAGGACAACGACACGCTGGCCCACCCCTGCAACCGCACCACCGGCGCGAACTGCGTCAACCCGCCGCCGGGCGCGAACTTCTACCCGATGTTCACGACCAGGAACGTCGGGCCGGCCTGCGTGTGGCAGGAGGGCGGAGCCGCGATCCCGGGCACGACCCGGACCTTCGGCGGCTCGTCGACAACCGAGTTCGGTCCGCTCCTGCCCCTGACCTACCCGCGGCCGACCGGACCGGTGACGTTGTTCAACGACTTCCGCCAGGTGCTGCCGAACAACCCCTGCACGTTGTTCGGCGGGATCAGAGCGGGGGCGACGCCGCTGATGTAGCCGGTTCCTCCCTCCTCATCAGCTGAAGCTTCAGCCCACGGGCTCCGCCGACTCCGGCGGAGCCCGTCGCGTTTCTGTCGCGGTTGCTTCGGCGGTCTGTCCGGCATCCTTCGGGTCGGGCCGCCGGCGGGCGCCGGGGTCGTACCGTGCACCGACGAGGCTTGTGCGGGCGGCGGATGTGGAGGGTGGCGATGACCGACAGTGCGGCCGCGGACGACTATCTGGTGGTTCTGAACGACGAGGAGCAGTACTCGATCTGGGCAGGCGGGGAGCCTGTGCCGGACGGATGGCGGGCGGAGGGGACGCGAGGCGGTAAGGAGTTCTGTCTCGATCACATCGAGCGGATCTGGACGGACATACGGCCGCGCAGTGTCCGGGAGCGGCTGGCCGCGGAAGCGGTTCGGGACGGTCGGTCATGACGGTTCTCGGGGCCCGGGGCGGGATGGAGAAGGGGACGGAGATGGACGAGTTCGTGCCCGTACACCGGATGATCGCCGACCGGGCGGTCGAGACGCCGGACGCGCCGGCCCTGGTGGACGAATGGACGGCCCTGAGCTACCGCCAGCTGATCGATCGCGCCGACGAGGTGGCCCGCGCGCTGATCCGGGACGGGGTGCGCCACGGGGACACGGTGGCGGTGCACATGGAGCGCGGCGCGGCGATCCTGGTGGCGCTGTTGGGCGTCTCCCGGGCCGGGGGTGCGGCGTTGATGCTCGACGTGGGCGGGCCTAGGCAGTGGCTCACGGGTTTCATCGAGAAGGCGCGGCCGGTGGCCTGGGTGACGCATGAGAGCAGCGCGGAACCGCCCTTCTCGGGGACCGTGCGTCGACTCGACGTTGGCGGGCGGCTCGCGATGGACACCGGCACCGACACCGTTGAAGACACCCACGCCGCCATGAGCGCCACTGGATCGGCCGTGCCCGACTCCCCCGACTCCCCAGGCTTCCCGGAGGTGACACCGGAGGACACGGCCTGCCTGGTGCAGACATCCGGCTCGACCGGAGAGCCCAAGCTGGTCGTGGTGCCGCACCGCACCTGGTGCTTCGCGACCGCCACGCAGCGGCTCCTGCACCGGATCGGCCCCGACGACCGCGGGGCCTGGCTGTTCCCGTCGCACACCAACGTCTCGGTCAGCGTGGTGGTCTGGCCGTTCCTCGCGGCCGGCGCCCGGCTGTCGATGCCGCCCCGGGAGATCGTCACCGATCCGGTGGAGCTGGCGGAGTGGATCCGCCAGGAGCGGATCACCCAGCTCTTCGCCGTGGCGCCGCTCGCCGAGGCGATGGCGCGGCTCGACTGGCCGCCGTGCGATCTGCGGGTGATGCTCACCGGCAGCGACCGGGTGCGCGAGTGGGGGCGGCCGGACCTGCCGTTCGAGATCGCCAACTGGTACGGGGCGAACGAGGTCAATATCGTGACCTCGCCGCTTCTGCCCTGGGACGAGCGCGTCACCTCGGCGACGGCCACCGCCGCCGACCGGGCCGGGATGCCGCCGATCGGCCGGGTGTGGCCCGGCGCGACCTGGCGGGTGGTCGACGCGCTCGGCCGGCCGAGCGCCCCCGGCGAGGTGGGCGAGCTGCTCGTCGGCGGAGAGCAGCTGGCTCTCGGGTACCTCTCGCCGCGTACGACGGCGGAGAAGTTCCGGCCCGACCCGCACGCGACCCGGCCGGGAGCCCGCGTCTACCGCACCGGCGACCTGGTGCGCGTCCGGCCGGACGGCGCGCTGGAACACTGCGGACGCCTCGACGACCAGATCCAGGTCAACGGCAAGCGGGTCGAGCTGGCCGAGGTGGAGCGGGCCCTGCTGACCTGCCCCGGCGTCCGGGAGGCGGCCGCCAAGGCGGTCGAATCGGCCACGGGGCGGCCCCAGCTGGTCGGATATCTGGTGACGGACACACCTGTCGTGCACTCCGAGGTCCGACGCCTGATGGCCGAGGCGCTGCCGCACCACATGGTGCCGGTGGCCTTCGTCCGGATGGCCCGGCTGCCCCGCAACCGCGGCGACAAGATCGACCGCCGGGCGCTGCCGCATCCCTCCTCGGCGGCCGCGAGCCACGGCGAGTACTTGCGAGCGCTGGTCGCTTCGGTTCTGTCGGATCTGTTGGACCGGGATTCCTGCGCGCCGGATGACAATTTCTTCCTGCTCGGCGGCGACTCGCTGCTGGCGGCCACCGCCGCGCGCCGGCTAAGTCGGGAAGCGGGTTATCCGGTGAGCGCGGAGAACATCTTCCTGCATCCGACCCCCCAGGAACTGAGCGAATACCTGGGGAAGGCGGCGGCGGAGCCGGCACGAACCTGAACGCGCGCCGCCCTCCCCAAGGCAGGCGGCACGACACGTTGGAGGTCCCCATGGACGGTTCCGGTCCCAGCCAACTCAGTATCCGTATTATGTGCATGTGAGCAGCCTTATCATCGCCGCCGGCCGACAGCACTCGGTGGGAGTCCGAGCCGACGGCACCGTGGTCGCGGCCGGGGCGGGGAAGTCCGGTGAGCTGCGGGTCGCGGACTGGGCCGACGTGGTCGGCGTAGCGGCGGGGAACGTCCACAGTGCGTCGAACACCGGGCGGTCCCACACCGTCGGTCTGCACGCGGACGGCTCGGTGGCGGCGACGGGCTGGAACAACAGCGGGCAGTGCGACGTCGCGGACTGGAAGGACGTGACCCTCGTCGCCGCGGGCTGGCGCCGCACCCTGGGGCTGCTCGGCGACGGCACCGTGGTCGCCGCGGGACGGCCCAACGAGGGCGCGTGCCGCGTGGGCCACTGGCGCGAGATCGTCGCGGTGTCCTGCGGGGACTGGCACTCGGTGGGCGTCCGGGCCGACGGCACCGTGGCCGCCGCGGGCAACAACCAGCACGGGCAGTGCGAGGTCGGCACGTGGCGCGGCGTCACCGCCGTCTCCGCCGGCTACCTGCACACCGTCGGCCTCACCGCGGACGGCCGGGTCCTGGCGACCGGGTACCTCGCCGGCGGCGCCCGCGAGATCGGCGCCTGGCGGGACGTCGTGGCGGTGGCGGCCGGGAGCTACCACACCGTCGGGGTCACCGCCGCCGGCGCGGCCGTGGCCGCCGGCGACCACAGCCGCGGCCAGTGCGATGTGGCCGGCTGGCGCGACATCGTGGCGGTCGCGGCCGGATCCACCCACACGGTCGGCCTGCGCTCCGACGGCACGGCGGTGGCCGCCGGAAACAACGAGAGCGGCCAGTGCGACGTGTCCGACTGGCACGGCCTCCGGTCGCCCTCCGCCACGATGGTCGACGGTTAGCGCACCGCGACCACCCGCGAACCCACGCGCAGCCGCCCTCCACCACGAAGGTCGACGCCTAGCGCACCGCGACCACCCGCGAACCGGCGCCCCGCCTACCGTTCGCAGGGCTCGCCGCCCGACCTCACGCGGCGTCGGCCATGACCAGGTCCATCGTGAGCGCCTCCCCGGCGGTCACCCCGGCCGCGGCCGAGGACAGCAGCTGGGCCCTGGGATCGCTCGCGTTGCCCGCCACCCACACGCCGGGCACCGACGTGCGCCCGGTCGGGTCCTCGGTCGGCAGGTAGGTGCCGAGTCCCATCGGCAGCTCGACGGGCTTGAGTCCGAGCGGTCCGAGGAAGTCGGCGCGCGCCTCGACCCGGGTGTGCAGGGTCAGGTAGTCGCGGGGGACGACCGTGCCGTCGGCGAGCCGCACGCCTTCGTCGGTGAAGGAGACGACCCGGCCGGCCACGACCCGGACCCCCTTGGCGTCGAGCTGCCGGGACTGCTCGGCGTCCAGGTCCGCCGCGTCGTTGAGGAACAGCACCAGGTCTTCGGTCCACTGCCGCCACAGCAGGGTGTTCATGGCCACCGCGAACTGGTCGCCGAGGACGCCGATGGCGGACCCGCGGACCTCGTGGGCGTGGCAGTGGGCGCAGTGCAGCACGGTCCGCCCCCAGCGTTCGGCCAGGCCCGGGATGTCCGGCAGCACGTCGGCCAGGCCGGTGGCGACGAGGATCCGGCGGGCGTGGACCACGGCGCCGTCGGCCAGCCGCACCTCGAATCCGGGCAGGGTCCCAGTGACGCCGGTGACCCCTACGACCCCGGTGACCGTACCGGTGCGGAACTCGACGCCGTACCGCTCGGCGTCGGCGCGCCCGGCGGCCAGCAGGGCGCCGGGGCTCAGCCCTTCCCGGGTCAGGAAGTTGTGGACCTCCTGCGCGCCGGCGTTGCGGGGGCCGTCCGCGTCGATGACGACCACCGATCGCAGAGCTCTGCCCAGGACCACGGCGCCGGCCTGTCCGGCCGGTCCGCCGCCGACGACTGCCACGTCATACGTCATGTCCTGACCATGTCATCGGCGGCTGAGCGGAGAAAGGGGTATGGCGGAGTTCTGTCACGCTCCGGCGTACTGTGCCGCGCCGACGTATTCGGCGAGGTGCTCGCCGGTGACGGTGGACCGGGTGGCGACCAGCTCGGCGGGGGTGCCCTCGAAGACCACGCGGCCGCCGTCGTGCCCGGCGCCGGGGCCGAGGTCGACAATCCAGTCCGCGTGCGCCATGACGGCCTGGTGGTGTTCGATGACGATCACCGACCGGCCGGCGTCGACCAGCCGGTCGAGCAGGCCGAGCAGGTTGCGCACATCGGCCAGGTGCAGGCCGGTGGTGGGCTCGTCGAGCACGTAGACGCCGCCGTCGGCGGCCATGTGCACGGCCAGCTTCAGCCGCTGCCGCTCGCCGCCGGACAGCGTGGGCAGCGGCTGGCCGAGGGCGACGTAGCCGAGGCCGACGTCGGCCAGCCGGCCCAGGACGGCGTCGGCCGCGGGCGTGCGCGCGGCTCTCGTACCGAAGAACTCCCGCGCCTCGGCCACCGGCATGGCCAGCACCTCGCTGATGTCGCGGCCGCCGAAGCGGTATTCGAGCACCGAGGCCTGGAAGCGCCGGCCTTCGCAGTCCTCGCAGGTGGTCGCGATCCCCGCCATGATCGCCAGATCGGTGTAGACGACGCCCGCGCCCTTGCAGGTGGGGCACGCGCCTTCGGAGTTCGAGCTGAACAGCGCCGGCGACACGCGGTTGGCCTTGGCGAAGGCCTTGCGGATCGGTTCCAGCAGCCCGGTGTAGGTGGCCGGGTTGCTGCGCCGCGAGCCCTTGATCGGGCTCTGGTCGATCGTGACGACGCCGGGGCGTCCGGCCACCGAGCCGTCGATCAGCGAGCTCTTGCCCGAGCCGGCCACCCCGGTCACGACGGTGAGGACGCCGAGCGGGAGGTCGACGTCGACGTTCTTCAGGTTGTGCTTGTCCGCCCCCCGCACCGCCAGGACGCCGGTCCGGGTCCGCACCCGGTCCTTGACCGCGGCCTTGTCGTCCAGGTGGCGGCCGGTCAGCGTGTCGGCGGCCCGCAGGCCCGCTACGGTGCCCTCGAAACAGACCGCGCCGCCCGCGGTGCCGGCGCCGGGGCCGAGGTCCACCACGTGGTCGGCGATCGCGATCACCTCGGGCTTGTGCTCCACGACGAGCACCGTGTTGCCCTTGTCGCGCAGCCGCAGCAGCAGCTCGTTCATCCGCTGGATGTCGTGCGGGTGCAGGCCGACGGTCGGCTCGTCGAAGACGTAGGTGACGTCGGTGAGCGCCGACCCGAGGTGCCGGATCATCTTGACCCGCTGTGCCTCGCCGCCGGAGAGGGTGCCCGACGCCCGGTCCAGGGAGAGATAGCCCAGTCCGATGGTGACGAACGAGTCGACGCTGTGCAGGAGCGCCGCCTGAAGCGGCGCCACGGAAGACGCGTCCAGGCTCCGGACCCAGTCCGCGAGGTCGCTGATCTGCATCGCGCAGGCGTCGGCGATGGTGATCCCGCCGATCTTCGAGGAGCGGGCCTTCTCGTTGAGCCGGGTGCCGCCGCACTCGGGGCAGGCCATGAACCTGACCGCCCGCTCCACGAAGGCCCGCACGTGCGGCTGGAGCGTTTCGACGTCCTTGGCCAGCAGCGACTTGCGGACCCGGTCGACCAACCCTTCGTAGGTCGTGTTGTAGCCGCCGACCTTGACCCGCGTCGCCTCGTGGTGGAGGAAGTCGTCGAGCTCCTGCGCGGTGTAGTCCTTGATCGGCTTGGCCGGGTCGAGGAGCCCGGAGGTCGCGTAGATCCGGTAGTTGTAGGAGCCGACGTGATAGCCGGGAACGGTGATGGCGCCGTCCTCCAGCGACTTCGAGGCGTCGTAGAGCTGGTCGGGGGCGATGTCGGTGACGGACCCCATGCCCTCGCAGCGCGCGCACATGCCGCCGGCCATGTCGAAGTTGCGCTCCTCGACCTTCCCCTCCCCCATCTCGACGGTGACCGCGCTCGCGACGCTGATCGCCGGGATGTTGAAGGAGAACGCCCGCGGCGCGCTCAGGCGCGGCTCGCCGAGCCGGCTGAAGAGGATCCGCAGCATCGCGTTGGCGTCGGTGACGGTGCCGACGGTGGAGCGCGGGTTGCTGCCGATGCGCTCCTGGCTGACGATCAGGGCCGTGGTGAGGCCTTCGAGCACGTCGACGTCGGGCCGTGACAGGGTCGGCATGAACCCCTGCACGAACGCGCTGTAGGTCTCATTGATCAGCCGCTGCGACTCCGCGGCGATCGTGTCGAAGACCAGCGAGCTCTTGCCCGAGCCGGACACGCCGGTGAACACGGTCAGCCGGCGCTTCGGGATCTCCACGTGCACGTCTTTGAGATTGTTCTCCCGTGCCCCGAACACCCGGATGAGATCGTGGGTGTCCGCGGGGTGCGGCAGGTCGCTGCGATCGATGGACTCGGCGGTCATGGCGTCTCCAAGAGCGTCAGAGTGTTCCAGAAGCGGGCTCGGCGGGCCTCAGCGGGATTGCGACGCGTACTTGCGGACGGCGAGGGTCCCGAACAGCAGGGTCACGCCGGCCGACCAGGCGAGCGTCTGGAGGACCTCGCTGCCGACGGGCGTGCCGTCGCTCAGCCCGCGCACCGAGTCGACCATGGTCGTCATCGGGCTGTGGTCGGCGTACGCCTGGAGCCATCCCGGCATCGAGCCGGTCGGCGCGAACGCCGAGGACAGGAAGGTGAACGGGAACAACCAGGTGAGGCCGGCGGACTGGGCCGCGTTCGGGCTGCCGGTCGACATGCCGACGTAAACGCCGAGCCAGGACATCGCGTAGCCGAAGAACAGCAGCAGCGCCAGGCCGCCCAGCGCGGGCAGCAGTCCGTCGTCGAGCCGGAAGCCGATGAGCAGGCCGACGACGATCATCACGGCCACGGACACGAGGTTGCGGAGGATCTCCGACACGGTGCGCCCGACGAGCACGGCGGAACGGCTGATCGGCATCGAGCGGAAGCGGTCCATGATCCCGGAGCGCAGGTCGGTGGACACCCCGACCGTGGTGCCGAAGACCGAGCCGAACAGCACCATCTGCACGAAGATGCCGGGCAGCAGGAACTGCTTGTAGTTCCCGCCCGGGACGTGCATCGCGCCGCCGAAGACGTAGGTGAACAGCAGGACGAACATCACCGGCTGGATCAGCGCGTACGCGACCAGCTCGGGGCTGCGCAGGATGTGCCGGATGTTCCGCCGCGCCATCTCCGACACACCGGAGAACCACCACCCGGGCCCGCGCCGGGGCGCCTGGGCCGGATCGCTCCGGAATTCCACGGCCATCGCGACCATCACCGTCCGCCTTTCCGCTTCTTCGAGCTCTGCCGCGGGTCCGGAGCCGGCTCGGCGGGGTGGCCGGTCACCGCGAGGAAGACGTCGTCGAGCGTCGGGCGCCGCAGCGCCACGTCGCCGACCACGATCCCGCCGTCCTTCAACAGGGACATGACGCCGGTGAGCTCGGTGCCGTCGGAGACCGGCGCCTGCATCCGCAGCGTTTCCCGGTCGACGACCGGATCGACGCCGAGCCGGTCCACGAGCAGGGCCCGGGCCCGGTCGAGCGCCTCGCCGTCGGCCAGCGCCACGTCGACCCAGTCCGATCCCACCTCCGCCTTCAGCTGGTCGGGGGTGCCGTGCGCGATGACCCGGCCCCGGTCGAGCACGGAGAGCGAGTCGGCGAGCTGGTCGGCTTCCTCAAGGTACTGCGTGGTGAGCAGCACGGTGGTGCCTTCCTGGCGCAGTTCTTTCACCAGGCCCCAGAGCTCCCGGCGGCTGCGCGGGTCGAGTCCGGTCGTGGGCTCGTCGAGGAAGAGCAGCCGGGGCGCGGCCATCAGGCTCGCGGCCAGGTCGAGCCGGCGGCCCATGCCGCCGGAGTAGGTCTTCACCTGGCGGTCGGCCGCTTCCAGGAGGTCGAAGCGGGTCAGCAGCTCGTCCGCGCGGGCCGCGGCCCTGGCGCCCGACAGCCCGAACAGCCGGCCGACCATCCGCAGGTTCTCCCGGCCGGTCAGCAGGTCGTCGACCGCCGCGGTCTGGCCGGTGAGGCCGATGGCCGCCCGGACCCGCCAGGCGTCCTTGCCGACGTCGAGGCCGAAGACCTCAGCCCGGCCCTCGTCCGGCCTGAGCAGGGTGCTGAGGATGCGGACGACGGTCGTCTTGCCGGCGCCGTTCGGGCCTAGCAGGCCGTGGACGGTACCCTCGTCGACGGTGAGTTCGAGGTTGTCGAGGGCCGTGACGGCACCGCGTTTGGATTCGAAGCGCTTGGAGACGCCGGCCACCAGGACCGCTGCCGTCATGGGTGAGGCTCCCTTCTCGCCGAGAATTCCGCCGAGGCCGGGAATTCGCGGGAATATGGATTCGATGACCGGGCTCTGAGATCAGCCGGTTGCCATCCCCATTCAGCATATATCTGAAATAACGATGTAAACTTTTCACCCCGGCGGACGAGGTGGCGGGCGATAAAGTCTCAATCGTGAAGAAGCTGCGACCCGTCGATCTGGCCCGGGAGCACGGCATCTCGCCGCAGGCGGTCCGCAACTACGAACGGGAGGGCCTCATCCCGTCCGCCGAGCGAACCGCCTCCGGCTACCGCGTCTACACCGAGGTGCACGCCGCGGCGCTGCGGGCGCTGCTGATGCTGGTCACCGCGCACGGCTACCCGGCCGCCCGGGAGATCATGCGCGAGGCCACCGCCGGGCGGCTCGACGCCGCGCTGACCGCGATCGACCGCAGCCACACGCAGCTCCTGCGCGACCGCGAGACGCTGACGGTGGTCAGCGCGGGGGTCGCGCACCTGACCGGGGCGCCGGCCACCGAATCCGGATCCGGATCCGCTCCGCCGGAACGCGGCCAGGCCCTCAGCATCGGGCGGCTGGCCGGCCGCCTCGGGGTGACGGCGGCGACGCTACGCAACTGGGAGAGCGCGGGCATCGTGGCGCCACAGCGGCTGGCCACCGGCCATCGCGCGTACAGCGCGCAGGACGTCCGCGACGCCGAGCTGGCCCACCTCCTGCGCCGCGGCGGCTACCGGCTGGAGGTGATCGCGACCGTGGTCCAGCAGCTCCGCACCGCCGGCGGCACCCAGTCGTTGGCGGCGGCGCTGGAAGACTGGCAGCGACGGCTGACCGCGCGCGGCACCGCGATGCTCGACGCCGCCGGCCGGCTCGCCGGGTATCTGGCGGTGCTCGAACGCGGCTGAGCGACCGCCGACACCGCCCGAACCAGCTGAGCCACCCGAACCACCCGAACCAGGCAAGCCGCCGGAGCTGCTCGACGGCATCGCGGCCCGAGCCGGACCCGATCAGGGCTCAGCGTGGCCGACGCCAAACCCGATCGATGTCTTGCGGGTCTCTTTCTCGAATCGCCATGGCGCGCGCCGGAACGACGAACGATGCACTGGCAGGCGTTCGGCAGGTGGCGAGAAAGGGCGGGTCGATGAGCCGGATACGGGAGCAAGGCTGGATACGGACCCTGACCGCGGTCAGGGCGCCCTCCGTCCGCTTGGTGTGCTTCCCCCACTCCGGGGGCTCGGCGTTCGCGTTCCGGGACTGGGCGGCCGCGCTGCCGCCCGGCGTGGAGCTGCTGGCCGTGCAGTATCCCGGGCGCGGCGACCGGTTCGGCGAGGACCTGGTGGACGACGTCGCCGAGCTGGCCGGGCACGCGGTGGGGGAACTGCTGCGGCGGCCCGCGGCCGAGCAGGTCCTGTTCGGGCACAGTCTGGGCGCGATGGTGGCGTACGAGACCGCCGTGCTGCTGCGGGACGTGGGGTGCGAACCGGTGCGGCTTTGCCCCTCGGCCTGCCTGCCGCCGGGCCAAATGGCGAACCGGGACGTCCACCGGGCGCCCGACCGCGAGTTCTGGGACAGCCTGCTGGCGCTGGGCGGCATCGACCCGCGGATCGCCGAGGACATGGAACTGCGCCAGATGCTGACCCCGGCGCTGCGCTCGGACCTGCGGGCGCACGCGACCTACCGGCCCGGCAGCACGGCGGCCTCGCTGTCGTGCCCGATCAGCTGCTACCACGGCGCCGGCGACCCGCTGGTGGACCAGAGCCGGCTCCCGCGCTGGGGCGGCGTCACCTCCGGCGAGTTCCGGCTGCGGGTGCGGCCGGGCGGACACTTCCACGTGACCGCCGACGTGGCCGAGCTGGTGTCGGACATCCTGGCCCCGCGGTGACGTGAGCGGGCCGGCGGGCGGTGCCGCGATCGGGTCCGTCCAGGACACCTGATCTCGGCACCGACCCCGCCACCGACCTCAGGGCCGGGGCGCGTCCCACCACACCGCCGTGTGATGCGTCTGCTCCCCCTCACCCGGCGCCACGGCGTAACCGGCGGACCGTCCCTCGGCGTTGACCGCGAAGACGTACGAGCCCAGCCCCAGGTCGCCGAGATCGGTCGCGCGCTCCCGGCCCGGCTCCCACAGGACCGTGGTGAACGGGAACGTGGCGGCGCCGGCGAAGTCGCGGATGCCGACGATCTGGCCGGCGTCGTTGGCCGTGAACGCGACGCGGCCGGGCAGCTCGACCGGGGCCGCATCCGGCGCCGTCCAGTAGACGGCGATCGACGGACCGCCGCTGACGGCCATCCGCCAGCCGACGATCAGCCCCTTGTCGTTGCCGCCGGTGGCGTACGCGTCGGTGCCGCCGCCGGCGGACAGCTCGTGCGGGGTCAGCGTGCCGGGCTCCCAGACCACCGCCGCGTGGTGCCAGCTCCGCTCGTCGAGCTGGGTCACCACCCCGCCGATCACCCCGCCGTGCTCGTCGAGCGTGCGCGCCAGGGTCAGCGGGCCGACGGCCGACGGGTCGAGCAGCGGAAGCGGCGTGTAGGCGCGGTCCGCCGGATCCCACAGGAACGACCCCACGGGCACGTTCATCCCGGGCGCGGCCGGGTCCGGGACGTCGGTCATGCCGACGACGAGAATCGTGCCCCGGTCGTTGACGTCGACGGCGACGGCGCTGGCGGCGCCGGGCGGCAGCGGCAGGACCGCCGGCCCGGTCCGCACCTCCCAGACGAACGCCTCCATCGGCCGGCTGCCGTCCGCGGACGCACCGAGCCCGCCGACCACCACCCCGGCCCGGTTGATCGCCTCTGCCTGCGAACTGCGCTCCTCGGACGGCGTGAGGTCGATCAGCGCGCCACCGTCGGTCTCGGGATTCATCAGGAAGGCGTGGGTCGTCTCCGTCCCCGGGAGCGCGGTCGTGCCCACGACGTCGCCGCGGTCGTTGAGGTCGGCGGCCCGGCTCACCGCCCCGGGCCCGGCCAGCGACCCGATGATGGTGAGCCGCGGGCTCTGCTCGGCGCGCGGGGATACGGCCGGTTCGGATCCTGTCGTCATCGTCTTGCCCTTCCATCCGGTTCGGGGTTCGGGGGGTTCGGGTCTGGAGGCCGCAGCCGGTGCAGCAGCGCCGCCCGGTCGACCTTGCCGGTGTCGGTCAAGGGCAGTTCGTCGAGGGCGACGATGCGCGCCGGGACCATGTACGAGGGCAGGAGCGTCCGCAGCACGCCGACGATCTCCGCCTTGGGCAGCGGCTCGGCGGCCGGGACGTAGAAGGCGGCCAGCGTCCGGCCGCCCGGCCCGGCCGGCGCCACCACCGCCGCGGCGCCGACCCCCGGGCACTGCAGGAACGCGCTCTGCACCTCGCCCAGCTCGACCCGGTAGCCGCGGACCTTGACCTGGTCGTCGAGGCGGCCCAGGAACTCCAGGTCGCCGCCGGGCAGCCAGCGGGCGCGGTCGCCGGTCCGGTACATCCGCTCGCCGGGCCGCGCCGCCCACCGGTCGGCCAGGAACCGGGCGGCCGTGAGGCGGGGAGCGCCGGCGTAGCCCAGGGCGACGCATTCCCCGGCGATGTAGAGGTCTCCCTCGCCGCCGACCGGGCACGACCGCAGGCCCTCGTCCAGCACGTAGTAGCGGGCGTTCTGCATCGGCTTGCCGTAAGGGATGCTCGGCCAGCCGGGATCGACCTCGCCCACCGGGTAGCGGTTCGACCAGACGGTGCATTCCGTGGCTCCCCCCAGCGCCACCACTTCGGCGCCGGGGAAGGCGGTACGGATCTGGTCCGGGAGCGGCACCGGGATCCAGTCGCCGCTGAGCAGCACCAGGCGGAGCGTGTCCCGCCCGGCCGGCGCGCGGACCGTGAGGAAGGGCATCACCATGGCCAGCGCGGCGGGTGCCGAGTCCCAGATCGTGACGTCCTCCTGTTCGAGCACGTCCGCCAGGCTGCCCGGCTCGGCGAGCTCCGCCGCCGACGCCAGCCGCACCGACGCGCCGGCCGCCAGCACCCCGAAGATGTCGTAGACCGACAGGTCGAAGGAGAAGGACGTGACGAACAGGACCCGGTCGGCGGGCCCGACCGCGTGGGTGCGGTTCATCCAGTCGAAGAGGTTCACCGCCGACCGGTGGGTGACGACGACGCCCTTGGGCGCGCCGGTCGAGCCGGACGTGAAGATGGTGTAGCAGACGTCTTCAGCCCTCGGGCCGCTGGCGAGCGGATCTGCCGACTGCCGGCCGACGTGGTGCCCGGTCCACAGCGGCTCGCGAGGCGCCGCCGTGCCGTCGCCGGGCGGCGCGCCGCGGATCACGGCGTCATACCGGACGGCCAGTTCGCCGGCGAACCGCTCGGGATCGCGGCGGTGGACCCGGGAGTACGCCACGCCCGGCAGCACCTCGGGGAGGCGCTCGATGAAGCGCGGCGGCACCCGGAGCTCGGCGCCGCCGCCGGATTCGGGGTCGATCAGGTCGGCGAGCACGATGGCGCCGCCGGGGGCGAGCAGTCCGAGCAGCGAGTCGAGGGTGCCGATCACGTAATCGAGGTCTGGCAGGAACTGCACAGTGCTGGCGAGGAGGATGACGTCGAACGGGCCCCGCACGCGCTCGGCGGCCTCGTGGGCGAAGCACACCACGCCCTCGACGACGCCCTCTCCCCCGGCCCTCGCCCCGGCCTCCAGGCTCCGCGCCACCGACACCGGTGACGGGTCCACGGCGACGTAGCGGGACGCCCCCGGCGCCAGCGCCTCGACGATCAAACCGGACCCGCATCCGATCTCCAACACGGCGGGCCGCTGCCCGGCCGACGCGGCCAGGGCGAAGGAGGCCACGTGGTCGCGGTAGGTCCGGACGTCCTGTTCGTCATAGGGCCGCGCCGAGCGGCGCAGGTTGAACCCGGCGGCCTCCAGCGGGTCGGGGGCGCCGGCCACGAAGTCGAAGAAGTCTGCGACCCGCCCCGGCCGCAGGGTCGCGGTCCACGAGAACTCCTCCGGGACGTCCGGGCACAGCACGTGGCGCAGCGACGGCACCTCCCACCGGAACTCCTGCACCGAGCGCAGGGTGGCCCGGTCGGTCAGCACCGCGGCCGCGCCGAGCCGGTCGAGCAGCCCGACCATGCGGCGGGCCGGCCACGACGGGTCGAGCGGGACGTAGGACGCGCCGCACTTGAGCACGGCCAGCAGGCCGACGAGGGACGACACGTCCCGCTCGCCGCACAGCGCCACGACGGCGCCGCGGCCCAGACCCAGACCGCGCAGCAGCCGCGCCAACCGGTTGGCCCGGTGGTCCAGCTCGCGGTGCGTCAGGACCTGCTTGTCGGCGGTCACGACCGCCGGGTGGTCCGGGTAGCGCCGGGCGGCCTCGGCGACCAGGTCCGGGATGGTGGCGTCGGCGCGGAACGGCCGTGCGGTCCGGTTCCACTCGTTCCGGGGGGCGCTGGACGCCGAAGCCGGTTGGGTGCTCATCGGGCCGGCGTCCCGACGACGGCCCCGGCCTCCGCGAGCGCGTCCGTCAGCTCGTTCACCGTCGGGTGGTCGAAGAAGAGCCGGAGCGACAGGCGCCGGCCGAGCTGCGCTCCGAGCCCGGCCATGATGTCGGCGATCAGCAGCGAGTGCCCGCCGACCTCGAAGAAGTCGTCGTCGTCGGTGAAGCGGTCGTGGTCCAGCGCGTCGGCCCACCGGGCCCGCACCTGGGCGCGCAGCGGGCCGCGCGCCGAGTCGCCGTGATCGCCGTGATCGCCGTGATCGTCCTGGCCCGATCCGTTGTCCTTCACCGCGCCTCCTGTCCGCGGTCGCCGCCGCTGATCGGCTGTGACGGTCGCCGCCCAGGTGCCAGTCTCGCGACGGCGCCGCGTGGTCGTCCGTGGGTCTGTCAGACTTCAGTCAGGGTTGCGGCCGGCCGACCCCGCGGGCCCGTCATCCTCACGTACATGGGATCGAACTCAAAGAACCGATGGTTCGTCGGCGTCGCCCGCAATCCGGCCCGGGAGTGCGCGCTGTACGCCTTTCCACACGCGGGTGCGGGCACGACCGCGGTGCGCGACGTGTGCGCCGATCTCGCGGACAGTTTCGACACCTTCGGCGTCCGGTTGCCGGGCCGCGAGTCCCGCCTCGGCGATCCGGTGGAGACCGTGATGGCCACGCTCGCCGACAAGCTCGCCGACGAACTGGCTCAGCACACGCGGGGACGGCCGCTGGTGCTGTACGGCCACTGCGCCGGCACGGTGATCGCCTACGAGGTGGCTCGGCGCCTGGACCCCGCGCAGCTGCGGGGGCTGGCGGTGTCCGCGCACCCGGCGCCCGGCACCGTCGGCCGGGAGCCGACCTGGCAGCGCCCCAGGCGGGAGTTCTTCCAGCAGGTCGTGACCGACGGGTTCCTCCCGCCGGAGATCCTCGCCGACACCGAGTGGCTCGACATCGTCGAGCCCGCGATGCGCGCCGACTACGAGCTCGTCGAGACCTACGAGCTGGAACAGTTCGCCCGCGGGACCGTCGAGCGCATCGCGGCCCCGACGGTGGCCGTGTTCGGCCGCGACGACCGCACCCTGGACCCGGCCCATGTCGAGGCCTGGTCGGCGTGCACCACCGGGGCGTTCCGGGTGGTGTCGACACCGGGTTCCCACGACCTGCCGCGCAGCCATCCCGCGGAGCTGGCGGCGGCCATCCGCGGCCACCTGGCCGCAGAGTCCTGATCCGCCGGACCGGTCAGGACCAGTCAGAACGGGTCAGGACCGGTCCGGCTGCCGCGCCGCGTCCACCTCAGCCGCCAGGTCCGCCAGCGTCGCGGCCTCGAAGATGCTCCGCATCGGGATCACGACGTCGAACTCCTTGCGGATCTGGCGGGCCAACATGGTGGCGAGTACCGAGTGGCCGCCGAGGAGGAAGAAGTTGTCCTCCGGACGCGCCTCAGGAATCCCCAGGACGCGCCGGACGATGCTGTACAGATCTGTGTCAGTGTCCAGATCCACGGGATCGGACACGGCCGCCGGCGGCGCGGAGCGCTCGGCGTGGGCGGCGCTGACCGCCGCCCGGTCGATCTTGCCGTTGGGATCGGTGGGGAAGCGGTCGACCACGGTCACCCGGTACGGCACCATGTGGTCGGGCAGCGACCGGGCCGCGAACTCCCGCAGCTCCTCGCCGCCGATGCCGCCGACACCGCCAACCCCGCCGGCCCCGGCGGCCCCGGCGGAGGCGGTCACGTAGCCGGCGATCCGGGCGCTCGCCACATCTCCCTCGACCACGACGCAGGCGAGCTCGACCGAGGGATGCGCCGCCAGCCTCGTCTCGATCTCCCCCAGCTCGACCCGGAAGCCGCGGAGCTTGACCTGGCTGTCCGCCCGGCCGGTGAAATAGAGCTCGCCGTCCGCGCGGCGCCGGCCCCGGTCCCCGGAGCGGTAGATCCGGCCGCCGGCGGGGCCCGCGGGATCGGCCACGAACCGGGTCGCTGTCAGTCCCGGATGGTTCAGATAGCCCCGGGCCAGGCCCGGTCCGGCGAGGTACATCTCACCTTCGCCTCCGGCGGCGACCGCCCGCAGCCGCTCGTCGAGGACCCGCACCACGTTGTCCGGGAACGGCCGGCCGATGCTGATGTCTTCGGGTTCTGTCACGCGCCCCATGCTGCTGCCGACGGTCACCTCCGTGGGCCCGTACCCGTTGAACAGCGACCGGCCCTCGGACCAGGTCCGCACCAGGGCCGGGGACACCGCGTCGCCGGTGGACACCAGCTTGCCGCCGGGCAGCACGCCGTGGGCGTCGGTGACGCTCAGCGCCACCGGCGGCAGGGTCGCGTGGGTCACCGCGTTCGCGATCATCGTCTCCCGCAGCGGCGCTCCGGGCAGCAGATCCTCGGCCGCGGCCATCACCAGGGCCGCGCCGGACAGCAGCGCGAGCGTGATGTCCCAGAAGGCGGCGTCGAAGCTGATCGACGCCCACTGCAGCACCCGGTCGCCCGGACCCGCCCCGAGGTGTTCGCGCTGGCCGGCGGCCAGGGCCGCGACGCCGCTGTGCGGCACCGCGACGCCCTTGGGCCGGCCGGTCGATCCGGAGGTGAACACGACGTACATCAGATGCTCGGGACGCAGCGGGCGGCGCCGCTCGGCGTCGGTCACGTCGTGGCCCGGACGCGCCGCGCACTCGGCCCGGAAACCGGGGTCCAGGACGTCGATCCGCGGCAGCGCCGTCTCGGCCGGCAGCACCGGTTCGGCCTGCCCGCCCAGGTGGATCAGCAGCAGCGGCCGAGCCTGGCGCACCATGTGGGCCAGGCGTTCGGCCGGATACGCGGGGTCGAGCGCGAGATAGGCCCCGCCCGCCTTGAGCACCGCCAGCAGCACCACGATCAGCTCGTCTGACTTCGGCGCGGACACGGCGACCACCCGGTCGGGCCCGACACCGCGGTCGATCAGGGCTCTGGCGAGCCGGTTGGCCCTGGCGTTCAGCTCCGCGTAGCAGACGCTCCGGCCTTCGTACAGGACCGCCGGCCGGTCGGCCGCCCGGGCGGCGACCGCCTCGAACAGCCACGGAACGGTCCGCTTCTCCTCGCGGGATGATCCGCCCGGCATGCGCGCCGCCTCTCACAGGAATCAGGGATGGAAGGTGACCGGGAGCGTGCTGTGGCCGCGGATGAAGTTCGAATAGATCCGGCTCGGCACCCCGGCCAGCTCGATCTCGCCCACCCGCGCGACCAGCGCCTGCAGCAACGCGCCCAGCGACGCCCGCCCCAGTGCCGCACCCAGGCAGAAGTGCGGACCGTGGCCGAACGCGACGTGCTTGTTCGGCTCGCGCGAAAGGTCGAGCTCGCGCGGCGCGGCGAACACCGTCTCGTCGTTGTTCGCCGAGATGGTCCACAGCGTGACGATGTCGCCCGCGCGCACCTGCCGGTCCCGGAGGGTGAAGTCGCACAGGGCCGTGCGCGCGAAGTGCATCCCCGGCGTCGCCCAGCGCAGGAGTTCCTCCACGGCGGTGGCGATGGAGACCGTCCCCTTGCGCAGGCCCTGCCACTGGTCGGGGAACTGGGTGAAGGCCAGGACCGAGCTGATGGCCGTCACCCGGGACGACTCGTCCCCGCCCAGGATCAGGCTGTAGCAGTTGAGCGCGACCTCTTCCGGGGACAGCGGCCGGCCCTCGACCTCGGCCCCGGCGATCATGCTGATCACGTCGTCACCCGGGTGCTCGCGCCGCTCGAACGCGAGGTCCATCAGGTAGAGCACGATCTCGTTGCGGGCCTCGATCGCGTCCAGCCGGGCGCCGCCCGGGCGGTCCGCGCTCAACGCCGCCTTGTTCCAGCCGAGCAGGTCCCGGCGGTCCGCCGGCGGGATCGACAGCAGATCGCAGATGGTGTCCATCGGAATCCGGTCGGCGACCTCCGCGGCGAAGTCGAACGTCCCCAGCTCGGCGACCTCCGCGACGAGCGCCGCCGTCCGCTCCTGGACCCGCCGCACCACCTGGTCCAGCACTCGCGGCGAGACCGCGCGCAGGACCACGTTGCGCAGGGCGCGGTGCCGAGGCCGGTCGGTGACCACGAGCATCTTCGCGCTCGCCGAATCGTCGCCGTGCAGCAGCACGTCCAGGACGTTGCCGCGGGCCGAGCTCAGCCGCTTCCAGTCGCCGTGGCCGGCCAGGACGTCGTCGTAGGCGGCCACCACCCAGAACCCGGGCCGTCCCGAGGAGGACGGGTGCCAGTACACGGGCTGTTCCCGGCGCACCCGGCGCCAGAACTCGTGCGGGTCGTTCTCCACGAACGTCGCCGGGTCCGTAAGGTCGAGCGACAGTGTCATCAGTCCCTTCGCCATCAGCCCCTCCCTGGCTCTGCGGCCCCGTTATGGATTGTGGCGACCAGGCCGCCGCGCCCGCCGGTGTCTTGCCGGTCTCTTTCCTCGCCGGATCGGCGGTAGCCGCCAGCGTGGCCGAGGCCGTCAGGGCCCGAGCACCGGTTCGGCGACCCGGGCCGGCGCGGGGGTGAGCAGTGTGTCCACCGCTCCGCGCTCGCCCTCGCGGACGAACCACTCCCGGCCGTAGGCCCCGGCGAAGCCCGCCGGGTCCAGGTCGGCCGTCTCCACCTGGCTGGCGTGCGAGGCCATCGCCGCCATCTTGGCCAGCAGGTCGGGGCCCTCGGCGTCGATGGTGACCGAGATCCGGGACGCCGGGACGCCGACGTCCAGTCGGCCGCCGGCGGCGCGGTGCAGCACGTGGCCCGGACCCGCCCGCAGCGCCGCGGCGTCCACCGTCGCCTGGTAGCCGGCCAGGCGCAGGCCGCGGGCGACCACGGCTCCGACCCGGTGGACCTGGACGTGGTCGACGTGCCCGTAGATACCGCCCGGGTCGTAGTGCACCAGCGTGGAGGCGCCTTCACGGACCGCGATCCGCGCCACCCGGCGGGCCACCTCCGCGACCGGTGCCGCGCCGAGCGTCCCGGCGCGGTACGGGCCGTCGTGAGCGCCGGAGTCGGAGTAGCCCAGGACCTCCAGCCTGGCCACGCTCAACAGGTCGCAGGCCCGTTCGAGTTCGGCGAGGCGACGGCTGCGCAGGGACTCTCCGGGGGACAGCGGCACTCGGAGGATGCCTGCGGCGCCGTCGGTCGCCATGACGAGGACCACCCGCGCACCGGCGTCGGCCAGCCGGCGCATGGTGAGTCCGGTGAAGATCGTCTCGTCGTCCGGGTGCGCGTGCAGGACGAGCACGGTGGGCCGACTGGTCATGATGGGTCCCCCAGTGGTTGCCGGGCCGGCGGGTCAGAACGAGAGCTGGGGCTCCATGCAGTCCAGCATGTAGCCCCGCCCCCACACGGTCCGGATCAGCAGGCCGATCGGGAGCAGCCGGCGGCGCAGCCGCATGATGTGCAGGTCCAGGGAGTTCCGGTTGAGCTTCGGGGTCCGGTCGGCGAAGCGCTCCATGAACTCGATGCGGTACACCACCTTGCCGAAGCGGTCGATCAGCAGGCGCATCAGCTCGGTCTGCGTGCTGGAGATGGAGATGGTGTGCTGGCCGAAGGTCAGTGTCCCGGTGGCGTCGATGGTCGGCGCCCGGCGGCGGTTGAAGCGGTGCTGCAGAGCCCTGACCCGCGCCTGGAGGTCGTCGGTGGACACCGGCGGACGGACCCAGTCCTCGACCGGATCGTCGCTGATCGGGGGCTGCGCGCATCCCTCCACGACGAGCAGCCTGGGTACGCCGTCCTGCTGACAGCGGCTCCGCAGATCCGATTGCACCGGCCACCGGATGAATATGACGTCGAAATTCTTGACACCCACTGGAAACATCCTCCCGTGATCACTCGATGAGATGCATGCCTCCATCGACGTCTGACAAGCGTCAGCCGCTCGCCCGCTGAAGGCACTGTTCGAGTAGTTCGGGCCCGCCGTATCGGACGACGGCGTTGGCCGCTCCGCGGCAGCGCGGAAATGGCGGCCCGATGCCCCGTCCGACCCGTTCACGCCAGAGCCGTATTGATCCGATTTCTGCCCATTAAAATAGTAGGTACGTCAACAGCCGTAGCCTGCCGAGCCCTGCGTCGTCAGTCGACGCGGCCCTGCCCGTGTACCCCGGACACGCAGTCCCACAACTCCGGGAACGGCATCGCCAGCCGATCGGCCAGATACGCGGTGCCCGCGGTACCACCCGTTCCCCGCTCGCCGTGGCCGATCATCTTGGCCACGAGCTCCAGATGCATCACCTTCCACTTCCAGATCTTCCGGGCCAGGTCGAGCATCGCCGACACCACCCGGGCCAGCCCTTCGCAGCCCGGACAGCCGCGGGCCATCACCAGGTCCGGCAGCGCGACGTCCTCGGCCTCGCAGGCCACCGCCAGCGCCTCGGACAGCGGGCAGTCGCCGCGCTTGGTCAGGCCCAGGCGCCGGTCCAGCGCCGCGAACTGGGCCGACTGGCCGCCGCTGGCCTGACCCAGGGCGCCCCGGAAACACGCGAACCGCCCCGGCGGCATGACCGCCAGCGTGTCCAGGCTCGCCGCCATCACGTCCAGGACGGCGACCGAACGCCGCAGGCACTCCTCGGCGTCGGCGTACTGTCCCGCTTTCAACGCCGGGACCGCCTCGTCGAGGTCGAGCAGCACCTGGGACAGCCACAGCTCGCCGGCCTGGTGCACGACGATGAAGAAGTGCTCCCAGGCGCGGATCAGCGGCGTCTCCCGGGGCGAGCGCGGCTGCTGCAGTCCGAGCAGGTCGTCCACCCGGATGTAGCTCCCGTAGGTCAGCCCGCTCATCACGCCCGCCCCGCCGCTCGCTCGCCGCCCCAGGTGCGGCACGCCCGGAGGAGTGCCTCAGTGCCCTCCAACAGCCGGGTCCGGTCGCCCGCGAAGGAGATGCGCACCACGGTCCGGGTGCTCGGGTCGCCCGGGACGGTGAAGGCCGCCGCCGGGGCGACGGCCACGCCGTACTCGGCGAGCAGCCGGTCGGCGAACTCCGTGGCCGTGTGGCCCGAGGACGCGATGTCCAACAGCGCGTACCAGCCGCCGGCCGGCGGGCCGGCGATGAGGCCGGCCTCGACCAAGGCGCCCATGGCGGCGTCCCGGGAGCCCCGCACCGCCGCGACGTTGGCGCGGACCGCGTCGCCGTCGCCGAGCGCGGCGAGCGCGCCGATCTGCGCGGGCGTCGGCGGGGCGATGATCGAGCCCTCCTGGACCCGGCGCAGCAGGCCGGCGAACTCGTCGTTGGGCGCGACGATGTAGCCGACGCGGCAT
Source organism: Catenulispora sp. GAS73 (assembly GCF_041262085.1). NCBI lineage: Bacteria > Bacillati > Actinomycetota > Actinomycetes > Catenulisporales > Catenulisporaceae > Catenulispora > Catenulispora sp. GAS73. Next base: position 264,928 of record NZ_JBGCCM010000001.1, read on the forward strand.
CCGGTCATCGCGTAGCCCTTGGAGAAGGTGAAGGCTGAGAAGACGCGCCGCCGGGCCGGCTCCACGTCCGCCTCCAGCGCCGCCAGCGGAGGATGTCCGCCCTCGTAGACGAAGTCCTCGTAGGCCTCGTCGCTGACGACCAGCCAGTCCCGCTCCGTGGCCAGCGCCAGCAGCTCGCGAAGCGCGTCCGGATCGGCGACCGCGCCGGTCGGGTTCGCCGGCGAGTTCACGACGATCACCCGGGTGGCCGGCGTCGCGGTCCGGGCGACGGCGGCCACGTCGAGGGCGTAGCCGGGCCCGAGCGGATACCCGGCGACGTCGTATCCGTTCAGCACCCCCTGCTGGCGGTAGATCGGCCAGTGCACCCGGGGGATCAGCCAGGCGGCTCCGGGAGTGTGGACCGCCGCGCCCACCGCCGAGAGCCCCTGGCACGAGCCGGGAGTGACGAAGACATGGTCGGCGGTGGTGCCGACGCCCTGCGCGGCCAGCTTCGCGACCAGGGCCTCGCGCAGTTCCGGCATGCCCTCGGCACTGGTGTAGGCGCACCGGCCGTCGAGCAGCGCCCGGCGCATCGCCTCGACGGCGGCCGGCGGCATGGCGAACGCCGGCTCGCCGACGTGCAGGGCGTTGGCCTCCCGGCCGTGGGTGTCGGTCCAGCGCCGCGAGGCGCGGAACACCGCGTGCAGACTGGATTCCGGCACGCGCTCCACCGGGTAGCGTCGTCGGTGTTCGACCAGTTCGGTCATCGGCCCGCTCCTATGTCGTGTCCCTGTCGGCGGGTAACCGCGGACAGAGGTGAACGCTGATTCGCTTTTTCGCTGATTCGTGGGCCCTCCGCGGCCCTCCGCGCCGGTCCATCACGCACTCCGCCCGCCGTCGATGGCGAGCAACGCGCCGGTGATCCAGCCCGACTGGTTCGGATCCACCAGGGCGCACACCCACCCGGCCACCTCGTCCGGCGCTCCGAACCGGGCCATCGGCGTACTGTCGAGCAAGGTCTTCCGCAGGCTCTCGGTCTCTTCGGCGCCGAGGCCCAGGTCCTCGTACATGGGGGTGTCCACCGGGCCGGGCACCACGGCGTTCACCCGGATCCGGGGAGCGAGCTCGCGGGCCAGCGACCGGGTGAGGCTGTTGACCGCCGCCTTGCTCGCCCCGTAGAACGAGCGGCCGGGCATCGCCAGCACGCCGCCGACGGAAGTGACGTTGACGACGCTGCCACCCGCCTCGGTGAGGGCCGGCAGCAGCGCCTGAATCAGCGCCGCCGGAGCCCGCACGTTGACCGCCAGCATCCGGTCGAAGTCGCCGAGATCGGCCGTCTCCAGGCGGGCGAAGCGGGCCACGCCCGCACAGTTGACCAGCCCGTCGAGCCTGCCGAAACGCTCCTCGACGAAGGCGCGCAGCCGTTCCGGGGCCGCGGGATCGGCGACGTCCATCGGCAGCGGCAGCACCGGGCCGCCGTCCTCACCCCCGCTCCCCCGGCCAGCGGCCGAGGCCGCCTGCGACGTCTGCGACGCCTGCGATGCCAGGTCCGCCAGCGGTGCCGGGCGGCGGCCGACAGCGATCACCGTGTCGCCCGCCGCGGCGAGGCGCACGGCCACGGCTCGGCCGATACCCGAGCCCGCTCCCGTGACCGCGACCACCCGGCCCTGATCCACCATCTTCGCCTCCTGATATGACAAAACCGATTCTTCTGGTTCACGCCGCCCAGGACATTTCTTCTGTCGCAAATATTTCCGTCACCCGAACTGATTGGCGCGATCCGTGCCGTGTCAACCGAGGACGGGTTGGGGTCCTTACCGCGCTGTAAAGCGCCGAACCCGTGGAAAGCCGAGTTCACCAGCCCGTCCCGCCGCCGCACCGGCCGGCCCGGGCGCCGCGCCGCCGTGGCGGGAAGCAGCCGATCGCGCCGCCCGGCGGACCGGTGGCACTGACAGAGACGAAGCATCCACGACAGATCCGTGTCCCCGTGTGTGTGGCTGCACCGACGATGGCGGGCGGGCCGTGGCCCGCAGCCCGCAGCCCGGCTCGTCGTAAGGATCCCCGGACGTGAGGCGACATGATGAAGACAGACTTCGACGCCATCGTCATCGGCGCCGGTTTCGGCGGCGTGTACGCACTGCACAAGCTGCGCAACGAGCTGGGCCTGACCGTCCGCGTCTTCGAGAAGGGCGGCGGGGTCGGAGGCACCTGGTACTGGAACCGGTATCCGGGCGCGATGTCGGACGTCGACGGGCACGTCTACAAGTACTCGTTCGACAAGGAACTGCTCCAGGACTGGGAGTGGAGCACCCGCTACGCCTCGCAGGCCGAGAATCTGGCCTACCTGCACGCCGTGGTGGAGCGCCACAACCTGATCGGGGACATCCAGTTCGACACGGAGATCGAGTCCGCGGCCTACGACGAGCGCCGCGCGGCGTGGACGGTGGCCGACAGCCGCGGCGCGCGGTTCACCGCCCGGTATCTGGTGACGGCTCTGGGCCCGCATTCGAGCCGCAACTTCCCGGACATCGCAGGGCTCGACCGCTTCGAGGGCACTGTGGTCCACACCGGCGCCTGGCCCGACGGCCTGTCGATCGCCGGCCGGCGGGTCGGCGTGATCGGTACCGGGTCCACCGGCACCCAGTTCGTCTGCGCGGCCGCTCAGACCACGGCGCACCTCACCGTGTTCCAGCGGACGCCCCAGTACGTGGTCCCGTCCGGCGACCGCGCCGTCGCCGCCGAGGAGGTCGCCGCGATCCGTGCCGGCTATGACGGGATCTGGGAACAGATCCACGACTCCCGCGTCGGGTGCGGCTTCGCCGAGAGCGACGTACCGGCGATGAGCGTCTCGGCCGAGGAACGCCACAGAGTGTTCCAAGAGGCCTGGGACGCCGGCAACGGCTTCCACTTCATGTTCGGCACCTTCGGCGACATCGCCGTGGACCCGGATGCCAACGCCGCCGCGGCCGACTTCATCAGGGCGAAGATCCGCGAGATCGTCCGGGACCCGGAGACCGCACGCCGGCTGACCCCGACCGAGCTGTTCGCCAAGCGCCCGGTCTGCAACCAGGGCTACTACGAGTCCTTCAACCGCGACAACGTCCGCCTGGTCAGCCTGCGCGAGACCCCTGTCGTGGAAGCCGTTCCGCGCGGACTGCTGACCGCGGACGGCGCCGAGCACGACCTCGACGTCCTGGTCTTCGCCACCGGCTTCGACGCGATCGTCGGCGGTTACCGGCGGATGACGATCCGCGGCCGGGCCGGCCTGGACCTCGCGGCGCGCTGGAAGGACGGCGCGCGCAGCTACCTGGGCGTCTCCGTCTCGGGGTTCCCCAATCTGTTCCTGGTCTTCGGCCCGCACAGCCCGTTCAGCAACCTGCTGCCCAGCATCGAGACCCAGGTGGACTGGATCACCGAGCTGATCGCGGCCGCCGAGGGGTCCGGCCGGACCTCCGTCGAGGCGACTCGCGCCGCGGAGGACGCCTGGGTCTCCACCTGCGAGCAGGCCTCCGCGCAAACCCTGCTGCCCCGGGTCCAGTCCTGGATCTTCGGCGGGAACGCCCCCGGCGAGCGCCGGACGACTCTGTTCTACTTCCCGGGCCTCGGGCCGTTCCGCGCGAAGCTCCGCGAGGTGGCGGCCGCCGGGTATCAGGGTTATTCGTTCGACTGACCGGCACTGACGGTTCGACCGTGGCCCGCGGCCCGCGGCCCGCGGGCAGGCCGGCTGCCCGCGGGCCGCGGCGGCTCACGATCCCTGCATGGCCTCGCGCAGGCTCTTCGGCCGCATGTCGGTCCAGTTCTCGTCCACGTACGCGAGGCTCTCGGCCCGCCCCGCCGGCCCGAACACCGGGCGCCAGCCGTCGGGCACGTCCGCGAACGTGGGCCACAGCGAGTGCTGCTCCTCGTCGTTGACCAGCACGTAGAACTCTCCGCTTTCATCGTCGAACGGGTTGACGGACATCGCTCCTCCATCTCGGTGTCGGCGGGTGCGCCGGATCATCGGCCCGATCCCAGGATCTCGTTGATGACGCGGCCCATCTGGGCCGCGTTGTCGGGCCACATCATTTCGTTGTGCGCGCATTCGATCTCGATGCGCCGGATCGTCCCGTCGACGTAGTCCCGCCACATGACGTCGAGCTCCACGGGCAGTTCCCGCCGCTCGCGCGTGACCTGGTCGATCAGAGCGCAGAAGAATGTCAGCTCCCCGCGGAACGTCGGGGAGGTGAACCTCGTCATCAGCTCGGTGTGTTCGATGAACAACGACGTCGAGGTCTGCACCAGTGACTCGAACTCCTTCATCCCGGCCAGGTGGCCCATGTAGTGGGCCAGATACCTGCGGACGATCGTCTCGTCGGGGGTGGTGAAGTCGGCGAAGTAGCTCGACGGGCCCGAGTCGAGCACCCCCAGGAAGTCCACCTCGCGGCCGCGGCGCTGGAGCTCGGCGGCCACCGCCTGCGCGATCGGCCCGCCCAGCGACCAGCCGAGCACGTTGAACGGGCCGTCCGGCTGCACACGCAGCATCTGGTCGACCCAGTCGTCCACCACGCTCCCGATCGAGGCCGGCCGCGGCTCGCCGCCGAACCCGCGGGCCTGGAGCCCGTAGACCGGCCGGGAGGCGTCCAGGTGCTGGGCGAAGCCGAGGTAGGCCCAGGCCAGCCCGCCGCCCGGCGGCACCCACCAGATCGGCGCCTTGTCGCCGCCGGTCCGGATCGGCAGCACCACCGAGAACGGGTCGTCGAACTCGCCGAACTCCACGACGTCCTTGCCCGCCGACAGGTACTCCGCGACCTCGGCGACGCTCGGGTGCTGGAACACGGCCCGGACCGGCAGCTCGAAGCCCAGCTCCGCGCGGACCCGCCAGATCAGGCGGATGACGTGCAGAGAGCTGCCGCCGCAGTCGAAGAAGTCGTCGTCGATCCCGATCCGGTCCAGACCGATCACCTCGGCGAACAGCCCGGCCAGCTCCCGCTCCAGCGGGGTGCGGGGCGCGTCGTCCTCCCCGTCGTCGGCGGCGTCGGCGGCGTCGAGCGCGTCGAGCGCGTCGAGCGCGTCGAGCTCCGGGAGCCGGGCGCGGTCGAGCTCCCCGCTCGCGGTCGACGGCAGGTGCTCCAGCACCACGATGTCACTCGGCACCAGGTGCTCGGGCAGCTCGGCCGCCAGCTCCTCGCGCAGCAACGCCGGCAACCGCGAGATCTGGCGCGCCAGCACGGGGGCGTTCACCAGCCGCCGCCCCGCGAGATCCAGCGGCCGGTACACGCCGTCGAAGCAGTCGGCGCCGCCTTCCGGAACGAGCACCGCCTCGAACCAGTCGGGCGCCTCGGCCGACCACGTGCAGTAGACGGCGAGGCCCCGGTCCCGGCCCCAGGACTGCAGCTCGTGCGGATCGATGGCGGTCTGGCGCTCATCGACGGGAACGCCGTACTCGGCCGCCTCGCTCACCAGCCTGGCGTTCGGAATCCGCACCAACCGAAGGCGGTCGCCGTGCTCGGCCAGCGCGGTCTGGAGCTCGTCGAGGTCCCGGACCTCGGCGGCCCAGGCCACCGTCCGCAGATCGGCGAGGTACGCCGGCCGGCTCCCCTGCTTGTGCAGCACGACCTCGTACCGGTGCCGGGTGAGCTCGTCGTGGTGCTCGCCGGGCTTCAGCCGGACATCCACCGCCACGACGTCGGGGCGCTCATCGGCCCACCGCGTGAAGAAGCCCGGGTCGACGACCAGCTCCTTCTCGCCCAGCACCGCACGCTCGACCTCCGCCCGCACCACCGCCGGCCGATCGGCCGGCCGCCGCGCGTGGTGCACGGCGGTCAGGAGCTTGCGCAGGGTGGCATGGTTCCGCACATCGCCGATGACGACCCGGCCGCCGGGCGCGAGCCGGTCCACGGCGACCTCCAGCACACGACTCAGATAGGCCGCATCGGGGAAGTACTGCACGACCGAGTTGAGGACGACGGTGTCGAAGAACTCCGCCGGCAGCCCATCGGCGACATCAGCACTCTGACACAACAGCGTCACCTTGCCGCGCAGGCGCGAATCCGCAGCCACCCGGCGCCTCAGCCGGTCGATGACCGGCGCGGAGAAGTCAGTGCCCCAGTACCGCTCAACGTCCGGCGCCAACGGCCCCAGCAGCAGCCCCGACCCGACCCCGACCTCCAGCACACGCCGCGGCCGCAGCCCGCGCACCCGCTCGACGACCCCGTCGCGCCACTGGCGCATGGCGGGCAAGGGGATCGGCTCGCGCGTGTAAGAGCTCTGCCAGCCGGTGAAGTCCTCAGCGAGGTCGGCGGTGGCGCTGCCGAAGCCGGTGCCTGTGTCGGTGTCGGGGTCGATGTCCGCGCCAACGCCGGTGCCGGGGTCGGAGTCTCTGCCGAAGCCGGCGCCAGCGCCGCTGCCAGTACCGGTGCCGATGTCAGTGCCAGCGCCGCTGCCGAAACGGGTGCCGGAGTGGGAGTCCGTGCCGATGTCAGTGCCGGTCTTGGTGCCGCTGCCGGTACCTGTGCCGCTGCCGGTGTCCGTAGCGGTGCCGATGTCGCTGCCGATGTTGGTGCCGGTGCCGGTGGCGATGCCGGAGTCCGTGGCGATGTCGCTGCCGATGTCGCGGTCAGTGTTGGTGCCGGTGCTGGTGCTGGTGCCGCTGCCGGTGTCTGTGGCGGTGCCGGTGCCGGAGTCGCTGCCGAAGTTGGTGTCGGTGTCGGTACTGGTACTGGTGCTGGTGCTGGTGCTGGTGTCGGTGTCCGTGCCGGTGTTGGTGCCGCGGCCGGAGTCCGTGCGGATGTCGCTGCCAGTGTTGGTGCCGGTGCCAGAGTCGCTGCCGGAGTCCGTGCCGATGTCGCTGCCAGTGTTGGTGCCGGTGCCAGAGTCGCTGCCGGAGTCCGTGCCGATGTCGCTGCCAGTGTTGGTGCCGGTGCCGGAGTCGCTGCCGATGTCGGTGCTGGTGCTGGTGCTGGTGTCGATGTCCTCGTACATCGAGTCGTAGATCGCCCGCCACTTCTCGACGTGCGCCGCCGTATCAGCGGCCGTGCCTGCGGCGTCCTGCGGGACCACGTAGGCCACCAGTTGGCGGCCGCCGAGGCGGCCCGGGCGGGCGATGACTGCTGCCTGCGCTACGCCGGGGCGCTTGCGCAGGGCCGCTTCGACTTCGCCCGGCTCGACTCGGAGGCCTCGGATCCGGAGCTGGTCGTCGGTGCGGCCGAGGTATTCCAGGTGTCCGTCGTGGTTCCAGCGGACGAGGTCGCCGGTGCGGTACAGGCGGTCGCCGGGGTGGCCGAAGGGGTCCGCGACGAAGCGTTCGCTCGTCAGGCGCGGGCGGTTCGCGTAGCCGCGGGCCACCCCGGCGCCGCCGATGTAGAGCTCCGCCGCCACGCCCTGCGGTACCTGCCGCAGGCGGTCGTCGAGGGCGAACAGGCGGCTGCCCGCCAGTGGCCCGCCGATCGGCAGCGGGTCCTTGCACCCGGCCGGCGAAGATACCCGGTGCCAGGCCGCGAAGGTGGTGGCCTCGGCGGGACCGTAGCCGTTCACGACGGTGGTCGCGCCAGCGTCGCCCAGCAGCTGCCGCACGGCGGACGGTGACAAGACGTCGCCGCCGGCCCACACCTCCCGCACCCCGGACAGGGCCGCGAGGTGGTGCCGCGTGATCAGGTCGAGCATGTCGGCGGTCAGCCACACCGCGGTCGCGCCGTGCTCGGCGACCAGCGACGCCAGCCGCGCCGGGTCCAGGCGGCCGGGCGGCGCCACGACGGCCGTGCCGCCCCGCAGCAGCGGCACCCAGAGCTCGTACGTCGACGCGTCGACCCCCACCGGAGAATGAGCGAGCACCCGTTCGTGCGCGCCGCCGGACCAGCACGGATCGAGCGCGAGATCGAGCACGTTCCCGTGGCTCACCTCGACGCCGTTCGGTGTTCCGGTCGCACCGGAGACATAGGTCACGTACGCGAGGTGCCGCGCATCGACCCCGTCGGCGTCCGGCGGCAGCGACGGATAGCCGTCGAGGTCGATCTCGGCCAGACGCTCGTCGACCACGACCGCCGGGTCCAGGTCGGCGAGAACGAGCTCGACGCGAGCGCGCGGACCGGCCGGATCGACGGGCACGTAGCAGGCCCCCACCTTCAGCGCCGCCAGCATGGTCGCGACCCACAGCGGAGACCGATCCATCACCAGAGCCACCCGGCTGCCCGGGCGAGCTCCGCGCTCCCGTAGATGATGCGCGATGCGATCGGCCCACCGATCCAGCTCCCGATACGTCCAGCTCTCAGCGCCGTCCCCGGCCACCACCGCCACCGCGTCCGGCCGCTCGGCGGCCACCTCGGCGAAGCGCTCGTGGATCGTGCCGACGACGCGCCGGGTGCCGTTCTGGCGGCCCGACCACCGCTCCAAGGCCGTCAGGTCGTCCCGCGTGAGCAACCCCACCGCGCGCATCGGCGACTCCGGCGCCTCGACCCACTGACGCAGCAGATGACGCCAGCGGTCCACGAGCCCGACGACCGTGACCCGGTCGAACAGGTCTGTCGCGTACTCCACCACGCCGACGATCCGCCCCCGTCCGTCGGACCCGGTCCGCTCGACGAGGTTCAGGAACAGGTCGAACCGGGAGACGCCCATGTCGACCGGCTCGTGAGTGACCACCAGCCCCGGCAGGTCAAAAGCCGGCTGCACGTTGTTCTGCAGCGCCAGACACACCTGGAACAGCGGATGGTGCGCGGTCGAGCGCACCGGGTTCAGCGACTCGACCAGGTGCTCGAACGGCAGGTCCTGGTGGTCGTACGCGGCGAGGCTGACATCCCGCACCCGTCCGACCAACTCGACCAGACTGGGATCGCCGCCGGTGTCGACGCGCGCCACCCAGGTGTTGACGAAGAACCCGACCAGCCGGTCGAGCGCTTCGTCGGTCCGTCCGGCGATCGGCGCGCCGATCGGGATGTCGTCCCCGGCGCCCAGCCTGCTCAACAGCCCCGCGAGGCCCGCCTGGAGCACCATCGAGACGGTCGCGCCGGTGTGCACGGCCAGTTCGCGGACGCTCTCGGTGAGAGCTTCATCGAGCTCCACGGGCAGCAGCTCGCCCGCGAACGAGGCGACGTCCGGCCGGGCGCGGTCGGTCGGCAGCCCCACCGCCTCCGGCAGGCCGTCGAGCTGCTGCCTCCAGTAGCTCAGCTGCCGCTGGTACAGGCTGTCGGGACCGTCGTCGGTGAGAAGGTCGCGCTGCCAGAGCGTGTAGTCGGTGTATTGAACCGGCAGCGGAGCCCACTGCGGCCGGCGTCCCTCGCGCCTGGCCGCGTACGCGGCAGTGAGGTCCTCGGCCAGCGGGCCCAGCGACCAGCCGTCCGCCGCGATGTGGTGCACCGGCAGGAGCAGCACCGCGTCCTGGTCGCCGAGGCGGAACAAGGCGGCGCGGATCGGCACGTCCTTCGCCAGGTCGAACGGGCGGCGCGCCTCGGTCCGCAGGGCCCGCGCCAGGTCCGCCGCGCCGATCTCCTGATCCTGCCAGGGGATCCGCAGCTCACCGGGCTCCAGGACGCGCTGGTGGGGCACCCCATCCACCTCGTCCACGACGGTGCGCAGCGACTCGTGCCGGATCACGACGTCCCGGACCGCCGCCCGCAACGCGTCCGGGTCCAGCGTTCCGGTCAGCCGCATCGACAGCGGGATGTTGTACGTCGGCGACGGCCCTTCGAACCGGTGGATGAACCACAGCCTCTGCTGCGCGAAGGAGACCGGGATCCGGTCGGGCCGGGGCTGCGGCCGCAGCCGCGGCCTGGTCTTGCGCTGGTCCGTCAGGTGGGTGACCAGCTCCGCGACGGTCGGCGCCTCGAAGACCGTCCGGATGGGGATCTCGACGCCGTACGCCGCCCGGATACGGCTCACCACGCGCGTCGCCAGCAGCGAATGCCCGCCGATGGCGAAGAAGTTGTCGTCCACGCCGACCCGGTCGAGTCCGAGGACGGCGGCGAAGATGTCGCACAGCGACTGCTCCTCCGGCGTCGAGGGCGCCCGACCGCCGCCACCGACGGCGTGGTCCGGCGCCGGTAGCGCGGCCCGGTCGAGTTTGCCGTTGACCGTCAACGGCACGGCGCCGATCGGCATGATCGCCGACGGCACCATGTAGTCGGGCAGGGCCTGAGCCAGGTGTTCGCGCAGGATTCCGGGAAGCGCGGTGATACCAGCGGCCGCGGCCGGGTCGTTGATCCAGGTACCGGCGCCGGAGGTCGATCGGTAAGTGCCGACCAGTGCTCGGGGCTCCCCGTCCTGGAACAGGACCGCCTCGAACCGGTCGATGGCCGCCGGCGACCACGTCAGCACCGCGTGCCAGCCCTGCCGCGCCGCCCACGCCTGGAGCTCGGCCGGATCCAGCGGCGCCGACGGCGAGGGCTCGGAATCCTCCATCCCCAGCAGCCGTGCGGCAGCGGCCTCCTCGACGACGCGCGCGTTGGGAATCCCCGTGACGCGAATCCCAATGACGCGCGCCGCCGTCCCGCCCAGGGCGCGAATCCGGTCGGCGAGGCCGCCGAGGTCGCCGTCCCATTCCAGGGCGGGCACGGCGTCGACCCGGCTCGTCGGTGTTCCCGGCTTGTGCAGGACGACCTCGTACCGGTGCCGCGTCAACTCATTGTGATAGTCGCCGTCCTTGAGCCGGACGTCGACGCCCGCGGCTCCCGCGCGCTCGGCCCAGCGCTGGAACCATTCCGGGTCGATCACGAGCTCCTTCTCCAGCAGGATCGCCTGCTCGACCGCGGCGCGCAGCTGGGCCGGCGTGGCGTCCGGGCGCTTGGCCCGCTGGACGGCTGCCTGGAAGGCCCGCAGCGAGCGGGCCCGGCGGAGGTCGCCGAGCACGAGCCGGCCGCCCGGCTCCAGCAGCTCCCAGGCGCCGTCGAGCACCTGCTCCAGGTACCGCTCGTTCGGGAAGTACTGGACGACGGAGTTCAGCACCACGGTGTCGAAGGTGGAAGGAAGGCCGCTGAGATCGTTCGCGCGGCGGCACAGCAACCGGACCCGCTCGGCCCAGCCGGCGTCCGCCACCTGACGGCCGAGCCGCTCGATGACCGGTTCGGAGAAGTCGGTCGCCCAGTAGGCCTCGGTGCCACCGGCGATCGGCGCGAGCAGGAGCCCGGTTCCGGCGCCGAGTTCGAGCACGCGGCGCGGCGAGAACCCGGTGACGCGTACGACCGCTGCGTCCCGCCACACCCGCATCTGCTCGACCGGGATCGGCTCACCGGTGTAGCTGGACACCCACAGGCTGAAGTCCTCGCCGAACGGCTGGTCGCCGTCCTCGACGTATCCCTGGTCGTAGATCTCCTGCCACTCGTCGACCTGCTGGTCCACGGCGACGACGCTCTCCACCTCCGCCAGGTCGGGCACGACGTAGCCGACCAGCCGGAGGTCGCCGGCGGAGTCCCGCCGCGTGACGGCGACGGCGTGGCGGACGGCCGGGTGGCCGCTCAGGGCGTGTTCGATCTCGCCGAGCTCGATGCGGAACCCGCGCACCTTCACTTGTCCGTCGGCCCGGCCGAGGAAGCAGATGGTGCCCTCCGGGAAGAAGCTCGCGCGGTCGCCGGTGCGGTAGATCCGCCGGCCCGGGAGGTCACCGAAGGGGTCGGCGACGAACCGCTCGGCGGTGAGTTCGGGCCGGTTGACGTACTCCAGGGCGATGACCGGGCCACCGATGTAGAGGTCTCCTTCGACGCCGACCGGGCAGGGGTCGAGGCGCTCGTCGAGCACGTAGTAGCGCGCGTTGTCGATGGGCCGTCCGTAGGGGATGCTCCGCCATCGCGGGTCGATCTCGCCGACCCGGAAGTAGTTCGACCAGACGGTCGCCTCGGTGGCGCCGCCGAGGCTGACGATCTCGGCGCGCGGGAACGTGCCGCGGATCTCGTCCGGCAGGGACAGCGGGGTGAAGTCGCCGGACAGGAAGACCAGGCGCAGGTCCCGCACGCCCGGGTGCCCGGAGGCCTGCGGCAGCAGCGGGACCAGCTGGTTCAGCGTGCCGGGCACCGAGTCCCAGAACGTGATCGGCTCCGACAGCAGGACGTCCAGCAGCATCTCCGGGTCGCGCTGCTGGGCCGCGTCGGCGATGTAGAAGCCGCCGCCGACAGCGAGCAGGCCGAAGATGTCGAACACCGACAGATCGAAGTCGAGCGAGGTGACGCACAGGGCCACGTCGTCGGCGTCGAATCCGAACGTCTGGCGGCACCAGTTCAGCAGGTTGTGCACGGGCCGGTGGGTCACGGTGACGCCCTTGGGCTTCCCGGTGCTGCCCGACGTGAAGATGATGTAGGCCGTGTTGTCCGGACCCGCCACCGGTTCGGGATCGCGTTCGCCGTCCAGGGACAGCGCCATACCCGCCCGGCCCACGTCGATCAGGTCCACGCCGTCCGGCGCGGTCCAGCTGTTGGTGTCCTCGGTGACCAGCACGATCGTCGCCGAGGTGTCGGCGAGCATGCCGGCGACCCGGTCCGACGGCAGCGCGGCGCCGATCGGCACGTAGGCCCCGCCCGCCTTGAGCACGCCGAGCACGGCCGCGATCATCAGCGGGCTGCGCCGCACCGCCACGCCCACCACGGTCTCCGGCCCGACGCCGCGGCGCTTGAGGGTCCAGGCGATCCGGTTGGCCTGCCGGTTCAGCTCCCGGTAGGTCAGCGTGCCGTCGGCGGACCGGACGGCGATCGCGTCGGGCCGCGCGGCGGCCTGCCGCTCGAAGGGGAGATGGATCGGTCCGGGGCAGGGAAACGGACGAGCGGTGTCGTTCCACTCGTAGAGGATCTTCTGCCGTTCCTCGGGATCGAGCCCTGCGGCGGGCGCGTTCGCGGGACGGTTCACGGGCGCGGGCATCGGTTCCACGGCCAGCGCGGCGACGCGGGTCCGGGGGTCTTCGACCACCTGTTCCAGCACCCTGACATACCGCGCCCCGATGGCGGCCGCCGTGGCCTCGTCGAACAGGTCCGTGGCGTATTCGAGGTCGACGGTCACGGTCCGGCCCGCCGGGTCCGGCATCAGGTTGAAGAAGAGGTCGAACTTGGCGGTGCCGGTGGCGACCGGCTCCATCGAGGCCCGGACCCCCGGCAGATCCACCTCCTGCCGCACGCTGTTCTGCCACGCGAACGTCACCTGGAACAGCGGGTGGTGCGCGATCGACCGCTCGGGGCGCAGCAGCTCCACCAGCCGCTCGAACGGCAGGTCCTGATGGTCGTAGGCGGCGAGCGCCTTCGCGCGCACCGTGTCCAGCACCTGGTCGAACGCCTCGTCGGCGGTCAGCCGCACCCGCAGGACCCAGGTGTTGACGAAGAAGCCGACGAGGTCGTGGAGCGCCTCGTCGGTGCGGCCGGCGATCGGCGAGCCGACCGTGATGTCGTCGTCTCCGCCCACGCGGTGCAGCAGGACGGCGAGCGCGGCCTGGAACACCATCGGCACCGTCACGTCATACGCCCGGGCGAGCTCCCGGGCGCCGTCCAGCAGGCGCTCGGAGATCTCGAACCCCACATTGCCGCCGCGGTAGCTGGCCCGGGTCGGACGAAGACGGTCGGCGGGCAGCGAGATCGGCCGGAGCACCCCGGCCAGTTCCTGCCGCCAGTAGGCGAGCTGGGTGGAGAAGGCGCTGTCCGGATCCGACTCGTCGCCGAGCACCTCGCGCTGCCACGCGGCGTAATCCGAGTACTGCACCGGCAGCTCGGCCCACGCCGGCTCCGCGCCGCGGGCGCGAGCGCGGTAGGCGGCCGACAGGTCCGCCGTGAACGGCCCCAGCGACCCGCCGTCGGCCGCGATGTGGTGCAGGACCACCACCACCAGCGTGACGTCCGGCTCGGGACGCAGCAGGAACAGCCGGACCGGCAGATCGGCCGCCAGGTCGAACCCCTCGCGGACCGACGCCGAGACCACACCGGCCACCTGCTCGGCGCGGACCCATCCCCAGTCGGTCCAGGGCGGGACGACGTCGGCCGGGGCGACCACCCGCTGGACCGGCTGGCCGTCCACCTCGTCGTAGACGGTCCGCAGGATCTCGTGGCGGGTGAGGACGTCGAGGAACGCGCGCCGCAACGACTCGGTGTCGACCCGCCCGCGCAAGGTGATCAGGATCGGGATGTTGTAGGTCGCGGTCCCGCCTTCGAACCGGTTGACGAACCACATGCGCTGCTGCGCGTATGAGAGCGGCCACATTGTCCTGTCACCTTTCGGTCATCCTGTGCAGGGGCTTGCGGACCGAGGCCGCCAGGCCGTCCCACCGCCGGGCGAGCTCGGCGACGGTCGGCGCGGCGAACAGGGTCCGGATCGGGATCTCGACGCCCAGGTCCGACCGGACCCGGGCGGCGAGCCGGGTGGCCAGCAGCGAGTGCCCGCCCAGGGCGAAGAAGTCGTCGTCGAGGCCGACCCGGGGCACGCCGAGGATCTCGGCGAACAGCTCGCACAACGCGGTCTCACGCGGTGCCTCCGGCGCGCGGTACGTCGCGCCGGCCGTCTCCGGCCTGGGCAGCCGGGCGCGGTCGAGCTTCCCGTGCGGCGTCACCGGGATCGCGGTCAGGGCGACCACCGCCGACGGGACCATGTAGTCGGGTAGCAGGTCCCGCACGAACCCGCGGATCTGCCCGGTCGGCGGTAGTTCGGCGGCGGCATCGGGGTCGGCGTCGGCGTGATCGTCAGCGGCGTCGTCGCCGGCGCCGGCGACGACGTACGCGACGAGCCGCTTGTCGCCGGGCCGGTCCTCCCGCACGATGACGACCGCCTCGCGGATCGCCGGATGCCGGATCAGCGCGTGCTCCACGTCGCCGGGCTCGATCCGGAAGCCCCGGAGTTTGATCTGGAAGTCCGCCCGGCCCAGGAACTCCACTTCCCCGGTGCGGGACCAGCGGGCCAGGTCTCCGGTGCGGTACATCCGGCTGCCCGGCGGGCCGAACGGGTCGGCCGCGAACCGCGCGGCGGTCAGGCCGGGCTGTCGGTGGTAGCCGCGGGCCAGACCGTCCCCGGCGATCCACAGGTCTCCGGCGACGCCCGGCGGCACGGGCCTGAGCGCGGCGTCCAGGATCAGGATCCTGGTGTTCGCGACAGGCGTCCCGATCGAGGGCGGCTGGCTGGTCGCGAGGTCGGCGGAGGTGGACCAGACGGTCGTCTCCGTGGGGCCGTACAGGTTCACCACCTGCGCGGCGTGGGCGCAGAGCGCGTCGGCGAGCGGCCGGGGCAGCGCCTCGCCGCCGGTCAGCACCCGCAGACCGGCCAGGCGGCCCGCGTCGTGGGACACGAGCATCTGCCACAGCGCCGGAGTCGCCTGCAGGACCGTGACACCGGCGTCCTCGACGAGGTCGAGCAGAACCCGCGGGTCGGCGGCCTGTCCACGGTCGGCGAGCACCACCCGGCTGCCCGTGGTGAGCGGCAGGAACAGCTCCAACGCCGCGATGTCGAAGGCGATCGTGGTGACCGCCGCCAGCCGGTCCGACGCTGACATGCGGAGCGCGCGCCGCATGGCCGCCAGGAAGTTTGTCAGCGCCCGCTGCCCGACGACGACGCCCTTGGGCGTTCCGGTCGAGCCGGAGGTGTAGATGGTGTAGGCGGCCCGGTCCGGTGCGGCGTCGAGCACCGGATCGGCGGCGGGGTACCCGGCCAGGTCGGTGCGGGCCAGCAGCGCCTCGTCGAGGACCAGGTCCGCCCCGCAGTCGGCGATCACGGACCGCACCCGCGCCTCGGGATGGTCCGGGTCCACGGGTACGTAGCACCCGCCGGCCTTCCAGACCGCCAGCAGCGCGGCCACCAGGTCCGCCGAGCGGGGCAGCAGGACGACGACCCGGCGCTCGGCGCCGATCCCCCGCGAGATCAGCCAGTGCGCCATCCGGTTCGCGCGCTCGTTCAGCTCGGCGTAGGTGAGGCGCTGCTCCCTCACCTGAAGAGCCACCGCGTCCGGTGTCGCTGCCGCCTGCCGGGCAAACTGCACGACCGCGCACTCGTCCGGCACCTCCGCCGCGGTGTCGTTCCACTCCTGGATCACCAGTCGCCGCTCGGCGTCGGACAGTAGATCGACGGAGGCGGCGCGGGCCCGCGGATCGGCGGCGAACTGCCGGAGCACCCGGGCGAAGCGGTCCGCGATCTCCTCGACGGCGCCCGGGTCCAGCACCTCCGGATGGAACTGCAACGTCAGGCCCAGGATCGGGTCGGCGGCGGCGAGCACGGTCAGCGGGTAGTGCGTCGGCGCGAAGGGCCGGATCCCGGTGACGGTGAGGTCCGCCGACGCCCCGGCCCGGGACAGCGCTGCCCAGTCCACGGGGAACGACTCGAAGACCACGATGGTGTCGAAAAGCGGGGTGAGCCCGGTCGCCTGCTGGATGTCGCTGAGCCCGGCGTGGTAGTGCTCCAGCATCCGGGCCTGGGCGTCCTGGACCGCGCGGAACATTTGTTCGAGGTCGGCGCCGGGCTCGCACCGCACTCGCACCGGCACGGTGTTCGTGAACATGCCGACGGCGATGTCCGCGTCCGGTACCTGCGGCGGGCGCACCGCCACCGAACTGCCGAACACAACGTCGGAGCTGCCGGTGAGCTGCGCGAGCACGACCGCCCAGGCACCCTGCACCAGGACGTTGGGGGTGATGCCGCACGCCGCCGCCTCGCGTACTACGGCGGCCGCCTCCTGGCGGGTGAGCCGGACATCGCACTGGCCGATCTCGGAGACCACGGTTCCGGCGCCGACCGGCGCGGTGCCTTTCGCCAGCAGCGTCGGCTGCGTGACGCCGGACAACTCCTCGGCCCAGGCCGCGACCGCCCGGCCGGTGTCCTGCCGCGACCGCCAGCGCAGGAAGTCCCGGAAGCCGTGCTCGACCGCGTCGAGGTCGTCGTCCGCACCGGCGTAGAGGCGCATCAGCTCCTGTTCGATGAGCGGCAGCGACCAGCCGTCGAAGAGCACGTGGTGCGCGGTCAGCGCGAGCTCGGACTGCGACGGGGAGAGCGTGACGAGGCCGAACCGCAGCAGCGGCACGGCGTCCGGACGGAACCGGTTCTCCCGTTCCTCGGCCAGGATCCGGAGCAGCCGTTCCTCGGGCTCCGGGGAGCCGGCGAGATCGATGTGCTGGAACGGGGCCTCGACACCGTCCACCACCACCTGCGCCGGTTCGCCGGTCGCCGTGGTCACGAACGCCGTCCGCAGGGCGGGATGCCGGTCTAGAAGGGTCTGCGCCGCGAGCCGCAGGCGTTCGGGGTCCACGGGCCCGGTGATCCGGAACACGAACTGGGTCTGATACGACGTGGAGGCGGTGTCGCCGAGCATGCCGTGGTAGAGCAGCCCCTGCTGAAGCGGTGTCAGGGGCCATACGTCGCGGACCCGGCCGAACCGGTGCCGCCACTCGTCCAACTCCTCCTGGCGGACGTCCACCAGCGGTGTGTCGGAGGGAGTCAGGCCGCTCGCGCCAGCGAGCGCCTGCGCGTGCAGGCTGCGCAGGGCTGTCTGCCAGGACTCGGCGAGGGCCTGGACCTCGGCTTCCGACAGCAGCCCGGTGGCGAACGTGAACAGCGCCAGCAGCCGTTCGCCGTCGTCGGCGCCGACCACGAGGGAGTTCAGTTCCAGCCCGCAGGCCAGCGGCATCTCCGGGTCCTGCGCCGGCACGAGTTCGGCGAACTCCGGCGCCGGCGTCCACGCCGCCTCACGGTCGGTCCGGGACCGTTCGAAGGAGAACCTGCCGAGGTAGTTGAACCCCACCTCGTCGATCGGGTGGTCCCGCAGCACCGCCGCCGTCGTCTCGTTGACGTGCCGCAGCAGGGTGTAGCCGAGGCCCTGGTCGGGCAGGGCGCGCCGGCTCTGCTTGACCCTGCGGAGCGCGGCCGCCGCGGCCGGACCGCCGTCGAGCGCGTCGGCGACGTCGAGGCCGGCCAGATCGACGCGGACCGGATAGACGGTGGTGAACCAGCCGATCGTGCGGGTCAGGTCAACGCCGGGGACGAGCTCTTCCTGGCGGCCGTGCCCTTCGACGCGCACGACCTCCCCGGCAGTGCCCGGTCCGCGCCGGCGGGCGGCCAGTGCGAGGACGAAGGCGGTGAGCAGCACCTCGTCGACGCCGCACCGGAACTCGGCCGCCACTGTGGTGAGCAGCGCTCTGCTGAGCGCTTCGGGGAGCTCGAACCGCAGCGTCCGCGCCGTCTTCGTCAGATCAACCCGCGGATCGACGAACCGGGATCCCAGCGGCTCGGCCGGCTCCTGGAGCATCCCGCGCCACAGTTCCAGCTCGGCCACGCGCGAGGGCCGCGCCGCCTCGGCGGCAAGCTCGTCGAGCCACCTTCGAAGCGGCGTGCCCACCGGCGCCGGCGACGGCGGCCGGCCGGCGCGCAGCTGCTTCGCCGCCTCGGCGAGATCCGGGACGAGCACCCGCCACGACATCCCGTCCACGACGAGGTGGTGGAGCGCGATCAGGAGCCTGCCGGATCCGCCGCCCGACGGCTCGAACCACACCAGCCGGACCATTTCCCCGGCCGAGGCGCTGATCTGACCGGTCGCCGCCGCCCCCTCATCCGCCAGCGCCGCCTGCCACTCGGGCCCGCTCCAGTCCCCGGGCCACGGCACCCGTCGGACGAGCCGGTCCGCCGTCACCGAGCCCGCCGGCCGGATCTGCAGCTCGCCGTCGGCCAGCCGGGCGCGCAGCACGTCGTGGTGGTCCAGGACGGCCTGGACCGCCCCGGTGAGCAGCTCCAGATCCAGGTCCGCTGACACGCTCAGCACCAGCCACTGGGCCAGCCGGTCCAGGCCCGGCCCGCGCTCGGCGAACAGTCGGGCCATCGGCGGGAGCGCGATCGGACCGGCTGCCCGGTCCGCGTCCCGCGCGACGGCGGCGGCATCGACGGCGCCGTCGCCGTCGCCGTCGGCCTCGGCGTCGGCCCGGGTGGCCGCAGCCGCCAGCGCGGCGACGGTCCGGCACTCGAAGACCGTCCGCGCGGACAGCGTCAGACCACCGGCCCGGGCGATCGTGACCACCCGCATCGCCGAGATGCTGTCGCCGCCCAGGGTGAAGAAGTCGTCGTCCACACTGATGCGGCCGCCGCCCAGCACTTCGGCGAAGGCGTCGGCCAGAATCCGTTCCTCGCCGGTCCGCGGCCCCCGGTGCGCCCGCCGCGTCGTCCGCGGTTCCGGCAGCGCGGCGCGGTCCAGCTCGCCGTTCGCGGCGGTCGGCAGACTGTCCAGCACGATCACGGTGGCCGGCACGAGATGCGCGGGCAGCCGGGCGGCGGCGAACCGCCGCAGCTCGGTCACGTCCAGCCCGGCGCTGAAGTCCGCGTCCTCGCCGGCCGCGCCGAGGCGTCCGGCGGCGGCGGGCACGACGTAGGCGACCAGGTGGCCGGGCTGGTCGGGCTGGTCCGGCTGTTCGGGCTGCTCGGGCCGGTCCGGCCGGGCGATCACGGCGGCCTGGGCCACTCCCCCGTGCGCGGCCAGGACGGTCTCGACCTCGAAGGGGTCGGCCCGCAGGCCCCTGATCTGCACCCGCTGATCGGCCCGGCCGGCGTATTCGAGCTCTCCGTCACGGTTCCATCGGGCCAGGTCGCCCGTGCGGTACAGGCGCGATCCGGCCGGACCGAACGGGGAGGCGACGAAACGGTCCGCGGTCGCGGCCGGGCGGCGCAGGTAGCCGCGCGCCAGCCCGGCGCCGCCGACGTAGACCTCGCCGACCACTCCCGCCGGCACCAGGTGCAGCCGGCCGTCGAGCACGTACACGCCGGTGTTCCCGACCGGCCGCCCGAGCGGCACCGTGGGCGCCCCGGGCAAGTAGTCCGACGAGGCGACGTCCGGCGCCGCCCCGTCCACCCCGTACAAGTAGTGGACCGGCACGCCGGACACCTCATGGAACCGGGCCGCCACGCCGGCCGGCAGCGCCTCCCCGCCACAGAGGACGCGTCGCAGGCCCTTGCAGTCGGCGGCGGCGTCCTCGCGTACCAGATCGGCGAGCACGGACGGAACGACGGTCAGAGTGGTGGCGGCGGTCCGCCGCACGGTCGCGGCGAGAGAGGCCGCGTCCCAGCGGAGGTCCTGCCGCGGCAGCACGATCGTGGCGCCGGCGATCAGCGGCCCCAGGATCGTCCGGACCGGATCGGCGAGCGACTCCGGGGACCCGGACAGCACGCGGTCGGTCTCGTCCAGGCGGTACCGCTGCCGCATCCCCAGCAGGCCGTTCGCCAGCGCGGTGTGGGTCAGGACGACGCCAACCGCCTCGCGGTGCGGCGCCGAGGCGTAGCGCACCAACGCGGCGTCCGCGCCGGCGCACGAGCCGACCGGCGCGTCGTCGGTGTCCGCCGCTCCCGCCGACCCCGCCGATCCCTCGACGACGCTCGCCTCCCACCGCGGCTGCCCGCCGTCGAACGGCGTGATCGCGAGGTCACCGGCTCCGACGACAGTGAGAAGCAGCGTCGGCCGCGCGTCGGCCAGCATCGCCTCCACATGCTCCGACGTGCTGCCCGGGTCGATCGGCAGGACGGCAGCCCCGGACCTGAGCACCGCGACGACCGCGACGACCAGTTCGATCGAGGACGGAACGGACACCGCCACGCACCGGCCCGGCGCCGCGCCGCAGGCGACCAGGCGGCGTGCGAGGACGGCGGCCCGAGCCGCGAGCGCTCCGTAAGTCAGGACACTGTCTTCGTGCTCGACCGCGACCGTCTCCGGAGCGGCCGCCGCCTGCCGGTCGAGCAGCTCGGGCACCGTCGCGCCGTACAGCTCGGCGACGGGACCGGTGCCACGGTCCAGGATCGCGTCCCGTTCGTCCGCTCCCAGGACGCTGACGTCCTGGACCCGCGCGCGGGGATCGGCCAGAGCCGCCCGGACGAACGCCGTGAACATCTCGGTGAGCCCGGCGGTGTCCTCGTCGGAGTACAGGTTCGCGGGCGCGTCGAACCGGATGTACAGATCGCTGTCCGCACCGCCGTCGGTGTAGGTGACGATCCTGATCTCGTCGGGCACGCCGTGCGTCCCGCCGGCGAACCGTCCGACGGCGCCGGCCAGATCCAGCTCCCGGAGAGCCGGGACGACGGTGAGCACGGGACCGAACGGGCTGCGGGCCTCACCGGCGTGGCCGGCCAAGCGCTTGATGAGGGCCACGTTGTACTCGGCGTGCTCCAAGACCCGCAGGCGCGCCTTGCGCACCGCACCCGCCAGCTCGACGAAGGTGGCCGAGGCCGGCACCTCGACCGCCAGGGGCAGGGTGTTGGAGTACAGGCCCAGCGCCTGCCGGACCCGGCCGCTGCGGTGGTTGACGGTGAAGGAGAACACCGGTTTGGGGGTGTCGCACAGGCGTTGCAGGAACACGGCCACGGCCGCGGTGATCAGGTCTGTGACGTTCGTGCCGGCCGCCTCGGCAGCGCTCTGCCATCCGGCGGCCTCGATCGCCGCGACGCGGGCGGTGGCGGTGGCCACGCCCAACGGCCCGGTCAAAGCGTCCCAGAACGAGGCGTCGGCGGCGCGCGCCGTGGCCGCCGCCCGCACGCCGGCCGGGATCCGGGCCGCCGTTCCGCCGTCGGTGACGTAGCCGCGCCAGAACTCTTCGGCTTCGGCGAACTGGCCGGAGGCATGATAGGCGGCCTCCCGCTCGCCGGCGGTCCCGGGCGGCGGCTGCGGGCGGTCCGGCGCCGGCGAGCCGGTGCGCAGGCCGCGGTAGATCTCGGCGACGCGCTGGGACAGCAGGGTGAGGACCCCGAAGGCGTCGATCAGGATCTGATGCAGGATCAGGCACAGCAGGTGGTGGTCCTCGGCCAGCCTCACGGTCCCGATCCGGAACAGCGCGTCCGTGCCGAGGTCGAACGGCCGGCCGACCTGCTCGGTGAGGAAGGCGCGGGCGGTGGCGGCGGGATCGGCCGCGGCGCTCACGTCGAGGCTGAACAGCTCCCACGCGTCGGGTTCCCGGGGGACGAGCCGCAGTTCGTCGCCGTCCCGCTCGAAGTTCACCTGGAGCGCGGTCGCCTCCGCCACCGCCGTGCGCACCGCGTCTTCGAGAAGCCCCCGGTCCACGTCGCCTCGCAGGGCCCAGATGGTCGTGGTGCTGTTCGGCACCCCGGGCGCGAGATTGTGTTCCAGCCACAGGGCTTCTTGTGCCGAAGAAACTCCGCTGAAGGTCATGCAGGCTCCTCGCCAAGTGACTCTGCCCACCGCGGTCAGGCGTTCGTGGGCCATCGGACGGCCGGAAGACGTCGGCGACGGGCCGCCGGGCGCCGGCGGTGTCCCCATCGCGACGATCCGCCGGGTCAGGCGCGGGCTGCCACCACCGTGGTGCGCAGGTATTCGCTCAGTTCCTGGGGGGTCGGGTGCAGGAAGATGTTCTCCGCGCTCACCGGATAGCCCGCTTCCCGGCTCAGCCGGCGCGCGGCGGTGGCCGCCAGCAGCGAGTCGCCACCGAGCAGGAAGAAGTTGTCGTCCGGCGCGCAGGAATCCCGGTCCAACAGATCCGACAGAACCGAAGCGACCAGCGCGTCGAGGTCGTCCTCGCCGTCCGGGGTCGGGGCGTTCGTACCGGATCCGGGCTCGAACTCGTTCATCACCATCTCCTTCGTGCGGTGGCCGCAGAGGTCGTGGTCGTACCGTAGGGCCGGGTCGCCGGGCCGCAGGACCGGGACGAAGTATGTGGAACAGATCCAGAAGCAACCGCGAAAGACTTGTAGTCACGCCTCGCACGCCGCGCCGACCATGAGCGGGCAGCCCTCGACCTGCCCCGACCCCGCGCGGTGCCCGTCCCCACGGACGGCAGATCGCCGCAGCATGGAGACGATCATGAGCATGACGACCGGCAAGCCCCCGTCCAGCGGTCCCAACGGCGCGCGGCGCCTGACCGATCCGGCCGACTACGTCGTGCCGTTCACGCTGCGCGCGATCTGCGACCTCGGAGTGGCCGACCATCTCGCCGACGGTCCGCTGTCCGTGGAAGAACTCGCCCGCCTGACCGACAGCCACGCGCCCTCGCTGTATCGCGCGCTGCGCGCGTTGGCCTGCCGGGGGATCTTCACCGAGGCTCAGCCCGCGGTGTTCGCGCTGACGCCGCTGGCCGAGCCGCTGCGCAGCGACCACCCGGAGTCGCTGCGCGAGGCGTACCCCTTGATCCCGGCCGACGTCCAGGCCTGGGCCGCGCTCGGCTACAGCCTGCGGACCGGCAAGGCCGCCTTCGACCACGTGCACGGCAAGGGGTACTTCGAGTACATGGCCGAGCACCCGGACGAGTGCGCCCGGTTCGACGCCTCCCAGCAGGCGATCACCCGCCGCGAGGTCCAGTCGGTCTCCGGGTACGACTGGGGCGACGTCCGCACCGTGGTGGACGTGGGCGGCGGCAACGGCGCGTTCCTGGCCGGCCTGCTGGTCCGCAACCCGTCGCTGCGCGGCACGGTGTTCGACCAGCCGCACGTGGTCACCGGCGCGCCGAAGGTGCTGGCGGACCACGGGGTCGCAGACCGCTGCGACGCCGTCGGCGGCAGCTTCTTCGAGTCGGTGCCGGCGGGCGCCGACGCGTACCTGCTCAAGCGGATCATGTTCGCCTGGAGCGACGAGGAGTCGGTGACACTGCTGCGGACCATCCGCGCGGCCATGCACGACAAGAGCCGCCTGCTGCTCATCGAGCCGGTCCTGGAGCCCGGCGACGCGTTCAACCCCGGCAAGCTCTACGACATCGTGCTGCTGGTCCTGGCCGGCGGCGGATCGCGCACCGTCGAGGAGTTGGAGGCGCTCTTCGCCCAGGCGGAGCTGAAGATGACGCGCATCGTGCGGACCCGCCTGCACCCGATCGTCGAGATCGCCCCCGTCGTGTCCTGAGTCGCCGCTCGACCGGCCGCCAATCGGCGGCCGGTCGGGGGTATCGCAATACACGGAAGATCAGAGGACGACCGCGCCCCATTCGCCGGGCGGTACATCCCGCAGGTGCCGGGTGAACTCCCAGAGATGGCCTTCGAGGTCGCGGACCAGATACTGGCGCAGCCCCCACGGCTTGTCCGTCGGGGGCTGCTCGACGACGGCACCCGCCGCCGAGGCGCGCGCGAAGTGCCGGTCCACATCCGGGACCCAGACGATGACCTGCTTGCAGGTGTGTCCGGCAGCGCAGGCGGGACTGTGCCGGCCGCCGGTCCGCCGCACCATGACGACGCCTCCGCCGGTGTCGAGGTCGGCGTGCTGGAGGGGACCCGACTCCGGGTGCCTCAGGGCCAGCCGGAACCCGAACACCCGCACCAGCCAGTCGACGGCGCGGTCGGGGTCGGCGTAGGCGAGCTCGACGACGACCTGGGGGAACCCGCGAGCCGGGTCGTACACGATGTCTCCCTGGGACGGCGGGCGGGTTCGGGCGCGCTCACGTTCGGGCGAGTCCGATTCGGGCGAGTCGGGCGGGTTCGCGCGCGCTCAGGTTCGGGTGAGTCGCGCTCGGGTTCAGGCGCGTCCCGGTTCGGGCGAGTCGGGCCGGGTTCAGGCGCGCTCGGGTTCGGGCGCGTCCCGATTCGGGCCAGTCGGGCCCGGTTCCGGCGCGCTCAGATTCGGGTGCGCTCGGGTCGGGCGCACTCGGGTTCGGGCACGTCCCGATTCGGGCGACTCGGGCCCGGTTCGGGCGCGCTCGGGTTCAGGCGCGTCGCGCTCGGGTTCAGGCGCGTCGCGCTCGGGTTCAGGCGCGTCGCGCTCGGGTTCAGGCGCGTCCCGGTTCGGGCCAGTCAGGCTCGGTTCGGGTGCGCCCCGGTTCGGGTCTGTCCGAGAAGTTCCGGCGGCCGCTCAGCTGGTCTGCCGCTTGATCCCGCGCTGGGCGAGCCCGCGGATGCCGGGCAGCATCATCGTCCGGGTCATCAGCTCATACATCCGCACGTGGAAGCGGCTCGGCGGCACGTAGTAGGCCGCGCCGCGCCGGGCGTGCGCCTGCCGCTTGGTGACCTCGGGCCGCAGTCCCGCCTCCCACTCGGCCAGCGCCGCGGCGACATCGTCGCCGTGCTTGAGCAGCCCGGCGCCGAGCTGGTCGGCGCCGGCGAGGGCCAGCGACGCGCCGTGCCCGGCGAAGAGCGTGACGCACCACGCCGCGTCCCCGACGAGCACCACCCGGCCCTTGCTCCACGCCGGCGCGACGACCTTGCTCACCCGGTCGAAGTACACGATGGAAGGATCCTTCTCCAGGTGCCGGATCGCGTCGGGCACACCCGCGGCGAGGTCTCCGAAGGACCCGCGCAACGCGTCCACCGGACCCCTCGCGAGCTCCAGCGCCGGATCCGCGCACCCATAGGTGAAGAACGCCGACGACCGTTCCGGACCCAGATTGACGACGCCCGCAGTACGCCCCGGACCGATGAAGGTCGCAGCGGACTGCTCAGGCACATCCGAAACCGCGCCGATCGGGAACGCCGCGACCATGTAGGGCATGTCGACCCGGTAGTCGGCGCCGAACACCGCCGTGCGCGTCGCCGACTGGACACCGTCGGCACCGATCAACAGATCGGCCTCGTGGCTGGTGCCGTCGCTGAGCGCGACCCGCACCCGGTCGGCATCCTGCTCGACGGCGGACACGGTGGTGCCGAAGCGGAACTCAGCGTACTCACTCGCGGCCGCGAACAGCGCCGACTCCAGATCGCTCCGGAACACCGTCATGGTGCGAGGGCCCAAAGCCCCCTGCGCGAAAGTGGCCGGCATCATGAGCTTCACCTGACCGTCCTCCCGCACCATCACCGAGTCGAACAGATCGAAGGCCCGCTCAGACAGCGCCGGAAGCAACCCCAGCCGCTCCGCGGCCGTGAACCCCATCCCGAGCAGATTCAGCATGTAGCCACCGCTCCGCCGCGCCGAAGCGCGCTCCAGCACGGTGACACCCCACCCGTCCTGCCCCAACCGCAACGCCGTGGTCAGACCAGCGATCCCGGAGCCGACAACAACCGCTCGCTTCATCCGCACTCCCCGGTCGACGCCCTGGCCGGCGCGCAACACGCCGTCGCCCACATTGTGATGACGCGACGACGGCGCCAGCCGAGGTCTTGCCGGTGTCTTTCGTCGCCGGCCGGTCCGAGCCGGCAACACCGACATGGGATCATTCGCGATGACCAGCCACAACGGAGTCGATCCGCGGTGGCTCTCGGCGGGACTCTCCGGGACGAGGGAACAGTATGGCTCTGTGGCGTATCCGCGCGGCGTTGGAAGACGAACCAGGCCGCCTGGCGGCGATCACCGCCGCGATCGCGGCCTGCGGCGGCAACGTGTTCGGCTTCAGCGTCCAGACCCACGAGGGCGGACCGGTCGACGAGTTCTTCGTCAGCACCCCCGAGGAGACCGGCCGCTTCCGCCTCGTCGAGGCGGTCACCGAGGCCGGGGGCGCCCAGGTCACCGCCGTCCCGGCCGACCCGCACGATCTCGTCGACGTCCCGACCAAGGCACTGCAGTTGGCCGCCGCCCTGCAAGACGCCCCGGATACCCTCCCCGACATCCTGGCCGACCTCCTCGACGCCGACGACGCCTGGTGGGACGAGGGCACCGAGGGCGTCGCCGACGCGACCGTGCTCATCGTCCCGGTCGCCGACGGCCGCAGGGTCGCGGTAGTCCGGGAGGGCCTGCCGTTCACCATGACCGAGGCCGCGCGGGCCGGGGCCTTGGCGGCACTTGCCCGCTGACGACCCGAGCTCACCACGACTGCGCCGACAACAGGCGCTGCTGCTCTCCTTTGAGTTGCGCAAAGGAAAGGCATACGTATTGGACGAAATCGGATCCAGGATGACGGATATGCGTCGCGGGACGTTTGCCCACACCTGCTCCGCCTTCTTCAGATTCGGCCAGTAGCGCCTCGCACGAAGCGACATGCGCGCAGAAGTCGCGGAGCGGCGCCGGAAAGTCCGCCTCCCGGAGCAGGTCCGCGTGCTCGATGATCAGATCCCTGATACGCGCGTTGGTCGGCATCAGGAACGCCTCACGCCGCGCCGACCACCCTTGGCCGAGCGTGTCGGCATCGCGCTGCGAAGCGGACGGAAGGCCGTTCGCGCGCAGCGCCGCCCAGATCCGCTCGTTCGTGTCCACCAGCGCGAACATCGGGCCGTAGAGGTCGCGGAGTTGGCTGTTGATCCGCGCGAGGTGCCCTTGCCGCCGTTCCAGCCGCAGCTGCGAGTACTACGGAGCCAGCGGCACGTACACGGGTTCGCATGTGCACACGGCCGGGTCGCAGTGCTCCTTCCCGCCTGCGCAGCCTCCTCCACAGCCGGCCAGGCCCGCGATCAGCAAACTTCCGCTTACTTTAAATCAGGGCACAGTGATACGGAACGGTGCAGGCACAACAGCGGCCTGAGCCTCCGTCCCGACTCGCACTTGGCAACTCGCAGTCAGCGACACGCACATCGCCGGTATTTCCCGCCGAGCAGTGGTCCACGCCCGCCGCCGGCGATGCCGACTCCCCCGGTGCCCACTCCCCCGTCACGGTGGCCATCTGCGGCGACGACCCGGCGGCCGTGCGGCTCGTCGGCCGGCTCGTGCGCGATGTCGGCGCGGTCCCGGCGGTGTTCGGGACGCTGGACCGGGTCCGGCAGCTGGAGGAGGCCGCGGGTTTCGTCATCGGGCTGGCGTTCGCCGGCACCGATCCGAACTCCGCCATCCCGCGCGTCGGCGGCGCGCAGTGACGCCCCGATCTCCGCCACCACACCGCCGCCGCACCGCCGAGAACCACGAAACTCGAAGAATTCGCATATCTCTCGCCTCCTTCCCCGAGCGCGCGGTGCCTCCGATTCGGCAGAATCCCGGTATGGCGATCTTGCGCTCCTCCGCGCCGGTACCGGAAGCCGCGATGACCTCGGCCGACGACCGGAGCACTCCCCGACGGCAGTTCCTGCGTACCGAGACCGGGAGCGCCGCGCTGCTGGCCGCCGCCGCGATCGTGGCGCTGGCCTGGGCGAACATCGCCCCGGCCGGGTACGACAGCGGGTGGGCGACCCGGGCGGCGGTCACGGTCGGGCACTACGGCGTGGAGCAGGACCTGCGCGGGTGGGTCAACTCCGGCCTGATGACGTTCTTCTTCCTGGTCGTGGGGCTGGAGGCGCGCCGGGAGTTCGACATGGGCGAGCTGCGCCGGCGCAGCCAGGTCGCGCTGCCGCTGGCCGCCGGGATCGGCGGGGCCGTGGTGCCGGTCGCCATCTACCTGGCCGTCAACGCCGGGCACGCGTCGTGGCACGGCTGGGGCGCGGCGATGAGCACCGACACCGCGTTCGCTCTGGGCGCGCTGGCGCTGGTCGGGCGGGGTCTGCCGCTGCGGGTGCGCACCTACCTGCTCACCGTGTCGGTCGTCGACGACGTGGTCGGCATCCTGGTCATCGCCTTCGTCTACAGCAGCCGGGTCGAGCTGGTGGCGCTGCTGGTCGGACTGGCGCTGCTCGGTCTGGTCCTGGTGCTGCGGCAGCGGGGCGTGCGCTACGGGCCGCCGTACTTCGTGATCGGGCTCGCGGCCTGGGTCGCGTTCTTCAAGTCCGGTGTGGACCCGGTGGCCGTCGGGCTGGTGATGGGGTTGCTGACGTTCGCCTATCCCGCCGCCCGCGATGATCTGCAGCAGGCCAGCGAGCTGTTCCGGAGCTTCCGCGAGCAGCCGACGGCCGAGCTGGCGCAGAGCGCGCGGCTGGGGGTCTCGGCCGCGATCTCGCCGAACGAGCGGCTGCAGAGCTGGTACCACCCCTGGACCAGCTACGTGATCGTGCCGCTGTTCGCCCTGGCCAACGCCGGCATCCCGATCGACGCGCGCTTCCTGGCCGACGCCTACACCTCCCCGATCACGCTGGGCATCCTGATCGCCTACGTGGTCGGCAAGCCGGCCGGCACGCTGGGCTCCGCCTGGCTGCTCACCCGGGCCAGCCGCGGCCGGGTCCGGCTGCCGGTGGGCTGGGCCGGGGCCGCCGGCGCCGGGGCGGCCGCCGGCATCGGGTTCACCGTCTCGCTGCTGATCGCCACCCTGGCCTTCCACGGCGTGCAGCTGGAGCAGGCCAAGCTCGGCGTGCTCACCGCGGCACTGGCGTCCTCGGCGCTGGCCTGGGCGGTCTTCCGAATCACGGCGCTGCTGCCCAAACCGGCCCGCCAGCGCGCACTGCTGGGCACCACCGAGTCGATCATCGACCTGGCGGTCCCCGTCGACCCGCACCGCGACCACGTCCGCGGCCCGGCCCGCGCCCCGGTCACGATCGTCGAATACGGGGACTTCGAGTGCCCCTTCTGCGGCCAGGCCGAGCCGGTGGTGCGGGCCCTGCTGGCAGAGTTCGGCGACGTCCGCTACGTCTGGCGCCACCTGCCGCTCGACGACGTCCACCCGCGCGCCCGCCTGGCCTCCGAGGCCTCCGAAGCCGCGGCCCGCCAGGACGCCTTCTGGCCGATGCACGACCTGCTGATGGCACACCAGGACGCCCTCACCCCGGCCGACCTGCGACGCTACGCGACCGAACTGAACCTGGACCTGGCACGCTTCACCGAGGACCTGCGCGGCCACGTCCACGCCACCCGCGTCGCCGAGGACGTCGACTCCGCCGACCTGAGCGGCGTGTCCGGCACACCGTCGTTCTTCATCAACGGCAGGCGCCACCACGGCGCATACGACATCGAGACACTCACGACCGCGGTCAAGGCGGCCTATGCGCGGGCGCGGATCAACCAGACCTGAAGACGTGACGCGGCAGGCTCCCTGACGGGCTCGGGCCGGCAGCCCGCACCGGTCAGACTTCGAAGAGCGCTTCCTGCTCGCCCCGGGCCCCGGGTTCGGCGAACGCCTCGTTCACCATGGCGCCGATGTCGTCGGCGTCGGGCCGGTTCGCCCCGCGCTGCGCCAGCAGTCGCCTGCTCACCGCGACGAGCCGGAGCTCGGCGTCGGCCAGGACTTCGTCCGCGGCGCCGAGTCCGTAGATCCGCTCCAGCACGATGCCGCGGCGGCCGGAGGCGACGCGTGCCGCCGATTCCGCGCCGGCGGAGTGTGCTGTCCGGCCGTCGGTGGCCAGCTGCTCGGCGAGCGCCCAGCCGCGGGCGACTTCAGCCTCCACCGCGGAGCGGACGATGGCCAGGCCGTCCAAGCGCCGGCGCACGTCGACGAGGTCTGTCGGGTCCATGTCCGGCCCGGATAAGAATCGGGACCGCAACGCCGTCATGATCGGTCGAATCAGGGTCATGGCATGTTCTCTCGGGTTTCGGGCTGCATATCGCAGCGTGTTGCGAATTGCTGTTGTCTCGCAGGTATCAGACTCGCGAGAGCGAGCTCTCACGCACAGGGTCTTTCGGCCCGGAACCGACCCGGACCACCGGCCCTGCGGCAGTGTGCCGGTCGGCCCGCCGGGGCCGCGTCGGCCGGGTCGCCCCCGGGCGGTCCGAGCCGCTCCGGCTCAGCTCAGCGGCACGACGGCGACCGGGCACGCCGAGTAGTGCAGCAGCGTGTGCGAGACCGGCCCGATCTGCATCCCGTGGCCCTCGCCGTGCCGCCGCGCGCCGGTGACGAGCACGTCGGCGCGCTGCGAGGCCTCGACCAGCAGGCGGCCGGCGGAGCCGGTGGCGACCTGGTGGAACGGCTGGACCTCGGGGTGGCGGCGCCGGACGGAGGCGATGATCGCGCTCAGCCGGTCCTCGCGTTCGCGCTCGATGAGGGCGATGTCGTCGGCGATGCCCGGGTCCTGCTGGCCGTAGCCGATGATCCAGGGCTCGTCCCAGACGTGGACCACGGTGAGGCGGGCTTCGCGGCGGGAGGCCTCCAGGAAGGCGAATTCCAGGACCGGTTCGCAGGGCTCGTCGATGTCCACCGCGGCCATCACCCGGGAGTGGTCGGCCTCGGTCTCGCCGCGCACCACCAGCACCGGGCAGCAGGCCCCGGCCACGGCGCGCATCGCGGTGGAGCCCAGTTGCAGATCGCTGAAGCCGCCCTTGCCCCGGCTGCCGACGACCAGCAGGTCGGCGCCGTGCGCGGCCTGTGCCACCAGCTTGCCGGCCGGGCCGACCAGGGCGAAGGGGCGCACCGCCAGGCTCGGGTGGCGCCGGAGGACGCGGTCGACGCCGTGTTGCGCGACGGCCTCGGCGGCCTTGCGCGCGGCGTCCTGCGAGTCCTCGACCGGCGCGCCGGAGCCGGGAGGCAGCGGACGCAGGAACGCGGTGACGACGTTCAACGCCGCACCGCGCATCACCGCCTCGCGGGCCGCCTCGGCCAGCGCGACGTCGCTGTGCGGGGTCTGGTCGTAGCCGACGACGACGGTGCTGCTCATCATTCCTCCAGGGAGCTCGGACCGGCGCGTTGCTCGCGCTACTTCCACCGTCGCCGGTGCCGCCGCCGCGCCCCAGGGTCCGAAGTCCCGGTCAGGTCGGGCCGATCGACCGCGTCGCGATCGGCCTCGTCGTACGAGCCTTGAGGAGAAGGACTCTCAGAGAAGGACCCCGCCATGAACACGATTCTCGAAGGCAACGCCTCGCCCACGCCGTACGACGCTGAACACCACCGCGACCCGCATCGCGACGCGCTGCTGGCCGTGCAGCGCGCGCTCGCCGCGAACTGGGACGACGACCAGCCGCGCGTCGCGGTGGTCGAGCGCAACGGCGTCTCGTCGGTCTACGTGAGCACGCTCCGGACCGTGGAGCCCGCGGCGCGCCAGGACATCCGCGGCGCGGTCCGGGCCGCCCTGGCCTCCTACACGCCCCTGGCCCCGTACACCAACGTCGTCTTCCTCCGTCGCGGCATGCCGTAGAACCGACCGCACCGCTCCCCCGGATCGCCGAAGACGGGACCTTCGGCCCGTCCCGCCGTGCGCCGCAAGCCCTACTGTCGGAGGCAGGAAACCGGAGCGGTCACAGGAGGCGGCACGATGGACGGCGACAGCGGCGGCAGCGGCGGCAGCGGCGGCAGCGGCGGCGGCAGCGGCGGCAGCGGCGGCAAGATCGGCGTGTTCCTGCTGGACGACCACCAGGTCGTGCGGCGCGGGCTGAAGGACATGCTGGAGGACGAGCCGGACTTCACCGTCGTCGGCGAGGCGTCCACCGCCGCCGAAGCCCTCGCCCGGGTACCCGCGCTGCGGCCGCGAGTGGCGGTACTGGACGTGCGACTGCCCGACGGCGACGGCGTGATGGTGTGCCGCGAACTGCGCTCGAAGCTGCCGGAACTGTCCTGCCTGATGCTGACCTCGTTCCCCGACGAGGAGGCCCTGTTCGACGCCATCATGGCCGGCGCCTCCGGCTACCTGCTCAAGCAAACCCTCGGAGCCGACCTGGTCGCGGCCGTCCGCACCGTCGCCGGCGGCGAGTCGCTGCTCGACCCCAGACTCGCGGCCAAGGTCATGGCCAAACTCCGGGCCGCCGACGAGAAGAAGGACCCCCTCGCGCAGCTGACCGCCCAGGAGCACAAAGTGCTGGACCTGATCGGCGAGGGTCTGACCAACCGGCAGATCGCCGAGCGGATGTTCCTGGCCGAGAAGACCGTGAAGAACTATGTCTCCGCGCTGCTGGCCAAGCTCGGCCTCACCCGACGCGTGCAGGCCGCGGTACTGGTCTCCGAGATCAAGTCCGAGCAGTCGCGGCACCGCTGACGACAGGATTCGGACTTGGCGGCGTGCCGAGACGCGGTTCGGCGCCGGCGTCAGTCGTCCAGCGGCACCCGCCACAGCAGGACGGTGCCGCCTTCCTCGCCGGGCCCGGTCGTGAACTCCCCGCCCAGCGCCGCGGCCCGCTCCGCGAGGTTGCCCAACCCGCTGCGCCGCCCGCCCTCCGGCATCCCGACGCCGTCGTCGGCGACCCGCAGCACCAGCCAGCCGTCGGCGGTCGCCACGTCCACCTCGACCTTCGCGGCCTTGGCGTGCCGCGCCACGTTGGACAGGGCTTCCCGGGTGACCGCCAGGGCGTGTTCGGCGACCTCGTCGGAGACCTCGTAGTCGACGGGCCCGGTGAACCGGACCGCGGGGCTGAAGCCGAGAAGATCCGCAGCATCCTGACACAACTGCAGCACCTGCGACCGCAGCCCCGGTACCTCGTCGGTCGTGGCGTGCTCAGACAGCGCGAAAATAGTCGAGCGGATCACCTTGATGGTGTCATCGAGCTCGGACACCGCCTTGTTGACCCGGTCCCGCACCGCCTGCTTCTCAGTGATCTTCAGCACCGACTGCAACGTCATGCCGGTGGCGAACAACCGCTGAATCGCCAGATCGTGCAGGTCACGGCCGATGCGGTCACGGTCGGAGTACAGATTCAGCAGGTCGGCGTCGACGCGGCGGTCAGCCAGCTCCAGCGCCACCGCGGCCTGCCCACCGACCTCGGTCAGCATATGGGTGTCGACGGCGTCGAACGGCAGGGCGCCAAACCGCTTGCCGGCGACCAGGACACCCCGGACCTTGCCCGCCGCACCCAAGGGTGCGATGTACGCCGGCCCCAGACCAAGCTCCTTCCACACCGGCTGCGGCTCCCGCTCCCCGTCGACCACGGCGTGCCCGGCACCCGCGGCGAACACCGAGCCGACGTCGGAGTCCGCGATCGGCAGGGACGTACCCCGGACCCGTTCCGCGCCCAAGCCCGCCGCGACGTGGACCGTCAGGTTCTCGGCCGCCGCATCCGGGAGCATCACCAGCACCAGCTCGGCGCCGGCCATATCCCGCACCCGCTCGACCAGCACCGCCAGCACATCCCGGCTGTCGGCACCGGAGAGCAGGCCACGGGTCAGCTCCGCGGTGACCTCCATCCGCCGCTGGCGCCTCTGCGCCTCGTCGTACAGCCGCGCGTTGTCGATCGCCACGCCGGCCGCGGCGGCCAGCGTGGTCAGCAGGGTCTCGTCATCGGCGTCGAACAGCGCGCCGCCACGCTTCTCAGTCAGGTACAGGTTGCCGTAAACCTTCTCCCGGACCCGGATCGGGACACCGAGGAAAGTCCGCATCGGCGGGTGGTTGTCGGGGAACCCGAACGACGACTCGTGCCCGGCGATGTCCGGCAGGCGCAGGGGCAGCGGGTGCCGGATGAGCTGGCCGAGCAGCCCCATGCCGGTGGGATACGGCCCGATCGCGTCGATCTCCTGCTGGGAAAGGCCCACGGTGACGAACCGTTCCAGGCGGTCACCGCGGCTGTCGATGACGCCGAGGGCCCCGTACCGGGCGTCCACCAGTTCGGTGGCGGTACCGATGATGGTGGACAGCACCTGGTCCAGTTCCAGACCGCCGGAGACCGCCAGCACGCCCTGCAGCAGCTGCTGGACCCGGTCCCGGGTCGCCCGGATCTGGGTCACGCGGGACATCAGCTCGTCCAGCAGCTCGTCGAAGCGCAACTGCGGCAGCAGCTCGCTGCGCGGCTCGCCCGGCTCTCGATCGGCCATCGCCAGAGAACCGCCCTTTCCATGACGCGTGCGAGCCGATGGCCTCGCACCGGCGTCCCTACCACCGCCAGATTAGTCGGACGGCGTTCGGCGGGGAACAGGGCGCGCGCCAGGCGAACAGGGTCCAAAGACCCTTCCGGGCACGCAGCAGCTCCGGAGACGATCAGGGCATGACCGTGGAGCAGAGAATGGAGCGATTCGGCGAGGCCGATGCCTTGGCCCTCGCCGAGACGGTGCCGGTCGGGCGGATCGTCTACAGCCGCTACGCCCTGCCGGCGGTCTTCATCGTCAACTTCAAGCTCGACGGCCGCGACGTCGTGTTCCGCACCCGCAAGGGCGCGATGTTCGGCGCCGGAGTCGCCGGCTCCGTCGTCGCCTTCGAAGTCGACCGGATCGACGAGCAGGCACACGACGGATGGATGGTGACCTTCCTCGGCCGCGCCAAACTCATCACCGACCCTGCCGAACAGGCCCGGCTGGGCGAGCTCGGCGTCGACTCGTGGGCGCCGGGCGAGCGGAACTACTTCATCAAGGTCGTGACCGAGCGCGTCGTCGGTCGCCGCATCCCGCACGGCGACGACGACGGCGACCAGGCCGAATGACGGACGGCCGGTAGCCGACCGGGCCGGTCGATGGGCCGGCGGGCCCGGGGGCCAGTGCGCCAGTGGGCCAACGGGTCAGCGGGCCCGGGGCCGCATCCGCGAACGGCACCGCAGGTCGTGCCCGGGTACGATCATGCGCACCGATCCACTCGCCGAACGATCAGAGTTCTGCCATGACCGCCGTACCCGCCGTGCCCGCCACCGACGACCCGCGCCGCGCCCGCCTGCTGCGCCGGGGCCTCGCGCTGGAGTACGCGACCCTGGCCTGGAACGTCGTCGGCATCGTGGTGCTGGCCGTGGCCGCGCTCGGCGCCCGCTCGGTGGCGCTGGCCGGGTTCGGGCTGGACTCGCTGATCGAGATCGGCGCCTCCACCGTCGTGGTCTGGGAGTTGTCCGGCACCGGCGAGGACCGGCAGCGGCGCGCCCTACGGCTGATCGGCGCCGGGTTCGCGGCCCTGGCCGGGTACCTGCTGATCCAGTCCACCGTCGTGCTGGCCACCGGCTTCCACCCGCGCCACTCGGCCCTCGGCATCGGCTGGACCGGCGTCACCGCGGCCGCCATGTTCGCACTCGCCGCCGGGAAGGCCCGCACCGGGGCCGCGTTGGACAACCCGGTGCTCAAGACCGAGGGCCGCGTGACCCTCATCGACGGGCTCCTGGCGGCGGCCGTACTCGTCGGACTGGTGCTCAACAGCACGCTGGGCTGGTGGTGGGCGGATCCCGCAGCCGGCTATGTCCTCGTGTACTACGCCGTACGGGAAGCCCGGGAGATCTTCAGGGGCCACTGAACGCGCCCAGGCAAGTGACCTCCCATGCTTGGTGAGCGCCCATCAGTCGCTGTCCGGCCGTACGTGCTTCTGCTCTGGCTCCTGCTTCTGCTCCGGCTCCTGCTCCTGCTCCGGTGGCGCGCCGCGCTGGGCGATCGCCGCGGCCACGGCCGTCACCCCGAGCCCGACCACCGCGGCGGCCAGGATCGCGCCGCCCTCCCCGGGCCTGAGCAGCCCGGCCCGCTCCCCGATGGTGACCGAGGCGACCGGCACCCCCAACTGCGCCCCGGCCAGGACCGCGAGCGGCAGCGGCTGGCCCAGCAGCCGGGCCGCGGCGTGCACCGCGAGCGTGGCCAGCGCCAGCAGCCCGGCCAGGGCGATCAGGCGGGGGTGCTTGACCAGGTCGTCGAGCTGCAGGGACGCGCCGAGCCAGACGAAGAACACCGGCCCGAGGAAGCCGTCGGCGACCGCGAACAGCTGCCGGGCCAGCCGGCGCGGCTCGCCCTGCGCCGCCAGCATCAGGCCGGCCGCGAACCCGGCGAGCATCACCGACACCCCGACCGCCTCGGCCAGGCCCGCCAGCCCGAACACGATGATCAGCTGTTCGCGCAGCTCCAGCCCGAGGTTCTTCCGGCGGCTGAAGTGGTGCAACCGCTCCTGCCAGCCGCGGGCCCGGACCTCGCGCAGCACCAGGAACGCCGCGAGCGCCGTACCGGCCACCGCCAGCATCCCGAGCGCGGCGCGCCCGGCCCGGGAGGGCTGCTCGGCCAGCGGCAGCAGCACGATCGCGGCGGTGTCGGCGATCGCGACCTGCGCGATCATCACCACCGCCGGCGGCGAGGACAAGCCGGCGTCCTGGACCACCGGCAGCACCAGCGCGGCCGAACTCGACGCGAGCAGCACCGCGTACATCCAGCCGTGCCCGGTCCCGGCCAGCGCGGCGACGCCGAGCCCGGCCGGCACCGCCAGCAGCCCGGTGAAAGCCGCCAGGCCCGCGCCGCGGCCCAGCGCCGGACGCAACTGAGCCGACCGGACCGGGACGTGGCTGCCCGCGACCAGCATGATCAGCGCGAACCCGGCCTGCGACAGGAACACCAGCACCGGCTCGTCCGGATGCACCCACCCGAAACCGGTCCGCCCGACGACCACCCCGGCCAGGATCTCGCCGACCGCGACCGGCACCGCCGCGCGCCGCGATGCGGCCAGCAGCGGGCCGACCAGCCCCACGGCCAGCACCAGCGCGAGGACCGCCAGGCTCACCTGTTCCTCCTTCACCAAGGCGTTTTCTCATCATTGAACACCTCGGAACACCTCGGCGGTGTCGCGAGTCCTCACGTATGACAGGGGTCTTTCGGCCTGCCGGCACCGGGCCGCACGGCACTACGTCCCGGCCCCGCGCCCAGCGAGCCTGGGGCAGGAGGAAGTCTCATCCGAGCCAACCCACAGACTCCACCCGTCAAGGAGGCGTCATGCGATCCGAACACACCGGCTCGACGGCACGGTCCCGCGGTGTCGAGATCCGCCGGCTGCCCGTTTCCCGCCGGCTCGCGATCGGCGCCGAACGGGCCGGCCGCCACCGCGCCGCGATGTCCTACCTGATGACCGCCGACATCACGGTCGCACGCAGGCTGATGGCGATGGCCCCGGAGACCCTGTCGCTCCCGGCGTTCATCACCGCATCCGTGGCGCGGGCGGCGGCCGACTCCCCCGAGGTGCACGCCTACCGGGACTGGCGCGGACGGATGGTCGTGCACCGCCATGTCGACGTCATGGTCCCGGTCCTGGCGCGGACCGAGCAGGCGCCGCACGCCCTCCCGCACCTCGTCCCGCACGTCGTCCGGGACGCCGACCGGCACAACGTCGCGCAGATCTCCGCCGAACTGCTCGCCGCCGAGAACTTCCCCACCACCGACGGAATCTTCGACCGCGTCCCCGGGCTCACCCGGATCCCGGGCCTGGTCCGGGCGGTCTACACCGTCCAGGACCGCTCGATCCGGCTGCGGCAGCGGATCGGCACGGTCATGGTCACCACCACGGGACTGAGCGACACCGGCGAGACCTTCAGCCTCGCCGCGCCAACCCTGATGCCGCTGCACGTGGTGATCGGCAGCGTCAACGGCTGCCCCCACCAGTCGGGCAGCCTCGTCGAGCAGCACGAGATCCTCAACCTGACGCTCACCTTCGACCACGATGTCGTGGACGGCGCCCAGGTATCCGCGTTCGCCGCGCGGCTGTGCTCCGCGATCGAACACGCGGAAGCGCTGCTGCCCTTCCGCCTCAGGAAGCCCCTGCGGGCAGCGGAACCGGCCGCTAAAGCCCAGGTCGTGTCATCGAACGGGTTCTACGCACAGCAGGCCCGGTAACGACCTGGGTCCGGTGCCTCCCGCGAGTCACCGAACCGTGCACACGCCCGACCGCCGCTCAAGCCTCGGCATCCCGCCGGACGACGCGAAGTCGGCCCCACCTCGCATCTTCTCGATCCGGACGCACGTCGGGGACAGCCGGATCGGCTGTCCCCGACGGCGCTGGCGCCTCAGTGCATCAGCTCACTGCGACGTCGTCGTAGTTGGTGTACGTGGGGTCGCCGGGGTAGTTGTCGTCCTTGTTCGTCAGCGTCAGCGTGTAGCTGTGGCCGGCGGTGATCGTGGAGGTCACCTGCTTCCAGCCGGAGCTGGAGACGCAGGTCTTGGCCAGGACGGTCTTGGTGGTGCCGGAGGTGTTGTCCTTCAGCGTGGCCGTGGCCCAGTCATAGGTGACGGTGTCGGGGCAGGTCACGTTGTACCAGAACGACAGCTTGCTGCTGCCGGCCGGAGCGGTGAAGGTCTGCGCGGCGGTCGAGGTGTTGCTGGGGTTGGTGTTCCCGAGTTCGGCCGCGTGCGTGCCCGAGTGCGCTCCGGAGCTCACGACCGCCGCGGTACCGCTGGTGGTCCAGCCGGTGAAGTCGCCGGTCTCGAAGCCGCCGTTGGTGATCGCCCCGCCCCCGCCGGATCCGTTGACGGTCAACGAGAACGTGGCCGTGTGGGTCGCCGACGTCCCGGTTCCGGTCACCGTGATCGTGGAGGTGCCGGGCGGGGTGGACGCGGAGGTGTTGATGGTCAGCTGGGAGGTGTTGCCGGCAGTGACCGACGCCGGGTTGAAGGAGGCGGTGGCGCCGGCCGGGAGGCCGGAGGCCGACAGGGCGACGGTCTGTGCCGAGCCGCCGGTGAGGGTGGTGGCCACGGTGGTCGTCACCGAGCTGCCCGGGTTCGCCGAGCCCGAGGCGGGCGACACCGAGATGGAGAATCCGCTGCTGCCCGCGGTGCAGGTCGGGTCGCCGGACTGGGCCGGGACGCTGACCGCGTCCCACG
The DNA here is from genome assembly GCF_041262085.1 of Catenulispora sp. GAS73. NCBI lineage: Bacteria > Bacillati > Actinomycetota > Actinomycetes > Catenulisporales > Catenulisporaceae > Catenulispora > Catenulispora sp. GAS73. Next base: position 303,813 of record NZ_JBGCCM010000001.1, read on the forward strand.
CGGCCTTGACCGTGGTGAACTCGGCGCAGGTCGGGTCCAGGTTCTTCGCGGCCTGCAGCGTCCAGGTGCGGTAGTTCAGGTAGTCGCTGGCGGACGTCTTCATCAGCTGCGCGTTGTACACGATCTTGATCGCGTTCTCGACGCCCACACCACCGGTGACCGTGGAGTTGTTACAGGTCGGGCTGACCGGTCCGCCGGCCGGGTTGCTGCCCTCGGCCAGCAGGTAGAACCAGTGGTTGCCCGGGCCGGCCGCGGCGTGCACCTCAGCGGAGGGAATGCTGCTGTCGTAGCAGTTCGGGTCGTTGTTGATCAGCGACGGGTTGTACATGTTGCGGATCGGTCCGGTGCCGGCCAGGTTGATCTGGTCGCCGACCAGGAAGTCCGGGACGGCGTACGGCGCGGGCTCGTTCAGGAAGAACTCGGTGGAGGCGCCATAGGTGTCGGCTATGAACTCCTGGGTGCCGTTGCCGGATATACCGCCGGGAGTGTGGTCGTCGATGCCGTGGCCCATCTCGTGCGCGACCACGTCGACCGCGCTGATCCACTGGTTGGCGTTGTTGTAGCCGATCTGGACCTGGGTGCCGTCGTAGTAGGCGTTCTCCTCCTGGTCGCCGACCCGGATCGGCCAGGCGCCGCCGTTGCCGTCCATACCGTTGCGGCCCAGCCACTGCGACAGCATCCGGAACTCACCCTGCGCCACGTACTCGGCGTCGACGCAGCCGGTCTCCTTGCTGGTGGCGTCGCCGTTGCCCCAGGTGTCGGTGGACTTGGTGAACGTGGTGTTGTTCGCAGCGTCCTGACACGGCATGTTCGAGATGTTGGTGGGGCTCAGCGAGTAGGTGCCGCCGGAGTTGGTGGTGTTGATGGTCAACGGCTCCGGACCGTTCCATGCGCCGGTGCCGCTGCCGTGCTCCACGTGCTCCTGGGTGTGCAGCACGGCGCCGGTGCGCGCGTCGACGTCCACGCTCAGACGGCTGACGCCGTCCGAGCCCGTACCGTCCAAAGTGGTCTCCCACGCCAGCGTCGCCGGACCCGAGCCGAGCGCGTACACGACCAGCCGGGTACCCTCGACCTTGGACACCGACCGCAGCTGGGACGACGCCACCGAGACGGCCTTGGCGCTGGTCAGGACGGGAGTGGTGGACAGACTCCCGATCGCGTGACGCTGCGCCACGGAGTGGAACATGACCTGGCCGGCCCCGTTGGTCACGACGACGAAGTCACCGCCGACGACGGGGAGGCCGGAGTACGTGCGCTCGTACGGCACGTACTGGATGCCGCTGGAGGAGGCGACAGAGCCCCGGACGTACTGTTCGCCCTGGCTGGCGTACAAGAACGCCGGGTGGCCGGCCACCAGCGTGTCGGCACTGCGAGCGGCCAGCGCCTGAGCCGTGACGGGGGCGGGCGGCGGTGTCGCGGCGCGCGCGGCGCCGGCGGCCGGGGTGGTCAGCGCGGTCGCGGTGGCGACGACGGTGGCCCCGGCGGCGATGCCCGCGGCGATCAGCCGCGGCATCCTCCGGCGGCTGGTGATTCACGACCCTGTTTTGTCGACTCATTACCCTGACTTGGCATGGTATTGACTGAAACGCCCAACGCTCACGGGAAAACAAACACTCACAACCGTTCACGGCGCGTCGGCGAACCCTGAGCTTTCGAGGAGAACCCTGATGGCACGCACGAAGCCACGTCTGACGGACCTGACGCCCGTGACGTTCGGCGTCGGGCTGATCCTGCTGGCATCGATGACCGCCGGGTGTGCGTCTCAGCGCAGCGGCACCACCGGCCACTCCTCCGGCGCGGACTCCACATCCGACCCTGGTTCACTGCCGCCGATCGCCGTCCAACGCACCGGCGGATTCGCCGGCTTCCAGGACACGGTAATTCTCGATCCGCAGGGCACCTGGAACGTCACCAACCGGGCCGGCACGCACACCAACGGCTCACTCACCACGAATCAGCTCGCTGAGATCCGCACCCTGGCAGCCGACACCCGCCTCGCCTCCGAGGCCGGCCAGACACGACCGCCGACCCGGTGCCGCGACGCGTTCACCTACCGACTGACCGTCGGCGGCAGGCAGATCGAGTTTGTGGACTGCCCCGCCGACCCGGATCAGCCCGCAGCGAGCATCGCCCTCGCCAAAAGGCTTGTGGGATACACCATCTCCAACCCTGCGCGGCGGACTTAGCCCATGCCCTGCTGAGACGACGACGCTGATCACAGGCTTACACGGCCCGCCCGCTGAGCCTCACCGCCCGGGCGGCACCACCCGGGTTGTCGAGGTGACTCCCGGCAGCGGCTGTGCGCCGGTCAGGACCGGGAGGCCGGACGGGTCGCCGTAGAGCTCGTAGCGATAGAAGGCGCTCGCGTAGGCGACCAGCGTGTCGCGCTGCTGGTTCTGCGGCATTTCGGTGCTGGGGCAGGTGCTGTCGTCCTCGCCGAACGCGAAGGGCGGCGACCAGTTCGCGTTGTAGTAGTTGTGGTTGGCGCCCCGCAGCGAGATGGAGAAGTCGGCGGCCGTGTTCTGGCCGGCCAGGTCGTCCAGATATTGTTGGCCGGCCTCGTGGACGGCGCCGTCGCAACTGCCGGTCACGACGGCGAAGGGCAGCGTGGTGATCAGTGTGTCGCTGTGGTCGCCCTCGGGATCGTCGAACTTCACCGGAGCCAAGCCGAGTACCGCCCGTACCTGCACCCCGGCCGGCCATTCCGACTTGTGTTTGTCAGAGGCCTGCCACATCACTCCCTTGCCGCCCCGCGAATGCCCCATCGTGCCGACATCCTTCATATCCACGTGCCCTGCGAAGCACGGCGCGACGAGCCGTCCCGTCGCCGCGTCGTAGAACTTCCCGACCAGCGGGCCGCTGTCGTGGTCGGCCAGCTGTTCCCAGAGCGACAGATGCTCGTTGACCAGCCGCGCCCGATCACCGTAGTCAAAGGAGGTCATGTTGATGCCGTCCGCGCTGATCGACACCACGATGAATCCTTGCGCCGCCAAGGCTTGGCCCAGATAGGCGTAGCCCTGGTAGCTGGGAAACGGGTGTGAACCGGCCGGACAGGGCCAAGTCGTCGCGGCCTGGACGTCGCAGGCCCACCACGAACCGTGAGACATCACGATCAGAGGATGGCGGCCGACCAGTACACGCGGGTAGTACACCTCGGCACGCAACTCACTGACCGTGCCGCTCTGCGGGTCGGTGAACGCAGTGTCCCCGAGGTTGTAATCGACGACCGCGACCGACCCGGGCTTACCCGAGCTCGCGTTGGCGGCCGGGGCCGTCATCAGGCCGCTCGCGACCAGCACGGCGACCATTAGGCTAGGTAGTTTCACACCCAGAGGACGCTCGCTCGTCGGCGCCGGTTGCGCAGCATGACAGTATTTTGACAACTTCGCCACTTCGCGGGACATGCGGCACCCATACGGGCACCCGTCGTAGGGCCCCGCGCCCGATCTCGATCAGGTCGGACTTCTTCTTACGTCGAGCGACCGTCGTACTCGTCATCGATGTCGTAGTCGGGTGACTCATACATGTCCCACGGCTCTGAGAAACCGACCCGCCCCGGCTCCGACCCGCCGCGGTGGTCACGCGGTACGAGCCTTACCCCGACCGACCAGTCCCGCGTGATACGGGCCATCGCCTCGCGCAGCTGCACCGCGGCGGCATCGACGTCCGTGCCGGCGGGCAGGCGCAGTACCCCGGCCCCGACCACCTTGTAGTCGTTTCCCGTCGAGCGCGCGTCCCACAGAAACACCTCGATGTCGTCCCGGGAGACCTCAAGCGCCAGCTCCACCTGGCCGCGCCAGTGCTCCAGCGCTGTGCGCTGCTCGCCGGGGCGCGGACTCTGCTGTTCCAAAACCGCCGCCTCCTTATCAGCCCACTGTGTCACCTATTCTGCAGCTCAGCTAGCTGACGTCCGCGCGATTCGGGTGGACATCGCATCCTTTTTATGGGTTTTCAGCCGTTCCAATCGCCACGCAGACCAATTGGTCTGAACCAATCTCGCGAATGGTCTTGACCAATCCGCTCCCCGCACGTACAACGTGGACACCGGGCCTCCCCACGGGCTCGGCGAGATGCGCAAACCACCAGCACCTCCCCCACGCTTTGGAGGGTTCATGCGGATCGCAAGACGGAATCTTCGCGCAGCACTTACAGCCGGCTCGGCATTTGGGCTGGCAGTCGGCGCAGCAGTCTTCGCGGTGGCTTCGGCTCCCGCGGCACAGGCCGCTACATGCGCCGCGGCGTGGAGTTCCACCGCCGTCTACACCGGCGGCCAGCAAGCCAGCGAGAACGGGACCAACTACACCGCCAACTGGTGGACCCAGGGCAACGATCCGGCGACGAACAACGGCGGATCCGGCTCCGGACAACCGTGGACGTCCAACGGCGCGTGCACCGGCGGCGGAACCGGTGGCGGATCAGGCGGTGGCAGCACCGGCGGCGGAACTGGTGGCGGCACCGGCGGCGGAACGGGTGGGGTGAGCGGCCTGCTGCTCAGCCCGTACAAGGACGTCACCGTCAACATGAACTGGAACACCTACCAGATGCAGTCGGCCGTGACGGGGTCCACCCTGCCGGTAGTGGGTTCCGGAAGCCTGGTGTCGCAGTACATCCCGAAGCTGCCCGCGATCACCCTCGCGTTCGCCACCGGCTCCTGCGGCGGCGAGACCTGGGGCGGTGTCCCGGCTGCCAACTTCGCCTCGGAGAACGTGGCCCAACTGCACGCCGCCAACCTGAACTACGTCGTGTCGACCGGAGGTGCGGCTGGGACCTTCACCTGCGCCTCGACGGCCGGCATGGACTCCTTCATCGCCCGCTACGCCAGCTCCAACATGGTCGGCGTCGACTTCGACATCGAAGGCGGCCAGAGCCAGTCGGACATCCAGAACCTCGTCTCCTCCGCGGTCGGAGCACAGGCGCAGTACCCGAATCTGCAGTTCTCCTTCACCCTCGCCACACTGGGTGCCTCCGACGGCAGCTACGGCGGAGTGAACTCGCTCGGCGACCAGGTCGTCCGGGCGGTGCGCGGCTCCAGCCTGAACCACTACGTCATCAACCTGATGACCATGGACTACGGCAGCGCGTCCAGCAGCGTGTGCGTCGTCTCCGGAGGCAGTTGCCAGATGGCCCAGTCGGCGATCCAGGCGGTGAAGAACCTCGAACACACCTACGGGATCCCGGCCAGCAAGATCGCCGTCACGCCGATGATCGGCATGAACGACGCCACCAGTGAGATCTTCACAGTCGCCGACGTGAACACCCTGTCGTCGTACGCAGTCAGCAACAGCCTTGCCGGGCTGCACTTCTGGTCACTGGACCGGGACACGCCCTGCTCGAACACCTACGCCTCCCCCACCTGCAACTCCATCCCCAGCACGACAGCGCTGCAATACACCAAGCAGTTCATGAGCGACACCGGGCACTGACGAAGAACCCAGAGCGGGCCGCGCGAGTTCCCGTGCGCGGTCCGCTCAATCATTGGCGAGATCGTCCGTTGCGAGCCGGTGCCACACCGCGAATACCCAGGGGACGCCGAGCAGCAGTACGAGGGCCACGCCGAGCAGCACGGGTGCCGGCCGTGCGGCGGCGAGGACGAGGCACGCGAGTGCCACCGCGGCGCAAAGCCTGGCGAGCGTCCGGTAGAAGTTCCGGTCGTCCCGCCAAGCCTGCAAGCTCGCGGCCACCAGCATGGTCGCGCAGAGTGCGACGGCGGTGCCCGCGCACAAGACCCATGCTGTCGCCGCCGGGGTGCGGCTGTCGTGTGCGTGTGCGATCAGGCTGACCATCGCGGTGCCCATGGCGGCGATGGCGGCGGTGAGGGGCAGGTGGGCCAGCAGCCATTGCAGGTTCGCCCGCGAAGTCGGTCTCGGCTCGCGGTGTCCGGCGAAGTCGAAGTAGGTCCACCAGGCGCCGAAGCCGACCACGACGGCGACCAGGCCGACGGTGAGGGTGAGTGCGTTGATCGGGCGGTTGGACAGGCCGCCGGCCACGTTCGTGAGCGTTTCGCCGAGCACGATGATGGTGATGAGCCCGAACCGTTCGATGAGCGCGTCGGTGATGGTCAGGGCGGAGGCCTCCTCGGGCAGCGCGGCGATGGCCAGGGCGCCGAACGCGGTCAGGTACGCGACATCGATCAGGCCCCAGGACCACACGCGGGCGCCGGACGGCAGGAGGGCGGACCCGGCCACCAGTACGGCGCACGCCGCCGTGGCGGACACGAACAGCAGGCTGGACCGGCGGTATTCGGGGCTGTCGCCCCGGCTCGCCAGCAGCCAGAGCATCGCCAGCACGGCGAACAGCGCCGCCGACGCGATGGCGAAGCCCGCGCCGCGCGCGCCGCCCGCGTCCGGGATCATCGCGCCCATGGTGACCAGGAGCAGGATCTGGAGCAGGAACGTACTGCGGGCGCGGGCGTCCTCGTGGCCGTGGAGTTCGTGGTGGAGGCTGCCGTTGACCCAGGCGATCCACACGAGTGTGAACACCGCGGTGAACTCGCCGAGTCTGCCCCAGGCCAGGTGTCCGGCGAGGTGGTGGGCGGCCTGGGCGACCAGCACGACCACGGCGAGGTCGTAGAAGAGTTCGAGTGGTCCGACCACGCGGTCGCGGGGCTGCTCGCCGTGGGGACGGGGCGGCTGCCACAGACGGCGGCGCAGCAGGGCCCAGCGCTCTCGGGGTGTCATGGCCTGGTTCGGTGATCAGGGCGTGGACGGCCGCGTCTCGGTCCAGTCGACCATCAGGCGGCGCTCGGCGAACAGCTGAAGTGGGTGGGGGCCGTCATGGCAGTTCCCTCTCGTCGGAAATCCACGGGCCTATTTGACGTCTGTATAGCATCAGGAGTCGTGACGTTTCGCAACCGCGCTGGAGGCACCGGGTGACAGAACGCACTGACCCGCGGATCACCCGGACGGTCCACGCCCTGGAGCAGGCAATCGTCGAGCTCGCCGCGCAACAGCCGGTTTCGCGGATCTCCGTAGCGGCCCTCGCCGATCGGGCCGGGGTGACCCGGGCCACGTTCTACAACCGCTACGACAGCCCCCTGGACCTGCTCATCCAGGTCCTCTACGCGGACCTGGACCGCGGCCATCGCCGGGAGCAGGACCTGCGGGCCGAGGGCACGCACTCGGCCGCCGAGATGCTACGGCTCACCACCGCGGAGGTCGCCGAGCACGTCGAACGGTTCCGGACCGTCTACCGCCAGGCCCTGCAGGACCCGGCGGATCGCGGGGTGTACGAGGCGCTGGTCCGGCACTTCGCCGACTACGCCATGGCGTTCATGGCGCGGTCGGACGATCCGGGGGTGCCCCGCGCGAATCAGGAGGTTGTCGCCGCCTTCATGGCCCACGGCTTCGCCGGAGCCATCGCCGCCTGGCTCGGCGACGACACCGTGACGAAAGCAGATCTGGTCGACGCTGCGGTGGCCTGCGCGCCGTACTGGTGGACGTGACCCCAGCTGAGACGCCTGCGACCGCGCCGACGGCCAGGCCGGCACGGGGCCGGAGGGCCGCGGCATGACGGACCCGATCGTCGGCGCAGTCACGGTGCCACCTGGCGAGGCGGCGATCGGCGCTACGCCAGGGGGTGCAGGGGGATGTCGATGTAGGACTCGGTGCCGTTCGGGGACGTGAGCTCGACGACCGTGGGCTCGGCTTCGGTGCCGTCGTTGGCGTCGGCGAAGAACGGGTCGTGGGTGTCGATGATCAGCTGGAGTTGGCGGCCCTTGGCCAGGACGTAGTGCGCCGGCTGCAGGGGGAAGGTGACCGTGCGGGCTTCGCCTGCCTTTCCGCCGGCGAGCGTGTAAGGCGCGTTGGTGATGATGTACGCGTTGCCGTTGGCCGGGTTGCAGTCCAGCAGATACGCCACGATCGTGGCGTCAGTGCGGCCGGCGGCGGGCTTGACCGTCACCCGCAGTTCCAGGTCGCCCTGGACCCGCATCGGCCGCTCAAGTGGCGCGGACGTCCAGACCGCCGCGCGGGCGCGGTCCTCGTTCGAGGTCTTGTAGACCTTCGGCAGCCCCATCCGCTCCGCGGCGCCGGTCTGCACCAGCTTCGGGGCGACGACGACTTCAGTTTCCACGCCGGTCGCCTGCAGCGAACGTATCCACCCCGACTGCGCCGGGCCCTGCGCCATCGACGCGTCGGTCTGGCCCGGCTGGACGGGGCCCAAGTGGAACCGCTGCTTGGCCAGGGCGTAGTCCTCCCAGCTGTCGTGATGCAGCTCGGACAGCAGGTTGTGCATGTACTCCGAGCGCACGCCGAGCTGCGGTGCCGCGCCCCCGCCGCCGGCGTTGCCGCCCAGGTAGTGGTCCAGCCAGCGGTAGGCCATCTCGGTCGGCTTGGCGATCAGGCCGAGCAGCCCGGGCCCTTCGCCGTTGCCGTGGTCGCCGATCTGGATGAGCAGCGATTTCGGGGTCTGCAGCTGGGTGAAGAAGTCGACGACCGCCGGCAGCGAGAAGATGGTCTCGTGCCAGTAGGTGCCCATCAGGACAGGCGTCTGGTACTCGGAGTACGCCGACAAGTACTCCTTCGGCGAGCGTATCCGGGCGAACTCGCGGACGTCGTCGTCGATGACGTTGTTGCGGATCTTCTCGATGACCTCCCGGAACTCCTTGGAACAGCGGTCCTCGCCGAACAGGGCGACCAGCGCTTCGAAGGCTGCCAGGTGCCGGGTGTCGTTCTCGTACAGGGAGCCGAACAGGTCCGCCCAGGCGCTGGCGCCGGCCACAGCCTTGACCCGCGGGTCGTGCGCGGCCAGCAGCAGGCTGGTCCCGGCTCCGTAGGAGGCGCCGAAGCAGCCGATCCGGTCCGGGTCGACGGCGTCGTGACCGCTCACCCAGCTGAGGATCTCGCTGCCGTCGGACCAGTCCGTCGGCCCGGCCACCTGTATCTCGCCGTCGGATTCGGCCAGGCCACGCTGGCTGTACGCCAGCACGGCATAGCCGCCCAGCGCCAGGCGCGGGAACATGCCGAGGTACGCCTTGCGGCCGACCGCGATCAGCGGGGCGGGCATCACGACCGTGGGGCAGGTCTGCCCGGGCGCCAGGTTCCGCGGGACGCTCAACGCCGCGTCGATCCGCGTCCCGTCCGCCATCACGATCGGGGTCTCCTGGTACGCGGCGATCTCGGCGTACGTCTCGTAGGTGTCCGCGAGCCCCCACTGGTCGAGGCGTCCGATACGCCGCGGCGAGGGGTCGAGCATCGCCTCGCGGATCGCGTCCAGTTGGTGGAGGCTGTCGTCGTCGAGGGCGAACGGGGAGGCCGAGTAGGTGTCGCCGGACATGGGTGTACCCACTTTCCGTGAGGGGAGGATCCCGATCGGGAACATCTCCACACTCTCACCGGAAAGCGGACAAAGACAGTCTTCTGATTCACTCTCCGTCGTGGTATGACTACATCTCGTGATGGATCAGCACTCGCCGTGGGTCATGCCGACTCTGCCTACGGTGCTCAGGGAGTGTTGAGGGTCTACGTACAAGTCAGCCTCGTAGACCATGGCGAACGTCGGAACCTGGTTGGCGGCCAGCGCGGCCTCGTCGTAGTTGGCCGACCACACCGTCGCCGACCTGGCGACCTGGCGACCTGGCCACGTGGCGCCCCGGCGGGCCGGCCTAAAAGGCCGAAGCGCGGACGCCGATCACAGACCGCGGGGCATAGCACCAGCCGCCGGGATCACCGGAGGCGGCAGCGGCGCGGGGCCGAGCGTCGTCGTACCCGGACGCGCCAACCGGGTCAGGCCGTGCCGATACGCCTCGACGGCCTCGCGGGTGCGGCCTTGGCGGTCGAGCAGATCACCGAGCAGGCGGGAGGTGTCCGCCAGGTCCCCGGTGACATCAGCTTCCTGCTGAAGTTCGATCGCGGCGCGGTAGTGGCGTTCGGCGGCGTCCAGATCCCCGGCGCCTTCGCGGATCACGCCGAGCAGATGGTGCGCGGCAGCGGCGTGGACCGCGCCGTGGCCCGGACCCAGACCTGCCAGCAACCCGCCGAGCACCTCCTCGGCCTCGGCGGTGTGGCCCAGCCGCCAGCGAACGTCGGCGAGTTCCACCTCGACCTGTACGGCGTAGAACGCCGCACCGCTGGCTCTCAGCATGTCAGCGGCGGTGCGCAGCTCGATCTCGGCGGCGTCCAGGCGGTCGTGCTGGGCATGCAGGTAACCGCGCATCCAGTGGCACTGCGCCAGCTCGACGCGGATCTCCCACTGCTGATACACCTCCTGCGCCTTGACCAGCGCGGCCTCGGCCTCATCGAACCGGCCACCGGCGGCCAAGGTGCGGGCCACCGAGCGGTGCAGCGTGGCGATGGCCACCGGGTCCGAGACCCGCGGTGCCAGATCGAGGGCCAGCGACGCCGCCTTCGTCGCCCGCTCCAAGGCGCCCAACTCCAGGTACGGGCCGATCACAGCCGCGTAGAGCAGCATCAGCGAGGCCGGATCCGGCAGGCCGCCGCCGTTCAACTCGTTGATCGTCGACTCCAGCAGATAGCAGGAGTACCGGACGTCGCCCTCCAGGTAGTGCGCGGTCGCGCGGCCTCGGATGGCCCGGACCCGGGCCGGCAGAGGCTGGTCGGTTAGCAGCGCCTCAGCCTGCTCAAACTGCTCCCGGCCCGCGGCCAACCCACCGCGGCGCAGCAGGAACGAGCCCAGCGTGATCCGCAGCTCGGCGACCAGATCCGACAGATCGTGGTCGCCGGCCTTCCCGATCAGGTCCGCGAGCAGGGCCTCGGCCCGCTCCCCCTCGTCGCCGTCCATGAGCCGCTGCGCCTCGGCCTGGCCCTCGCGGATCTCGGCCCGCAGTCCCCCCGGCACGCCGGCGGCCAGTTCCTCGTAACTGACCGCGAGACGCTCGGCGAAGTACCGCAACGCCGCCTCCGACGGCCGGGCTTTGCCGGCCTCCACGGTGGACACGTACGCGGCGGTGTATCCCGGTTCGGCCAGAGCCTTCTGCGTCAGGCGGCGGCTGGCGCGCAGGCGCTGCAGGCGCGCGCCGAGGATCCGATCCGGACCTTCTTGGCCGGCGGCGAGAGGAGCCATCGCGCCTTCCTCTTCGTTCTGTTTCAGGTTGCTCACCGCACTCCTATCACGAATCAGCCCCGGGTCTTGCGCCTGCCAGGAGTCTTGCTCTACGTTAACCCACACCCTAAGTGAAGTTACTTCTTCATTTAACTTCAGGGTGCGGCGCTGAGCGACCGGATCCGGACCGGGACGACCACGCCGATCCCCCACGACGGCCTGCACCGCCGGCAGCAGGCCGCCCCCCACCGCCGTCCCCTCCCTTCTTGGCGCCCGAAAACGGCGCCTTCCCCACCGGAGGCACTCATGCCATCGAGAAAGTCCCGTGGTGCCCGCAGATCCCGCATAGCCGCAGCCATCCTGTCAGCGGCGGCAACCAGCGCCGTCGTCCTCCCCGCCGGCAGCGCCCACGCGTCCACCTGCTGGTTCGGGTCCTGCTTCAGCTATGTCACCGGGCGACAGTACGCCGCCGCCACCGGCGCCAGCGTCACGATGTACCAGGCCGACCCCGGCGGTGTGGCCTCCAACGGCCACTCCCTGCAGGAACTCGCCCTGCAGAGCACGAACGACACCACCACCGCCAACACCATAGAGATCGGGTGGACGGTGGACCCCGGGGTCAACGGCGACTACCAGCCCCACCTGTTCGTCTACCACTGGGTCAACGGCCAGGCCACCTGCTACAACGGCTGCGGGTTCGTGTCGACGTCCTCGACCGTGCAGCCCGGGATGGCCCTCGCCCCCGGAACCACCGGCACCTTCACTCTGTACAACTACGGCGGCGACTGGTGGGCGTACTACAACGACGTGCCGTTCGGATACTTCCCCGGCTCGCTGTGGAACGGGGCGTTCACCACCGCGTACTCCATCTCCTCCTTCGGAGAGGTCGCCGCGAGCAGCCAGAACAGCTGCACAGAAATGGGCGACGGCGCCTACGGCACCAGCGCCGGTTCCTCGTCCATATCCGGCTTCCAGCTCTACGGCTCCTCCTCGGCTCCGCAGTTCACCGTCACGGCCACCGATCCGAGCTACTACAACTACGGCTCGGCCACCGCCACCTCCTTCCAACTCGGCGGCCCCGGTGCCTGCTAGGTTCCGTGGCGCCTTCGCCGCCGCAGCATTCGCGGCAAGTCTGCTCAGCGCGGCGCCAACCTCCGCATCCGCCATCGCCCCCGCTCCCCCGCCCGGGACGCCACCGGCCGCGGCATCGGCCGCCGGCGGACCGATTTGCTGGTACGGAGCCTGCTACGACTACGTCAGCGGGCAGCAGCGGACCGACACGACCGGAGTCAGCGTCCTGATGAAGGTCGAGGCCCCAGCGGTGAACCCGGCCCAGACCGGCGAGCACAGCCTGCAGGAAATCGCGCTGCAGAACACCGCGCGGACCTCGACCGTCGAGATCGGCTGGACCGTGGACCCCGAGCTCAACGGCGATGCCCGGTCGCACCTGTTCGTCTACCACTGGGTCGACGGCCAGGAGAGCTGCTACAACGGCTGCGGCTTCGTCCAAGTCTCCCCGATCATCCGCCCCGGAATGGCGCTGCCGCCGCACATCGCCGCGAACTTCGCCATCCGCACCATCGACGGCAACTGGTGGGTGTACTTCGCCGACCTGCCGGTCGGCTACTTCCCCGGCTCACTGTGGAAGGGCACCTACAAGACAGCACAGGTCGTGTCAGTGTTCGGCGAAGTCGCGGAGAACCAGGCAGACACCCCCAGCTGCACACAGATGGGCGACGGCCGCTTCGGCAGCACCGGCGGCGCCTCCTGGATCCGCGACCACCAGATCGCGGGAACCACCGACAAACCACAGCTCACCGTCAAAGCCACCAGCCCCGACCACTACAACTACGGCGCGGTGACCCCGACGTCGTTCCGACTCGGCGGCCCGGGAACCGGAGGCTGCACACAGCCCTCCGCCAGTTCGCGTTGAAACAGGAGCAGGCCGCACTCGGGCCGTGGGCTGAGTGGGATCTCGCGGAGTTCATGGCTATGTGGTGAGTGTGGTGGGTGCGGTTTGTTGGTGGGTTTTAAGAGCTTTTTACGGCTTCGCGCGGGTTTAAGAAGGATCCGCTGGGTGGCGCAGTTCGGTAGTGCCCCGCTGGTTACGTCGGCGGCTGGCGGTTGTCCGTGTCCACGACCGCGCGCGGGTCCGAGTCACTGCGCACGCGTCGGGCGGGCGGGCGGTCGTGTTCGGCATCACCGGCCGGCCGCCAACGCCACGCCAGGCACACCACCGAACTGCGCCACCCAGCGGATCCTTCTTAAACCCGCGCGAAGCCGTCAAAAAACGCCCTTGACTGTCAACCCACGAACAAACCGCACCCGCCACACCCACCCGCCGCCAACACCCACTACCACCCACACACAGGTCAGCACCGCCCAAAATCAGGCGGCCGAAGCAGGGAAATGACACGCCGCAAGGTGCTCGCCCGCTGATCCCACAAGCCGGACCAGCGGAGGTTCCTCGGCGGCGCAGATCTCCGCCGCTTTCACGCAGCGGGTCCGAAACGCGCAGCCCGAGGGCGGGTTCAGTGGGCTGGGCACGTCGCCGACCAGCCGGGTGCGCTCGCGCGCGGGGCTCCTGCCGTCGTCCACCTCGGGGACGGCCGACAGCAATGCCTGCGTGTAAGGGTGTCGGGGGTGGCGATACAGGGTTTCACGATCTGCGGTTTCGACGATCCGCCCCAGATACATGACCGCGACGCGTCGGCTGACCTGGCGGACGACGGCCAGGTCGTGGGCGATGAACACGAAGGCGATGCCGAGGTCACGCTGGAGTCGCCGGATGAGGTTGACGACCTGGGCCTGGATGGAGACGTCGAGCGCCGAGACCGGTTCGTCGGCGACGATCAGCTCCGGCTCGGTCGCCAGGGCCCGGGCCACCCCGATCCGCTGGCGCTGGCCGCCGGAGAACTCGTGCGGGTATCGGTGGACGTGCGCCGGGTCGAGACCCACGACGTCCAGCAGTTCGGCGACCCGGTCCCGGCGGCTGGATGTCGGGCCGATGCGAAGGGACTCCAGCGGCGCGGCGATGATGTCGCCCACGGTGTGGCGCGGATTGAGCGAGGCGTAGGGATCTTGGAAGACCATCTGTATCCTGCCGCGCAGTGGCGCGAGTTCCCGGCGGCCGGCGTGGGTGATGTCCTGCCCGTCGTAGCGGATGGTGCCCGCGGTCGGTTCCAGCAGCCGGGTGACCAGGCGGCCGGTGGTGGACTTGCCACAGCCGGATTCACCGACCAGTCCGAGGGTCTCGCCGCGGGACACGGCGAACGACACCCCGTCCACGGCCTTCACCGCGCCGGCGTGGCGTGGGATGAGGAGTCCGCGGCGGACGGGGAAGTGTTTCGCCAGTCCTACGACGTCAAGGAGCGGGTCCGACTTCGGCGGGTCCGACTTCGGCGGCCTCAGGTCGAGGTCCATGGGGCTGGTCATGGGGCCGGTCGGGGAAGTGTCCATCAGGCTGTGATCCGTTCGACGGCGAGGTGGCAGGCTCGTGTACGTCCGTCGGCCGAGCCCGGTCCGAGGATCGGAACGACCGTTGTGCAGCGGTCGCCTGAAACCTGCGTGCGGAGCTCGCACCGGGGGTGGAAGGCGCAGCCTCCCGGCGGGTCGAGCAGGTTCGGCGGACTCCCGGCGATCGGAACGAGTTCGGAGTCGGGATCGCCGGACAGCGTCGGTACGGAGCGCAGCAGTCCTGTGGTGTAAGGGTGCTCAGGTGCTGCGAGCACTCGCGCGGCCGGACCGTATTCGACGCAGCGCCCCGCGTACATCACCATCACGTCGTGCGCCACCCCGGCCACGACGCCGAGGTCGTGGGTGATCAGCAGGATCGCGAGCTGCGACTCGGCCTGGATCTCGGTCAGCAACTCGAGAATCTGTGCCTGGACGGTGACATCGAGCGCCGTGGTGGGTTCGTCGGCGATCACCAGGTCCGGCTCGCCCATCAGCGCCATGGCGATCATGACGCGCTGCCGCATCCCGCCGGAGAACTCGTGGGGATACTCGTCGACGCGTCGGCCTGGGTCCGGGATACCGACTCGGGCCAGCATGTCGATCGCCCTGGTTCGGGCCTGACGCCGACCCACGCCGGTCCGTCGGCGGTAGGCATCAGTGAGCTGATGCTCCACCGTGTGGTACGGCGACAGTGCGGTCAGCGCGTCCTGAAAGACCATCGCGATGCGTGAACCGCGGTAGGACGACATCCGTCGCTCGTCGAGACCGCTGAGCTCGACGCCGTCGAATTCCACCCGGCCGGAAACCTCGGTGCGGCGCCGATCGTGCAAGCCGAGCAACGCCAGCCCTGTGGCGCTCTTGCCCGAACCGGACTCCCCCACCACGGCGAGCGTCCGACCGCGGCGCAGGTTGAAGCTCAGGCCGTTGACCGCTTGAACGGTCCCGCCTTCTGTGTGGAAGCGGATGCCTAGGTCTTCGACCGCGAGCAGGGAGCGGAGCAGGGGGCGTTCGGCCGCCGCGGCGAATTCGTGCGCAGTGCCCATCACAGCCTCACTCGGGGATCGATGAACGCATAGCAGAGATCGACCGCGACATTGCACAGAACGATGAAGGCTGCCGCGACCAGGACGGTCCCGGTGATCATCGGCAGGTCCAAGTCCGTCACCGAAGAGACGGCGAGTTGCGCGATGCCGTGAATGTTGAACGTGGTCTCGGTGATCACGGCGCTGCCGAGGAACAGCCCGAGGTCGAGCCCGAACTGAGTGAGCACCAGGGTCATGGCGCCGCGCCAGGCGTAGCGCAGGTGCACCACGCGGGGTGGAAGACCCTGGGCCCGCGCCGTCCGGACATATTCCTGGGCCTCGGCCTCGATCATCGAGGAGCGGGTGAATCTCACATAGGTCGCCGCGCTCACCACGGCCAGGGTGCTCCAGGGCAGGATCATCCCGCCGAACCACTTGCCGGGATCTGAGGTGATCGGGCTGTAGCCGGGCTGCGGGAGGACGGAGAATTCGTCCACCAGCAGGTATCGCGCGACGATGCCGACGAAGTAGACCTGCATGGACGAACCGACCAGAGCGATGGCGGTGAGCCGCTTGTCGAGGGCCTGGCCCCGGCGCAACGCGGCGATGACCCCCAGGCCGACTCCGACGGTCAGGATCAGGACGGAAGCGCCGACGGCCAGGGAAAGCGTCGCCGGGAAGCGGTCGGCGAGTGTGGACGTCACCGACTTGTGATTCACGAACGAGTAGCCCAGGCAGGGCGCCGCACACCAGGTCGCGCCGAAGTGGCGGCCGTCGAAGATCCCGTGCAGGAACTGCCAGTACTGGTCGAAGAGCGGGCGGTCCACGCCCAGGTTGTGGCGGATCGCTGCCAAGGTCTGCGGCGTGCAGGTCTTGCCGCAGGACAGTCGGGCCGGGTCCGACGGGAGGGCGAAGAACAGGAAGAACGTGACCGCGCTGACCGCGAACAGGATCAGCGCCGCTCCCAGTCCCCGCCGGAGGATGAATCCGAACAAGGCTTGCTCCAGGTCGATGATTCGGGCGGCGCGGCCGGGCTCGGGTGGCCGGCCGCGCCGCGCGGCGGCTACTTCACGTAGACGTCGAGCGGGTAGCAGGTACCGATGAATCCGGTGTGCACTCCCCCGAGTCCCGGGCCGTACAGCGAGACCTGGCGAAGGTCGACCCAGGGGATCACCGGGGCGGACTGCATGATCTTCTTGTCCAGCACGCCCCAGGCCGCGTCCTGCTGGCTCAGGTCCGCCAGCCCTTGGATCCGATCGATCTCGGCGTTCACTCCGGAGTCGTCGAACAGCGAGTTGTTGCCGCCGCCGTCAGTGATCTGACGGCCGTCGAACAGCGGCGGGATGACGGAGGAGGCGCTGGGCCAGTCCGGTCCCCAGCCGCCCCAGTACAGGTCGAACTGGTTGTCCACCTTCTGGGTCTCGTCGTAGTAGTTCTTCGAGCTGATCGGCTTGGTGACAACGGTGAAGCCAGCCTTGTCCAGCGCTTGGGAGACCGCGACCGCGGCCTGCTGCCAGGTGGGGTCGTCCGAGTAGGCGAACACGATCGTCGGGTGCGGGTTAGAGGTCTGGGCCAGCAGGGCCTTGGCCTTGACCGGGTCGCCTGTCATGGCGACGCCGTAGAGGTCGTAATCCTGATAGCCGTTCGTCACCGGCGACAGGATCGTGGTGGTGAAATCCCCGTAGACCGGCCCGCCGAACAGTTGCCGAACCTGCTGGCGGGGGAAGGCCTCCAGCAGCGCCTGGCGGACCTTCACATCGATGATCCGCCTGGTGTTGATATTGAAGAACTCTGAGAACGGCGTGACCTGGTTGACCAGGCGGGCTTTGAGGTTCGGGTCGGAGTTCACCTGTCCGGCGAGATCCGCCCCGATCGAGACCTTGAAGGTCATGGCGGTCCGGTCCGGTCCGTTGGCTGCCATGAGTCGTTGGTTGATGTCGACTTCCTGCGCTCCGAACTCGAATCGCCACTGGTCGGGATAGGCGTGGCGGACGGGGTCGGTGTCCGGGTCCCAGTAGGGGTTGCGCGAGAGCACCATGCCCTTGTCGATGTCGTGGCTGTCGATCTTGTAGGGGCCGGAAGAGAACGGGTGCTGGTCGAAGGCGGCCTTGGTGTCCTTGGACTTCGGGACCGGGCTGTAGGACTGCATGGCCAGCGCGAACGGGAAGTCGGCGTGCATCGATGCCAGGTGGAAGACGATGGTCTTGGCGTCGGGCGTCTGGATCGCCGACAGGTCCTGACCGTTCCATGGGCCGGAGTAGACGCCGGAGTAGTCGTCTTTGCCGGTCAGCCACATCTGCAGATATTGCGGGCCGCCGGACAGTTCCTTCTGGAAGGTGCGCTCGATGCCGTATTTGACGTCCTGGGCGGTGATCGAGCTGCCGTCCTCGTACTTGAGGCCGTCCTTCAAGTGGTAGGTCCACGTCTTGCCGTCGGGGCTGGATCCGGTGTCGGTGGCCAGATCGCCGACCAGCTTCGTCGTGTCCCCGACCTGCTGATAGCTGGTCAGCTGCCGGGACAGGAGCAGGTCGGCAGTCTGATTGGTGGAGGACCAGACCCGGGCCGGGTCCAGGTGGCTGAAATCGGAGTGTTGCAGCACTGTGACGGCGCCTCCGGACTTGGCCCCTGGAACCGCCGGGTCCGGTCCCTTCGAGTCGACCGCCGTACCGATCGCGACAGTCTGCTTGGCCGCCGCCTTCGCGGCCGGATTCGAGGCGTCGGTCTTCTTGCTGGACGCCGAGCACCCCGCGCTGATCGTCAAGGTGCCGAGCATCAGGAGCGCGAGCGCCGACCGCGATCGATGTTTGGATGTGGATATGGCCATGGGAGTTCCCTCCGGGGTTCGGTTGGTGAGACGGCAGTCGTGTCCGGCGGCGGATGTCAGCGGCCGGAGGGTGCGAGAGCGTCGCGCACTGAGTCCCCGAGCAGGTTGAAGGCGACCACGAAGATCAGGATCGCCACGCCCGGGACGAGCATGTAGGTGATGTCCGACAGGTACACCTCGGCCCCGCGGTGGATCATGCGTCCCCAGTCCGGGGTGGGCTCGACGATTCCCGCACCGAGGTATGACAGCGCGGCCTCGGCCGTGACGTACGCGGGCACCGACAACGAAGCCGTCACCAGGATCGGCGTCCACAAGTTGGGAAGCAGCTCCTTGACGATGATGCGGAACGGCGAGGCACCGCCGATGCGCGCCGCCTCGACGAACTCCCGGGTCCGCAAGGAGATCACCTGACCGCGCAGCAGCCGGGCCACGGGCGCCCAGCCGAAGGCCGACAGCACCACCACCAGCGTCATGACCCGCATCCAGGTCGGGGTCTGCTGATCGGCCGACACGAACAGCGACTGGACCACCGGCACGAACGCGATGATGAACAGCGTCGACGGGAACGACAGGGCGACGTCCACGACCCGGCTGATGCCGAAGTCCAGCCACCCGCCGGCGTATCCGGAGACCAGCCCGACCGCGGTTCCCAGCACCGTGATGATCAGGACGACCGCCATCGCGATCAGCAGCGAGGTCCTGATCCCGTACAGCAACTGCGTGAAGACGTCACGCCCCAGCCCCGGCTCCAGACCCAACCAGAACCGGCCGCTGACCCCACCCATCGCACCGACCGGGTAGCCGTAGTCGTCAAGGAGTCCAGACTCGTCCTGGCCGTAGGTCGTGTAAGGATCCTTGCCATAGACAGCACTGATCAGCGGAGCGCACAGCGCGACGACGAAGAACAGACTGACGACTATCCCGGCCACCATCCCGGTCCGATCGGAACGGAACCGACGCCAGGCCAACGCCGCGGGTGTCCGCGGCACAGCCGTAGCGGCGGCGGGACGCCGTGCCGGGTGATGATCGAAACCATCGGGATCGGTCGAGGCAGCCGCATCCATCTCAGGGCCGTCCATTCTTGAGCTGGTCATTCGGGAGCTCGGGAGCAGATCGCACGCAGGTGCGTGGCAGAAGAGTTGCTATAGGTGGGCCTGTGCTCAGCCGGCCCCCTCGACCGACTGAGCACCATGCATCTCACAGCCGGCATCTCACAGCCGGTATCTCAAAGCCGGTATCTCAAAGCCGACCCACGACGGCTTCCGGATCGTCGGCCGGCGTCCGTGCGGTGGTCGACGCGTTCCCCTTTACCTGCGGGCTCTTCGTGACCGCGGGTGTCGGAGCGATGTACGTCGGGACCGGGTCGGGCTCGGGGGCGCAGGTCTTGGCGATGAAGCCCTTGCCGTTCGGCAGTGTGCCGTCACGCAGGTACGCGATGAACGTGTCGTCCAGGCAGGTGTCGCCGTGGAAGAGGATCTCGTGGAAGCTGCCCCCGGTCTGGACTACCAGCTTCGAGCTCGGGAGCGCCTGGTGCATCGCGACAGCACCCTCATACGGCGTCGCCGGATCCTCGGTGGCCTGGAACAGAAGCACAGGCGGCAGCCCCTTGCCGGTGATGGGCAGCCGGCCGGCCGGGTTGCCCTGGTAGGGCCAGAACATGCAGGCGGCGTTGTACCACATGTTGTTGTAGGTGTAGAAGGGCGCGGCGGCGTTGACCGCGGCCTGGTCCTTCTGCCAGACCTGCCAATCCCGGGGCCAGGCGTTCTCGGTGCATTGCACAGCGTTGTAGCTCGGGAAGGAGCCGTCGTCCGCGCCCGGTGCCGCGTAGCGGTTGTAGGCGATGTTCAGCGGGCGGGTGTCGTGGTTGACGAGGTACGCCGACAGCACGGTCGCCATGCGCGGCCAGCGCAGGAAGTTGTAGCCACCGCTGTAGAAGGTGTCCTCGAACTCCGCGGGACCGATCTTGCCAGGCGCCGGGGCGGCGTCGGCCGGGTTGGACCGCAGCGCCTGCTCGACCGCGTAGTAGTTCTTGATGACGGCGTCAGCTGTGGTTCCCAGGTGATAGACGCCGTCGGCCTTGGCGGTCCATTCAGCGAAGGATTCGAAGCGGCGCTGGTGTTCCTTGTCCTGCAGGATGTTGTGGTCGTACCAGGTGATCGTGGGGCCGACGATGCTGTCCAAGACCATGCGGCGAACGCGCGAGGGATAGAGCTGGCCGTAGGTGGAGCCGAGGGAGGTGCCCCACGATCCGCCGTAGAACGAGATCTTCGACGTGCCCAGCGCTCGACGGATGCTGTCCATGTCGCGCGCGTTGTCGACGGTGGTCATGTGCGGTAGCAGCCAGCTCCAGTTCGCCGCGCAGTCCGCCGCGTACTTCGCGTCCTTCTCCAGCCATGCTTGCGAGGTCCCCTGCGACACCTGATAGTCCGGGCGTTCACCGTCGAAGTAGTGCGGATCGCAGACCACGTGGGGATCGCTGGCGTTGGTGCCGCGCGGATCGAATCCGATCCAGTCGTACGCGGACGCCACATCGGCCGGCATCTGCCCGGTGATGTAGGCGGGCATCCACAGCCCGCTGTCGCCGGGGCCGCCGGGGTTCAGCAGGATCGGCCCCTGCTGCTTGGCCTTGGGGGCGGTGGCCGGCAGCCGGTCCACCTTGATCTTGATCTTCTGGCCGTGCGGCCGGCTGTAGTCCAACGGGACCTCCAGCATGGCGCATTGCAGAGCGGGCGTCGTCGGATCGTTGCACGATGCCCAGTTCAGCGTGCCCTGGCCGCTGTCCTGGGCCGCTTCGGCCTGGAGCGTGGAGCCCGGGTCGGCCGGTGCCGCAGACGCGGGAACGGCGCATACGGCCGCGACGGCAGCTACAGCCGCGGCGGTCGCGATGACCGCGGTCTTCTTCATGTCGGTTCCTTCAATTGGTGATGAGGCGGCGCCGTGGTGCCGCGGATGCCGCGGTTCGCGGGGGCTTCTCGACGTGGCTCAGCAACGCCCGGCGTTCATGTCCATCAACCTGGACAGCACGACGTCCCCCGATGCGTTCACACCGTCGTGCTCCCATTCGTTGGTCACCCAGGCTCGGGCGGTGCCCACCTGGTTGAGCGTGCGCAGTGACAGCTCCGTGGGGATGTACATGTCGTCGTGGTAGACGACCGCCGCGAGCGGGACCTGGTTGGCCGCCAGCCGCGCCGGGTCGTACAGCGCCGGCCACTCAGTCCAGCCGGCCAGGATCTCGGCGGCCGCGGCGAACGGTTGCAGGGCCTTGACCTCCTGGAACATCCAGGGGTAGATCATCTCGCCGGTGAACAACAGCGGTTCCGCCGCTTCGTCGAACCTCGGATACTCGGCCATGATCCGCTGCGCGGCCCAGTCAGTCGGCCGCGATCCTTGGGCGAAGCAGGGCTCCTGCATGATGGTGAACAAGGGGTTGTCGACGAACCCGGTCTGCTGCATGACGTGGAGCAGGAAGGTGTCTGTCAGCTCGCCCACGGCGTCGAAGGCCTCGTCGAAAAGCCAGTGCACCCGCTCGAATCCGTCGCTCATCCCGAATGCCAGCCCCAGGCTGCGCAGCCGGCGAACAGTCAGCTTGGTGCCGTCCGGCAGGTCCACGCGTCCGGTGGCCGCCAGGTCGGCGACTCTGCGGACCTGAGCCGCGTCCGACGGATAACGCGCGTAGTATCCGCGGTTCTTGGCCTCCACCCGCGGATAGGTGTTGCGGTACACGTCATCGGCTGTGGCTTCCAGGCCCGGAATGCCGCCGGTGACATGGCAGGCTCGCAGCCCTTCCGGGGCGAGCGACAGGTACGTCAGGGTGATGAATCCGCCGTAGCTCTGGCCGAGCGTCTCCCACGGCTCATCGCCGCACAACTGGCGACGGATCAGCTCGGCGTCGCGCACGATGGCGTCTGCCCGGTGGAATGACAGGTACCGGGCCAGGTCTTTGGCGGAATCGAAGCGGCCGGCGGCGGTGGGCGTCACCGGAGTGGAGCGCCCGGTGCCACGCTGGTCGAGCAGCAACACCCGATGCGTACACAGGGCCCGCTCAAGCCAACCCGGGAAATGGCCACTGGGACGTGGCGACTTGCCGCCCGGACCACCCTGGAGGAAGACGAGCCAGGGCAGGCTCCCCCGTCTGGTGGCAAGGACCGGGTCAACGACCTCGCGGGCGAACACTTCGATGGTCGCGCCCTTGGGCTCGTCGTGGTCGAGGGGAACGATGAACACGTGATCGGTGATGGCCAGACGTGGATTCATTGAGAAGGATCACCTCCGAAAGCCAGTGCGGATGGGCGCCCGTGGGCCGGGCGGCTTGTGGCCGCCCCGCCCACGGGCCGACAGCGGTGTCAGTACTGGGTGGATACGGTGACTCCGCTGAAGTCGGTCACGGCGTACAGGCTGAGGTAGCGGTAGCCGGCCGTGGTGTTGGTGACGGTGAGGTGTTGGCTGGTGCCGGAGTTGGTCGAGCTGGCGGTGTAGGTGTTGGGGTCGGCCCAGGTGTCCGGGTCGTAGTAGAGGGCCGCGTCGCCGGTGCCGCCGCTGGTGGTGACGGTCAGCGTGGTGGTGCCGGCGGGGAGGTAGACCCACAGGTAGTCGGTGTTGCCCGCGGTCGCCGACTGGTTGGAGCGGGAGCAGTTCTGGCCCATGGCCTGCGGGTTGGAGTCCGAGCAGGCCGGCAGGGTGCCGCCGCCGCTGCCGCCGTTGGCGACGGTGTCGAGCCAGGAGTCGAAGTCGGCGTCGTAGGCGGTGCCGATGCTGTTGTAGACCGCGTAGCCGCCGGTGTAGTCGCCGGTGCGGAAGTGGCTGAGCATCGTGTTGATGACGTCGGGGTGCTTCTCGAACATGTAGCGGACGGCGAGGTAGCCCCACGGGTAGGTGCGGGTGGTGTCGTCGATCGCGTACGTGTTCTGGAACAGCTGGCTGAGGGTGTAGGTGTGCTTGGCGGCCTCGGCGACCGCCTCGGTGTCGGTGACACCGCGGTAGCTGTACGAGACGTATTCGGCCTGGCCCTCGATCCACCAGACGTCCGGCACCGTGACCTGGGTGCCGAAGTCGCCCTTCATGTCGTAGATGGACTGCTGGACGTGGGTGAACTCGTGGTTGAGGTTCCAGGCGTTGGCCGTGAAGCCGTTGGCGGACGACTGCTGGTAGAGGATGGAGTAGGCGACGTTGTTGGGGTCGGTCGGGTCGCCGGTCAGCGTCTCGCCGCCGTTGTTGGTGTCGTTGCCGAAGATCGCCCACGAGTAGGTGACGTAGTCAGCCCTGCTGCCGTAGATGACCATCTTGACCTGGAAGTACTGGCCGGGGATCGGTGCGGTGGCCTTGTCGAGGTTCTTGATGTACGGCACCTCGTTGGCCAGGCTCGTACACACGTCGCTCTGCTGCTGAGCTGTCAGCGACTCCGCCATGATGGTGAAGTTGCTGCACGCGTAGGAGATGGGCAGGGAAGCAGCGGTGAGCTGCGCGGTCAGGTTGCACGTCCCGTAGTACGAACACTGCGACGCTGCGTCGTACTGGCTGGTCTGGTACGCGACGTGGACCCAGAGGCTGGCTGTCGGTCCGGTGATCGACGAGGCGTTGAGCAGCCCCTTGGCCAGCGGCCGTATCTTGCTTTGCAGCGCCGTGATCCCGACCATGCGGGCCAGATCGTTGCCGGCGTTGGAGTCCAACACGTCGTTGGCCCCGCCCAGCAGGGACCGGTGGTTCAGCGCGAATGTGGACAGGGCGTCCGCGACGCCGGGGTTGCTCGTGATCGCGGTGACGAACGCCGGGTTCCAGTTGCCGTCCCACAGCGGCGTGTAGACATTGTTCAGCTCGTTGTCCATCGCGGGGTAGGCGTCCCACGCGCTGGTGTAGCTGTTGAGGATGCGGCTGTAGACGTTCAGGAAGGCGCCCTGCAGCCCCGAGCTGTCGGTGGTGATGACCGCCTCGCCGAGCACCTGGCCGTTGCCGGCGCTGACGTCGCTGAAGTGCCGGCTGTTGAACAGCGTCGTGAGCGCGGACTTGACGGCGTTGGCGAGCGTGGAGTCGTAGGCGGGGACCCCGGAGTTCGGCTGCGACTGGACGAAGTAGCCGGCCCGCATGAAGTACAGCAACTCATACAGACCGGTGGAGTCGTCGCCGGTGTAGGACGAGGCCGAGCTGGCCACACCGTTCGCGACTGTGACCATGCTGGTCTCGTTGAACACCGCGTTCGCGTCCGAACCGCTCAGGGAGAACAGCGGGTTGATGCAGGCGACCCAGTCCACGGACTCGATGTAGGAGACCAGCGCAGCGCCGCGTCGGCTGGCGAAGTCGGCAGTGGTGCATGAGGTCACCGCCGCCTTCGTGGAGGACGCGGCCGTGGCGGACGTGGTCTTGGCTGCCGGGTGCGACGGTTTGCTCGCCGGGAGCTTCACAGGAGCTCCGCGGAGCGTGGCCGGCACAGGCGTGGAGCGATCCGCGAGTCGCTGCGACGTGGTGGCGGTGTCCGCGCCGGTCGGAGGCGGGACCTGCTTGACGACGTGCTTTGCGACCGGGGCCGGAGCCGGGGGTTGCTGGGCCGCGGAAGCGGGGCTGGCCAGCAAGCCGACGACGAGGCCTGCGGCTGCCACTCCGGCGGCCATGATTCTGGGCAGGTGTGATCGATGGCGCATGGTGCTCCCTTGGGGGATGGGTAGCGCCTCCGGACGAGGGCGAGGCGTGATACGTAACATTGCACTGCGATAGACAGCAAGCAACGGGTTGAGATACAACACCTCGCGGCTTTCGATCACAACAT
Organism: Catenulispora sp. GAS73; assembly: GCF_041262085.1. Classification (NCBI taxonomy): domain Bacteria; kingdom Bacillati; phylum Actinomycetota; class Actinomycetes; order Catenulisporales; family Catenulisporaceae; genus Catenulispora; species Catenulispora sp. GAS73. The sequence continues at coordinate 328,870 of NZ_JBGCCM010000001.1, forward strand.
CCGCAGTCGCCGTTTCCGCGACATCACGGCCTGCCTAGATCTTGAGCAGCGCGTTCGCCATGCGGCCGCTACTACGATCGCGACGTCTTGTAGGTCCGCAGCGACCAAGCCTGGAAGTGCGGCGACTGAGCGATGAGCTCCCGGTAGGCCGCCTGAGTCGCCGCGAACAGTGCTTCCGCCAACACGTCGGGCACGCTGTCCCGGCGCCAGGCCAGAGCGTACCGGCACCACAGCGGAGTGCCGGTCAGCGCCTTGACGATCAACCCGGCCGCCGCCGGAAAGGTCGCCTGGACCGGCGATATCCCGAGCCCGGCGGCGATCATCCCCTGCAACTGCTTCTGGTCTCCGAGGAACTCGTGGACCTTCATGGGCTTGAAACCAGCCGCTTCACAGGCCGCGTAGAAGACCCCCGGCCAACCCGCCCCGTCATCCGGGGTGAGGAACCACGCCTCATCCGCCAAGTCGGCCAGCTCGACCTGCAAGCTCTGACGGTGCCTGTGGCGAGCCGGCAGCGCCACGAACGTGGGCTCGGTGGCGATGCCCCGATGGGCCACCGCCCGGGAATGCCGCAGTTCCAATCCCGGATAGTCCGCGGCGATCGCCGCGTCCAGCTCCCCGGACTCCAGCTGCTCGACGATCTCCGAAGAGGCGTAGACGCTGTTCACGGTCAGCGCCACATCAGGCATCTGCGCACTGACCCTGGCGACCATCCCCGCCAACACCGGCGAATTGGTCGCGGCCAGCCTCAACACCCGAGTCGAAGAGGCGCCCTCCTCAGGCATCCGCCTTATCGCATCCACTCGGGCCACGACATCGCGAGCTCGCGCCAAGATCTCCAGCCCGTACCCGGTCGGCTTCACGCCGGCGGGGCTACGTTCGAAGACGGCCCGCCCAAAGAACTGCTCGATGCGAGACAGTTGCGCGCTGAGCGCCTGCTGGGAATAGCCGAGGACCGCGCCGGCCCGGGCGACACTCCCGGCATCGGCGATGGCACACAACACCCGCAGATGACGCAGCTCCAGCTCCACTGGCACACCCCTTTTCCTCACTCGCAGGGAAGAGCATCCGACAGTAGGCGTGCGATTCGAACAGCCGTATCGAGAGCAGTCTTCAGGGTCCCACGACGACGCGGCCACGCTCGACGGACCGCCGAGCCACATTCGGCTGAGGAGCGAGCCTTCGGAGTAGTCGCGAACCTCTGCCGTTCAGCGGTGCACTCGATGGGATTCGAACCCACACGCCCGTCGCCGGGCCCCGGCTTCTCAGACCGGGCTGTCAACCAGTTGCAGCACGAGTGCTCGGCGGCCGCCGCGGCCAAGATGGCCGGGACGCGGCGGCTGCCGGTGTGCTCCCGGTGGGATTCGAACCCACACTTGCGGCGCTCTGAACGCCGTGCCTCTCCCAATTGGGCTACGGAAGCTTGGATCCTGCTCGGGCCTGCGCCCGACGGCGGCATGAGAAAGGGCCGCCCGCCGGAGGTTTCCCCTTCCGGCGGGCGGCCCTTGGACCGTCACCTGGTGACGGTCAGGCCGAGATCTCCTCCGGAAGGCGTGCAAGGCACAGGGACCGGAGGACGCACAGTCGGGTCGCTTCGACGGTCATGTCCCTGCTCCTCCCTTTCCGATCTCGGCAACGGAGCCGCTTGATGGTTACAGCCTGCCGGGCTCGCAGGGTACGGACAACTGATTTAACCGGCCGGTGGGACGGACCGAATGAGTTCATTGACGCGCCCCGTCTCCCGCGCGACACTGGGGCCGCGGAATTCATAAGTCTGTCATCGCTTCACGTATGTGAATCACCTCTACCAGGTGGAACGGGAGACCTTCGTTGAAACGCAGCCGCACGACGTCCCGAATACTCGCAGCCCTCGCCCTCGTCCTCGCCCTCGTCACCGGCCTGCTGGCGCCGTCGGCGGCCACAGCCTCCGCACACTCCGCGCATCCCGCGCAGCAGAGCTCGCCCGCGCACCGGTTCCAGGTCCCCGCGACCGTCGTCCTGGACGGCTACCGCCTGGCTCTGACCCGCGAGCTCGTCCGCGTCGGCCTGCCGTCGCTGCAAGCCCCGCTCGCCGACCTGCGCAAGCAGGCCGATGCCGCGCTGACCGCCGGGCCTTGGTCCGTGATGGACAAGCCGCAGCTGCCGCCGAGCGGCGACAAGCACGACTATCTGAGTCAGGCCCCTTACTGGTGGCCGACCCAGCCCGTCACCGCCGCCAACCCCTGGGGCTGCCCGTACGTGCAGCGCGACGGCGTGCGCAACCCCGCGATCGACGACATCACCGACCACGCCGAGCGCGGTGAGATGTTCAACGCCGTCTACGACCTCACCCTGGCCTGGTACTACACCGGCGACGCGGCCTATGCCCAGCGCGCGGCGCTGGACCTGCGCACCTGGTTCGTCGACCCGGCCACGCGCATGAACCCCAGCCTGAACTACACGCAGTTCATCCCCTGCGCGGTCAGCGGCCGGGGTATCGGCATCATCGACTTCTCGCAGCAGTTCACTGACATCCTCGACGCCGTCGCGCTGCTGAACACCGGCGCGCCCGGCTGGTCGGCCTCGGACCGGGCCGGCATGACCACCTGGAACAAGCAGTTCCTCACCTGGCTGCAGACCAGCAAGAACGCCTCCGACGAGGCCGCCTCGACCAACAACCACGGCTCGTTCTTCGACATGCAGGAGGCCGCCCTCGCGCTGGCGACCGGGCAGCCGACGCTGGCCCGCTCGATCGTCGTGACCGCGGAGACCAAGCGGCTGAACGTGCAGCTCGCCGCGAACGGCGGCCTGCCGCTGGAACTGGCCCGGACCCGCAGCTTCCACTACTCGACCTTCGACCTGGTCGCCCTGACCCGGCTGGCGATGATCGGCAAACACGTCGGCGTCGACCTGTGGCACTACACCACCCCGACCGGCGGCACCCTGTTCAAGGCCGTCGACTTCGTCGTCCCGGCCGCCACCGGCCAGGCCGCGTGGACGTACCCGGAACTCCAGTTCCAGGCTTTCGCCGCCGACGACGTCGTCCACGCTGCCGCCGACGCCGGAGACCACACGGCGCGCGCCGCCGTGTCGCACCTCCCGACGCCGCCCGGCGGGGACATCTGGCTGCTGCGTCCGGCACCGGAACAGTTGGACCCGATCAGCGGCTCGTGATCAGGAAATCGTTCAGCACAGCGAGCAGAGCCTCGGGACGATCCAGCGGGATGATATGTCCGCACTCTGCGATGTCCTGCCGAGTGACATCGTCCGCAACCTCGCGCACCTGCTGATAGAGCGCTGGCCCCACCGGCTGCGCACCGACCGCCAGCACCGGCACGGTCAGCCGGTGCCCGGCGGTCGCGGCAGCGATCTGACTCGCGGTCTCCGGCATCGCGCGGTAGTGCTCGAAGGCGCAGCGCAGGGACTCGGTACCGGTGTACGCGGCGACGAAAGCGTCGCGTACACCGGCGGGAATGCCGCGCCCCTGCGTCCCAGTCGCCAAGAACCAGTCCACGTATTCGGCCTCGTGTCCGGCCAGAACCGTCTCGGCCAAGCCCGGCACAGCGTGGAAACCGAACCACCACGGCGCACCGGCGGCCCGGAAGTCCTCAGCGCCGGGCAGGCGACCGAGTATCGCCTCCATCAGCACCAGCTGACGCACCAGATCCGGCCGGCGCATGGCGAGCAGGAACGCCGGGGCGGCACCGGCGTCGATCCCGACGACCGCCGCCGAGTCCACGTCCAGCGCGGCCAGCAGTTGTTCGGCGTCGGCAGCGAGGGTTTCGCCGTCATAGCCCCCGGCGGCACGTGAGCTGTCCCCGAGACCGCGCAGATCCGGGGCGATGACTCGGAACCGCTCGGAAAGCGGTCCGATGACGGCGCTCCAGAGTCGCCACGTGTGCGGGAACCCGTGCAGCAACAGCAGCGCCGGGCCGCTGCCGGCGACGGCGACGTTGACCTCGATCCCGTTGGCGGGCACTCTGAGCAGTTCGACCGGCGTGGACACATGTCCTCCCAGGTAAAAAGCGGTTACCATCAGATATCTCGTAACCGTAAGAGACCGAGGGAGCGGCGCCAAGACGGCACTTCTCCGTCAGGTGGTAAGGTGGAAGTGACCGCCCTGGCTGTACACCTAGGCGATGACGCACGCGGCGACCTGTTCGATCCGGCGTGCCCGACCCGCGAACTGCTGGACCGGCTCGGCTCGAAGTGGACGTCGATGGCGGTGAAGGTGCTCGCCGATGCCGCACCGCAGGAGGTCCGCTTCGCCGAGCTGCGGCGCCGGATGCCCGGCGTGTCCCAGAAGATGCTCTCGACCACGTTGCAAGGCCTGGTCAAAGACGGTCTCGCGCGCCGCCGCGTCGAGCCGACGGTCCCACCGCGCGTGCACTACAGCCTGACGCCGCTCGGTCTGTCGCTGGAGGAGCCGCTGGCCGCGCTTCGCGCGTGGGCCGAGGAGCATATGGCGGAAATCGATCGCGCCAACGAACGTGCGGCGGCCGAACGAGGGACGACCGACCTGTAGCGGGCTCCGGGCGGCGGCAATAGCCTGAGCGGGTGGAGTCCCCAGCGGTCCCGGTCCCGCAACCGGGGGCCACGGCCCCGGCCGGCGTCAGCGATGACAGTGATGGCAGCGGCGCCAACGGCCGCGGAGCCGCCGAGGCCGGCAGCGTCATCAGCACCCGGGAGTTGACCAAGGTCTACCGCGGCACGGATTTCGCCGCCGTCGACCAGCTGGACCTGGACGTGCGGCCCGGCGAGATCTTCGGCCTGCTCGGCCCGAACGGCGCGGGCAAGACGACCACCGTCGGCATGCTCACCACCCGGGTGGTGCCCACCTCCGGGCGGGCGTCCGTCGGCGAGGTGGACGTGGTGGCGCGCCCGGCGCTGGCCAAGCAGCTGATCGGCGTGGTCTCGCAGCAGAACACGCTGGACCGGCAGCTGACCGTCTGGGAGAACCTGTACGTCCACGGCCTGCTGTTCGGCATCCCCCGGGCCGAGTCGCGCCGCACCGCCGACCGGCTCCTGGAGCAGTTCCAGCTGGCCAAGTGGGCCAAGGCCTCGGTCTTCGCGCTGTCCGGCGGCATGGCGCAGCGCCTCATGGTCGCCCGCGCCATCTTCCACCGGCCCGCCGTCCTGTTCCTGGACGAGCCGACCGCCGGGCTGGACCCGCAGAGCCGGCTGGCGCTGTGGGACATCCTCGGCGAGCTCAACGCCGACGGCCAGACCATCCTGCTGACCACGCACTACATGGAGGAGGCCGACCGGCTCTGCGGCCGGGTGGCGATCATGGACCACGGCCGCATCCTGGCCCTGGACACCCCGGCCCGGCTCAAGCACGGCGTCGACGCGGACACCGTGGTCACGATCAAGGCCCACGGCGACCTCGACGCCCTCGGGGCCAGGCTGCGCGAGTCCGTCTCCGGCATCACCCGGCTGCGCGCCTCCGGCGACAGCCTCGAAATGCACCTGCGCGGCGCCGACGGCTCGCTGGCGCGGATCATCGGCGCCGCGGAGAGCGCCGGCTACGTCGTGGCCGACCTCTCGGTGGCGGCGCCGAGCCTGGAGGACGTGTTCATCGGCCTGACCGGTAAGGAGCTGAGGGACTGATGACCGCGCGAACCGAAGCCGTGCGCGGCACCGGACAGCAGATCCGCTCCCGCCCGGCACGCTCGGCCGCCGCCGCGTCCCGCACCGCGCTCGGCGCGCTGATCCTGCGCGACCTGATGGTGCTCAAGAAGCACTTCGGCGAGTTTGTGGCGCGCACGCTGGTACAGCCGTTCCTGCTGGTCTTCGTGTTCTTATACGTGTTCCCCACGATCGGCCAGGGCATCGGCGGAGGCGGCGGCGCGCGCAGCGAGTCGGCGTTCGCGACGGTGCTGGTGCCGGGGGTGGTCGGGATCGCGATCATGTTCCAGGGCATCCAGGCGGTGGCGCTCCAGCTGGCCTCGGAGTTCGGCTACACGCGCGAGATCGAGGACCGGGTGCAGGCGCCGTGCCCGATCTGGCTGGTGGCGATGGCGAAGGTGTTCTCCGGCGCGGTCCAAGGGATGATCTCGGCGCTGCTCGTGTTCCCGATCGCGGCGGTGGTACACGCCGAGGGTGTGCACGCCGACCTGTCGTACCACTGGTGGATCCTGCTGACGCTGATCCCGCTGGCGTGCGTGGCGATGACGTCGTTGGGGCTGCTGCTGGGCACGACGTTCGAGGCCCGCAACATCGGCCTGATGTTCGGGTTCGTGGTGCTGCCGCTCACGTTCCTCGGCGGGACCTACTACGAGTGGACAAGGCTGGCGCCGGTGAAGGTCGGCGGATTCCCGTGGCTGCAGACGCTCGTGCTCGTCAATCCCCTGATCTACATCAACGAGGGGATGCGCGCGGCGCTGACCGACGCGCCGCACATGCACCTCTACATCGTGTATCCCGTGCTGATCGGGTTCCTGGCGCTGTTCCTGGGCTTGGGGCTGCGCAACTTCGGGCGGCGCGTCCTGTCCTAGATGTACTGACGACGGCTGGAGTCAGCCCCACTCGGCCAACAACGTGTCCGCTTCCGCGACCTCCGGTGCGGCGTCGACCTCGACGAACCGTTCGCGTGCCGACCGCAGCAGCGTCGCAGCTTCCTTACGCCGATCGGTGCGCTCCAGCAGGAGGGCGAACCCGCGCTCGACCTTCGCCTGCTGATACGGCGTCCCGGCTGCCTCGGCACTGGTCAGGGCCAGGCGGTAGGCGTCCTCGGCCGCCGCGTCCGCGCCGGTCTGTTCGTAGGCGCGCGCCAGGTACCAGGCGCTGAGCAGTAGCGCGACGTCGGCGATCAGCTGGAGGCCGGGTCCGACCTGCGGGACGCGCGCCAACTCCACGGCTTCGCGAAGCTTCTCAATACCCTCATCGGCGTGGCCCAGCATGAGCGAGATCATGCCGACCGTCTGCAGGGCGTTGAGTCGGCCCTCGTAGTCCTCGCTCTGGGCGAACAACCGGTCCGCGTCCTGCGCGTGCCGCAGCGCCTTGGACAGATCCAGCTGCGCTTCGGCGTTCGCCGCGAACAGGAACGCCCAGGCTTGCGGGCCCACCGCTCCGGCTTCCTCGGCCATACCCGCCGCGCGCAGAGCGGTCTGCGCCGCCGTCGCGTGCTCGTGGCGCTGTGCTTGGGCCCACGACAGGTAGTTCAGCTGCTTGGCCTGGGCCACGGTGTCGCCGAGCCGAGCCGCGGCTTCGACGCCCAGCACGAAGAGCTCGTGCCAGTGCGTCCACAGGAACCAGCGGTCGGAGTACCAATGTGCTGCTTCAGCCGTATCAATGACCTGACGGTGGTGGCCCTCCGACGCGGCGATACGGACGGCGCCGAACCAGTTGTCCGCCTCGTCCTGCAGCCACGCCGAGGCGGCCTCGGCGCTCGTCAGGTCCACCGGGAGGTCCCATTCGGCCGGGGCGGCGCCGTATGAGGGCTCGAACCATCGGCCGGCGGCGACGGCCACGGTCAGCAGCCAGTCGGTCATCGCGGCGGCCAGGGGTTCGCGTTGCCCGGGCTCCTCGGCGTCGAGGCGGTCGTTGGCGAACAGGCGGATCAGGTCGTGGAAGCCGTAGCGGCCGCTGTCGGTCTGAGACAGCAGGCCGAGTTCGTGCAGTTCGTCCAGCAGCTCCTCGGTGTCCAGGACCGAGGCGCCGATCAGCATCGAGGCCAGCGGCGCGGCGAAGTCGGGGCCAGGCACGAGCGCGGCCCGGCGGCACAGGCGTTGAGCGGCCGGGGTCAGGTGGTCGTAGGACATGGCGAAGGCCGCGGTGATCTGCAGGTCGCCGGCGTGGATCCGCTCCAGGCGGCGCTCGGAGTCGCCGAGGCGGTCGGCGAGCTGGCGGGCGGTCCAGCGGGGGCGGGTGGCCAGGCGGTTGCCGATGATGCGCAGCGCGAGCGGCAGGCCTCCGCACAGCGCGGCCAGGTCCTCCAGGCCGTCGCCCCGGGGGCCCTCGGTGTCGCCGATGATCGAGGTCAGCAGGTCCTGGGCCGCCTCGTCGTCGAGGATCGAAACCGCCAGGCGCTCGACGCCCTCCAGTCCTGTCAGGAGTCTGCGACTGGTGACGAACACCGATCCGAGACCGGCGCCGGGTAACAGAGGTCGAACTTGCTCCTCGTCGCGCACGTTGTCCAGGACGACGATCGCCGGCCGCTGCTCCAGCAGCGTACGGAACTGCCCGGACCGGCTGTCGAGGTCGTCGGGCATGTCACGGTTGCCGACCCCGAGCGCCTTCAAGAGGCGGAACAGGGCCACCGCCGGTTCCAGGGGCTCCGGGTCCATGCCGCGCAGGTCCAGATAGAACAGCGGCAGACCGGCGGTCGCGGCCGCACGACGACCGGCCTCGACCGCGAGCGTGGTCTTGCCGACGCCGCCGGGCCCGGAGAGCACGGCGACCGCAGCGGCGGCGCTCGCGTCGGCGCCGGACTCTGCGGCCACCGCGACGAGCCGGTCCACCTCCGCGTCACGTCCGGTGAAGTCGGGAACCGGCCGCGGCGGCACGCACCAACCGCCGGGCGCGGTGACCGGACGGGGACGACCCACCTCGGCAAGCTGCTCCAACGCCTGCCGCTCGGCGTCGTCGAGCCCGAGCCCGTCGGCCAAGGCAAGCACAGTCCGGCGCTGCGGACCCAAGCTCTGGCCGCGCTCCAGCGCACCGATCGTCCGAACGCTGACGCCGGAGGCCTCGGCGAGCGCCTCCAACGTCAACTGGGCCCGCAGCCGCAGCCGGCGCAGCTCCGCCGCGAAGGTCGTTTCCAGCTGCGGCATGGCGGCCCTCCGGTCGGCGGTGTGACCGTTGATCTTAGTGGGCCGAACGGGTGTGCACAGCTCAGGAGCAGTCGACCCAGGCGACGAGGTCTCTGGAGGCGTCGGGGTCGTTCGCGTGCACGACGCCGAAGGTGACGTGCTGGCCGCTGGACACCTGAAGGCCTGAAACCCTAGATGTTCGCCGGGGGAACCACAGCTGCGCAGAAATACAGCTCACCGCGCGCCGAAGCCGCCCCGTCCTGACCCCCGAATCAGGACCGAGCAGACCGGCGCCGCACCGCGGGCCCGTCAGGCCCCGGCGTGGCTCATCTCCTCGCGCACCGCGGCGGCGAACGCGTCGATGTCCGCCTCCGTGGTGTCGAACGAGCACATCCAGCGCACCTCGCCGGTGTGCTCGTTCCATGTGTAGAAGCGGAAGCGCTTCTGCAGGCGCTCGGTGACGTCGCGCGGCAGCTCCGCGAACACCGCGTTCGCCTGCACCTGCTGCGTGATCGTCACGCCCGGCACCTCGCGCACCGCCGCCGCGAGCCGCTGCGCCATCGCGTTGGCGTGGGAGGCGTTGCGCAGCCACAGGTCGCCGGACAGCAGCGCCTCGAACTGCGCGGACAGGAAGCGCATCTTCGAGGCCAGCTGCATCGACATCTTGCGCAGGTACATCACGCCGTGCGCGGCGTCGGGGTTGAGCACGACCACGCACTCCCCCAGCATCAGGCCGTTCTTGGTGCCGCCGAAGGTCAGGACGTCCACGCCGGCGTCGGTGGTGAAGTCCTTGAAGGGGCGGCCCAGGGTCGCCGCGGCGTTGGCCAGGCGGGAGCCGTCCAGGAAGACCTTCATGCCGTGCTGGTGCGCGTGGTCGCAGATCGCCTTGATCTCCTCGGGGGTGTAGCAGGTCCCGAGTTCGGTGGACTGCGTGATCGCGACCACCAGCGGCTGCGCGCGGTGCTGGTCGCCCCAGCCCCAGGCGTGGGTGTCGATGAGCTCCGGGGTCAGCTTGCCGTCGGGGGTGGCCACGGTCAGCAGCTTCAGGCCGCCGATCTTCTCCGGCGCCCCGCACTCGTCGACGTTGATGTGCGCGGTGGAAGCGGCGATCACCGAACCCCAGCGCTCGATCATCGCGTCCATCGCCACGACGTTGGCGCCGGTGCCGTTGAACACCGGGAACGCCTCGGCGCGCGGGCCGAAGTGGCCCTGGAAGATCTCCTGCAGGTGCTCGGTGTAGACGTCCTCGCCGTAGGAGATCTGGTGGCCGCCGTTGGCGACGGCGATCGCCTCCAGGATCTCGGGGTGGATCCCGGCGTAGTTGTCGCTGGCGAAGCCACGGTAGTCGAGGTCGTGGCGACGGGTGATAGTCACGGTGTTCCTTAGCGGGTCAGGCTGGTTCAGGGGGCGAGGCGGACGCGGGTGCCGTTGACCTCGGCGGCCGGCTGCCCGAACAGCTTCACGATCTCCGAGGCCAGGTCGTCGACGTGGGTGTAGCCGGGGAACTTGCCCTCCGGCTTGGCCTCCTTCATGGCGTCGGTCAGCAGGGCCTTGACGACCAGCACGACCGCCGCGGCGTTGTCGCCGCTCTTCTTGAAGTTGTCGGCCAGCGCCAGCGTCCAGGCCTCGGCGGCGGCCTTGGCGGCGCCGTACGCGGCGTTGCCGGCGGTCGGCGCGGAGGCGGCGGTCGCCGAGATCAGCACGAAGCGGCCGTCGCCGGCGGCGTCCAGGGCGTCGTGGAAGGCCAGCGAGGTGTGCTGCAGGGTCTGGATCAGCAGCTTGTGCAGCAGCTCCCAGTCCTCCAGCTTGGTCTCGCCGAAGGTCTTCGAACCGCGCCAGCCGCCGACCAAGTGGATCACGCCGTCCACCCGGCCGTGTTCCTTCAGCACGCCCTCGGCGAAAGCCTTGGTGGCGTCCAGGTCGAGCAGATCCACCCCGGCCGGCACGGCGCGGCCCGGCTCGACGGCGAGCGCCACGCCGCGCTCGGCGTTCTCGGTCGAGGTGTCCACGCCGATCACGGTCGCGCCGGCCGCGGTCAGCGCGCGAACGACGGCGCCGCCCGCGCCGCCGCCGACGCCCGCCACCACGACCACGGACTGGTTGTTCAGGCTCATTGCTGCGAGTCTCCTCATCGAAGGTGCGGCGATACGCGGGTCAGGATATTGCGGCTCAGCCCGTGACACCCCGGGTGGCCTCGATGACCGGCTTCAGCTTCTTGTTCAGGGCCTCGTAGAACATCGACAGCGGGAACTCGTCCGGCAGCACCGCGTCGACCAGGCCCTTCGGCGGCCCGTCCAGCGGCAGCGCGGAGGCGCCCCGCGCCCAGACGGAGTTCGGGTTCGGCGCCACGTAGCTCGCGACCAGCTGGTAGGCGGCCATCCAGTGCGCCGGCTTGGGCCGGTCGATGCCGTCCCGGTACAGCGTCTCGACCTCGGTGGCCAGCGCGATCACCGCGTCGGCGATCCGCGACCAGTCCACGGCCAGCCGGTTGTCGGTCCAGTGGATCAGGCCGTGCCGGTGCAGGTAGGCGAACAGCAGCTGGCCGCCGAGGCCGTCGTAGTTGCGCACCCGGCCGCCGGTGATCGGGAAGCGGAACAGGCGGTCGAACAGGATCGTGTACTGGACCAGGCGCGCGTGCGAGGTGCCGGGGCCGCCCTCGCGCTCAAGATCGACCGCGGCGCGGAACGTCGTCAGATCGCAGCGCAGCTCCTCCAGCGAGTACAGGAAGTACGGCATCCGCTGCTTGATCATGAACGGGTCGAAGGGCAGGTCGCCGTGGCTGTGCGTGCGGTCGTGGACCAGGTCCCAGAGCACGAACACCTCCTGCGTCAGCCGCTGGTCCGCCAGCAGCCGCGCGGCGTCCGGCGGCAGCGACATCTTCAGCGTCGCCGCGGCGGCCGAGGTGACCATCCGGAACCGCGCGGCCTCGCGGTCCTGCATGATGGCGCCCCAGGTGAACACCGGGGTCTCGCGGACGGCCACGGTCTCCGGGAACAGCACGGCGCTGTTGGTGTCGTAGCCGGCGGTGAAGGCGTCGGCGGCGACGAACTCGATCGGCACGAACTGCGGGTTCGGGTACTTGTCGCGCTCCAGCTCGGCGATCCAGTCCGGCCACACGGTGCGGATGATCAGCGCCTCGAAGTTGCGGTCCAGGTTGCCGTTCTGCGTGTACATCGGGAACACCACGAGGTGCTCGCGGCCGTCCTCGCGCTGCGCGGCCGGGTGGAAGGCGCCGAGGGAGTCCAGGAAGTCCGGCACGCCGAAACCGTCCTCGGCCCAGCGGCGCAGGTCCTTCAGGACGGCGCCGAGGTAGTCCGCGTCGTGCGGGAACTCCGGCGCCAGCAGCTCCACGGCCGCGCCGATGCGCTTGGCCAGGGACTCGGCCCGTGCGCGATCGTTACCGTCGGCCTCGAAGTCGATCGAGCCGTCCTTGGACTGCAGCGGCCGCAGCTCCTCGATCGCCGCCTTCAGGTCGCCGAACGCCTCCGAGGAAGCGACCGGGTGCGGCACGACATCGGCCGCGTTCGCCTGCTTCGGCCGGCGCGAGGCCCAGGTGACGGCGTTGATCCAGAGCGCGCGGTGGTCGTAGTCGGCGATCGAGTCGTCCCCGAACATGTCGGAGTCGGCGAACACCGCGACCCGGCCCTTGCCGAAGCGCACGCCCACGGCCAGCGGCCGGTCGGCGGGGTCGGCGGTCGGCGAGGAGTTCAGCAGCGGCAGGATGTCGGCGTCCTGGGCGGTGAACAGGGTGCCGGAGCGGTAGAAGCAGACCTCGGCGACGCCGGCGAGCACGTCCTCGGACTCGATCCGGTTCTCCGGCAGCGCGGCGCGCTCGGCCAGCACCCAGCGGGCGTTGCCGTTGTGCCGCCGCGCGGCGTCCTGTACCGTGAAGTGGTCGATGCCGACGCCGAAGCGGCCGAGCAGCGCGGCCAGGTTGGAGCCGGTGTCCTGCTCGCTGTCGGCGAGCAGCACCAGACCGCCGCCGGCGGCCACATAGGACTGCAGGATGTCCAGCTCGGCCGGGGTGAACACGGGGGTCCCGACGCCGGTGGTGCGCTCGCGCGCGGGATCGGCCGGGTGCGCGATGACCAGGACGTCGGCGCCGGACAGCGAGTCGGGCGTGAATGCGCCCTCGCGGTGCGCGGTGACGGAGTAGCCCCGCCCGCGCAGGAGGTCGGCGGCATGCGTATAACCGGCGTCGGCCGGGTTCACGGGATTCATCGCCAGGGCGTCGGCCGGATCGATCGTCCAGGCCTCGCTGTGGGCCTCGTCGAACAGGACTCGCAGGATTCCCGTGTGCTGCCGCATGTGTCACCTCGCCTGATCATCGGATGATTGGTGGAAGAAATAGTGTGCGACCAGTCTAGCGACGGAAATCCTTCGGAATCAATCCTTGATCGCCGGATTACCTTGCGGTAGCCGGGGGTAACGGGGCGCCCGGGACTGGTGCGACCGGTCCCGGTGGTCGAGCTGGTGGCCGAGCACGGCGGCGCCCCGGACCGGTGGTGCGGTCCGGGGCGCTCGTGAGGTGGTTGTGAGCGGACTACCTGTCGACGGTCAGCCCTCGATGACGGTCAGTCCTCGATGACGGTCAGGACGATCTTGCCGGCGGCGCGGTTGGTCTCGCCGAGCTCGTGCGCCTTGGCGGCGTCGGCCAGCGGCAGCACGGTGTCGACGACGGGACGCAGCCGGCCGTCGGTCACCAGGGCGCGGATCGCGGTCAGGCCGCCGAGGTCCGGTTCGACCAGCATGAAGTCGGCGGTGATGTCCCGCTCGGCGGCGCGCGCCTTCATCGCAGAACTGACGTCGTAGCTCAGGGCGACGAAGGTACCGCCGGGGTTCATCGTGCGCAGGGAGCGGTCGAAGTAGTCGCCGCCGATGGCGTCGACGACCACGTCGACGCCGGTCAGGGTCTCGGCGAAGTCCACCTCGCGGTAGTCGATCACCTCGTCGGCGCCGAGCTCGCGCAGGAGGTCGTGCTTGGCGGCGCTGGCCGTGCCGACGACGTGCGCGCCGAGGGCCTTGGCGATCTGGACCGCGAGGTGGCCGACGCCGCCGGCCGCGGCGTGGATCAGGACCTTCTGGCCCGGCTGGACGTTCGCGAAGTCATGCAGCGCCTGGTAGGCGGTGAGCGCGGCGAGCGGGAGGGCGGCGGCCTGGACGTGGGTCAGGTCCGCGGGCTTGCGCACGAACTGGCGGGCCGGGGCGGCGACGTACTCGCTGTAGCCACCGGGGAAGTGCGGGAACAGCGGCATGCCGAAGACCTCGTCGCCGGGCTTGAAAAGGGTGACGCCGCGGCCGACCGCCTCGACGACGCCGGAGACGTCCCAGCCGAGGATCGGGCCCTGCTCGGTGACGTCGGGGCGGCCGGCCCAGCCGCCGGCGGAGCGGGTCTTCCAGTCGGCCGGGTTGATCGCGGCGGCGTGCACGCGGACCAGGATCTCGGTGCCGCCGGGCTGAGGCTTGGGGACGCGGGTCTCCTGGAGGACGTCGGCGGGGCCGGGCTTGGTGGCGACGATCGCGCGCATGCTCTGTTCGGTCATGGCTCCACATTCGCGGACCGTCCCCGGATGCCGACAGTGGCCCGATGGCCAACATGTGAAAGAATCGGGCCATGGCCCAGATCCAGCGGCAGTCCCCGCTCACCGGTCCCTGTCGCGTTGCGCCGGACGAGCCCGGCGCCGAGCCCGTGCGCGGGCGGCACCGCGTCGTGGTCCTCGCGCTGGACGGCGTGATCCCGTTCGATCTGGGCATTCCGGCGCGGCTGTTCGGCGCGGCGCCCGGTCCAGACATGGAGCCGCTGTATGACGTCGTGACCTGTGGGTTGACGGCCGGGCCGGTGACCACGACCGAGGACTACTCGCTGTATGTCGAGCACGGCGCCGAGGCGCTGGCCGAGGCGGACACGGTGATCATTCCGCCGGCGTACCCGATCGTGGACGAGCTCGCCGACGGCGCTCCCCTGCCGCCGGAGCTCGCGGAGGCGCTGGCCCGGATCCGTCCGGAGACGCGGAAGGTGGCGTTGTGCACCGGCGCGTACGTCTTCGCCGCCGCCGGGCTGCTCGACGGCCGCAGGGTGACGACGCACTGGCACCAGGCCGACCGGATGGAGGGGCTGTTCCCGACGCTGTCGGTGGACCCGAACGTGCTGTTCATCGACGACGGCGACATTCTCACCTCGGCCGGCGTCGCCGCCGCCATCGACCTGTGCCTGCACATCATCCGCACCGACCACGGGAGCTCGGTGGCGAACGCGGCGGCGCGTGCCTGCGTGGTCCCGCCGTCGCGGGACGGCGGGCAGGCGCAGTACATCGAGCGGCCGGTCCCGACGCCGGCGGCCACCGGGACCGGGCCGGCGCGCGCCTGGGCGTTGGAGCGGCTGCACGAGCCCTTGACGTTGCAGGACATGGCGGGCCAGGCGCGGATGAGCATCAGGACTTTCACTCGCCAGTTCCGCACCGAGACCGGGCAGAGCCCCGGGCAGTGGCTCACGGTGCAGCGGGTGGATCTGGCGCGGCACCTGTTGGAGGCGACCGATCTGCCGATCGACCGGGTGGCGGAGAAGGCGGGGTTCGGGACGGCCACCTCGATGCGGCAGCATCTGCGGGCTTCGGTGGGGGTGTCGCCGCAGGCCTATCGGCGGACTTTCGCTCGGGCTTGAAAACCGGTCGCGCGACAGCGATCTTCGCGGGAGGCTTCGGAGCATGACCGCCTCGGATTTCGCGCCCGCCCCGGATTTCGTGCCCGGCCTGGAACTGTCACGGCGTTTCTACCTCGAAGCCGTGCTGCCGATCCTCGACAAGGAGCTGCCGGGGTTGCCGCACGCCGCAGCCCGGCTCGGCAGCGGTTCGGAGGTGCTGGGCTTCGACACGGCGCGTTCGGCCGACCACGACTGGGGTCCGCACGTGCAGCTGTTCTTCGCGCCGGACGATGTGGCGCGGCATCGTGAGCGGCTTTTGTCAGCCTTCGCATATCAGCTCCCGGAGACGTTCCTCGGCTACCCGGCTCAGGTGCTCGTCGCAGGGGTCGACGACTGGCTGACCGGATGCCTGGGGTTCACGCCGTCGCGGGGCGTGACGACCGCCGACTGGCTCGCGACGCCGACGCAGCGGCTGCTGGAGGCGACATCGGGCGCGGTGTTCCACGACGGGCTCGGGCAGCTCACAGCCGATCGCGCGCGGCTGGCGTGGTACCCGCGCGACGTGTGGCTGTATGTGCTGGCCTGCCAGTGGAAGCGCGTCTCGCAAGAGGAGGCCTTCGTCGGCCGCTGCGGCGAGGTCGGCGACGAACTCGGCTCGGCGGTGGTGTGCGCGCGGCTTGTTCGTGACCTGATACGGCTGGTGCTGCTGATGGAGCGGCGGTATCCGCCGTACAGCAAGTGGCTCGGGTCGGCGTTCGCGCGGACGGATGCGGCGGCGAACCTGGTGCCGCTGATGACCGCCGCGCTCGCCGCGACGCATTGGAAGGCCCGGGAGCAGGAACTCGGGCGCGTCTACACGCTCGTCGCCGAGCAGCACAACGCCCTCGGGCTCACCGAACCGCTCGATCCGGAAACGCGTCTGTACTTCGAGCGGCCGTTCCAAGTCATCGGTGCCGAGCGCTTCACCGACGCGCTGATGAAGCAGATCACCGACGCCGATATCCGTGCCCTGCCTCGCACCGGCGCGATCGACCAGTTCGCCGACAGCACCGACTTTCTTGGACAAGCGGAGTTCACGCGCGCCGCGATCACCACGATGGTCGGCGACGCGTAGCGGTCCGCGAATCGTCGTCCCGGGGCCCGCGCTCGCCCGCGTTCTCGCTACACCTGCTCCGCAGCCGCAGCCCCGCGCCCATGCCACGACTCCCACAGGTCTGCATACGCCCCGCCGGTCGCCACCAGCTCCTCATGGCTCCCGAGCTCGGCGATCACGCCGTCCTCCACCACCGCCACGCGGTCCGCGTCGTGCGCGGTGTGCAGGCGGTGCGCGATCGCGATGACCGTGCGGCCTTCCAGCACCGCCGCCAGTGAGCGCTCCAGGTGACGGGCTGCGCGGGGGTCGATCAGGGAGGTCGCCTCGTCGAGCACCAGGGTGTGCGGGTCGGCCAGGACCAGGCGGGCGAGCGCCAGTTGCTGGGCCTGCGCCGGGGACAGGGTGTGGCCGTCGGCGCCGATCGCCGTCTGGAGCCCCTCGGGGAGCGCCTCGGCCCACGTCAGTGCGTCGACCGCGGACAGGGCGTCGCGGACCTGGGCGTCGGTGGCCTCGGGGCGCGGGAGGACCACGTTCTCGCGGACCGTGCCGGCGAACACGTGGTGCTCCTGGTTCACCAGCGCCACCTGGCCGCGCAGGTCGGCGAGCGGGAGTTCGACCAGGGGGACGCCGCCGACCGCGATCGAGCCCGCGGTGGGGCCGTGGATGCCGGCCAGCAGGCGGCCGAGCGTCGACTTGCCCGCGCCGGAGGGGCCGACCATCGCCAGCCGTTCGCCGGCGGTCAGGGACAGGTCCACACCATGCAGCACCTCGCGGCCCGGGATGTAGGAGTAGCGCACGTCCCTGGCGCGCATGTCCTCGCCATCCGGCTGCTCGCCCGAGGCCTCGCGGTCGGCCGGGACGCCGGCCACGCCGAGCAGCCGCGCCAGCGAGGCGCCGCCGACCTGCAGCTGGTCGGCCCAGGCCAGCATGTCGTCGATCGGTCCCATGATCTGCTGCATGTACAGCGTGGCCGCGGTGACCTGCCCGAGGGTGAACCAGCCGTGCACGTATCCCAGCCCGCCGAGCAGCAGCGTCAGCGCCACCGGCAGGATGTAGCAGGACTCTGCGGTCGGCCAGAACACGCACCGCAGCCGCAGCGTGTAGCGCTCGGCGGCGAACTGCCGCCGGATGTCCTCGTCGGTGCGGCCGATCCGGTACCGCTGAAGGCCCAGCGCCTCGACCGTGCGCGCTCCGTCCACGGTCTCGGCCAGGCTGTCGGTCATGTCCGCGTAGCGCGCGCTCTCGGCCAGGTAGCCCTCCGGCGCGCGCTTCATGTACCAGCGGAACACCACCGCGATCGGCGGCACGATGACCAGCAGCGGCAGCACCGCCCAGGGGCTGACCAGCGCCAGCGCCCCGACGGTGAGCAGCGTGGTGACGATCGCGACCAGCGTCGTGGGCACGCCGTAGCGCGCGGCCATGCTCAGCATGTCCACGTCCCGCGAGGAGCGCGAGAGCAGGTCGCCGCTGCCGGCCCGCTCCACCACGGACAGCGGCAGTTCCAGCACCCCCGCCACGAAGTTCTCGCGCAGCTCGGCGAGCACGCCCTCGCCGAACTTGCCGGCGGCGAGCTTCGCGTACCGGGTCACCACGGTCTGCACGATCAGGAACAGCGCGATCAGCCCGACGATGGTGTCGACGTGTCCTGCGGTGGTGCCGTGCTGCACGCCGTCGATCAGCGAGCCCAGCAGCCGCGGCCCGAACAGCCCGGCCACCGCGGCCAGCGCGAACAGCCCGACGGTCAGCGTCAGGTCCCGGCCGCGAGCGCGCGCGACCTGCCCGGCATACAGACGCACCTCGGGATATGTCGCCACCGGCAGCGCTTGGCGACCGGAGGCCTGAGGCCCGGACTCGGTCATCTCAGTCCTCTTCTCTGGTCACAGTGGCCCGGTAAGCGGGCACAGTCGCCAACAGCTCGCGGTGCCGGCCCTCGGCGGCGGCCCGGCCCCCGGCCAGGAACACCACGCGCTCGGCCCGGTCGAGCATCAGCGGGCTGGTGGTGAACACCACCGTGGTACGACCGGCCCGGGCCGCTGCGAGCCGCTCGGCGATGCGCGCCTCGGTGTGCGCGTCGACCGCGCTGGTCGGCTCGACGAGCAGCAGCACCTCCGGGTCGGCGAGCAGCGCACGGGCCAGGCGCAGCCGTTGCTGCTGGCCGCCGGAGAAGGACCGGCCGCGCTCGGAGACCGTGGTGTCCAGGCCGTCGGGCAGGGCCTCGATGATGTCCTCGGCCGCGGCGGTGTGCAGGGCGGCGGTGACGCGTCCCATGCCGTCGGCGCGGGCATCGGCGCCGACGCCGACAGCAGCACCAGCACCAACTCCGGCACCGGCACCGGCACCGGCACCGGCCAGCCCATCAGCCAGCCGCCCCGAGAACAGCCGTGCGTCATTGTCCGCGACGAGCACCCGCCGCCGCAGGCTCCCCAGCGGCATCGCTTCGAGCGGCACGCCGTCCAACGTCACGCCCTCGGCGGCCCGGTAGCGCCCGAGCCGGTCGGCGAGCTCGATCGCCTCGGCCGGGTCCGCGGCGGCCACCGCCGTGAACGACCCCGGCTTCAGATTCAGACCGGAGTGCTCGTCGACCAGCGCCCCGCTGCCCTCGGCCCGCTCCTGAGAACCGGCCGTCTCAGCGAGCGGATGGCTCAGTGCCAGCACCCTGACAACCTTTGTCGCCGCCACATGCGCCCGCAGCAACCGGCCCCACGCCTCGGTGATGGTCCGCAACGGCACCACAAGGAACGCGGCATAGCCGTAGAACGCCACCAGCTGCCCGGTGGTGATGTCGTGGGACACCGCCAGACGGGCCGCGAGCCAGGTCACACCGACCACGAACAACCCCGGCAGCAGCACCTGCGCCGACTCCAGCACCGACTCCACGCGCGCCACCCGCACCCCGGCGAACCGCAGCTCCTGCGACTGCTCGCGGTAGCGCTCGGCGAACTCCGGCTCGCCGCCGATGCCGCGCAGCACCCGCAGGCCGGCCACGATGTCGTTGGCCCGGCCGGTCAGCTTTCCCTGCAACGCGCGCACCTCGCTCTGCCGCCGGTGCATCGGCTTGAGCAGCGGCCCGACCAGGGCCATGATCAGCGGCACGCCGATCAGCACGGTGAGCCCGATCCGCACCTCGGTGCTGAGCAGCAGCACCGAGACCAGCACCACCGACACCACCGCGCCGGCGAACCGCGCGCTGACGTCCATCGTGCTGCCGATGCTGGAGGTGTCGGCGGTGCCGATGGCCACCACGTCGCCGGTGGCGATCCGGCTGGGCAGGGTGGCGCCGAGGTCGGTCGCCTGGCGCGCGGTGAGCTGCACGGTGCGGTACGCCGAGGTCAGCCAGTTGGTGACGGCGCACCGGTGCCGCAGGATCCCGGCCAGACCGGTCAGGCAACCCAGGAGAAGCACCACCGCCGACCAGCGCCAGATCTCCGCGGTGTCCTTCGCGGTGACGCCGGCGTCGATGGTCTTGCCGATCGCGGCCGGCATCAGCGCCTGGCTCACCATCCAGACCACGCCCCAGAAGGCGCCGAGCGTCATCGACGTCCACTGCATCCGTACGAGCCAGATCAAGTACCGGGTCGCCGATCGGGTGTCGGGAAGGCCGGGGTCCGGCTCGGGGAGGCGCCGCATGATCGCCACGCTAGTAGCGGCCCCGGGGCGGGGCCACCGAATTTAACGCCGCCACCACCTGCGCGAATAGTCCACGCTATTCGAGGCTTGACTCAGGTCCCCGCCTCCCGGTTGGATGAGGCCACCTTGCCCGGCATCACCTGCACCACACTCGCACCACACGCATCGCAAACAGTCCGCCTATACCCTGTCAGCCTTGTCGCGAGGGGCCGTCTTGAGGATCACGCGCAGGCTCGGCGTCCTGGTCGCCGTCCCGCTCGCCGCGGTGTCCGGCTTCGGGGCCGTGGCGCTGACCGCCTCCGCCGGCGCGGCCTGGCGCAGCGAGCGTCTGTGGTCCCTGATGCACACCTCGGACGCCGCGGGCAAGCTCCTGTACCGCTTACAGGACGAGCGCACCGCGATGGCGTTGCTGCTCACCACCCACCAGAACCAGCTCTCCCCCGACGTGCAGACCCGGATCGCGCAGACCGACGCGGCGCTGGCCGCCTACCGGCAGCAGGTCCGCTCCATGCCGCGGATCACGCCCGGTACCAGGACCCTGCTTTCGCGCATCGACCAGGACCTGACACAGCTGACGACGCTGCGCGCGCAGATTAAGGCGCAGGCCGCGCCGGCGTTGTCCACGGTGGTGTTCCAGTACCGCATCGCGATCGCCGACCTGGCGCAGCTGCGCAGCTCGGTGATCGACGACGGCAGCGCCACGCAGCCGATCGCGGCCCGGCTGCAGGCCGCGAACCTGCTGTATCAGGCCTCTGAGGCGACCGGCCAGGAGGAGTCCGACGTGCTGCGCTCGGCGGTCGGACTGCCGCTGACACCGGCCGCCGTCACCGCCGTCGCGCACGACCGGCAGGCCTACGACGACGCGATGGAGTCCTTCGACACCGCGGCCCCGGCCGGCTGGAACGAGCGCCCGGACCAGGCGATGACCACCGCGGACATCCTGAACGCGCAGCAGTTCGAGGACCAGATATCCCACCTGGGCCCCGGGGACCTGCTGTCCCCGGACAAGGACATGTGGGTGCAGACGATGAGCGCCCGGCGGACCGCGCTGGACACGGTCCGCGAGGAGATGGACATGGCCACCATGTCCGCCGTGGCGAAGCTGCGGGACCGCTCCGAGCACATCGCCGAGGTGGAGGCCGCCGCGATCGCCGGCACCGCGCTGCTGGTGGTGATGATCAGCCTGCGGCTGGGCCGGCCGATGATCAGAGGCCTGCGACAGCTGCGGGACGCCGCGAACACCGTCGCCTTCACCGGCCTGCCGGCCGCCGTCGAGGAGCTGCGCACCAGCGAGTCGCTGACCGGCCGGACCCCCGAGGAGTTCGCCGACCACGCCGGCGACGCGCTGCCGCTGGGCACCGGGCGCGGGGACGCACTGAACGCGAACGACCCGAAGGACGAGCTGGCCGCGGTCGCGCGGGCCTTCAACTCGGTGCACCGCGAGGCGCTGCGGACCGCCGCGGAGCAGGTGCTGCTGCGCGCCGGCGTGGGCGCCACGTTCGTGGCGCTGGCCCGCCGCGGCGAGCGCCTGACCGGCGCGCTGACCAGCGAGCTGGACCGCGCCGAGCGGCTGGAGCAGGACCCGGACCGGCTGGCGCGGCTGTTCGTGCTGGACCACCTGGCCGCGCGGATGGCGCGGAACAACGAGAGCCTGCTGGTGCTCGGCGGCGAGGGCTCGGCGCGGGTGCGGGAGCGTCCGGTGACGCTGCTGGACGTGCTGCGGGCGGCGCTGGGCCGGATCGAGCGGTACACGCGCGTGGACCTGGCGGCCGTCGACCCGGGGGTCGTCATCGCGCCGCACGTCGTGGACCACCTGGTACACCTGTGCGCGGAGCTGCTGGACAACGCGACCGCGTTCTCCGCGCCGGACAGCCGGGTGACGGTCGAGGGCCACCGGATGACCGACCGGGTGATCATCCAGATCGCCGACCGCGGCCTGGGCATGACCCCGGCCCGGCGCGCGGAGCTGAACACGCAGCTGGCCGCACCGCGGCAGGTGGACAGCGAGACGGTGCGGGCGATGGGCCTGACCGTGGTCGCGCATCTGGCCGCGTGGTACGGGATCGAGATCCAGCTGCGGGCCCGGCCCGGCGGCGGGACCGTGGCCGAGGTGGGGTTGCCGTTGCGGGTGGTCTCGGCGCAGGGCGGTGCCGTTCCCGCTGACGGCACGGTCCATCTCGTGCCCGACACGGCCGTCGCGGTCACCGGCGAAGGCGCCGCCGCCGAGGACATCGACTGGCCCGAGTTGCCGTTCGCTGATATCGAGGAGCCCGTCGCGACCGCCGCCAACGGCAGCACTCAGGTCAACGGAAGCGCTCCCGTCAACGGCAGCGCTCAGGTCAACGGCACCGCTTCCGTCAGCGGCAGTAACGGATCTCAGGCTTCTGACACCTCTACTACTGTGAACGGCCTGCCCGTACGTCGCCCGAAGACCCACTTGCCGGCCAAAGCACGGCGTACTCCGGCCCCGGAACAGGCCGCGCCCGCAGAACCTCCGACCAACGGCGAGCCCGGCAGCCACCCCGAGCCCGTCAAGAAGAAGGCCCGCATCGACCGCGACCCCGATTACGTGGCGGCCACCATGGCCGCCTACGCGCGCGGGCTCAGCGGCCGCAACGGACCGAAATCGCAGTGACGCAAACCCCTCATGCCATCCTCTAGCCCCACGGGAACCGCCCCATGAACGAACCTGCACCCGATCTGCACGGCAACCTCGACTGGCTGCTCAACGACTTCGCCCACGGCACGCCCGGGGTTCAGCACGCGCTGGCGGTCTCCGCCGACGGCATCGTGGTGGCCGCGTCCCGGGATCTGGGCGAGGAGCAGGGTGAGCAGCTCGCGGCGGTGGCCGCCGGACTGGTGAGCCTGCTGGCCGGGGCCGCGCTGCTGCTGGACTCCGAGCCGGTGCGCAGCAACCTGACCGAACTCGGCAACGGCTTCCTGTTCTCGATGGCCGTCAGCGACGGTGCCTCACTGCTGGTGTACGCCGAGCGCGAGTGCGACATCGGGCAGGTCACCTACGCCATGGCCGAGCTGATCAACCAGGTCGGGGAATCGCTGACGCCGACCGCGCGGGCCCGGATGCTGGCCCACGGCAACCTCCCGGGGGCCCGCTGATGGCCGCTCCCACGATCGCGGCGAAGATCGTCGTGGCCGGCGGCTTCGGCGTCGGGAAGACCACCCTGGTCGGGGCGGTCTCCGAGATCCAGCCGCTGACCACCGAGGCCGAGATGACGCAGGCCGGCCTGGGGGTGGACGACGTCCACCTGATCCCGGCCAAGCGCAGCACCACGGTGGCCATGGACTTCGGCCGCATCACGATCGCCGAGGACCTGATCCTGTACCTGTTCGGCACGCCCGGCCAGGAGCGCTTCTGGTTCTTCTGGGAGGAGCTCTCCCGCGGCGCCCTCGGCGCGGTGGTGCTGGCCGACGTCCGGCGCCTCGGCGACGCCTTCGCGGTCATCGACTTCTTCGAGGACCGCGGCATCCCGCACGTGATCGCGGTGAACCAGTTCGACGGCGCGCAGGTGTACGGGCACGAGGAGCTGCGCCAGGCACTGGCCCTGGAAGACGACACACCGCTGCTGATCTGCGACGCCCGGCGGCGCGACTCGGCCAAGGGGGTGCTGGTGACGCTGCTGGAGCACGCGATCACCCAGCAGCGGATGCGCGCCGAGCTGCCGCCCGACGGCCGGATGAACTGATGGCGGCGGCCCGGGGCGGTGCCCCCACGCCGGATGCCGCCGGGGTTCGCCGCGGGCCGCACCGATCGTCGTACCGCACGCCGCACCGCCGGCGAGCCTTCGCCGCGCTGCTGCTGGCGGCCTCCACCGCCGCCTCGGCGGGCTGCGGGCTCAGCGGCGGCTACGGCGGCGGCCTGTCCTACGGCGACCCGGGGGGCCGCCCCGACAGCCACACGCCGTTCCCGGTGGGCCTGCTGCTGGACACGTCCGGCACCAACGGCAGCGACGGCGCCGACGCCCGCGACGGCTTCGAGCTCTACGTCAGCCAGCACGGCGGCCGACTCGGCGGGCGCCCGGCGCAGGTGACGGTCGCCAACGAGGGCCCGACACCGGCGGCCACCGCGACGACGATGCAGGGGCTGGTAGCCGCCGGCGCGCAGACGGTCGTCGGCCCGATCGACTACGCGGGTTACGAGAGCGTCGCGCCACTGGCGGACGCGGCGCACGTGCCGCTGATCGGCGTCGTGGCGCGCCCGGACCTGACGGACATCAGCTACGTGTGGAACGTGGCGTTCCTGTCCACGGAGCCGGGCGCGGCGATCGCACCGTTCATCTACAACCACGTCAAGTCCCCCGTCTTCGCGATCGGCGGCAACTACCCCGGCGACTGGGAGCAGGTACGCGGGTTCGTCGACTCCTACACCGCCCTCGGCGGCAAGCTGGCCAACACCGCGGGCCAGCCGACGTTCACCCCGGCGGCGACGTTCACCCCGGCCAACGACACCACCGACTTCACGCCCTACCTCCAGGCGATCAAGGACTCCGGCGCGAAAGCCGTGTACTGCGCCTTCACCGGCGCCGAAGCGGTGCGCTTCGTGCAGCAGTACGCACGCTCGGAGGTGAAGGACGTGCCGCTCTACGCGGTCGGCCTGGTCACCGACGGCCCCCTGCTGAAGCAGGAGGGCCCGGCGGCCACGAACATCACATCGGTCTTGAACTACTCCCCCGACGTCGACACCGCCGCCAACCGAGCCTTCGTCTCAGCATGGGCAGCAGGCCACGACGGCCAGGAACCGAGCGTCTACGCACTGACCGGCTACGACGCGGCGGCACTGCTGGACCAGGCGGTAGCCCAGGCCGGCCCGAACGCGGGAGCCGCGGCGGTCAACACGGCGATCGCGGCACTGGGGCGAATCGACAGCCCGCGCGGCGCATGGCAGCTGGCGTCGACGACGCACGCGCCGATCCAGAAGTGGTACCTGCGGCGGGTGCAGGTGGACGGGACGGCGCCGGCCAATGTGGAGATCGAGGAGCTGGCCACGCTGCCTGATTGATGGCGCTCCGCAGTGCTTGTTCAGGATATTGTCACCACCGCTGAGAGATCGACGATGGCTGACGGGACGCGCGAAGCTCGCGCCCGGACGCGGTTTTCGGCCTGCTGGCAAAGCGCTGCGAGCTGCGGCCGGGTGCGCGGGTGCTAGAGATCGGTGCCGGACGGGTGCGGTTTGTTTGTGGGTTGATAGTCAAAGGCGTTTTCTGACGGCTTCGCGTGGGTTTAAGAAGGATCCGCTGGGTGGCGCAGTTCGGTGGTGCCCCGCTGGTTACGCTGGCGGCTGGCGGTGTTCGTGTGCACGACCGCGCGCGGGTTCGAGTCACTGCGCACGCGTTGCGTGGGCGGCAATCGTCGGGCCTGGTGGGTGCCTGAAAGTCAAAGACAGGGCCTCCGGCGGCGCCTGCGCGGCGAGCGGCACTCGCTCCGGGGAGGGGGGGTCGCGCTGTCTGCCGGCGGACGCTGCTTGTGGTCGCCTGTGTCCCGGGTTCCCCGTCGCATCGTCGCCTCACGGAAGCAGACCGGACAGCCGGTATCAAGCCGGATCGCTGTTGCTGTGGTGCTGTCGCGTCCGGCTTGACACCGGCTGTCCGGTCAGCTTGGCTACGCCCGCCGACGCGACGGGGAACCCGGGACAACCCCTCCTGTGGGAAAGGTTCCCGCACCTCGGACACGACAACTCACCGCCGCCTGTGGCCACCGGGTGGACCCCGTCCACACCACAGGCGGGGTGCCCCTGCCGGAGGCCCTGTCTTTGACTCTCAGGCGCCCACCAAACGCGGCCGCCGGCCGCCAACGCCACGCCAAACGCACCACCGAACTGCGCCACCCAGCGGATCCTTCTTAAACCCGCGCGAAGCCGTAAAAAGCTCTTAAAACCCACAAACAAACCGCACCTGCCACACTCACCACACCCCAGCCCCCCACCCACACATCAAGCAGCAGCGCCATAATTTCCGACGCATCCACCACCTCATCTCGTTACGAGTCGTAAGCACCAACATGGGGGTCTGCGATAGTGAGCACACTACGAATCGGCGTCGTCGGCGGCAGCATCGCCGGGTGCGCGGCAGCGTTGGCGGCGGCGCGGGCGGTGCCCGACGCGACGGTCGTCGTGTTCGAACGCTCGGCCGGCGAGCTGCGGGACCGCGGGGCCGGGATCGGGATTCAGCACGAGCGGTTCGCGGAGTTGGTCGCCGCAGGGCTGCTCGACGCCTCGCTGCCCGCCACGACTAACGCCGCGCGGCAGTGGTACGTGTGGGGTGGCGAGGCGTCCGGCCTCGGCAAGCTGGTCTGGCCGCAGCCGTTCCCGTTCAACGCCTACAACTGGGGCCACCTGCACCGCTCGCTGCGTGGGCGGCTGCCATCGCACGTCGAGTACCGGAGCGATGCGCGGGTGGTCTCAGCGTCGCCGACCGAATCCGGTGCCTCAGTCGCGCTGGCCAACGGCTCCATCGAGCGCTTCGACCTGCTCCTCGGCGCCGACGGCTACCGCTCGGTGGTGCGCGAGGGGATGTTCCCGGGCGTCGTCCCGGAATTCGCGGGCTACCTGTGCTGGCGCGGCCTGTCCGACTTCGCCGACCTCGAAGGCCTGCCGGCCGACGCGTTCTTCACCATCGGCTTCCCGCACGGCCACCTGGTCGCTTACCCGATCCCCGCCGACGACGGCCGCCGCCGGTTCAACTGGGTGCTATACTCGATGGTCCCGCCGGAACTGACCAGCGACCTGCGCACCGCGACGAGCATCCCGCCCGGCGCGGTCTCCGACGGTCTCCTGGACTTCATGGACGCGCTCCTCACCCGCGAACTGCCCCCGCTCTGGGCCACGGCGCTCCGCAAAACCCCGCGCGAGGACGTCTTCATCCAACCCATCTACGACTTCGAGGCCCCCGCCTACGCCAAGCACCGCATGCTCCTGCTCGGCGACGCCGGCGCGGTCGCCCGCCCCCACGCGGGCGCCGGCGCGGTGAAGGCCATGCAGGACGCCGCCACCCTCCTGCACCTCTGGCCCACCGCCGCCGGCCTCGACGACCTGGCCGCACGCTACGACGCGGCCCGCCGCCCCGCCGGCCACGCCGTCGTCGCCCTCGCCCGCCGCATCGGCGAGGCGCAGGTGTTGCACACACCGGACTGGTCGGCGTTCGAGGAGGCGACCTTCATACCCTGGCTCACCGCGCAGATGGAGCTGCCGGACGGGACCGAGATCGGCGGACGGCGATTGTGACGCCGTTGATCGACCGATCCACCGCCGAACCATGACACAGGTCATGCCAGGGTCATGATACGTGGCAATGTCGAAGCAGCTTGTCAGAGCCCTACGCTCGCCTCATGAAGACCGTTTCGAAGACCGCCGCCATCGCAGCGGCGGCACTCGCCGCGACGCTGGCGGCCGGTCCGGCCGCCACCGCAACCGCCACCGCGGACACCGGCGCCACCCCGATCACGGTAACGGTGCACGCCGACCGAGCCCTCGCCCGCGTGCCCGACGCGCCGATCGGCAGCAACGACTGGGACTCGGATCCGAACATCACCAACCCTGGTACCGGTCCGCTCCTGAACGCCGCCGGACTGCGCGTACGAGAGCTCAACACCGGTCCGTTCGACGACGTCTACCGCTGGCGCACCAACACCGACGACGCCAACCCGCTCACCGCCGCACTCGGGCCGGACAACCCGGTGCCGTGGCAGACGTGGGCACGCGAGACCGAACAGACACACGCGCAGGCGATGATCCACGTCAACTACGGCAGCACCGCCACCGACGGCCCCGGCGGCACCGACATCGGCCCGCAGGAGGCGGCGGCCTGGGTGCGGCAGGCGAACGTCGTGGACCACGACGGCATCAAGTACTGGACCATCGGCGAAGAGGTGTGGGGGAACGGCTTCTACACCAGCTTCCCGGCGTTCGAGCCGGACAACCACGCGGACAAGAGCCCCACGGCCTACGGACAGAACGCAGTGCTGTTCGCCAAGGCAATGAAGGCCGTCGACCCGAGCATCAAGGTGGGCGTCGAGATCTCGCCGTTCGCCCCCACCGCCGGACAACCGGACTGGAACGGGCCGCTGCTCAAGGCGGCCGGCTCGGCCATCGACTTCGTGGACGTGCACTGGTACCGCCGACCCTTCGCCGACACCAGCGACGCGTCGCTGTTCAAGGTACCGGCCCAGATCCCCACCGAAATGGCCTCCATCAAGGCCGGCATCGCGCAGAACGCCGGCGCGCACGCCGACCACATCCAGGTCATCGTCGGCGAGACGAACACCGCGGGCTTCGACCCGGGCATCCAGAGCGTCACCGCCCCGGACGCGCTCTACGCGGCCGACGACGTGGCCACGTGGCTGGAGCAGGGTGCGTCACAAGTGGACTGGTTCAACACACACATCGGCGCGGTCCAGGACTCAGCCGGCTCGCCGGACGACCCAGACGGCCACGGTTACGGCGACTGGGGCCTGCTCTCCTCAGGCGTGAACAGCTGTGTGACCAACGCCCAAGACGCCAAGGTGTGCGAACCACCTGTGAACACGCCCTTCCCGGCCTACTACGCGCTCAGCCTGACCAGCCGCCTGGCCAGCCCAGGGGCGGCCCTGGTCCAGACCTCGGTGTCGGGCACGGGCAACACGGGCAACGCACCGATCGTCACCCACGCCGCCGTACAGCACAACGGCAACCTGGTAGTACTGATCGAGAACGAGGATCCTGCCGCGACGCACACCGTGCAGCTGAACTACCCGGGCTACCGGCCACTGCCGCTGGCGATCACCTATCGCTACGCTCCCGGCAGCACTGGCATCGCCACCTCGCTCGGGCTGTCTGGCAGCGCCCAGCTACCTCCGTACAGCCTGACCGAGCTGGTTCTGTCCCGCAGCTGACGACGATCCACACCAGGGTGGTGCCACCGGCCGTCACAGCACTGACCGAGCGGCGCGCGCTCGGGGCACGTGAAGCCGTCTTCTGACGGCGTGCGACCCGCCCGCTGCTTCTGTGGCCGATCACGATCGTGGCGATGGCGCTCGCTGTCACCCTCGGGTTGCTCGGCTGGCACTGGCCGGCCCTCATCCTGATCGGGGTCCTCCTGGCCGGGATCTCGCTCTGGCGGTACGGCGGCGACGCCGAATGCTCGTCTGCTACGTCGGCCGGCAGCTGCGGTCTGTGCGCTGGGACGAGACGCTGTACTCATAGCGTGGCACGGCCGACATGGCGATCATGCCGCAGGAGGACGCCCTCGAAGCGACGGGCGTCCCGGCCTCAGGGACTCATCACGACCTGCCCGGCGTAAGACAGGTTCCCGCCGAACCCGAACAGCAGCACCGGCGCACCAGCCGGGATCTCCCGCCGCTCGACCAGCTTCGCCAGCGCGATCGGGATCGAGGCGGCGGAGGTGTTGCCGGAGTCGACGACGTCCCGGGCGATCACCGCGTTCACGGCGCCGAGCTTGGCCGCCAGCGGCTCGATGATGCGCAGGTTCGCCTGGTGGAAGACGACGCCGGCCAGGTCCTCGGGGCGGATGCCGGCGCGCTCGCACACCCGGCGGGCCACGGCCGGGAGTTCGGTGGTGGCCCAGCGGAAGACGGTCTGGCCCTCCTGCGAGAAGCGGTTCGGGGTGCCTTCGATGACCACGGCGCGGCCGCGTTCGGGGACCGAGCCC
Organism: Catenulispora sp. GAS73; assembly: GCF_041262085.1. Taxonomy (NCBI): domain Bacteria; kingdom Bacillati; phylum Actinomycetota; class Actinomycetes; order Catenulisporales; family Catenulisporaceae; genus Catenulispora; species Catenulispora sp. GAS73. Next base: position 358,618 of record NZ_JBGCCM010000001.1, read on the forward strand.
CACAGGACCGGGCTGATGCCCGGCTCCTGGTCGGTGGCGGTGACCACGGCGGCGCCCGCGCCGTCGCCGACCAGGACGCAGGTGGTGCGGTCGGTCCAGTTGGTGACCGCGCTCATGAAGTCCGCGCCGACGACCACGGCGGTGGCGGCCTGGCCGCAGCGAATGGCCTGGTCGGCCAGGGCCAGGGCGTGGGTGAAGCCGGAGCAGACGACGTTCACGTCGATGGTCGCCGGCGCCGTCATGCCCAGGCGCGCGGCGACGCGCGCGGCGGTGTTGGGGCTGGCCGCACCGGCCGTGCTGGTCGCGACGAGGACCAGGTCGACATCGCTCGCCGCGACACCGGCGCCGGCCAGCGCCTTGCCCGCGGCCACGGCGGCGAACTCGTCGACGGTCTGCCCCGGCTCGGCGACGCGCCGCGTCCGCACCCCCACTCGCGTGGTGATCCACTCGTCACTGGTGTCGACCAGCTGCGCCAGGTCGGCGTTGGTGAGGACGCGGTCGGGCTGGCTGTGGCCGAGGGCGGCGATCCGGGAAGCGGGCACGCGATGCTCCTTTGTCTGTTCGCGGAGCGGGTCGCTGCTCGCGGGGCGGGCGTTGTTCCCTACTGATCCTCGCGTGCTGACATACGGGGGTGCGGTCACGGAAGCACCAAGGGGTTCGTGTCGGGTCTGGAGGGTTCCGCCATAGGCGGCCTACGCGGGAAATGGTGTGCGCAGCTGGAAACGGTCGCGGCGGCGGACAGGAAGGCCTGTCCGCCGCCGCTGGTAGTGCATCGGTTTGCGCGCTACGCGTACTCCAGCGTCATCGCCGCAGCCATCCGCAGGTGCGTCCCGGCCTCCTCGGCGTGGCCCTGGCGCTTCAGCGTGCGGCCGAGCATCAGCCGCGCGTAGGCGTCGGCCGGGTGGTCGGCGAGTATCGCCTCCAGCACCTGGCGTGCCCGGCCGAGCTGCGCAGAGGCGAAGTAGGCCGACGCCGCTACCCGGCGGATATTAGGGTCCTGACCGTGCTCGGCCAGCAGCGGCTCCAGCAGCACGAGCGCGCCGAGCGGGTCGTTCAGGGCGACCAGTTCCTCGGCCCAGCGCAGCCGCTCGACCTCGGCCGGGAGCCGGCGCGCGCCTCGGTCGGCATCGCCGGCGGCGGGGTCGGGAGCGTCGGCCGCACCGAGGAACTCGCCGATCGTAGCCGGCGACATCGCGAACTCTAGCAACCGGTCCCCGTCGGCGAGCGTCGGCGAGATCGTGATCCCGCGCGCCTTGCCGATCAGCAGCAGCTCACGCAGCCGCGCCTGCCCCGCGCCGGACGCGAGCAGCGCCCCGCCGTCCGGGAACCCCGCACGCTCCGCGACGGCCGCCAGCTCGGCCGGGTCGCGCACGTCATGCGACGCCAGCAGCTCAGCGACGACCCGCCCCTGCAGCTCGACACCGCCACGCTCCTCGGCGAGCACCAGCAGGCGCAGAGCGTCGCGCGGCGCGTCGGGATCGGCGGCATCGGTCAGCAGCGGACGCCAGAGCACTTCGGCGGCGACGTCACCCGCCTCCAACGCCACGCGCAGCCGCTCGGCCGCGACGTGGGTCCACGGGTTGGCGATGTCGGCCCACATCTCGATACGCATGTCGGACAGAACGCACCAGCAATGGGGAACATTCCTGACCCGATACGGGGGACATTCGCCGAGGCTACAACTCCCCCGGCTGCGTAGCCGAGAACCGAGCCTCCACCGCCGCATAAACGTTCTGCCGCGTGGGCTCCAAGTCCAGCGCGGGCGGGCCGTCGTCGACCGTGCCGCCGCCGCGCGTCGCCATCGCGTACATCGCGCGGCCTTGGGGAGCCGGGACCCCGCCGGTCGACAGGCCGGTGTCGGCCAGTTCCAGCAGCGCTGTCAGCTGCGATCCGAGGGCGTCCGCGTACTCGCGCGCTCTGCGCACCGCCTCGCCGACGGCTTCCGTGCGGGCCTTGCGGTAGACCTCCGAGTCGCGGCGGAGGGTCCAGAAGGGGCCGTCGATCGCGCGGCCCTCGCCGTCGGCGATGCGGGTCACCATCTCGCCGAGGACGGCGAAGTCCTTCACCACGATACGCACCCGGACCGAGCCCTGATACGGGCCCATCTTGTCCGTGCGCTTGCGCCACTCCGGGTACACCGAGAAGCGGCCGGTCTCCAGTTTCTCCAGGGCGTCGCCGTAGTCGGCCTTGATCTGGTCGAGGAGTTCCTTGTTGCGCTTGGTCAACTGCTCCAGGGCGGTGCGGCGGTCCTTGTCGCGGGCCGTGACCGTGACCGCGAACTCGCACAGTTCCGGGTCCGCTTCGAGGTTCGCCTCGCCGCGGACGCTGACGACGATGGGGTTGCCGGCGGTCTGAGCGGTCTCATCAGTCATGTTCGCCAGTCTGCCGCAGGGACGGGGTGGTACGCCTGGCGGAACTCAGGAGCGCACCAGCCTGGCGATCGCCTCGTTGGCCTCCTTGACCTTCGCGTCCGCCTCCGGGCCGCCGGTCGCCAGGGCGTCCGCCACGCAGTGCGCCACGTGCTCCTCCAGCAGCCCCAGCGCCACCGACTGCAGGGCCTTGGTCACCGCGGAGATCTGCGTGAGGATGTCTATGCAGTACTTGTCCTCCTCGACCATCCGCTGCAGGCCCCGCACCTGTCCCTCGATGCGGCGCAGTCGCTTGTTGTAGTCGTCCTTGCGGTCGGTGTAGCCGTGCATGCCCTGTATCCCCATCCGTCGTCGCGCCTGGTGGATTACCCCCTAGGGGTAACTGGTCAGCCCGCTCCAGTGTTCCCGCGGATACCTACCCACAGTAACGGGCTGAACTGCGCCGACCCGTAAGATTAACGTCATGAGCCACTCCGATTCCGGCACCGCCCGGCCCATCACGATCGTCGGCAATCCGGTGCTGCACCACCCGTGCGCTCCGGTGGAGACCTTCGACGACCAGCTGGCGGTGCTCGTCGACGACATGTTCGCCTCGATGTACGCCGCCGAAGGTGTGGGACTGGCCGCCAACCAGATCGGCGTGGCGCTGCGGGTCTTCGTCTACGACTGCCACGACGACGACGACATCCAGCACGTCGGCCACATCGTGAACCCGGTCCTGGCCGAACTGCCGCCCGACCGCCGCCAGCTGGACGACTCCGCCGAGGGCTGCCTGTCGGTCCCCGGCCCGCACCACGAGCTCGCACGCCCCGACTACGCGAAGGTCACTGGCGTGAACGTCAAGGGCGAGCCGATCACCGTGGAGGGCACCGGCTACTTCGCCCGCTGCCTGCAGCACGAGTTCGACCACCTCGAAGGCCGCCTCTACATCGACCGGCTCAGCAAGCGCCAGCGCAAGAACGTGCTGGCCGAGATGGAGCGGATGCAGGCGGAGAAGGCTGAGAAGGCGGCGCAGGCCGAGACGGCGACCGCCCCGGCGAACTGAACCAGAACAAGAGATCGAAGAACGCCTTCGTACGGTCATAGCCTGGTGCGGGTCCGCACCAGGCCCCGCACCACGTACAGCATCCACCCCGCGCTTGAGGCCCTTCGGCCCTACTCCGAGCCCCCGGTCTCTGAGAACGTCGAGGTATGAAAGGCCCTATTCAGAACGCCTTGCGCTTGTTCACCCGAGTGATGCGGCCACTCGCCATGAGATCAGCCGGTAAGGAAGGCTCCGGCACGTCAGTCGTCCGCCACGTCGGGCGACGATCAGGACGAAGCTACGAGACACCCGTCGTCGCGGTCCAGCATGATGACAGCTTCCTTATCGCCCTACCGTACGGAGAGCGAACAGACTGGCTGAAAAACGTCCTGGACAAGGGCTCGGCGATCATCCTGACCGATGGGCACGCGTACGAGGTCGACCGGCCCGAGGTGGTCCCGATCGCAGAAGCGACCACATACTTCCGGGCCAAGGAGCAGCGCATGCAACGGCAGTTCCACGTGGAATCCGCCCTCCGGGTCCGTCAGCAGTTGGATGCCCGCCGATAGCGGCCTGATGTTCTAACAGTCGCCAGAAGCGCCAGAACCGCCGCCGATCTCACCCGCCCGACTGCGGCAGCAGCCCGCCGGTCGTCGTCGGCCGCCCGCTCGGCTGCGAAGGCCGCGACTGCGTCGTGCTCGTCCCCGGGGACCCCGGCGAGTTCGACGTGCTCGGCGGGTTCCCCGACGTCGTCCCAGTCGTCCCGCCGGTCGCCCCGGTCGTGCCCGTCGTGCTCGACGGCGGCGTGACCGGCGGCTGGTACGTGCTGGTCGGCGCCGGCGGCGACGGCAGCCCGGTCGAGGACTGGCCCGGCGTCGAGCCGGTGGTCCCCGGCGTCCCCGAGGGCGACGAGCTCAGCGGGTTCATCGGCACCGCCTGGTTGTTCTGCGCCGTGAACGTGAACGACTGCGCCTGCGTCCCGGCGACCGCCTTGTTCATGTACGCCGCCCACAGTGGCGCCGCCACCGCGCCGCCACCGACGGTGTCCTTGCCGGCCATCCCGTTGATCGGCATCAGTACCCCGCCCTCGGTCTGGCCCCAGACCGCGACCGCGGTCGACAGCGTCGGGGTGTAGCCGACGAACCAGACCGAGCCCAGCTTGGTGCCGTCGCCCGGCAGGTCGGTGGTGCCGGTCTTGCCGGCCACGTCGCGGCCGTCGGACAGCTGCGCGCCGCCGCCGGAGCCGTTGGTCACCACGCCCTGCAGCCCCTGCGTCACCTGGTCGGCGACGACCGGGGTGAAGGCCTGCTTGGCCAGGCTCTGGTGCGCGTACACGGTCTTGCCACCCTGCACGACGCTGGCCACCGTGTAGGGGTCCACCTGCTCGCCGTGCGCGGCGAAGGTGCCGTAGGCGCTGGCCATCGACTCGGGGTTGGTGGACACCACGCCCAGCGGCAGTGTCGGCAGCGACTGCTCGGCGGCGGTCACCGGGATGCCGGCGGCGCGCGCCGCGTCGGCGACCTTGGTCATCCCGATCTGCTGGCCCAGCTCGACGAACACCGAGTTGATCGACTGGTTCAGCGCGTACTGCACCGAGACCTGGCCGTAGCTGGTGCCGCCCTCGTTCGGGATCACCTGCTGGGAGTTGGGGACGCGGAAGGGCGAGTCGCCGTCGAAGGTGTCGTTGAGCGTGCCGCCCTTCTGCAGGTACGCGGCCAGCGCGAAGGTCTTGAACGACGAGCCCGGGGACAGCGTGCCCTGCCAGGAGGCGTTGAAGGCCTGCTTGGCGTAGTCGTCGCCGCCGTACAGGACGCGCACGGCGCCGTCGCCGGGGACCACGGTCGCGATCGCGGTGTGCACGTAGCTGTCCACGGACCGCTTGGTCGGGTTGAGCTGGCTGGTGATCTGCGCCTGCACGGCGGCGGCCGCGTCGTCCTGCATCTTGGAGTCGAACGTGGTGTTGATCGTGTAGCCGCCGGTGACCAGCTGCTCACGGGTCAGGCCGGTCTTCGCCTCGGCCTCGCCGATCGCCGCCTCGACCAGGTACGGGTCCTGGTTGTCGCTCTGGCTGCTGGGCCGGGGCCAGGCCGCCAGCGCCGGGAACTGCACGGCGGCGCGGTCGGTCTGGCTCAGCTTGCCCATCTTGACCAGGCCGTCGAGCACGTAGGTCCAGCGCCCCTGGAGCTTGGCCATGACGTTGGGGTCCTTGGGCGCCAGCTCGTAGTACGACGGGGCGTTCACCAGCGCGGCCAGCACGGCGCCCTCGGCGACGCTGAGCTGGCCCACGTCCTTGTTGAACCAGGCGCGGGCGCCCATCTCGACGCCGGAGGCGCCGCGGCCGAAGTACACGGTGTTCAGGTAGCCCTGCAGGATCTGCGACTTGGGCTGCTGCTGGGAGATCTTCAGGGCTATGACCGCCTCCTTGACCTTGCGCGACAGCGTGCGCTCGTCGGTGAGGTAGGCGTTCTTCACGTACTGCTGGGTGATCGTCGACCCGCCCTGGGTGGAGCCGCCGCCGAGGTCGTTGACCAGGGCGCGGGCCGTGCCGGTGACCGAGATGGCGCCGTCGGACCAGAAGTTGCGGTCCTCGGCGGACAGGAAGGCGTTCTGCACCTGGGCCGGGACCTGCGAGAGCGGGACGTCCTGGCGGATCTCCGGGCCGCGCCGGCCGAGCACCACGCCCTTGTCGTCGACGACCGTCAGGTGCTGCTGGGTCACCGACTCGTTGATCGGCGGGACGTCGATGGAGGCGTAGACCGCCCAGGCCCCGCCGGTGACCAGCAGCACGAACGCGATCAGCGTGCTGGCGACCAGCCGCCAGGACGGCAGCCAGTGCCGCAGCCCGGACTTCCCACGGCGGGGATAGTCGATCACACGCAGGGCCATGGGGAACGGCTCCTCATCCGGGCCCCTGCCGACACGGCAGACCCCTCGCAGTCATTGTCTTCGGGCGTCAAAACATCAGACCATCGTGAACTGAAAATTCTTAGAAAATCCGGAGGAAACGGTCGTGATCCACCTCTCATCACGGTATGCGTCCCTCCGCGGACTCATCGAGTAGTTGCGAACTCTTCGCAACTGCAAAATAATCGCGTCTGGGGCGGGCAGGTGTCCTCCCCCGCCGCCGGCCCCGGCGGCGACTTTGTACCGAGCACAGGGGGCGTCCCGCGCCATGACCGCGACCACAGCAGGTGGCACCGACAGCACCGGCCCCGCGCAGCCGGCGGGCGGGTCGGCGGGCGGGCCGGCCGGGTCCCGACTGGCCCGGATCCGGGCGAGCCTGACCCCCGCCGAGTGGGGGCGGGTCGGGGGCATGTTCGGGTTCATCGCGCTGCTGCACGTCGTCGGCTGGGGCATCCTGGCCGTGATCGTCGTGCCCGGCCACTACAAGCTGCAGGGCGGCCTGTTCGGCTTCGGCACCGGCCTGACCGCCTACACCCTGGGCATGCGGCACGCTTTCGACGCCGACCACATCGCGGCCATCGACAACACCACCCGCAAGCTGATGGCCGAGGGCAAGCGGCCGCTGTCGGTCGGCTTCTGGTTCTCCCTGGGGCACTCCACCATCGTGGTCGCGCTGACGCTGCTGCTGGGCCTGGGCCTGAAGGGCCTGGGCGTGCAGCTCACCGACGACAAGTCCGGGCTGCACAACTTCGGCGGCCTGGTCGGGACCACGGTCTCCGGCACCTTCCTGTACCTGATCGCGATCATCAACCTGGTGGTGCTGGTCGGGATCCTGAAGGTGTTCCGGCAGATGCGGCGCGGGGAGTTCGACGAGGCCACGCTTGAGGAGCACCTGAACAACCGCGGCCTGATGAACCGGTTCCTGGGCAAGGCGATGAAGGCGGTCAACAAGCCCTGGCAGATCTACCCGGTCGGCGTGCTGTTCGGCCTCGGCTTCGACACCGTGACCGAGGTCGGCCTGCTGGTCCTGGCCGGCACCTCGGTGGCCTCCGGGCTGCCCTGGTACGCGGTGATGTGCCTGCCGATCCTGTTCGCCGCCGGAATGTCGCTGCTGGACACCATCGACGGCTCGTTCATGAACTTCGCCTACGGCTGGGCCTTCTCCAAGCCGGTGCGCAAGGTGTTCTACAACATCACGATCACCGGCCTGTCGGTGGCCGTGGCGCTGATCATCGGCACCATCGAGCTGCTGAGCATCCTGCAGGACAAGCTGAACCTGACCGGCGGCTTCTGGGACTGGGTGGCGCACGTCGACCTGAACAGCATCGGCTTCGCCATCGTGGGCATGTTCCTGGTGGTCTGGCTGGCGGCCGTGGCCGTGTGGAAGTTCGGCCGCATCGAGCAGAAGTGGACCGCGGCGATGCCGGTGGCCGAGAAAGTTACCGACCAGTAGGATCATGGCATGACCGCAGCAGAGCAAGAGCCTTTCGACGTCGGCGCCTTCCTGACCGCCGCCGTCCCCATGGTCGGCACGCTGGCGTTGGAGTACGTCGAAACCACGCCGGAGCGCGCCGTGCTGAAGTTCCGGGACCAGCCGCAGTACCGGAACCACATCGGCGGCCCGCACGCCGGCGCGATGTTCACGCTGGCCGAATCCGCCTCCGGCGCGATCGTCACCGCCGCGTTCGGCCACCTCATGGCTGAAGCCACCCCCCTGCCCACCACCGCCACCATCGATTTCAAGAAGGTCGCGCGAGGCGACGTCACGGCCACAGCAACCCTCGGCCGCCCCGTGGACGACATCATCGCCGAGCTCAAGGGCGGCACCCGCCCCGAGTTCCCGATCCATGTCGCCATCCAGCGCGACGCCGACGACGCCGTGACCGGCGAGATGACCATCATCTGGACCCTGCGGCCCAACAACTGACCCCACCCACCGACAGCGCACGCGTTATCGGCCCCTGCTTATAGAACGCCGGGAACCCCGAAAAGGTTGCCATTCCGCGGTATGCGGGCCCGCCGGAGGATCACCACCGCCGACGGGCCCGTCCCTGTTCAGGGAGCTGATTCACCGTCAGGAGACGGCGTCGTGAGGCGCTGCCCGGGCCCGCGCCGGACACCCGGTCACGACACGCACAGCACCGACCCCTGGGCCACCGCGCTGAGCACCCGTGCGCCGTCCTCCGCCACGGCGTACAGGTCGCACCGGCACACGGCCTGGCGTCGTCCGGTGTAGGTGACCTCGGCTTCGGCCTGCAGCGTCACCCCGGACGCCGGTCGGACGTAGCTGATCGTGACCCCGCTGGTGAGCACGTCCGGGCCGAGCGTCGTGCCGGCCGCGAAGGTGATGGCGTTGTCCGCCGCGTAGGCGAGCACGCCCCCGTGGAGGAATCCGTTTTGCTGCTTGAGGTTCTCGCGGATGGGGACCGCCAATATCGCGCGCCCCTTCTCGAAGACCTCCACGCGCGCCCCGAGGAGGACGCTGAACGGCTGCGCGGCAAGGACCATGCGCGCCGTTTCGATGTCGAGGGTGACCATGGAGGTCCATTGAGCGGATCTCAGGGCCCGGCGTCAAATCGGGGACCGGGGACCGCTCCCCGTGGCCGGGAAACGCAAATGCGCCGCGCGTACCGTAGATTCCTGCCGTGGACCCCGACACACTGCCCGCCCCCCTGCCCCGCGGCAACCACGGCCTGAGCCGCGAGGACGTCAGCGCGGCACAACGCGGGCGGCTGCTGAACGGGATGCTGGAGGTCGTGGCGGAGAGCGGGTACGCCGCGGCCACGGTCGGGGCGGTGCTGTCCCGGGCGCACATCTCCCGCCAGACGTTCTACGAGCACTTCACCGACAAGCAGGACTGCTTCCTGGCGGCGTTCGACCGCTCGGCGGACAACTTCGCCCGCCTGATCGAGCAGTCCCTCGGCTCCCCGGGCGACCCGGCCCTGGTCCGCCTGGACCGGATCATGGAGGCCTACCTCGGCGCGCTGGCCGGAAACCCGACCAACGCCCGCGTCTTCATGATCGAGATCTACGCCGCCGGCTACCCCGCGGTCACCCGCCGCCTGGCCCGCGCGGAGGCCTTCGCGATGAACCTGGCACAGGCCGTCACGATCGGCCGGCGCTGGCGCGGCGGCCTGGACCCGCTGTTCGTGGCCCGGGCCGTGACCGGGGCCGTCGGCGGGCTGGTGACCGAGCGGATCAACGCCGGGGAGGTTGCGGCGCTGCCGGCGCTGCGGCCGCAGATCGTGGCGCTGGTGGAGGCTTTGTTGGAGGCGGATGACGGGTGAGGGGCGAGGGACGGCGGGTGAGGGACGGCGGGTGAGCGGCTCCGGGCGAGCGGCGCCGGGCGAACTGCTCCGGGCGAGCAGCGGCGGGCGAGCGTGATCGGCCTGCGGCGGCCGGATCAGCCGTGGTGGTGCCCGCCGCCGACGTCGCCCGAGCCCATGTGGTGATGGCCTGAGTGAGAGGTGTCGATCGACGTGTGATGATGGCCGCCGCTGGAGCTGTGCGAGCTGTACATTTCGAGCCTGTACTCCTGGCGCAGGACCAGCGTCAGTTCTTTGGTCATCTTCGCGATTCCACTGGACAGCGCCTCGGCCACGGCGTTCGCGAACTCGGCGTCGGCGGCGGTCACCACAGAGCGCATGCTCTCGGCGACTCCCTGCGGAACGGTGAACCGGGCCAGCCGCCGACGCGCCACCAAGCGATGCGGCCCACGGTAGAGGCGCGACCCGAGACCGCAGACGTGCACGATGCCGGCCAACGCTTGGTCCTCGACCGTGGCGGACGCCGCGCCGTGCGCCACGCCATCGATCCGAGCCCACGCTTCGGCCAATCGTCCGTCATCGCGCACCGTGATCCGCGTCGTTCGGGCGAGCCCCTGCCCGCGATACTCGACCCGGATCACCTGCTGCCGCCCCAACAGCGCGATGTACTGGCCGAGCGTTCCAGCCTCAGCCGGTTTCCCCCGCAGCCACGCCTCGACCTTCGGCGGCTTCACCTCGGCACTCAGGGAGCTCAGGCTGTGGTCCAACAAGCGATGCCCGACAGGCGAGGGATCCTTAGTCGCGATCCGCCCCTGCTCCACGACGACCCGCCCGCCCAAACTCAGCTCGATCAGCTCCAAGGCCCGCAACGCGGGCGACATGCGTTCGACGTTCCGGACCCTGCCGTTGCGCGGATGCACGGCAAGCAGCAGAAGATCCTCCCCCAGTGTCATAGCTCTGAGGCTAGAGGCATGTGGCGTTCTGGGCTATCACCGCCGCAGCAGAAGGTTCACATCCCCGAACTCATGCCACAGATACCGCCCCGCCAACGCCGCGTCGTAGCTGGCCCGGATCAGCCGGGGCCCGGCGATCGCCGTCAGCATCAGCAGATGCGACGCCTCCGGCTCGTGGAAGCCGGTCAGCAGTCCGTCGACGGCGCGGACCCCGCGCTCCGGCGTGATGATCAGCTCGGTCCATCCCTGCCTGGGATGGACCGTCCCCTCCTCATCGGCTGCCGATTCCAGGGCTCGGACTGCCGTCGTGCCGATGGCGATCACGCGGCCGCCTCGGGCGCGGACGTGGTTGACCAGCTCCGCTGTCGCCGCGGGGACCGAGTACCACTCCGCGTAGGGCTTCTCGTGCGCCTCCGGTGAGGCGACGCCGGTGTGCAGTGTGATCGGCGCGATGTAGACGCCCTTGGCCACCAGGCGGGCGACTACGTCGGTGGAGAACGGACGGGCCGCGCTGGGCATCTCCGCGCTGCCCGGGACGGCGGCGAACACCGTCTGGTACGCGGTGATCGGCCAGTCCCGGTCGACGTAGTCGTAGCGGATCGCGCGGCCGTGCCTGCTCAGGTAGTCGGCGACCGACATCCCCAGATCGAGCCGCGCCACCCACAGCCGGCTCGTGTACGGCCGCAGCAGCGTGACCGTCGCGCCGCCGGTGACGCGCAGCCGCAGCCCCGGCACGGCCGGGCTGTCCGGGTCCGGTGAGCCCGGCTCCAGTGCGAACGGCTTGGTCGACCCGTCCCCCATCGGCCGGCGCAGCTCGACGATCCACGCGTCCGGGTCCTGCGGTGTGCCGGTCGACACGTGCAGCACCACCGGGGCGCCGGAGTCCAGTGTCACCGCGTCCAGCGCGGCCGGCAGCGTTCCGGAGTTGTTGACCACCAGCAGGTCGCCGGGCTCCAGGACGTCCGGCAGGTCCGCGAACACGTAGTGCGCGACCTCGGGGTCGTCGGCGCCCCGCCCACGCGCGACCAGCAGCCGCACGCCGTCCCGGTCCAGGCCGCGGGCCTCGGCGGGCTTGCCGGCCAGCAGGTCGGAGGAGACGCGGAACCCCGGGCCCAGCGGTCCGGCCGGCATCGGCCCGGGCCGAGAGGACGCGGCGGCGTCGGAGTCGGAGACGTTCACGACAGTGGGCTCGTGCAGCAGAACCCCCATGTCAGGCCACCTCCACACCGGATGCCGCAGAAGCCTCGGAGGCCTGCGCCGCCTCGGCCGCGCCACCCCGCGACAGCAGATCAGCAGCCTGATACCGCCCCGAAGGCCGCCGCTCGTCGATCAGCCGCAGGAAGGCCGGCACCACCGTCTCCGGCAGCGGCAGATCGCTGATGTCCTCGCCGGGAAACGCGTCCTGGTGCATCTGCGTCCGCAGATCGCCCGGATCCACCGCCCACACCCGCACCTGCGGCTCCTCCAGCCCCAGAATCGCCGAGGCGTGGTCCAGCGCCGCCTTGGACGCCCCGTACCCGCCCCAGCCCTCGTACGGCTCGACAGCGGCGTCGGAGGAGATGTTGACCACCTCCCCGCCGTGCTGTCGCAGCTGGGGCAGCAGCAGCTGCGTGAGCGCCAGCGGCGCCACCACGTTCACCGCGAACGTCTCGGCCAGCGCCTCCACCGGGAACGCCGCGAGCGTCGGCATCGGCGACCCGCCGAGGCTGGAGGCGTTGTTCACCAGCAGGCTCGCGCCGCCCAGCTCGGAGGCCGCCTCGGCGAGGTCCGCGCGGTGCGCGTCGTCGGTGACGTCGCCGGCCAGCGCGACGACCGTGGTCAGCTCCGCCAGCTCGGCGCGCACGGCGGCCAGCCGGTCGGCGGTCCGGGCGTCGATCACCAGCGACCAGCCGCGCTCGGCCAGGCCGCGGGCCAGCGCCAGCCCCAGGCCCTGCGAGGCGCCGCTGATCACCGCCACCGGGTTGCTGCCGCCCCATGCGCTGTCCGCCGCCCGGCCGGGCGCCGTTTCGGCCAGCTTCGTATCGGTCTGCTTTGTCGTCGTGTTCATGCCCTTCACCCTGCTCCGCGACCCGGCCGCGGGGATCGGGCCGGGGACCGGAGTCGGGCACCGCCCTTGGTCCTAGGACCTGCGACCTAGGCCCGACCGGTCCCCGGCCCGATGGGGCCGCGCGATCATCGGCGATACCCTGCGAGCATGAGCCCGCAGAACGCGCTGGACACCATGCGCCGCCTGTCGGCGGCCGTCCTCGCGGTCAGCCGGCACCTCGCCACCGACGAGGTCCTGCAGACGATCGTGGCCACCGCCCGCGAGCTGATCGGCGCCGAGTACGCCGCGCTCGGTGTGCCCGACGGCGCCGGCAGTTTCGCGCAGTTCCTCGTGGACGGCATCAGCGACGAGCAGTGGGCCGCGATCGGCCCGCTCCCGCGCCAGCACGGCATGCTCGCCGTGATGCTGCAGGACCCGGCGCCGCAGCGGCTCCCCGACATCCGTCAGGACCCCCGCTTCCGCTGGTGGCCCAAGGCGCACCCGGAGATGGACGCCTTCCTCGGCCAGCAGATCCGCGACGGCGACGAGATCCTCGGCGCCCTGTTCCTGGCCAACAAGGCCGGCGGCTTCACCAAGGACGACGAGGAACTGCTCGGCGTGCTGGCCGGCCACGCCGCGATCGCCCTGCGCCACGCCCGCCTCTACGAACGCGAACGCGAGCTGGCGATCACCCGCGAGCGCAACCGCCTGGCCCGCGAACTGCACGACGCGGTCGCCCAGAAGCTGTTCGCGCTGCGCCTGACCTCCCAAGCCGCCGCCGACGTCCTGGACGCCGACCCGGCCCGGGCCCGCGCGGAACTGGAGCAGGTGGCCACCCTGGCCAAGGAGGCCGCCGAGGAGCTGCGCTCGGTGGTCGTCGAGCTGCGGCCCGCCGAGCTGGAGGAGGACGGCCTGGCGGTGACGCTGCGCAAGCACGTCGAGGTCCTGGACCGGGTGAACCAGACCGCCGGCGGCCCCCGCGTGACGTTCGAGGGCGCCGACGTCAAGGCCCTGTCACCGGCCGCGGAGGAGGTCTTGCTGCGCGTCGCCCAGGAGGCCCTGCACAACGCGCTGCGCCACGCCGACGCCACCAAGATCAACGTGCGCCTCCACGAGCACTGCCCGGCCGGCACCAAGTCCTGCGGCGGCGCCGCCCTGGAGGTCGTCGACGACGGCGTCGGCTTCGACCCGGCCGCGGTCCGCCGCGCCGGCCGCAGCCTGGGCCTGGTCTCGATGCGCGACCGCGCCAAATCGGTACGCGGACGCCTGGACGTCACCTCGGCGCCCGGGGCGGGAACGACGATCCGGCTGGAGGTGGACCGTGGGCGCGCGGCCTGAGGTCATCAGAGTGTTGATCGCGGACGACCACCGCATGGTCCGCCAGGGCCTGCGCACCTTCCTGGAACTGCAGGAAGGCATCGAGGTGGTAGGCGAGGCGGCGGACGGCGCGCAGTGCGCGGAGCTGGCGGCGGAGCTGAAACCGGACGTGATCCTGCTCGACCTGGTGATGCCCGGCGTGGACGGCGTCGGCGCGATGGAGCTGCTCCGCGAGGCGGGCTCCACGGCCCGGGTCCTGGTGGTGACCAGCTTCACCGACCGCCGCATGATCATCCCCGCGATCCGCGCCGGCGCCCGCGGCTACGTCTACAAAGACGTCGATCCCTCCGCCCTGGCCGCGGCGGTCCGCTCAGTCCACGCCGGCCATGTCCTGCTGGAACCCGAGGTCGCCGCAGCGTTGCTGGACTCCGGCGGCGGCAACGGCGAGACGGGGCCGCAGGCACCGCCGCTGACCGCACGGGAGCGTGAGGTACTGGTCCTGATCGCCCAGGGCCGCTCCAACCGCGAGATCGCCCGCGCACTGGTGCTCGCCGAGAAGACGGTGAAGACACACGTCTCCAACATCCTGATGAAGCTCGGCGTCGCCGACCGGACGCAGGCCGCACTGTGGGCGGTGCGGCACGGGATCGCGCCGGAGGATGAGGAGCGGGGTTCGGCGCGGGGTGCTTCGCAGCAGGTGTAGTACAGACCAACCGCACCCCGGTCGGCTCACTTCACCCGCGCCCCGAACCGAGCGCCCCCGAGCAGCTCCAGCAGCCGATCCCAATGCTGCTGCAACCCCGCCGCATTGAACGCCGACGTGTCAGCCATCGTGAACCCGTGAACAGTCCCCGGGTAGATCTCCGAGCTGTACCGCACCCCGGCAGCATCCAGCGCCTTGTTCAGCTCGACAACTTCCTCCGGCCGCATGTCGGTCTCAGCGTGCGCGATGTGCACATCCGCAGTGATCGCCGGGATGACCACGAGGTGCGGGCTCTCGGGCATGTCGTTGACCAGCTTGCCCGCGTGAAACGACGCGACAGCCGCCACCCGCTCGGGAAACGCCGCAGCCGTGCGCAGCGCCTGCCCGCCGCCCATGCAGTACCCCATCACAGCGACCGGCCCGGGCGTGACCCCCGGCTGCTCCGACAGGAACGTCAGGTACGCCTCAGCATCGCTGAGTCCTCGCTCAGCAGTCTGCGCATGCACCATCGGCATCAGCTGCTCGACCGCCTTGGACCGCTCCTCGTTCCCCACGAAGTCGGGCAGCTCGATCAAGGGCGCCGCTCCATGCCGGTAGAACACGTTGGGAACCAGCACGTAATACCCGTGCTCGGCCAGCTCAACAGCCTTGCGCTCCAGCTCCGGCCGAATACCGAAGATGTCCATGTACAGCAGCACCCCCGGATGCTGCCCGCCACCCTCGGGAAACGCGGCAACAGCATCAGCCTGGCCGTCGGGGGTCGGAATCTGCAGCGCTACGGTCGGCATGGTCTCTCCTACGTTCCTGCGGCGGTTCTTCGGCGGTCCGACCAACTCTTCCACGATCCCGCGCCCCGCGCGCACAACCCTCAGGCGCCCTCCACGACCCCGGCAAGCCGCGCGCGCCGCGCAAGCCCAAACTCTGCAACAGCCCCGAAAGCCGCCTTCGGCTCCCAGTTGAGCTCCGCATACTCCCCCACCGCCACCCCCGCCGGCAGCACCCTCACGATCCCGAAACTCGCCGCGTCGAAGTCCCGCTCCGGCTCCAGCTCCCGATCCCCCAGCGTCGGCAAATCCCAGCGCGCGAAGGTGTAGACGAACGCCGCCTCGACCCCGGCAGCGTCGTAGATCCCCAGCATCTCCCGCACATAGCCGGCCTGTTCCTCCTCGTCGCGAACGGTCCCCTCCACCATCCGCACCGGCCACGCGTCCTCACCCCACTCCACAATCGCGGCCCCCCGAGACGCCAAGGCAGCAGCACCACGAAACGCGCCACAGCCGAACTCGGTAACCGCAAACGGCTTCCCCTGCGAGACCTGAGCCTTCAACGCCTCAGGAAACGTCGCAGCATTGCCCGCATCCCGGTACCCGGCATCACTGGCGATCACATCGAACAGCGTCCAGTCCACCCGCTCGAAAGCGACCGACGCATACCCGACCGCCCCACGAAACCGAGCCCGAACCTCGACGGCGACCCGCGCCAAGAACGCGTTCAGATCAACACTCAGCTGCGGCAGCAACCCCCGAAACCGCACCGGATCGCGCAATACTGCGGCCCGCTCCTGAAACGTGTCTCCCGGCAGGAACCCGTCGGTGAACAACGTGATCTCCGACCCGGTGAGAAAGACCACCCGCGCCCCCTCGGCACGCAGCCGCTCAGCACGCTCAGCCGCATCAACCAGGAACCCGAACAGCTCCTCCTGACTCAGACCATTGGTGAACGGGCAGTACCAAACCTCCAACCCGACCTCAGCCGCCGCCCGTGCGGCGATCTCCAACCGCTCCGCGACCCCGCCAGTGATCCGCACCGCATCGCAATGCAGGTCCTCGCGGATCACCCGCATCTCACGCTGCACAATGTCCGGCAGGAACGGTTCGTGGTTGGTGGTTCCCGCGGTCGTGAAGCCGGTGTCGTACGTGACGCCGAAAACGCGCATCGCCATCTCCGATCACGGAAGCAATTTAGGGTACGCAGCGTACCCTATCCCCGAGAGGACCACCCGCCATGCCGCCCGACCAGCACCGCGACACCCCCACCCGCCGCCGCGGCGCGGAGCTGGAGGACGCGATCCTGCGGGCCGCTGCCAACGAACTCCGCGAATCCGGCTACGCGGGCATGACGATGGACCGCGTGGCGCAGCGCGCGGGAACGAACAAGAACGCGATCTACCGCCGCTGGCCGGCACGCGCCGCCCTCGGCGTGGCGGCGTACCGGCACCTGATCGCCGGAGAGTTAGAGGTCCCGGACACCGGGACGCTTCGCGACGACGCCCTGGCCCTGCTCCGAGCCGCGAACGCGACCTGGTCTTCCCCCCAAGGCGCCGTTCTCCGCAATCTGCTCGCGGCAGCGGCAGACGACCCGGACCTGCTCACCTTCCTTCGCGAACAAGCCGGCGGCAACGCCATGGACGCCGCATGGCTGACGCTCCTGAAGCACGCCGTAGCACGCGGCGAGGCGCCGCAGGAAGCCGTCCATCCTCGGGTCGCCTCGCTACCGATCATGGTGCTGCGCGGCGAGTACGCGGTGCGCGGCCTTCCCGAGGTCCCCGACGAGGTCGTGGTCGAGATCGTGGATGAGGTCTTCCTACCGCTGGTGCGAGGGCGGCGCGCCGCATCGACGTGAGCAGGGCCAACGCGGAGCCAGAAGCGCTCAGAAATCGATGCGCATCACAACACGCCGCAGCGTCGGCCGCGCGACCTCGACGAACCCGGCGTCCTCGAACATCGCCTTAGTCCCGACATGCGCCTCGCCCCAGGGCACAGGCTCGTCGGGCCCGGTGACCATGGGATATGCCTCCAGCGCCTTCGCACCCCGCTCGCGCGCGAACGGCACAGTGGCCTTGGCCAACTCCCCGGCGATGCCCCGCCTCCGGTGCCCGGGCCGGGTGTGGAAGCAGGTCACGGCCCACACCCCGGAGTCGTCCTTGTCCTCGCTGCGCCCCGGCCACAGAACGCGGCTGCGACGCAGCGCGCCGAAGGCCGTGCGCGGCTCGACCGAGACCCAGCCGACCGCCTCACCACGCTCCCCGTCCTCGCCATCGCCACCGCCACCGCCACCGCCACCGCCACCGCCACCGCCACCGCCACCGCTATAGGCGACAAGGCCGCTGGTACTCTGCGCCTCCGGATCGCCGCACGACGTCTGCGTCTGGAGCCGGAAGGCCCGCTCCTCGTCGGAGACGTTCTTCCAGTCGCTGCCGGGGCTCTTGAAGCGCTGGCAGTAGCACCGGCACCCATGGCAGTTGGCAGACCGGAGCACCGCTTGCAGGTCCGGCCAACTGGCCTGGTTCGCCGGGACGATCACGGCGTGTTCGCCTCCAGAAGTTGAGGGATCGCGTTCCGCAAATATAGACGCGCCCCCGGCTTGTAGTAGTGAACTCCGTCCCAGCGGTAGGAGCGGCTGGCGGCGATGATCGGGTCTTGGCAGAACTGCGCCGGCGGGTAGAGCGCGCGGACGTGGTGCGCCGGGTCCTGGGCGTAGGACGCCAGCAGGGTGTTGACGTGGGCGACGCGCGCGTCGTCGCCGCGCTCGGGCCACAGGCCGCCGGAACTGTCGGCGGTGTGGGTCGGCCGGTAGCAGGGCAGCAGCGCCAGGTCGAGCTGCGGCAGGCCGGTGGCCTTCAGGGTGCTGACGGTCTGGGCCAGACGGTCGGTGAAGTACGCGTCCCAGCCGGAGCTGCCGAACGGCAGCGCGGCGCCGTCCACCTGCTCGTCGAACAGGTCCCAGGCGCCGACCATCAGCAGCGCGGTGTCGGCGCGGTCGCGCTCGATCCGGGAGGCCCACTCGGCGACTGCCGCGCCGCATTCGGCGTCCAGGTCGCGACGGTCGCCGGCGCCGCTGCTGATGCGGCCGCCGAGGAAGTCGCAGCCCTCGGTGGTGTCGTCGAGGAGGTGGACATAGGCGGCGGTGTCCGGGGGGCGGTTGAGGTAGAGGGTCATGCCCTGCGAGTCGCCGATCAGAGCCACGCGCGGCGGGTGCGCGGGACGCGGCGGGAGCGCGGTCGGGTAGGAGGGCGTGCCTGCGTCTCCGCCGAAGGTCACGGCATGCGGGTGAGGTTGCGGTGCGCTGCCGTGGGGTTCGTCCAAGGCCGCGGCCGGACGGTTGTCGACGGCGACGGCCCGCGCGTCGGCGGGGTGCGCGGCTACGGTCGTGACCAGCGTGTCGGTGAGCATGGCGGCCGCCGCGAGCACGGCCAGCGCCGACCCGGCGGTCGCCAGCGGTACGCCGAACTCGCGCCGTTCGAACGCCTCGCGAGCCCGCGCGAAGGCACGGCCGAGGGCGCCGTGCCGGATCGGCGTCTCGATGAAGCGGTAGGTGAGGTCGGCAAACACCACGGACAGCAGGATGCGCACCAGCAGGACGGTCTGCGGGGGCCATGCGACGTCGACGCCGGGGCGGGTGACGTCGAAGATCGGCCAGTGCCACAAGTAGAGCGCGTAGGAGCGCTCGCCGAGCCAGACGAAGGGCCTGCCGGACAGCAGCCCGGACACCGCGGTGCCGGAGACCAGGGTCCTGATGAGGACGGCGGAGGCAACGGACACCGCGATCAGGCCCACCGGATAGAGCGTGGGCGAGGACGCGGGGACGACGGCGAAGGCCCACAGGATGCCGGCCAGCGTGAGGAACGACACCGATTCGATGGCGACGCGGCGCGCGGTGCTTGCGGCAGAGCGTGCTTCGAGGTCGGCCTCTGCCGCCACCGGCCGATGCGGCTTCTCTCGGGCGATCTGCATCAGCGCGGCCAGCACGCCGACCAGCAGCTCGAAGGCGCGGGTGTCGGTGCCGTAGTAGACGCGGGAGGGGTCGCGCCACGGCGAGTACAGCAGGGCGGTCAGCCCGACCGAGCAGACCGCCAGCAGCGTGGCCCACCCGACGGCGCGCCACAGGGCCCTGATGCGCTCAGCGCGCTCCGACTGCGGCGACCGGCCGAGCGCGACCAGCAGGAACGCCGGCCAGACGACGTAGAACTGCTCCTCGACGGCCAGCGACCACAGATGCATCACCAGGCTCGGACGGCCGGTGCCGCCGAAGTAGGACTGGCCCTTGGCGACGAACCACCAGTTGGTGATGTAGAACAGCGAGGCGGTGGCGTCGCCGCGGAAGCCCGCGGCCTCGCCGGGCAGCCGCAGCACCACGTAGGCGCAGACGGCCGCCAGGACGACGAACAGCGCCGGGAGCAGTCGGCGCGCGCGGCGGTGGTAGAAGCGGCGCAGGGCGACGGCGCCGGTCGCGAGGTACTCGCGGGCGAGCAGGCCGGTGATGAGGTAACCGGACAGGACGAAGAAGACGTCGACGCCGAGGAAGCCGCCGCGGGCCCGGGAGATGCCGGCGTGGTAGAGGAGGACGGCGGCCACGGCCAGGGCACGGAGCCCGTCGAGCGCGGGGACGCGGGTGAGGGTCCTGGGTGCCGGGTCCGACTCAGGATCCGACTCCGAGCCCGACTCCGCGTCCAGTTCCGGCTCCGGTTCCGGCTGGTGTCCGGGCGCCTCGATCCCGGCGATCGTCCTCAGCTCGGCGACGTCATCGGCCCGCACCCCGCCCACGGACCGCCCAGAGGCGGTGCCGAAGACCGGCAGCTCCACGAAACGATGACGCGGAAGCGGCCGCGCCGCCTCATCAGGCTCCATAAGTCCCCTTATGCACCACTTCCCTCAGGGCGTTAACGCACTTCGACGGGACTCCGGAGCCGAATCACCCGTCCAGCGGAGACGGATCGTTTAAGGATGCTTATATGACGTGCGGCCGGCGTCACCCTCGACGTAGCTGCCGCAAGGTCCATCCGCGTCCGGCCTCATCAAGGCCCTGCGTCGCGGCGGTGAACAACTCGGCCGCGCGCCGGTAGGACAGGCGGCCGCGGCCCGTCACGCGGCACAGGTCGCAGGCGGGGGTGTCGGCCGGCGCGCGCCGGTCGGTCAGGAACAGCGGGCCTGTGGGACGTCCGGCGGCGAGGAGCGCGAGGAGGCGTCCCGTCGTGGGGCGCCAGTGCAGGGGGTCGCCGGGCAGCCGGGGGTGGGTGCGGCGGCCGTTCGGGTCCAGGTCGGGGACGTCCAGGGCCAGGATGCGCTCGATGCCGCCGCCGCTGTCGTAGACCGCGTGCCACAGGGCTTGTTCGCGCAGCGGCGCGCGCAGGCGCAGGACCGCGCGTGCCTGCTCGTCACTCAGCGGCTCGACGCCTCGCGCGGACGCGGTTCGGCGGCGGATCCCGGCGGTCGGGTCGCAGGTCACCCACTCGCGGGCGCGCCACCAGGTCAGAGCGCTGCGCAGGATCGCCAGTTCGCGGTTCGCGGTGCGGGCGCCGACGGCCGCCTCGCGTGCGGCGAACCCGGCAGCCAGGCGGGACGGCGCCGAGGCGCTGTCGAGCAGCCCGAGCGGCACCACCGGCGCCGGCGCGCCCCGGCGGGCCGGGCCGACCGGCGACTCGCGCTCGACCAGCATCCAGGACCAGGTCGTCAGCGCGATCCGGTAGACCCGCTGCGAGGCCGGGCTCAGACCGGCGGAAGCCAGGAACCGCTCGACCGCGACCGCGTATTCCACCGGTGGCGCTAATTCCGAAGTTACCGCAGTAAACACGCTCTCCCACCTCCTTTCGGCTGCCTCAAAAGAAGTGTAGTACGACTGTTCAAGGAGGGTGTTTACTGCGGCAGATAGAGCAGCTCATAAAGTTTATGCAAAGAGACTCAACTTAAGCGCAGAAAACTCTTGAGCCGGTCCGCGCCGAGCGGCGACGCTCCCGATGTGTCTCGAATCTTCTCCACGCTGTCCGACAAGGACTTCCGGTGGTTCTTCACCGGCTACCTCACCTCCCGGCTCGGCACCTCCATGGCCCCGGTCGCCACCGCCTTCGCCGTCCTGCACACCGGCGCCGGACCCGGCGGCCTGGGCTGGGTGATGGCCGCGCGCATCGTGCCGGTGATCCTGCTCCTGCTGCTCGGCGGGGTGTTCGCGGACCGGCTCGGCGGCCGGAAGGTGATGATCACCTCCGACGTGCTGCGCTGCGGGGCCCAGGTCGCCTTCGGGCTGCTGGTGCTGACCGGGCACGCCACGCTGACCGCGATGATCGTCACGGCGGCGCTGTCCGGCATCGGCGAGGGCATCTTCAGCCCGTCGCTCCAGGCACTGATCCCGCGTCTCATCCCGGCCGGACGGCGCACCGACGCCAACGCCATGCTCAGCGTGGCGGTATCCAGCGCGGGGGTCGCGGGTCCGGCACTCGGCGGCATGATCGCGGCGGCCCTCGGCGGGGCGGCGGGGCCGGCGTCAGTGCTGTTCATCGACGCCGGGAGCTACGCGGTCAGCGTCGTGGTCCTGCTGCGCCTGTCGCACGTGCCGCAACCGGAGCCGGGCGAGCGGACCACGATCATCAGGGATCTGCGGGACGGCTGGGACGAGTTCCGCTCCCGGACCTGGCTGTGGCTGAGCACCGTGCAGTTCGCGCTCTTCAACGCCCTGGTCTGGGCGCCGTATCTGGTGCTGGGGCCGGTGGTGGCCGAGCACCGGCTGGGCGGAGCCGGCGCGTGGGGGCTGGTGCTGGCCGCGAACAGCGCCGGGTCGATCCTCGGCGGGCTGGCGCTGCTGGGACGCAAACCGAAGCGGCCGTTCCTGATCGCGATGGCGGCCATGTTCGGCTACGCGTTCACGCCGGCGCTGCTGGCCAGCAACCTGTCGCTGCCGTTCGTGTGCGCGGCCGCGGCGGTCACCGGGGTCGGCGGCGCGATCGGAGGCGCGCTGGACAACAGCGTGATGCAGGCGCGGGTGCCGGCCGAGGTGCTGGGGCGGATCACGGCGTACCAGACGCTCGGCGCGTTCGCGCTGGGGCCGCTCGGGCTGGTGGTGGCCGGGCCTTTGGGGGCGGCGTTCGGGATCGGGGCGTTCCTGGCGTTCGGGGCGGTGTTCCAGTTCGCGACGGTCGCACTGATGCTCGCTTTGCCCGCTATAAGACGTGTTGACCTGGAAGAAGAGGACTTGTCAGAACCCTCCGCTACGGTGGTCGAAACAGTGATCGAACCCGAATCGTCCGCACCGAGCCGGGAGCCCTCGCCGGCTTCCTCAGCATCGCCCTCGCCATCAGGAGGTTGACCATGACCGCCGAAGCCGCCGCCACCGGCACCACCACCGGCGACCGCTGGACCCGGTATCCCGACCACGTCCGCCGCCGAGCCGGCCGGGCGATCTGGGACGCCGCCGAGGCCGAGCCGGATCCGCTCCGGGCCATCGACGCCGCGCGCCGGCTGGCCGCCGACCTCGTGGACCGCCTGGCCCGCACCGCGCTCGACGGCGAACACCTGGCCACCTGCCTGGCGCACGGCCGCGGCGGCGAGCCGGGCCTGGCCGCCGACCTGGCACTGTCCCGGCGCGGACGGCGCTGCCTCACCGACCGCGAGGGCGCCGGGACGACGTTCGGCGCGCTGCTTGTGCTCGGCGCGCTCACCGGCGCCCCGATCGGGCTGATCCTGCGCAGCTGCCGCGGCCCCTGCCACACGCTGCCCGGTCACGAGTCCACGCTGCGCGGCTGGGTGGTGCGCGAGCGGCGGGCGCAGCCGATGAGCCGCGGGGCCGTCCGGACGATCGCGCACGGCGGCCGGCGGCCGCATCCTGCGCTGCCGCAGCACCCGGAGGAGGGAACACACTATGAAAAGGCTTACTCGCTGTACCAGGCTGGGGAGGACGCCTGATGCGAGGAGGTGGCGTTCGTGGCGACTGCGGATCCAGATCGGGGCGGACGCGGCGAGGGCGCGCGGTCCGGTTCGGGTTCCGGCTCTGGCTTGGGTTCCGGCTCTGGCTCTGGCTTGGGTTCCGGCTCTGGCTCTGCCTCGGGTTCCGGTTCCGGTTCCGGTCGCGATTCTGGTTCCGCTCCCGGCTCCGATTCCGGCTCGGATCGCGAGCGCCGCCGCCGGTCCTGGCGCGACCAGGCCGAGGCCGGGCGAGCCGCG
Organism: Catenulispora sp. GAS73; assembly: GCF_041262085.1. Taxonomy (NCBI): domain Bacteria; kingdom Bacillati; phylum Actinomycetota; class Actinomycetes; order Catenulisporales; family Catenulisporaceae; genus Catenulispora; species Catenulispora sp. GAS73. The sequence goes on from NZ_JBGCCM010000001.1 coordinate 382,110, forward strand.
TCCCGCGCTTCGCGGGCCGAGGCCCAGGCCGCCGCCTTCCGGGCCGCGCTCGCCGACCGCCTCGTCGCCGAGGGTGCGATCACCACGCCCGAGGTCGCGGCTGCCGTCCGCGCGGTGCCGCGGCATGTGTTCACGCCGGGGCTGTCGGTGGAGGCGGCGTACGCGAACCGGGTCGTGTTCGTGAAGCGCGACCGGCACGGCGTCCCGACCAGCTCCGTGAGCGCGCCCGACATCCAGGCGATCATGCTGGAGCAGGCCGGGATCCGGCCCGGCATGCGGCTGCTGGAGATCGGCTCCGGCGGCTACAACGCCGCGCTCATGGCCGAGCTCGCCGGACCGGACGGCGAGGTCACGACCGTCGACATCGACCCGGCCGTGACCGACCGCGCGCGCCGCTGCCTGGACCAGGCCGGCTACGCCGCCGTGCACGTGGTCACCGCCGACGCCGCGACCGGGGTGCCCGATCACGCCCCGTACGACCGCGTCGTCGTGACGGTCGAGGCCTGGGACCTGCCGCCGGCCTGGATCAGGCAGCTGACGCCGGCCGGGCGCGTCGTCGTGCCGCTGCTGCTGTACGGCATGACCCGCTCGGTGGCCTTCGACCGCGAGGACGACCGCCTCGTCAGCCGCTCCACGCGGCTGTGCGGCTTCGTCAAGATGCAGGGCGCGGGCAGCCACGCCGAGGAAGGACTCCTGCTCAACGAGGGTGACCTGACCGTCGCCGCCGACGACCTCGGCGCTATCCCCGACGCCACGCGCATCGAGGCGCACCTGCGTGGCCCGCGCGCCGAGCGCTGGTCCGGCGTCCAGGTCTGGCGCTGGGAGCCGTGGGACACGCTGCCGCTGTGGCTCGCCACCGCGTTCCCCGGCTACTGCCAGCTGACCGTGCACGTCCCCGGCGCCCCGGCCGCACCGGGACCGCCGGGTGCCCCGGGCACCGAACCCCTCGAACCCGCCCTGGCCACCGCCACTCCCGCCGTCGCCACCCCCACCGGCTTCGCACACCTCACGGCGCGCGCCCGCCCCGACGGCCGCATCGAACTCGGCGCTCACGCGTTCGGGCCCGACGCCGTGCACCTGGCCTCCGCCATGGCCGACAGCACCGCTGCGTGGAGCCGTGACCAGCGCCTGGGCTCGGGGCCGGTCATCACCGCGTGGCCGATCGACGGCCCGGTCCCGGATGCGGGTGTGATCGCCGTGCGGGAGCATGTGCGCCTTGCGGTGACCTGGCCGCCTGCGTCGAGGTAGGCCGAATCGGGTAAATGCACTACGTCGCTATGTGCAACGCACCGACGGGGAGGAAGACCGACCCATGCGACCTACGCGACCCGAGAGCCGACCCGAGACCCGACCCGAGACCCGACTCCGCACCGGAGCTCACACCCGCGCTTGCACCCGCACCTGTGCCGCCGTGCTGGCTTGCTGCACCGCAGCCCTCTGCCTGACCGCGTCGTGCAGCAGCGGTCACAAGAAGCCCGCCGCCTCACCGACCGGCCCGGAAGCATCGTCGACCTCTGTTTCGGGCAACGCCTCCCCGCTCACTGGCCTGCCGGGCCCGGCCGGGAAGATCCTCGCGGTGAAGATCGACAACATCGTCTACGCGCGACCCCAGACCGGTCTGGCCTCGGCCGACGTCGTCTACGCGATCGAGGTCGAGGGCGGCCTTTCGCGCTTCCTGGCCGTGTACGACTCCAACCACCTGCCGTCCGGCGGCAAGATCGGACCGGTGCGCAGCGCTCGGGAGAGTGACCTGCCGATCCTGGAGCAGTACGGCAAGGTCGACTTCGCCTACTCCGGCGCGCTGAGCGTGTTCCTGCCGGTCCTGGCCGCCGCGGACATCTACAACACCAGCCCAGACAAGGACGGCGCCGCGTTCTCCCGCGACGACTCGCGCAACGCGCCGTACAACGAGTACCTGAACCCGACCAAGGTGCTGGGCGACTTCCCGAACACCGTCGCCGCCAAGGACATCGGCTTCCGCTTCGGCACCGCACCGGCCGGCGGCGTCCCGACTGCGACTGCCACCGCGCGCATGCCCTCGGCGTCCTTCACCTTCACCTGGGATGCGGGCAGGGGCGAGTACCTGATCGCGATGGACAGCCGGGACGCCGCCACCACCGACGGCGGCGCGCTCGGGGCGCCGACGATCGTGCTGCAGAAGGTCGCCGAGACGACGTCGCCGCGCGGCTTCCACGACGTGCCCGACCAGCTCTCGCCGTACGCGCCGACGGTCGGCGGCGGCCAGGCCGTGGTGCTTCGCGACGGGAACTCGTACACCGGTACCTGGTCGCGTCCGAACGACGCCGCCACGACCAGCTTCACGTTCAACGGCCAGCCGATGCCGTTCCACCCCGGCCAAGTCTGGATCGTGCTCACGCCGCAATAGCCGGCGCTTGAGACCGACCGATCAGGCCACGAACCCAGACCTCTGCCACCGCTTCAACGTCGGCCCGCCGATCAGCCCGAGCTCCTCGAAGAACGGCACCACCTTCGCCGCAGCGCGCCGCTTCACCTCCAGGTGGTACGGATTCCCCTTCGCCATCCGCCGTGCGGCGAGCGGGTCCGCGATCCCGACCCGCTTGTACACGGCCGGGTTCACCATGAACTCGCCGACCACCACCGCACTCTCGGCCGCGACCAGCCGCGCGTGCTCGCGCTCCAGCCGGCCGGCCCGCGGAATGCGCCGCGCCAGTGCCTCCCGCGCGTAGCTGACGTGCCGCGTCTCCTCGATCACGTGGATCTTCGACACCTGCCGCACCAGGGGCTGCACGCGCTCGTCGCGGATCATCTCGCGCTGCATGACGTCGACGATCTCCTCCCCCATGAGCGTGCCCACCCACATCGGCGCCCCCTGCAGCAGCACCGGAACATAGCGGCCCAGCGTGTTGAGATACCCGGGACGCCCATAGGGCCGCGCCCCGACCGTCTCGATCATGCGGATGAACATGAGCGAATGCCGGCACTCGTCCCCGACCTCGGTGTACGCGTACTGCACATGCCGCGACTCCGGCCGATGCCGCTCATATGCCATCTTCAGCAACATGCGCATGAGGATGGTCTCAAACCAGATCCCCATCGACATGATGTTGACGATCTCCTGCTTACTCAACTCGATCCGCTGCTCCGCCGTCATCCGCTCCCACAACGGCGTGCCATACAAGGAGACGTGCTCAGGCACCGCATAGAACAGGTCCGCCGGCTGCTCCTGCTCCCAATCCACCTCGTGCACCGGATCAAACGAGTGCTTCGCGGACGCGTCCAGCAGCTTCTCCGCCACCTGCTCCCGGTCAAGCGTCCCGCGCGCCATGGTCCCATCCCCCAGCTCCAGGGTTACCGGCGGTAACCTCACGCCAAGCATGGGCCCTATTAGACCGTGCGTCAAGAGAAGTATGAAGCGTCAGTTGTCCTGTGACAGCACCTCTGAGCTGCGAAACTGCCGCGATTGAACCGCCGACCCGGGCAAACGGTTTCCAGGTGGGTTCAAGCAGCCCGGCTGCCGCGCGCGGCCAGCGCCGGGTGCGCGCCCATCGCGGCCAGGTCGGCGACGACCGCCGCCGGATCGGCGCCCGCCAGCAGCGCTGCCCCGACCAGCACCGCGTCGGCGCCGTTGCGGGCGCAGGCGATCAGGCCCGCGCGGCCTGTCGGGCCGCATTCGGCCAGCTTCACCACGCCGTGGGGAACCATCGACAGCAGGTCGTGCACGCACGCCCCGGCTGGCGCCGCGTCGGCGGTCGGCCGCACGAGGACGGCCCGGGCCCGGGCCTTCAGGGCGCGCACCAGATCCGCACCGCAGCGCACTTCGACGAGGCCGTCCATGCCGAGGGACTCGGTCCGTTCCAGCAGCGAGTACAGCGCCGAGTCCGACAGCGTCGCGGCGGGGAGCACGACCATGTCGGCGCCGCAGGCGCGGGCCTGCCAGATCCGGTAGCTCGTGTCGGCCGGTTCGAGGAACAGCAGCGGAGCCTGAATACGGACGCTGATCCGCGCCACGGTGTCCGGCTCCGCGTTCGACGGGCCCGCGCAGACGGCGATCGCGCCCGCTCCGGCGTCGACGTACCGGTTGCCGCGATCATCGGCGGCGGGATGGTTCGGATCGAGCTCGGGGATCACGGTTATGCGCTGGCCACGGAGCCGGTCCAACCCTGCGCGCGCGGCGGGACGCGACATCGCGAGCTTCTTGATCTCCTCCAGCGCGGAGAAGGCGCCTGCAGCTTCGGACTGGTACGGCACCATGGGCTGCAATGCTCATCCCCCTGAGGATCGTCCTGTGGGCCGACGTGGCCGCCCCATCCCAGCGGGACCTGCCCGGTCTACCCTTACGCTAACCGCCCCCGCACACTGATATGCAAATCAATGTTCGCCCGCCGGCGCATATGCGACCCATATCAGGCGATTCAGTCGGCATCCGCACCTCGAAACGAGGGCGCCGGGTCGCTTCTGCAAACGTGCGATGTGATGATCTATCGTGGCAACGACCGCTTCGTCGCACACGCCCCGGGGGTTCGCATGCCAGACCAATTGTTGTTCTCCTACGGAACGCTGCAACTGCCGCAGGTGCAGACCGCGCGTTTCGGGCATGAACTCGCCGGCCGGCCCGACGCGTTGCCGGGTTTCCGTCTGGAGACCGCGGTCATGACCGATCCGTCGGTGATCGCCGTCAGCGGCAGTGCGGAGCACCCGGTGGCGGTGCCGTCCGAGGACCGGGGCGACATCGTCGAGGGCGTGGTGTTCACTCTCAGCCCGGCCGATCTGACAGCCGCCGACGCGTACGAGGTCGACTATCTGCGCATTCAGGTCGCCCTGCGGTCCGGGGACAAGGCCTGGGTGTACGTCGACACCGCGACCGCCGAGGACTTCCGCGTCCGGCGGCTGCTCGCCGCGCAGGCCAACGCGCTCACGCTGTTCGACGAGGTCGTCGCGCGGAACCTGATCGTCGCCGGGGAGTCCGAGCGGGCGATCAGCGACCGGATCCGGGACCTGGCCGACGACCTGTTCGGCACCACCCGCCACTGGCACAAGCGGATCATCCGCTCCGGCCCGAACACCCTGCTGCCCTACAGCGACAATCCGCCGGACCGGATCCTGCAGGACGACGACATCGCCTTCGCCGACTTCGGCCCGATCTTCGCCGACTTCGAGGCCGACCTCGGCCGCACCTACGTCCTCGGTGCCGACCCGGTCAAGCACCGGCTGGCCGCCGACCTGCCGGCCATCTTCGAAGCCGGCCGCCGGTACTTCGCCGAGCACCCGGACATCACCGGCGCCGAGCTGCACGCCGAGATCGCCCGGCTCGCGCGGGCGGCCGGCTGGGAGTTGGGCGGGAGCGGCTTCGCCGGGCACCTGGTCGGGGAGTTCCCGCACGAGATCATGGACGCCGAGAAGATCCAGTCCTACATCGCACCGGCCAACACCACGCCGATGCGCGGCAAGGACAAGGCGGGGCGCGCGTGCCACTGGATCCTGGAGATCCACCTCGCCGATCCGGCCCGCGGTTTCGGCGGCTTCCACGAACAACTCCTCGACCTCGGCTGAACCCCTCCCGGTCGATGTGGCCGTCCGCGACCAGCAGATGCGGCAGGCCGTTCAGCAGCGGCGCTCACGTATGGGCGACCTGCAGCGCATACGACAGCTCGCCAGTCTGCGCACGCGTCAGCGGAGGCAGCGTCAGGAGTCGTTCGCCGTCAGCGCCGACCAGGATCGGTTGGCTGTCGCAGGCTCGGCCGGAGCACCAGCGACCCCGGCGGCCGGCGCGCAGCGGCGTCGCGGTCCTCCACGAACGGGAGATCCAGAGCCTCGGCCGTCAACGGCTTCCCGGACCGCCTCCGCGATCTGGCCACCACAGTGTTCAGACCGGCGAGCATGACAAAGAAGATCGCCTCGACGGTGCCGGCAAAGACCCACAGTCTCCGGCCCGACGAGTGCAGTTGGTGACCTTCACCCACGGCGATAAAGGCACTCTTGGCAAAGATGAGGAGGTTCATGACGGTTGAAAACAACAGGGCCGAGATTAAGGGGTGCCGCATCGCCCACAGCGAGAACCGACCACCACGACGACCTTCGCCGGGCCTGTCCTCGGAGTCCTCGCGGTGTCGCTCGCGCATTTGTGAACCATCCCCTCCAGAAAGCGGATATCGCAAGCATTTAACATCACTTTGCGAACGCGGACCTCGCCGTGTTCCAGACCCCCGAGCCAAGTGGAGGGGCATGGTCAAAGACACTCCCGCGGAGGTTGTATTCTTCCGCTCTCTGGTGTCGAACGCAGTGTCGACACCTATTTCCGGGGAGGGTCTTTTGTCCAGCAAGTTCAACCGGAAGCCGGTCGCGGTCGCCGCGCTCTTCGCTTCCTCCATCGGCACCGTCCTCGCCGCCGGTGGCGCGGCGCACGCGACCACCTACGGTGGCGCCGGGACGAATCCGGTGACGATCACCACCGGCGGGGCGATCCACATCGTCGGCGGGGGGACTGTCGCGCTGCCCGCCGGGGCGCACGATGTCTCGTGGGCCGGGCAGGGCGGCCGGTTCGCTTTCGTCGGGGCCGACAACGGGATCTGGACCGCCGACTTCGACGGCTCGCACGGCGTCAAGGTCGCGCAGGGCGTCGCGCCGTCGCACACCGTCTGGGACGCCAGCAACGAGGCCGTGTACTGGACCGAGGGCACCGGGGCCGGCGCCAAGGTCGTCGGCGCGCTGGCCAACGGCGGGTCGCTGGGCACCGACCACCCGACCTTCGACCTGGTCCAGGCGTCCGTCGCGCCGGCCGGTCTGGGCCTGAGCAGCCCGGACGTGGCCAGCGACCTGGCGGGCTCGATCGTGCTGCAGACCACTGACGCCAGCGGCAACACCGGCATCGGCCTGTCGTCCTACGACTCGAACGGCCAGCAGTCGTTCACCACGATCGTGGCTCCGGACGTCGCCGCCAAGGGCGGCTGGTCGCCGACGATCTCGGCGGACGGCAAGACCGTGGTCTTCGTCCGGAACGACGCCAACGGCGACGCGCAGCTGTTCGCGACGTCCTGGCAGAACAACGCCTGGTCCGCGCCGAAGCAGATCACCTGGATGACCGGCGGCCACGCCGCGCCGGTCTTCGAGGCCGCCACCCAGAGCGACACCCAGAGCATCAACGACCTGACCGTCGCCTTCGAGTTCACCAACCGCAAGGTCCAGGCCGGCAACAACGCCGACGGCACCTACCAGGTGAACGTGACGCAGGCGCTGGCCGCCTCGGCGCCCGCGCCGCAGCTGGAGACGAGCGTCTCGACGCTCAGCGGCGGCCTGGCCGTGCGCACCGACAACCCGGGCCACGTCTTCCGGTTCGCCGGCTCCGACCGCGTGGACACCGCGGTCCTGGCCTCGCGGCACAGCTGGCGGACCGCGGGCCAGAACGACCCGCGCCCGCAGGCCAAGTCGGTCGTGCTGAGCCGCTCCGACGTCTTCGCCGACGCCCTCGGCGGCGCGGCGCTGGCCGCGCACAAGAACGGCCCGCTGCTGCTCACCGAGACCAGCAAGCTGAACCCGGAGACGCTGGCCGAGATCCGGCGGATCCTGCCGACCCCCGGCACGGTCTACCTCCTCGGCGGCACCGCGGCGATCTCGCCGGCCGTCCAGACCGCGCTGACCAAGCTCGGCTACACCGTCGACCGGATCGCCGGCCAGGACCGGTTCGAGACCGCGGTCAAGATCGCGGACGCGATCGACCCCAACGCCTCGGACGTGCTGGTGGCCACCGGCACGAACTACCCGGACGCGCTGTCCGCGGGTGCCGCGGCCGGTACCTACAACGGCATGGTCGTGCTCCTGACCAACGGCAACGCCATGCCCGCCTCGACGGACGCCTACCTGCAGGCCAAGCTGGGCAAGGGTCCGGTCAACGTGGCCGCCGTCGGCGGGGCCGCGGACAAGGCGCTCAAGAGCGCCAAGTACTCCGGCTACGCCGCCCTGGTCGGCGCCGACCGGTACCAGACCTCGTACCTGGTCGCCCACGACATCTTCGGCGCCTTCAGCTCGGTCGGCGTCGCGACCGGCGCCAACTGGCCGGACTCGCTGTCCGGCGGCGCCCTGATGGGCGAGCGCCAGGGCCCGCTGCTGCTCGTGGACCCGAAGGCCGGCCTCAGCGCGGCCGACAACGCCCTGATCGACGCCAACCGCGGCGCCTCGAACTGGGCGTACGTCTTCGGTGGGACCGGCGCCCTGCCGCTGCGCGTCGACCAGCAGCTGGCGGCGGACATCGCCACGGCGTCGGGTTCCGCGACGAGCGCGGGGCACGCCGCGACCGCGCACCTGTCGACGCCGAACGTCGCCAAGGGCTGAGGTGCGAGCCCAGCTATGAGCTGAGTGGTGAGATGACAGAGCCCGGCTTGCTCCTTCGGGGGCGGGCCGGGCTTTGTCAGTGTTCAGTCATGACCGGTTCCGGCCCCTACGAAGCTCGCACCGCCTCGCGCGGGTCACCGCAGATCCAGTTGCTTGAACGGCTGCCTCAGCCTTAGCGCTCGGAGCCGCGTGCCCCAGGCCCGCGTCTCGGCTGCGGTGATGTGCTTCGGTAGGACGAGGCGGGCCTGCGACTCCTCCGCGATGTCGTGCGAAACGCCGTCCTCGCCGAGGCGGAGCCACGCCTCGCGGCTCGTGCTCCAGGTCGGCAGGAAGCGCTGCCAGTGCTCGCCGCCGTCGATCGACGACTCCCAGACCAGCCCCCGGCACAGCCGTCCGGTGACGCGGTTGCCGAGGTAGAACTCCATCCAGTCCTCGTATGTCAGGGTCCGCTGGTCCTTCATGAGCTGCTTGAGACGGAAACGCTCGGCGTAGACGACCGTCTGGAGGTTCCCCGCGATGTCGAGCGCCTCGCGGGCCCGGTCGGCGGACACGTTCGGCGGCTTGCTGGGCAGCCGCTGGCCGGTCGGGCTGCGGAAGAACCAGGTGACGGTCCCGTTGACCGCCATCTCGATCGTCAGCGTGCAGCCGTGGCCGAGGTCGACGACGCGTCGGCCGTCGCGGTCGAGCTCGAAGTCCTCGGCCTGCCATTCGGGGACGTCGGCGCGCGAGAGGTTCTCCTCCCCCAGCGTCCGGTCGAGCTCCTGGGACGCGGCCCGGCGGACGGCGCCGAGCCTGGCCTGCGCCTTGAGCTGTCGCAGCGCCGGCAGCGCGCGCTCACCGCCGATCGACCCCAGCGCCTCGACCGCGGTGAGCGCCACCGAGCGGTAGTCGCGGCCCCGGCCCGGCTCGCCGTAGGAGTTGGCGACGCGCACGAGCAGCGCGACGGCGTCTCCGGGCTCGGTCAGCCCGATCGCCCACATCACGGCGCGCGCGAACAAGACGCGGTGGTCGGCTCCCGGGCCGTCGAACGGCGTCTCCCGCAGCGCGACGGTCCGCAGCGCGGCGACGCCCGCAGCGTTGTCGTCGAGCAGCGTCGCCATCTGCTCGCGCCAGGAAGCCGGCGGCGTCGGGCCGCGCAGGCTGTCGCAGAGGTCGAGGACCCGCATGACGGCCGGCACGTCGGCAGCCTCGCCGAGGACGTGCCGCAACGCCTCGTCCTGCGCCCAGCTGACGACGATCACCGGCTGCGGGACCGCGTCCTGAACACGCGGCTGCGGCCGGTCAGGGCCAGGCGACGATGCGACGCTCGCCGTCGGCGTGTCAGCTCGGGAACCAGCCCCGGTGCCCTTCCGCCCGAACAACTTCCCGAGAAGACCGCCCTGCCCCATCCCGCCCCCTGATCCCGCGTCCACCCCGCAGAGATCTCCAGCTTACCGAGCTGGTCGGACACGGGAGCGGCACCGATTCACCGCGCCACGTCGATGACGGTTTCGGGCCATATTCCTTGATTCATCCTGTATCAGGGGTGACACAAGCCGTCACGAAGGGTAGGTCTCAGTTTTGACAACCAATGCCCGACGGGGCGGGAGATGGTGAACATGACGAAGAAACGAGTGATCGGCCTGGTAGCAGTGCTCTTCGCACTGCTCAGCTTCCTGCCGGCGGCGCCTGCGGGGGCACAGGCCGCGCCGACGACCACAACGGCCGTGGTGGCCGCGAAAGCGGTGACACCGGCCGCGGTGACACCGGCCGTCAGCAATCCTTGCGGCGGTTCGCCGTACGCGTGCGCCGACGGCAACTTCTACGCCTGGAACGGCCACAACGGAAGCCGCTGCCAGTGGGCCGGCAACGCTCCCAATCTCGGCAACTGCCGGAACACGGACTACCTGATCGCCAACTACGGCTACCCCTGCGCCGGCTGTGACTGGATCCACCTCTTCTACAGCCCGAACTACTCCGGCGCCTACTTTTGCCTTCCGCCCGGCTACGCCTACGGGCAGGCAACGTCCCCCGGCCTGACGTTCAACAAGGGGGCCGGACGACCCGGATACGGGCAGTCGATCTGGTACAATGCGGCCTCGGCGTCATGGGGCGCAGCCTGCTGAAAGAGGCCTGACGAGATCAGGCTCACGCGATCGGGACCCCGACGTAATTCTGGGCCAGTTCCGCAGACGCGTGCGGCGAGGCGGCGATGCGGGCGAGCTGCGACAGTTGCAGGCGGGTGTCGAAAGGGGGCTGGGCCGGGTCCTTGTGCAGGGTCGTGGTCATGAAGTGCGAGAAGTGTTCGGCGCGCCAGACTCGCTGCAGGCAGGTGTCGGAGTAGGCGTCGAGCAGGTCCGTGGAGCCGGTTCGGCGCAGCCGGGCGAGGGCCCGGGCCAGGACGATGACGTCGGCGGCGGCGAGGTTCAGGCCCTTGGCGCCGGTCGGCGGGACGATGTGGGCCGCGTCGCCGGCCAGCAGGACCCGGTCGTGGCGCATCGGCTCGGTGACGTGGCTGCGCATCGGCAGCACCGCCTTGGCGGTGATCGGGCCGCGGGTCAGCCGCCAGCCGGGGGCGCCGCGCAGGGCGAACCTCTGGTCGAGTTCGTCCCAGATCCGGTCGTCGGGCCAGTCTGCCGGGTCGGTGCCGTTGGGGACTTGGAGATACAGGCGGCTGACGGTCGCGGAACGCATCGAAGCCAGCGCGAAGCCGCGGTCGGAGTGCGCGTAGATCAGCTCGTCGTAGACCGGCGGCGCGTCGGCGAGGATCCCGAGCCAGGAGTAGGGGTACTCGCGCTCGTAGGTACGTCGCAGGCTCTCCGGGATGGCGTTCTTGACGACGCCGTGGAAGCCGTCGCAGCCGACGACCCAGTCGCACGTGAGGATCTGCTCGCGGCCCTGGTGGTGGTAGCGCACGTTCAGAGGCGCGCCGTCGGGCTGGTCCACCGGCTGTTCCACGGCCAGCACCTCGGCTTCGAACAGCAGTGGCCCGCCCTCGGCGAGCTGCAGCGCTATCAGGTCTTTGACCATCTCGGTCTGCGCGTAGACCATGACGTTGCGGCCGTCGGCCAAGCCGGGGAAGTCAACGCGGTGGGACCGGCCGTCGAAGCGGAGTTCGATGCCGTGGTGCACGATGCCCTCGCGGTCCATGCGTGCCCCGGCCCCGGCTGAGCGCAGGGCGTCAACGGTGACCTGTTCGAGGATCCCGGCACGCTGCCGCTGCTCGACGTAGTCGCGGTCGCGCGCTTCCAGGACCACGGAGTCGATGCCGGCCTGGTGCAAGAGCCGCGCCAGGAGCAGCCCGGCGGGGCCGGCGCCGACGATACCGACGGTGGTGTGCATCAGTGGCCGCCCTTGTTGTCTTCTTCGGGATCGTCAGAGCCGTACAGCACCTTGTTCGCGACGGCGAAGGCCGCGTTGGCCGCCGGAACACCGCAGTAGACAGCGGTCTGCAGCAGCACCTCTCCGATTTCCTCGGCGGTGAGGCCGTTGCGGAGGGCGGCTCGGACATGCATGGCCAGCTCCGCATGATGGCCGCCGGCGACCAAGGCGGTGAGCGTGATGCAGCTGCGGGTACGGCGGTCCAGGCCGGGGCGGGTCCAGATCTCGCCCCAGGCGTAGCGGGTGATGAAGTCTTGGAAATCAGCGGTGAGCGCGGTGGTGCCGGCGGCAGCCCGGTCGACGTGGGCGTCGCCGAGGACGGCACGGCGGACGGCCACACCAGTGGCGCGCCGTGCGGCGTCGGTGGATGGCGGCTGGCCGAGCTGGCCGAGCTGGCCGAGCTGGCCGAGCTGGCCGAGCTGGCCGTGGCCAAGATGGACGAGCAGCGCGTCGAGCACGGCGCCCGGCTGTTCGACCGGCGCGAGGTGCCCGGCGCCGGGGATCTCCACCAGGCCCGCGCCGCCGATACCGTCGACAAGCTCCCGCGCGTGCGACGGCGGCGTCGCAACGTCCTGCCGCCCCGCGATGACGAGCGTCGGCGCGCTGATACGACCCAACTCCGCGCGAAGGTCGTACCCGGCGAGAGCGTCACAGCATGCTGCGTAACCCTCCGGATCGGCCGCACGCTGGTCGCCGACCAGCCCCGCGATCGTCGCGGCGTCGGCGAAAGCCGGGGTGAACCAGCGATCCGCCGCCGAGGCAGCCAGGGCGCCAGTCCCGGCGCGCCGGACCTGCGCCGCCCGGTGCCGCCACGCCTGCGGGTCGCCGAAACGCGCGGACGAGCAGATCAGGGCGAGCGAGTCGATCCGCTCGGGATGGCTGACGGCGAGATCGGCGCCGACCGCCCCGCCGATCGAGATGCCCGCGTAGCCGAAGCGCGCCAGCCCCAGCTGGTCGGCCACGGCGAGGACCAGGTCGGCCAGATCGGCGACGGTAGCCCCGGCGCCGACCAGATCAGTCGAAGAACCACCATGCCCGGGAAGATCCCAACGGACCACCCGGTAGTGCCGGGCCAGGGCACTGACTTGCGCGTCCCATACTGCCAGGGATGTGCCGAGGGATGGCCCCAGCAGCAACGGCGGTGCGTCCGCCGGACCGTCAACGACGAAGTGCAGCAGAGGGCTCATATGCTGCTCCCCTTCGAGAACGCCGGCATAGTTCGTTCCAAAGCGCGGTCGACCAACGCCAAGGCCGCACCGAGGTAGTCCACCGGATCAGCGAGCCGACGCAGCTGGTCCCGGCTGATCCGGCCGTGGAGTTCAGGTGCTTCCGCCAGGATCTCCTCAAGGCTCCGACCGTCGCGGGCGACCTGCTGAGCGGCATCGGTGAGCATCTTCTTCGCCGGTTCGCGACCGATGAGATCGCTCAACTCCGCAGCGAGTCGCTCGCTGACCACGAGCCCGCGCGTCAGGTTCAGGTTCTGAAGCATCCGGTCGGGAAAGACACGCAGGTTCTCGACCAGCGCGACAGCGGTCTCGGCCGCGCCGCCGGCGAGCCGAAGCAGTTCCCGCAACGTCTGCCATTCGGCGTGCCAGGCGCCGGCGGGACGCTCGTCCTCGGCGGCGAGCGCGCCGAACATCACGGCGGTCAGCCCCGGCGCCTGACGCGCGGCGGCGGCGATCAGCGTGGCGCGGACCGGATTCGCCTTGTGCGGCATGGCCGAGGAACCGCCCGCGTCGCCCTCGGCGACCTCGCCGATCTCGGTGCGGGTAAGCACCAGCACATCGGCCGCGATCTTCCCGAGCGCGCCGACGGTGACCGCGAGCGCAGCGGCGAGGTCGGCGATCGGCGTGCGGAGCGTGTGCCACGGCAGCTGCGGCGCGGCCAGACCCAGCTCCTCCGCGAACGCCTCGACGAGGTCCAGAGCGGAGCCGGAACCGGGGACACTGGCCGGAACTTCGAACGCGGCCAGCGTCCCTGCCGCCCCACCGAGCTGGCACGGCAGGCGCAGCGCGACCAGCCGGTCCGCAGCGTCCAGCACCAGGCTGCGCCACCCGGCGACCTTGAGCCCGAATGTCGTGGGCACCGCGTGCTGGGTCAGCGTCCGACCAGCCATCGGCGTGCCCTGATACGTGGCGGCCAATCGGCCCGACGCATCGACGATGCGCCGGAGGTCGTCGAGCACCAACCCCACGCTTCGAGCGGCGACCAGCATGAACGCGCTGTCCATGATGTCCTGGCTGGTAGCACCCTGATGAACAAACGGCGCCGCCTCGACCGGCACGGCAGCCTTGAGATCGGCGATCAACGGAATCACCGGATTGCCGCCGCCACGCGCCCGCAAAGCGATGCCCCGCACGTCGAACCGCTCAGCGCGCGCCGATTCGGTAACCACCGCCGCAGCGGACGCCGGAGCCCGGCCGATCCCGGCCTGCGCGCGGACCAGCGCGGTCTCAGCATCAAGCATCGCTTGCAGGAACGCGGCGTCGCCGGTGGCCGCTTCGACGCGGGTGCCGACTCGGGCAGGTGCGAGCAGGCCGACGTCGGCGGCGAGCCACGCCACATCAGGGTTCTGATCAGCCGAAGTCAAGGAAGACCGTCTCCTTCTCCCCCTGTAGATGGACGTCGAACCGGTAAACCCGCTCCGACTCCTGTTCCGCGATCAGAGTGCTGCGTCGCTCCGGACCCACCGCGTCGAGCAGGCGATCGCCGGTCAGATCGGAACCGGGAAAATAGATGCGAGTGAACAGGTGGTGCAAGAGGCCGCGAGCGAAAACACAGACCGACAGGTACGGCACGCCGCCGGGTGGCAGCGTGCGAATGACGTAGTGGCCGGCGGCGTCGGTGGCGACGCGCCCGAACCCGGTGAAGCTGACGCCGTCCCGACCGGCGAATCCGCCGGTTGTCGGGTCGCGGCGCAGCGATCCGGGCGCGCCGGAGCGCGTGCCGTCCGGGGCCGGTTGCCAGATCTCCAGCAGCGCGTCGGGCACCGGCTCCCCGGCGCCGTCGAAGACGTGGCCGTGCACGGTGACGGTGTCCGGATGCCCGGCCGGGGCGATCGCGCCGCCGTCGGGGAACGGCAGCGCGTACCCGTAGAAAGGCCCGACGGTCTGGGACGGGGTCGGTGCGAACTCCTCGCCGGGCATCAGCGTCCTTCCTCGATCCAGGTAGCCGCCGGACCGTCGAGGACGATGTCCCAGCGGTAGCCGAGCGACCATTCCGGCGCCGACAGGTCGTACTCGTAGGCGGCGACGAGTCGGTTGCGGGCGGCGGAGTCGGTGACGGATTGCAGGATGGGGTCGTAGACGAAGAGCGGGTCGCCGGGGAAGTACATCTGGGTGACCAAGCGCTGGGTGAAGGCGCTGCCGAACAGCGAGAAGTGGATGTGCGCCGGCCGCCAGGCGTTGGCGTGGTTGCGCCAGGGGTAGGCGCCGGGCTTGATCGTGGTGAACCGGTAGCCGCCCTCGTCGTCGGTCAGGCAGCGGCCGACGCCGGTGAAGTTCGGGTCGAGCGGGGCCGAATGCTGGTCGCGTTGGTGCGTGTAGCGGCCGGAGGCGTTGGCCTGCCAGATCTCGACCAGCTGCCCCCGCACGGGCCGGCCGTCGCGGTTCAGGACTCGGCCGGTCACCGTGATCCGCTCACCGAGCGGTTCGCCGGTGTGCTGGCGGGTCAGGTCCGTGTCCAGTTCGGTGACGTCGGTGACGCCGAACACGGGGCCTGACAGCTCGACCGCCTCCGGGTCCCGCACGGTGACGAGCGGCCGCTTGGGGTGGCGTAGCAGGCTGCTGCGGTAGGGCGCGTAGTCGCGCGCCGGGTGATGCTGTGTCCGCTCGGCCTCGTCATACGCCCGGGATCGTTCGGCGATCTCTTGGGATATGTCCTGCTGCGTCAGTGCCATGAGGGCGTTACCTTTCCAGCCGGAGGGGAGCGGCCGTGCGGCGCGCGATCTCGTCGGTGGCGACCCCGGGCGCGGTCTCCACCAGGACCAAGCCCTCGTCGGTGACGTCCAGAACGCCCAGGTCGGTGATGACGCGGTCCACGCAGCGCCGCCCGGTGAGCGGGAGCGTGCATTCCGGCACGATCTTCGGCGAGCCGTCCTTCGCCGTGTGCTCCATCAGCACAATGACCCGGCGGGCGCCGTGGACCAGGTCCATCGCACCGCCCATGCCCTTGACCATCTTGCCGGGGATCATCCAGTTGGCCAGATCGCCGTGGGCGGACACCTGCATGGCGCCGAGGATCGCGGTATCGATGTGGCCGCCCCGGATCATCCCGAAAGACAGCGCCGAGTCGAAGAAGGCGGCGCCCGGCCGGACCGTGACGGTCTCCTTGCCGGCGTTGATCAGATCCGGGTCGACTTCCTCAGGGCTCGGATAAGGGCCGACGCCCAGCAGACCGTTCTCCGAGTGCAGGACCACGTCGACGTCGTCGGCGAGGAATCCGGGCACCAGCGTCGGCAGTCCGATGCCCAGGTTCACATAGGAGCCGTCGGTCAGCTCCGCGGCGGCGCGCGCCGCCATCTCGTTCCTGGTCCAGCTCATGACGTCCGCACCATCCGCTTCTCGATGGGCTTGTCGGCGGCCTGCTCCGCAGTCAACACGACCACCCGCCGCACGAACACGCCAGGCAGGTGGACCGAGTCGGGGTCGAGCGCCCCGGGTTCGACGAGTTCTTCGACCTCGGCCACGGTGACGCGGCCGGCCATCGCGGCCAGCGGGTTGAAGTTGCGCGCGGCCTTGGTGAAGACCAGGTTGCCGTGCCGGTCGCCGCGCGCCGCCCGGACCAGGGCGAAGTCTGTGGTGATACCGCGCTCCAGCACGTGGTCGCGGCCGTCGAACGCGCGGACTTCCTTCGGCGGGGAGGCGACGGCCATGCCGCCGTCGGCCGCGTAGCGCCAGGGCAGCCCGCCGTCCGCGACCAAGGTGCCGACGCCGGCCGGGGTGAAGAACGCCGGGATGCCGCAGCCGCCGGCGCGCAGCCGCTCGGCCAGCGTGCCCTGCGGCACCAGTTCGACCTCCAACTCCCCGAACAGGTACTGGCGCGCGAACTCCTTGTTCTCCCCCACGTACGAGCCGGTGACCCGGGCTATGCGCCCTGCCGCCAACAGGACGCCCAGGCCGCCGCCGTCCACGCCGCAGTTGTTGGACACCACGCTCAGCCGACCGGCGCCCTGCTGGAACAGCGCGCGGATCAGCGTCTCGGGGACGCCGCTGAGCCCGAAGCCGCCGACCGCCAGGGACGCGCCTTCGCCGATGTCGGCCACGGCTTCATCCGCCGATCGCACCACCTTGTCCATCCACTGCCTTCCCGCCGGCATACACCGAACCCACTAGTGTTCGCCCAGTGAACTATCTTTCGTAAACTGTGACCCCGAGAGTGTTCACCGCAACGCCGCACGTGTCAACGGCCCCGACCGGTTACGGTTTGGCGAACCACAAGGAGGATCCATGGCACCGACCGCCGCCGACGCCGGCGACGTGTCTGTCGGCCCGCTGGAACGCGGACTGTCCGTCCTGCGCGCGCTCGCGCCGGCCCCCGGCGGCCGGATGCGGGCCAGCGATCTGGCGCGCGCGACCGGCTTGGCGCGCTCGCCGGTCGACCGGATCGCCACGACCCTCCTGCGGCTCGGCTACCTGCGCGACGAAGGCGGCCGGGAACTGGCGCTGGCGCCCCGGGTGCTGGAACTCGGCCTGGCCTACCTGCGCTCCGGACGCCTGGCCGAGCGGCTCGGACCGCTGGCCGAGGCCCTCGCCGACGAGATCGACGAGTCCGTCTCCCTGGCGGTCCCGGACGGCGACGCGGTGCGTTTCGTCGTGCAGACACCGCGACGGCGCGCGTTGTCCGTCACCTTCCGCACCGGCGACGCCCTGCCGGCCGAACGCTGCGCCCCGGGAATCCTGTTCGCCGCCGAGTGGGACGAGCAGGCCTTCGAACGCTGGCAGGCCCGTATGGCCGCCGATCCCGAGGACGCGTCGTTTCCCGCCCTGGGCCGCGCGCACCGGCAACCGCGGCTGACCGCCGCGCAGTTCCGCGCCCTGGCCGTGGCGGCCCGCGACACCGACTGGGCGCTCGACGACCAGCTGATCGAGCCGGGACTCGTCGCGATGGCCGTGCCGGTCCGGGACGTGTCAGGGCACGTCGTCGCCGCACTGAGCGTGGTCAGCCACTCCAGCCGGCACTCGGCCGCCTCGCTGCACGATCACGTTCTGAAGCGGCTGCACGGTACAGCCCGGCAGATGACGGCGGCGCTCGAAGAACCCGAAGACCGCCCCGCTGCATCAATCCCGTCCCGCGACAATTCCCTGGATCCCAAACAGGAACTGGGCCCGGAGTACCTGCAGTCGCTGGCGCGAGGCCTGAGCGTGCTCGCCACGTTGTCCACCCCGGGCGGCATGACGCTCACCGAGGTCGCGGATGCCACGGCGCTCCCCCGGGCCACAGCCCGACGCTCCCTGCTGACGTTGGAACAGCTCGGCTACGTCGCCCTCGACGGCCGCCGCTTCACCCCGCTGCCCCGCGTCCTGGACCTCGGCTACCCGACTGTCTCCGCACGTCCGCTCGCCGATCTGGTCCAGCCGCATCTGGTCGAGCTCGTCCACCGGGTCCACGAGTCCGCCTCGGTCGCCGTGCTGGACGGCCAGGACATCCGCTACATCGCACGCGTCGCCGCGAGCCGGATCATGCGGGTCGAGATCACGGTGGGCACGCGGTTCCCCGCCTATGCGACGTCGATGGGGCGGGTCCTGCTTGCGGCGCTCACGCCCGAGCAGCGCGCGGCCTGGCTGGCCGACGCCGAGTTCGCACCGCTGACCTCGCACACCGTCACCGACCGGGCCCGGTTCGAAGCCCTGCTCACCGAGGCCGGCCACGACGGGTTCGCGATCGCGGACGAGGAACTGGAGGAGGGGGTGCGCTCGATCGCCGTGCCAGTGCGGGGACCGGACGGCCGAGTCGTGGCGGCAGTGAACATCGCGCTTCCGGCGGGAAGGACCTCGGCGATCGATATGCCCCGAGAGTTGCTTCCCGCATTACGCGAGACCGCATCACGGATCAGCGAAGATGTCGGACTCGCCTTCGCGCTCAAGCCCTCAGCAGTGCACTGACATATTTAGAGTAGTCAGCTTGACCCGCGACGCACGAGCGTGGTCCCAAGGATGACCGGCTCCACAAGTCCGGCGCCGTCGGCTATCCCCCGCAGCAGCTGGCGCGCCATCGCCGCTCCCATGTCCTCCACCGGCTGCCGCACCGTGGTCAGCGGTGGCCGGGTATGCGCCGCCAGCGGAGCGTCGTCGAACCCGACGACAGCCACGTCGTCGGGCACGCGGCGTCCGGCCCGGCACAACGCCCGGAGCGCGCCGGCCGCCATGAGGTCGGAGGCGGCGAACACCGCGTCGAGGTTCGGGCGGGCGTTCAGCAGGCTCGCCATAGCGCGCTCCCCCGACGGTCCGGAGAAGTCGCCGACCACGGACACCTGCGGCATCCCCGCTTCGCGAACCGCGTCGCGGTAACCCGCCAGGCGGTCCACCCCGGCGGCCATATCCTGCGGACCGGCGATCGTCGCGATCGCCCGTCGGCCCGCGCCGATGAGGTGTTCCACCGCTT
Source organism: Catenulispora sp. GAS73 (assembly GCF_041262085.1). NCBI lineage: Bacteria > Bacillati > Actinomycetota > Actinomycetes > Catenulisporales > Catenulisporaceae > Catenulispora > Catenulispora sp. GAS73. The sequence goes on from NZ_JBGCCM010000001.1 coordinate 401,379, forward strand.
CAGTAGCGCCGGATCGATTGTCCACATCGACGTAGGAATGCGAGTTCCCCGACAGCGGACGCCCCACGAGCACCGTCGGCACCCCGAGTGCCCGGACGCAGGCCGCGACCGGTTCGCCGTCGTGCGCGCTGATCATCAGCACGCCGTCCGGGCGGCTGCGGGTCAGGAACCGCTCGGCCGCCGAACGGTCCGCCGGTCCGCGGATCGCCAGCATCGCCAACTGGACCTCGCCGACCGGCAGCGCGCCGGTCACGCCCAGCAGCAACCGGGAGAAGAACGAATCGGCGAACATGCGCGCGCCGTCCTCGCACACGATCGCCGCGACCAGACCGGACGATCCGGCCTCCCGACAGGCGCGCGTCGAACCCACGGCACGCGCCGCGTCCCCCGCGCTCACCCGGCTCGCCCCGTTCACCGGACCAGCCGAAAAGGCCGCCGACGTTCTCCGAGTCCGCAGCCGGACATACGACAACCGCGCCGCCGCCGCTTGCACATCAGCCCGCGCACTCCGGCTGACCCCGGCGGCGCCGTTCAGCGCCCGCGACGCCGTGGCCACGGACACTCCCGCCATGGCCGCGACGTCGGCCAGGGTCGGCTGCGCTGTGCGTTCCGGCATCCGGCTCACCCCGAGGCGCGCAGCACCAGGCGGGTCGGCAGGATCGCCGGGCTCGGCTTGGGACGCCCCGCGACCCGGGAGAGCAGCATGTCCACCATCGTCACGGCCATCGCCTCGACGGGCTGGCTGACGGTGGACAGCGGCGGCTCGGTGAGCATGGCGACGTCCAGGTCGTCGTAGCCGACGACGGCGACGTCCTCCGGGACCCGGCGCTCGTGGCGGCGCAGGGCCCGCAGCGCGCCGGCGGCCATCAGGTCGCTGGCGCAGAACACGGCGTCCAGATCCGGGTGGTCGGCCAGCAGCGCGAGCATCGCCTGCTCGCCGGAGGACTGGCTGAAGTCGCCGAAGGCGACACGGTGGTCGGCCATCCGGGCCGCGAGCAGCTCCTGGCGGAAGCCGTCGAGGCGGTCGACGCCGGCCACCATGTCGTGCGGTCCGGCGATGGTGGCGATCCGCTGGCGGCCGATGGCCACCAGGTGCCGGACCGCCAGCCGGGCGCCGTGGACGTTGTCGACGTCGACGTAGGGCAGTTTGACGTCGCCGAGCGGCCGCGCCATCTGGACCACCGGGATGCCCGAGTCGGACAGGATCTGCGGCAGCGGGTCCCCCTCGTGCAGCGACATCAGGAACACGCCGTCGACGTGCCCGCCGAGCAGGTAGCCGGTCAGCCGCTGCCGCTCGTGGTCGGCGCGGACCATCATCAGGACCAGCTGGACGTCGTGCGAGGACAGCGCCACCCCCAGGGACCGCACCATGGCCGCGAGCAGCGGATCGGTGAAGACCTTCATCTCCGCCTCGCTGACCACCAGCGCCACCGAGCCGGTCCGGCGGGTCACCAGCGAGCGCGCGGCCCGGTTGGGCACGTAGCCCAGCCGGGCCACCGCCGCCTCGACGACCTCGCGCACCTCCTGCGAGACCTTCGGCGAGCCGTTGACGACGCGGGAGACGGTGGCCCTGGAGACGCCGGCCTCGGCGGCCACCGTCTCCAGGGTCGGTGCCGCCGTGTCCGGCGTGCGCGGCACCGTCGTCTCCGGGATTCCCCCGTCCTTGCCTGTCATGTTCTCGCCTGTGCTCCTTGCAAGTCATGCCGGCGGGCACCGGCACCACCGGGCGTCAACCCTGGACCGCGTTGGCCGCGATGACGCCTGAGTACCAGTTCCCGCTGGCCTTCACCGTACGCCGCTGGGTCGCGAAGTCGACGTGGACCACCCCGAAGCGCCGGGAGTAGCCGTAAGCCCATTCGAAATTGTCCAACAGCGACCAGCAGAAGTAGCCGCGGACGTCGACTCCGGCCTCGATGGCGTCGTGGACCGCGACCAGATGGCCGCGCAGGTACTCCACCCGCTGGGGGTCGCGCACCTCGCCGTCGGGGCCGACGTAGTCGTGGAACGCGGCGCCGTTCTCGGTGATCGCGATCGGGATCGGGCCGTAGTCGCGGTGGATGCGCAGCAGCAGGTCGTGCAGGCCGGAGGCGTCGATGGGCCAGCCCATCGCGGTCGGCTCGCCGGGCATCCGGACGAAGCGCAGCGACTGGCTGCCGACCCACGGCGAGAAGTCGCTGGCGCCGTGGCCGTCGACCCCGCGCTCGGGCTCGACGCCGTCCGCGGCCGCCGCCCCGACCACCACCGGGTTGTAGTAGTTCACCCCGAGCAGGTCGATCGGGGCGCTCACGGCCGCCAGGTCGCCGTCCTGGACGAAGGACCAGTCCGTGACGTGCGCGGTGTCCCGGATCAGGTCCTGCGGGTAGGAGCCGCGCAGGACCGGGTCGAGGAAGATCCGGTTCTGCAGCGCGTCCACCCGCCGCGCGGCGTCCAGGTCCTCCGGCGCCTGGCTCAGCGGCCGGACTTCGGCCGGGTTGACGGTCAGCGCCACCCGCGAGCCGGCCGGCAGCGCCGCGCGCAGGGCCTGGGTCCCGAGTCCGTGGGCCAGGTTGAGGTGATGCGCGGCGCGCAGGGCGACCTCCGGCTCGTGCCGCCCGGGGGCGTGCACGCCGGAGGCGTAGCCGAGGAACGCCGAGCACCAGGGCTCGTTCAGCGTGGTCCACAGCTCGACCCGGTCGCCGAGCCGTTCGGCCGCGAGGGCCGCGTACTCGCCGAACCGCTCGCTGGTGGCGCGGCTGCCCCACCCGCCGGCGTCCTCCAGCTCCTGCGGGAGGTCCCAGTGGTAGAGCGTCACCACCGGCTTGACGCCCTTGGCCAGCAGTTCGTCCACCAGCCGGGAGTAGAAGTCCAGCCCGGCGGGGTTCGGCGCCCCCTGTCCCCCGGGCTGGACCCGGCTCCACGACAGCGAGAAGCGGTAGGCGCCCAGGCCCAGGCCCGCCATCAGCGCGATGTCGTCGCGGAACCGGTGGTAGTGGTCGGCGGCGATGTCGCCGGTGTCGCCGTTGACGACCTTGCCGGGGACCCGGCTGAACGTGTCCCAGATCGAGGCGGTGCGCCCGCCGTCGAAGGCCGCGCCCTCGACCTGATAGGCGGCGGTGGCGGCGCCCCACAGGAAGTCGGTCGGGAAGGCCCTGGTGCGGGCCTTCCGGCCGCTCGCCGACACTGTTTCACCGGCCGCGGCCCGCGTACCTGTACTCATTCTTAAGACAACTCCTTGCGATAACCTTCAGCCGCCCTGCCGGGCCGCGGTGGTGATGTCCTTCTCAGCGAGCGTCCCGGCGGCCCGGCCCCCAGAAGGCGGCCGGACCGACCGGGACGCTAACCGGCCTCGCCGGTCGGATCAGGGCTTCGGCGTGAGCTTCAGGATCAGGTACTCGTAGTCCTGGCTCCGGGGCGACGGGTTCACGAACGGGTTGGCGCTGGTCGGCCAGCCGGTGAAGTTCGCCGTGCTGAACTCGTACCAGGCGGCGCCGTACAGCACCGGGACGGCCGGCACGTCGGAGGAGAACACGCCCTGCAGCGTGTTCAGCGCCGTGCTCTGGTCGGCGTCGGTGGTCGCGCCCTCGAAGGCGGCGATCGCGGCGTCGGCGGCCGAGCTCTTGTACTGCCCGAAGTCACCGGCCGCGGTCTGCCCGGCGGGCGCGGAGAGGCTGGAGTCCAGGATGAACTGCAGCCGCTGGAACGGCGTGGTCCCCTGGCCCCAGTGCAGCGCCGCGTCGTAGTTCCCGGTCGTGATCGCGGTGTTCCAGCTGTTGTAGTCGAAGGCTCCGTTGTCCTTGATGTCGAAGCCCACGCTGTTGAGCTGCTTGACCATGGCCTCGGCGTCGCACCAGTAGTCGGTGAAGGAGTTGGGGTCGATGATCGTGAACTTGATCGTGGCCCCGTTCTTCGTCCACTTGCCGCTGCTGTTCTTGGTGTAGCCGTCGGCGGTCAGCAACGAGGTGACGGAGTCCGGGTCCGGCCCGGGCTTGAGATCGTTGGTCTGGGCCGGGGCCAGCGACTTCTGGTCGATCGGCAGCGTCAGACCGCCCGAGGAGGAGGCCGGCAGCTCGTAGTTCGTCTCGCACTGGGTCGCCATCGAGGTGCGGTCCAGCGCCGCGCTGATCGCCTTGCGCACCGCGACGTCGGCCAGGGCCGGGGCGTTGGCGCTCTTCTCGTTCAGGAGCAGGGACACCGTGTTCGACGCCGGGAAGTACGGGGCCGTGCTCTGGAAGAGCTGGTTGTCCTTGCTCTTGGCCACGAACGTGTTCAGCACGTCGTTGATGTCGTTGCCGGTCAGGTCGATGTCGCCGTTGGCCAGGGCGAGCGTCGCGGCGTTGTTGTCGGCGTAGGCCGGGAAGGAGATCTTCTTGACCGCCGGCGCACCGTCGCGGAACGTCGTGTTCGCCTTGAGCGTGATGTTCTGCGGGGTGAAGTTGTCCAGTACGAACGGTCCGGTCCCGACCGTGTCGGCGCCGGTGACCACGGCCTTGTCCGGGTTGGTGATCCCCGACCACTTGTGCTTGGAGACGATGATCTGGTTCGCGATGGCCTGGAAGTTCGCGGCCTGCGGGGAGGAGTAGTTCAGGACCACCGTCTGCGGGTCGGTCGTCGTGACGCTGTCCGGGACCGGCGTGCCGTTGGTGTTGGCCGCCTTGAAGTTCTTCAGCAGCGTGAAGGTGAAGGCCACGTCGTCGGAGGTGAACGGCTGGCCGTCGCTCCACTTGACGCCGGACTTCAGCGTGAAGGTGAGCGTCTTGTTGCCGTTGGACCAGGTGTAGTTCGACGCCAGCCACGGGATCGGGGCCTGCGCGGAGTTCAGGGTGTTGAACTGGTACAGGGGCTCGTAGAACAGCGAGATCGCGTTCTCCTGGCCGACGAAGGAGTTGCCGTCGAACGGGTTGAAGTCGTTGGTGAACGACGCGACCGGCTTGTCCTCGACCACCAGCGTGCGGACCTTGCCCGAGCCGGTGCTGCTGTTGCCCGACGACGGCTTGGCCTTGCTGCTGCTGCACGCCGCCGCACTGAGACTGACGGCCGCGACCAGGGCTAGCCCTTTGATAGCTGTACGACGCATTGCGTACACTTCCCTAAAGATCCGGACCGGCTTGTGGGCCGGCCTGTCCTGAGCGGACATGGGCGATGACTATGGCTGTACGGGATGTGGAACGGATCTGACTTCCCTTCGCGCGAGTTGCCCCTCGGGCGAAGCCTGGCCGCCCGTCCCCCGGCGGGGGGCGGGCGGCGTTCCCGCCCGAGCTCCCTTCGCGACTGCGGTCTTTCATGCGGTCTCCTTACTGGTTGCGCTGGTTGCGCCGTTCACACTGCTGGTACTGCTCACACTGCTTCCGTTGCTTGCGTTGCTTGCGTTGCTTCCGTTGCTCGCGGCCGCGGCCAGCGGCTCGCGCTGATCGTCGCTGAGCCCTGAGACGTGCAGCCAGCACGCCGAGACGTGGTCCTCGGCCACCGGCTGAGCGACGGGAGACTGCTCCGCGCACACCTTCATCGCGAACGGGCACCGCGGATGGAACCGGCAGCCCGACGGCGGATTCACCAGGCTCGGCGGCGCTCCCCGGCCGCGCAGCACCGGGGTCTCGGCGCGCGCCGGGTCGGGCGCCGCGCTCAGCAGCAGCTGGGTGTAGGGGTGCGCGGGCTCGTCGGTGATCCGGGTGGCGGGCCCGGACTCCACGACCTGACCGGCGTACATCACCACGATGCAGTCGGCCAGGTAGCGCGCCGAGGCGATGTCGTGGGTGACGTACATGGTGGCCAGGTTCTCGCCGGTGCGCAGGTCGTCCAGGAGGTTGAGCACCCCCAGCCGGATCGACACGTCGAGCATCGAGACCGGCTCGTCGGCCAGCAGCACCCGCGGCTCCACGGCCAGACCGCGGGCGATCGCGACCCGCTGGCGCTGTCCGCCGGACAGCTCGTGCGGGTACTTGTCGAGGTAGTCCGAGGCCGGGGTGAGCGAGACGCGTTCCAGCAGCTGCCGCATCCGCTCGGCGCGTGCCGCACGTCCCAGCTTGGTGTGCAGCTTGAGCGGCCGCTCCAGGTGGTAGCGCACGGTGTGCACGGAGTTCAGGGACGAGAACGGGTCCTGCAACACCAGGTGGACGCTGCTGGTGTAGGTGCGCCGCGCCTTCGCACCGGTCCCGACCGGCACGCCGTCCAGCAGGACCTCGCCGGCCGTGGGCTTGATCAGGCCGGTCAGCAGCCGGGCCAGCGTCGACTTCCCGCTGCCGCTCTCGCCGACCACCGCGGTGACGGTGCCGGCCGGCAGGACCAGGGAGATGTCCTCCACGGCGTGCACGACCATGCCGCGGCCGATGCCGCTGTGCAGCGGGAAGTGCTTGACCAGACCGCGCGCCTCCAGCCTCGGGGTTCCGGGGCGGCGGGGGCCGTGGACGACTAGTGACCGCTCCGCGAGGTCCACCGGCGCGGCAGACTCGACCGGCGTGGCCAGCTCAGCAGGCGCGGCAGTCTCGACGGGTTCAGTCGCCTCGACCGCTGCGGCGGACTCGGTCGGCGCGCTCGCCTCGACCGCTGCGGCGGACTCGGTCGGCGCGCTCGCCTCGACCGCTGCGGCGGACTCGGTCGCCTCAGTCGCCTCGGTCGCCTCGACCGGCTCGTCGAGTTCGGCGGCCTCAGCGAGTTCCCCAGCCTGAGCGGTCTCCGTCGCCTCGGCGAGCTCGGTCGGCTCCGCGACCTCAGCGAGCTCAGTCGACTCCCCGCTCTCATTCGGCTCGGCGGGTTCGGTGGTGCCGGTCATGAAGTGCTCCTGGACAGGTCGCCGACAGCGGAGGCCGAAGGCGTTGCGAGCGGCGGGTAGGCGCGGGCCAGCGCCTCGGGCGGATCCTGCCGGCCGTCCTGCAACCAGCAGGCCGTGACCCGGCCGCCGCCCTCATCGGTCGGCCGGGTCAACGGCGGCTCCTGTGTCCGGCAGCGGTCCATCGCGTGCGGACAGCGCGGGTGGAACTTGCAGCCGTCGGGCATCGCGGCCAGCGACGGCGGCGAGCCCGGGATGCCCTCCATCCGCACCCGCTCGCCGTGCAGGCTCGGGAAGGAGCTCAGCAGCCCCAGGCTGTAGGGGTGGCGCGGGGCGTGGAAGAGCTCCGCGGCCTTGGCCCGCTCGACGATCCGCCCGGCGTACATGATCGCGATGGAGTCCGCGAGCTCGATCAGCAGCGAGAGGTCGTGGGTGATGAAGATGACGGCGAACCCGAGCTCGTCGCGCAGCGCCATCAGCTCTTCGAGGATCTCCCGCTGCGTCACCACGTCCAGCGCGGTCGTCGGCTCGTCCATGATGACGATCTGCGGCTGCAGGATCAGCGCCATGGCGATCATCACGCGCTGCCGCATGCCGCCGGACAGCTCGTGCGGGTAGCTGCGCAGCCGGTCGGCGTTGATCCCGACCATCCGCAGCATCTCCACCGCGCGGGCCCGCCGCTCCTGCGCGGACATCTGCGGCCGGTGCACACGCAGCACGTCAGTGAGCTGATTCTCGACCCGGGCCACCGGGTTGAGGGCGTGCATCGCGCTCTGGAACACCACCGCAATCTCCGACCAGCGGTAGCGCCGCAGCTCGTGCGCGCCGGCGGCGAGCAGGTCCACCGTCGTCGTCTCGCCGGTCTCGGCCGAGCGCGAGTGGAACAGCACGTCCCCGCCGGTGATGACGCCCGGCGCGCGCAGCAGCCGGGTCAGCGCGTAGGCGAGCGTGGACTTGCCCGAGCCGCTCTCCCCCGCGATCCCCAGGACCTCGCCCCGACGCAGGACCAGATCGGCGTCGGTCACGGCACGGACCGCGTCGGCGCCCAGGCCGTAGTCGACACACAGCCCGCGGACTTCCAGGACCGGATCGGCCATCAGCTCTCTCCTTCCAGAACAGGCGCCGCTATATCAAGGTTCGACGAAGAATCCGGTCGCGCCGCCCGCACCACCGGTGTCAGGCCCAGCTGGAACCGCACACCGCGCCGACTCCCCCTCCGGGACCGGACCCGCGGGTTGACGATCTCGTCGATCCCGAAGTTCAGCAGCGCCAGCCCGATGCCCAGCAGCGCCACGCACAGCGCCGGCGGCGCGTACCACCACCAGTCGTTCGAGATCATCGCGCTGGCCCCCTGGGCGTTCTGGATCATCGTGCCCCAGGACGCCTGCGCCGGGTTGATGATGCCGAGGATGGACAGCACCACGTAGATCCCGATGCCGTAGATGACGGTGAAGATGAACGACGAGGCCAGGATCGGCAGCAGGTTGGGCAGGATCTCCGAGACGATGATCCGCGGCCGGCGCTCGCCGATGATCCGCGCGGATTCGACGTAGTCCTGGTCGCGCAAAGCAAGCGTCTGCGCTCGCAGCACGCGTGCCCCATACGCCCACGCCGTCAGGGCGATGACAGACCCGATCAGGAACGGGTTGTCGGTGTCCCCGGCGGGCAGCGGCTTCATCACGACCATGAGGATCAGCAAGCCCGGCAGCGCCAGGAAGATGTTGGCGATGATGGACAGCACCTCGTCGACGAGCCCGCCCATGTACCCGGCGGTCACCCCGAACAGGATGGACAGGATGCTGGCGACGATGCCGGCGACGAACGCGATGACCATCGTCGACCGGCCGCCGGAGAGCACCTGCGACAGGATGTCGTGCTGCTGCCGGTCGGTACCGAGCCAGAACTTCGCCGACGGCGGCTGCGCGAAGGCGCTGGAGTTGCTCGCCTGCCAACTCGCCGAGTGCGGGGCCAGCGTCGGACCGAAGATCGCGATGAAGACGAAGAAGGCCAGGATCGAAGCGCCGACGACGATCTTCGGCGACTTGGTGATGCGGGACTTACGCCGCCTGGCGGCGACGGCGTTCCCCACGGGCTCTGCGGTGGCGACACCCACGACGGACATGGTTCAGGCCTCCCGGCGGGCGCGCGGGTCGAGGATCACATAGACGATGTCGGCCAGGAAGTTGACGACCAGCACCGCGAAGGTGACGCACAGCAGGATGCCCTGCATGAGCGGATAATCGGCGTCCAGCGTGGCATTGTTCATCGCCAGGCCCAGACCCGGATAACTGAAGACGATCTCGGTGATGATGGAGCCGGTCACGATCAGGCTCACGGACAGCGCCAGCGACGAGATGGACGGCAGGATCGCATTCCGCCCCGCCACCCACACCACCCGCCACCGAGGCAACCCCTTGGCAGCCGCGACCAGCACGTAATCCTCGTCCATGGTCGTGATCATCACGTTGCGCATCCCGAGGATCCACCCGGCTATGGAGGCCAGCACAATCGTCGCGACCGGCAGGAAGCCATGGTCCACGACACTGCCGATGAAGCCGCCGTTCCACCCGGGCGTCACCGTCGAGTCACGACTGATGTCGTAACCACCGCCCAACGGGAACCACTTCCACAGGTAACCCATGGTCATCAGCAGCAGGAACGCCAGGATGTAGTACGGAATCGCCTGGAAGAACGTCGCAACCGGCAGCAGCGTGTCGAGGAACCCGCCACGGCGCCACCCGGCGATCACCCCGAGGAACGTGCCGAGCACGAAGGCGATGACCGTAGCGATACCGACCAGCCCAATGGTCCACGGCAAGTCCGTACCGAGAATGTCGGTCACCGGCACCGACTTGCTGGTCGAGGTACCCAGGTCGCCATGAAACAGGTTACTGATATAGGTCGCGTACTGCGACAACAAGCTCTTATTACCGGCACCGTACTCGGCTTCGAGCGCATGCAGCTCATCCGGCGTAATCGGCGCGGAACGAATGGAACTGAGCACCGCCTGCAGCGCACTGCCAGGCAGCATTCGGGGCAGAAAGAAGTTGAGCGTCACGGCCGACCAGGCGGCGAGAAGATAGAACGCGAGCCTGCGCAGAATGGCTCTCACAGCACACACACCCTTCTTCTCAGTCGCGACGGCATCGCCGGAATACGAATCATGAGACTGCCTACATTTCGGGGACCGCGCGCTGACCCCCCTCACAGGGGTGGCACGGACGGTGGCCGGACGGGAGTCACGGATGGGGCTCTTGGGGTGCTCTTGCCTTGCGGATTGCCGGTACCGTAACCGAAAGAGAGCGCTCTCACAAGGCTCCAGCAGCCGTTACCAGGACGTTACCGACTACCGAAACGGGCCCACGGCGCGCCCAGCCCGGCCAGCCCGCAGGGGCTGACGTGCACCGAACACCTCGAAACACGCAGGTGGAAGCACCGGACGGCAGCCGGTGAGGACCTCAGAGCCCTCCGTCACCGGCAAGGTTTCTTGAGGAAGGGCGTGAGAGCGCTCTCTTGAAAGTTTGGAAGAGGGCAGCGCTGACTTCCAGCAGCGGGGCCCGGCGAGCCGCACGGAGTCGGCGCGGCGGGTACTCCGAGGCCGCCGACGGCGACGGGCCCGCGCGACCGGCCATGTCGTTCGTCGGGTCCGACCGGACCACGCGGGGTGTTGGTTCTGGGTCCCTCGCCGCGTCGGCGGGCTCTGCCAACCTGGCCGGTTTGGCCGTGTCAAGCCGAACGCAACCGGACCACAGCAGCAGTGATCCGGCTTTACACGGCCAAACCGGGCTGGTTCCGTTTACGGCGACGACGCGGCGAGGGACCCAGAACCCGGCGACCACAAGCAACACCGCCGCCGACCAACGCGGCGCAGGCAACAGCGGATAGAAAGCCGACCAGCCGCGGGCCGCCGCCAAACCGCCGGACGCGCGGGTCGCCCCCTCGCTGTAGAGCGCCCGCCGGAGGCCTCAAGGCACCCACCACGCCCAACGATTGCCGCCTACGACATGCGCAGTGACTCGGACCGACGCGCGGTCGTGTTCACGAAAACCGGCAGCCGCCAGCGCGACATGCGAGGCACAACCGAACTGCGTCCCCCTGCGAGGTCATCAAACCATGCGCGAAGCCGTAAAGATCGCCTGTAAACCACAAACCAACTGCAACCGCCCGCCACCAGCACCCACCCACAAAGCGGGCGCGCCCACCGAAACCGAAACGCCTTAAAGATCAACCCCCTGCGACCGCAGCACAAGACTCCCGTACCACCAACCGAGTCGCGACCAACACCGGCTCAGCAGCACGCCGCTGCCGACCTTCCCCGCCCCCGCCCTCTCCCGCTCCCCCGCCCCCGCGGCCATCACCACCGCCATCACCGCGGCCGTCACCATCACCCCCCGCCTCCATCCCAATCGTCCGCACCAGCAACTCCACAGCCCCAGCTCCAATAGCCACATAGTCCTGCGCCACCGTCGTCAACCCCGGCCGCACCAACGACGCCGCCTCAACATCATCGAAGCCGATCACCGACACCTCGCCCGGCACCGAAACCCCCAGGTCCGCCAGCGCCCGCAGGACCCCAACCGCCATCCGATCGTCGGCGGCGAACACAGCCGTCGGCGGCTCGGGCAGGGACATCAGCCGCCGCGCACACTCATAGCCGCTCTGCTCGCTGTACTCGCCGGAGACGACGTACTCGGGACGTACCGGCGTGCCCGTCCGGGCCATCTCGAAGCGGTAACCGACCAGCCGTTCGACCGCCGGCATGAGCGACAGCGGCCCGGTCACGGTGGCGATGGCGCGGTGCCCGAGCGCGTGGAGATAGCCGACCGCCGACGCAGCCCCCGCACGATGATCCGAAGCGACATACGTCGTACGATTCCGATACAGCGGCAAGTCCACCGCCACGCACGCCAGCCCCGAAGCAGTCAGCGCCGTCAGCGCCGGATGCCCCTCATCGACGCCCATAACGATCACGCCGTCCAGCCCATGCCGATGCGCGGCATCGACATACGCATCCACACCATCCTGCGGACGCGCGGCAGCAAGCATCACCAGGTCAGCGCCCATCGCACTCAACCTCCGCCGAATGCCTGCGAAGACATCGACGAGCAACGAATCGCGCCGCCGCCCACCAACAGCGCTACCCACGCCCACGCCAGCCCCGCCCGCGTCCGTGCCAGCACCGCCAGCCCCGCCACCGCCACCGCCAGCACCAGCGCCGCCCGCACTCGCGCCAGCGCCGCCCACGCCCACGCCGCCCGCACTCGCGCCAGCGCCGCCCATGCCCACGCCAGCCCCGTCCGCACTCGCGCCCGCACCGCCCACGCCCGCCTCCGTGCCAGCACCGCCACCACCAGCGCCGCCGACACCCGCGTCCGTGCCACCGCCAGCACGAGCGCCAGCACCAGCACCAGCGCCGCCCGCACTCGCGCCAGCGCCGCCCACGCCCACGCCGCCCGCACTCGCGCCAGTGCTGCCCACACCCACGCCAGCCCCGCCCGCGTCCGTGCCACCACCACCAGCGCCGCCGACACCCGCGTCCGTGCCACCGCCAGCACCAGCGCCGCCCGCACTCGCCTCCGTGCCAGCGCCGCCGGCACCCGCATCCGTGCCACCGCCGCCCGCACCCACACCCCCAGCCACGTCCAAGCCCGCACCCACACCCCCACCCCCAACCACGTCCCCACCCACACCCAAATCCCACACCATGCCAACGGCAACACCCGCCGGCCCCACAACATCACCACTCCCCGAAGTCTCCGTCATGCCCGGCACCGTACCGCTTCAGAACGGATACCGAGCCTGAGTCCCCCGCGCCGTAATCCACCGCGTCTCGGTAAACGCCTCAATGTTCGCCGCACCCCCGAACCGCACCCCCGTCCCAGACGCCCCGAACCCCCCGAACGGCGCCACCGCCTCATCATTGACCGTCTGGTCATTAACATGAACCAGCCCGGTCGGAATCCGCTCAGCAAGTTCCAGCCCGCGCATAACGTCAGCAGTCAAAATCCCCAACGCCAGCCCATAAGGCGACGCCGTCGCCAACGCGACAGCCTCATCGACATCCTCGAACGCCCGCACCGGCGCCACCGGCCCGAAGACCTCCTCGGCATACGCAGGCGAGCCGTCCGTAACATCAGCCAGTACGGTCGGACGATAGAAGAGCTCTTCATACGTACCCCCAGCCGCCAACCGAGCGCCCCCGTCAACACTGGCCCGAACCAGCCCATGAATCTTGTCCCGCTGACCGACATCAATAATCGGCCCCAGCGCCACCTCCTCCGTCGCCGGGTCCCCGACCGGCAGGTGCTCGGCCTTCTCCGCCAGACGCGCGACATACTCGTCAGCGATAGACCGGTGCACCAGGTGACGCCCGGTCGTCATACAAACCTGCCCCTGATGAAAGAACGACCCCCACGCCGCGGCGGACACAGCAAGATCCAGATCCGCATCCGGCAACACAATCAACGCCGAGTTCCCACCCAATTCCAAATGCGCACGCTTGAGATGTTCAGCCGCGGCAGCCCCGACCTTGCGTCCAGCCGCCGTGGAACCGGTGAACGAAATCACGCGCACCCGCGGCTCGACCACCAGCGCCGCCCCGACCTCAGAACCGCCCGGCACCAGACTCAGCACCCCCTCAGGCAGCCCGGCCTCCTCGAACACGCGCTGAATCACCACGCCCCCAGACACCGCCGTGCGCACATCAGGCTTGAGCACGACGGCGTTGCCGAGCGCGAGCGCCGGCGCCACCGAACGGATCCCGAGAATGAGCGGCACATTGAACGGCGCGATAACTCCGACCACCCCGGCCGGCACCCGCCGCACCAAACTGAGCCGAGGCTCAGCGGACGGCAACAACTCGCCGACCGGACGCGAGGCCAGCGCCGCAGCCTCATAGCACTCCTGAGCCGCAGTGACCGTCTCGAAGGCTGCCTTGCCGGGAATGCTGCCGGCCTCGCGGATCAGCCAGCCCTGAATCTCATCGGCATACTGACCGAACAGATCACCGGCCCGCCGCAAGACGGCAGCGCGCTCGGTGTACGGAACTCGCGCCCAAGCGATCTGAGCCTGCGCGGCACGCTCGGCCGCGACAGCAACGTCATCAGCGGTCGCAATGCCGATGCGCTCCAAGACCGAACCGGTAGCAGGCTCGAAGACAGGCGCAGTGCCGCCGGAAGCGGCAGTCCAGCCGCCGATGAAGACTTTGCCGGACCATATGGCGGGATCGAGAAGGGACATGCGGGGCTCCTGTTCTCGGGATGTCGAGAGTTTCGCAGAGCGCTGCATTGACGTCTATGTATCAGCCGCAAAGCCGATGCGATGCCACCGCAACCTTTCACCCCACCCGGCCCGGCCGTGTCTGGCGGTCGGACCGCTTGAGCAAGTGGCAGCGCCTCAGTGAGCTGATCAGGAACCAATGTGCAGATCATCCGCAAGGCGTTCCATGACCGCCTTCGTGACCGCCGCGTCCACCTGCTTGTACAGCTCCTGACGGCTACCGAGGTTCGTCAGCAGCATCCGCAGGTCGAGATCGTTGATCGTGCGACGCAAGATGTCATCGGTCGTCAGGGTCTTGTCAATGAGAGCGTCAGGAATCGCCCCGATCGCGACCTTGCGGAAGCCGCTGATGCCCGAGGCGGCGACCGCCTCGCGCACGAGCTGCGACGCTTTCGGGAGCTTGCCGGCAGCCTTCAGCGTGTCGACGGCGGTGAGCAGTCCGGCTCGCAACGCATTGATCTGCGCGTCCGTATGAGCACCGGGCTGAGCGATCTGCAGGGCGAATGCCTCACGCGTCACGCCGAGCTGGCAGGCGGCGGCCTCCAGGCCGGTCACGACGACTTCCTCGGTCAGGCCGTCGATCCCCGTCGACACCGAGCCGGCCGGCTGGATGACACACGAAACGGCCGGCTTGAGCGGGCTGTAGTGGCCGCCGCCGTTGGCAAGCTGGACGGCCAGCACCCCGCTCACCAGCACGACGGCCAGCGCGGGCAGCGCCGCGGCTCGCAGGCGGTCCACGACGGTCATCGCGCGCCCCCTCGACGGAACTGGATCAACGACAGCATCGCCGCGAGAGCGAGCCCCGCACCGATCAGGAAGGCGTTGCGGAACGCATGAGTGGCTGCGCGTTCGACCTGAGCATTGAGGTCACGCTCAAGCTGCGCCGCGGCGGGCTTCTCCACCGGGGGCACGTCCAGCTTCTGGAAGGCCGGGTCCAGGTCGGGCACCCGGCCGCCCTCCACCTTCAGCTGATCGGCCAGTCCGCGGGCGATCGTGATCTTGTCCTGGGGTGCCAGCGGAGCGTTCAGCACCAGCGCGGTGATGGCCTCCTCGGCGGGCGGCTGCGCGCTGCGAAGGTCCGCGACGAACACAGGCGTGAGAATCGCCAGTCCCAGGACCACCCCCGCGTGCCGGGCCGCGATGGTCCAGCCGCCGTGCAGGGAGTGCGGCGTGCGGCCGTCCATCGCCTGCAGGGTCAAGGGATCCAGCGTCAGGCCGAGCCCGAGTCCGACGAGCGCCTGGGGTGCGATCGTCCACGCCAGACCGGCCGACGGCAGCAGGGCCAGCCCGGCCAGGCCGCCGGCGATGAGCAGGCACCCCGACATCGTCTGGGCCATCGGTCCCGCGCGCAGCATCCGGATCAGCGGCCGGGCGAAGAGCGCCGCGAGCGGAATCACCGAGACCGTGACGGCCGCGACCGCCGGCGATCGACGCCAGCCGTCGACCAGGAGCAGCACGAACAGGAACAGCGCCGCGGTCAGCGCTGCCGAGAGCAGCGCCAGGGCGATGTTCGGCCGGATCCGCACGGGGTGTGTCTCGGTGTCGTCAGTGGCAGGGCTCTGCCCGTTCCTGCGGCGCCTGGCCAGTGCGGCAGGAACGGCCAGCACCGCGATCGGCACCTGGACGATGAAGATCGAGCGCCAGGAGAAGGCATCGGTGAGCAGGCCGCCGGCCACCGGGCCGACGGCGGTCCCGAACACGCCGGCGGCGATCCACCACGCCGTCCCACGACGCTCGCTCAGTTCGTCGACCAGGAGCTGAAGGCTGCCGACCACCGCGAACGCGCCGCCGATCGCCTGAACCGACCGGGCGGCGATCAGGACTCCCATGGAACCGGCTACCGCGCACAACGCCGAGGCCCCGGCGAACACCGCGATGCCGGCCGCGCACCACACGGCCGGATCCTGTTTCTTGAAGAACCACGCGGCGGGCCGGGCGACCACGGCGAGGACGAGGTTGAACGCGATCAGCACCCAGGCGACCTGACCCACCGTGGTGTGGAGGCGCTGCAAGATCTCCGGCAGGGCCAGGGTGACGACCGCCGAGTCGGCCAGTACGCACCCCACGGTCACCGCGAGGAGGGCCGCTCCAGCCCGGCGCATCTAGAACCCCGGCTTCGTGTCGGTGAGCCGCTCCGCGACGAGCCACAGCCAGGCCTGCTCAAGCCGGCCGTTCGTGGTCAGCATGCCGGCCGGCCTCGGCCCTCGGCGCTGCCGAACCGCTGTCCAGTCTGGTCAGAAACGGTGTACACGCAAGCTCCTCCCCTGTGGCAACAGCACTCTAGTTGGGCACAGCAGGACATGGTGCTGTGGTCGAGCACGGGAGTCGTTTGTTCTCGTCCAGTTTCCCTGGGCCCGCCGGGCCGACTCTACTTGAGAAGAAGTCTTTGCATAGGTATCTTCTCATCATGTCGCAGGCCCAGCCGCCCGAACTTTCCATCGACACGCTCAAAGCGCTCGCCCATCCGCTGCGCCAGCGCATGCTCACGCGGCTGCAACGCCATGGCCCGGCCACGAGCGCGGAGCTCTCGGTCGAATTCGGCGCCGACCGCGGGGCGACCAGCTACCACCTGCGCCAACTCGCCCGCTACGGGTTCATCCGCGAGGATGCCTCGCTGTCGGCGGGCAGGCGCAAATACTGGCGATCGGTACCGCAGGACATCCGGCTTCCCCGCGACCCGCGGAACGCGGAGCTCGCGGCGGCGGCCGAGGCCGTGGGTCGTCAGTGGATGGGCAGAGCCGCGGCCGAACTCGACGCGTACCTGCACAACCGCGACGCCTTCGGTGCCTTCGCACCGGCCGCGATGCATTCGTTCGGTTCCACCACGCTGAGCGCCGAAGAGCTCGCCGCGTTCGGCGAGGAGTACATCGCGCTGCTCAACCGCTGGCACCGTGCTCCCACCGAAGGAGCGCCCGAGAGCCGACCGATCACCGTCGTGTTCCATGCCTTCCCCACCCCCGACGAGACGCCGGCGCCCTGATGACGGCCCTGAGCACCGGCGAGATGCCCGCCGAACGCGTGTCCCTGTGGCGCAACCGCGACTTCCTGGCCCTGTGGAGCGGCCAGATCGTCTCGACGCTCGGCACCGCCGGCAGCGCCACGGCGCTCCCGCTGCTCGTGCTCGCGACCACGGGCTCTGCGACGGACGCCGGGCTGATCGGCGCCGCGACCGCCCTGCCCGCGCTCCTGATACAGCTGCCGGCCGGAGCGCTGGTCGATCGCTGGAACAGGCTGCGCGTCATGACCGTCTGCGAATCCGTCACCGGGCTCGCGCTCCTCGCCATCCCGTTCGCGCTCGTTCTCAGGCATGTCAGTCTTCTGATCGTCGCGGCGGCGGTCGTCGTCCAACGCTGCTGTGCCGTGTTCTTCGGCAGTGCCGAGCACGCGGTGCTGCCTTCGATCGTTCCCGCAGCGCAGCTCGGCGACGCGATCGCGCAGAACGAGGCGAAGTCACGCGCCGCCGGTCTCCTCGGCCCGCCGCTCGGCGGTGCGCTGTTCGGTTTCGGCCGCGCTCTGCCCTTCGTCGCGGACGCCCTGTCCTCCCTCGCGGCCGCCACCGCCCTGCTCTTCGTCCGCGCCGACCTGCGTCCCGCACGAACCGCTGCGCCGCAGTCACTCTGGCGCGAAACCGCGCAGGGACTCGGCTGGATATGGCGTCACCCGCTGATGCGCACCGCTCTCCTGCTCATCGCCGTGAGCAACATGGTCTTCCAGGCGCTGGCCCTCATCCTCGTCGTGCTCGCTCGGAGCCACGGCGCCACCTCGGCCGAGATCGGTCTGATGTTCGGCGTCTACGGCGCCGGCGGCATGCTCGGCGCACTGGCCGCACCGCGCATGCACCGCCGCCTCACCCCCACGACGGTGATCGTCGCCACGAACTGGATCTGGGCAGCCCTGCTGCCGCTGTTCCTCCTCACCACGAACCCCCTGCTGCTCGGCGCGATCGGCGCCGCCAGCGCGTTCCTCGGCCCGATCTGGAACGTCGTGATCATCTCGGCCCTCACCACCCTCGTCCCCGACGAGCTCAGGGGGCGCGTCGCCAGCGCCGCCATGACCGTCACCGCCGGCACGATCCCCCTGGCCTCCGCCACGGCCGGCTATCTCCTCACCGCCACGGGCCCGGCCGGCAGCACCGTTTCGATCACGGTCCTCATGCTCGCCACGGCGATCGTCGGCACCCTCAGTCCGGCCATCCGGCGCGCGCCTGGCCGGCCGGCCGCCGCCGACGCCGTCACCGCCGCCGAATAGCCGGCCCGTATGACGACGAACAGCCGATCTGTATGGACCCAATAACTCCCTTTCTAGCGGCGGCGGCTGTGGCTGGCGTGGAAGGCCGACCAGACGTCGCGAAGGTTGCGCAGGGCAGCCATGATCTCGTCATCGCCGGAGGTCAGGGTCATGCGGAGGTGTGCCGAGGGGCGCCCGTCGCTGCGGTAGAGGCCGCCGTAGCCGACTGTCGTGCCGTGCGCGTGTGCGAAGCCGACGAACTCGGCGGTGTCGCGCAGCGGTAGTCGGATCCACTGGGATGGGCCGATGCCCGCGGCCTCGTCGCGCCAGTCGGGCAGTTCGTCGTGCAGGAACGCCGAGGCGAGATGCGTGCGGCGCCTCGTCTCGGACTGGCGGTGCGCGACGATGTGGCCGTGGTGCGGCAGCAGCTTGGTGAGCAGGATCTGGCTGGGCACCGACGATCCGGCGTCTGTTCGTGACTTGATGCGCACCAGGGTCTCCACGAGGCTCGGGTGCAGGCGGATCCAGCCCATCTTCAGCCCGCCCCAGTAGATCTTGTTGAACGACCCGACCGTGATGATGTTCCGGTGCTCGGCGAGCGCCGCGACGGGAACGGGGGCCGGGGTCGGGTGGTAGTCCGCGAGGGTGCGGTCGTCGACCACGGCGACGCCGCTCTGCGCCAGGCGGACCAGCAGGGAGCGGTCGGCGTCGGTGAGGCTGCGGCCGGTCGCGACGTTGCAGGTGGCCATGACCACGGCCATCGTCGCGCGCGTCTTGCGTGCCAGGCGCACGAGCGCGTCGGCGCCGACGGTGCCGTCTCCGGTGCGGATCGGCACGATGCGCGCGCCGGTGCGGCGCAGCAGTTCCAGGGTGGTCGGGTACGTCGGCGATTCGACGATGACGACGTCGTCGGGGGAAAGCAGCATCTCGAACGCCAGCGAGAGCGACTGGGTGGCTCCCGTGGTCAGCACGAGCCCTTCCGGCGTGGTCGGCAGGCCGTTCGCGCTCAGTGACGCGGCGACGGCCACCCGCGTGGCATCGAGGCCTGCGATGGCGTAGCCGCTGCCCGGTGTGGCGCCGCTCGGCTGTGCGGAGAGCAGATCGTCCGCGTTGAGGGTCAAGGCCTCGCGCGGCAGGCCTGTGGCGTCGGGGAAGGTGGCGGCGGCGACGCCCGGGTCGGTGTCGCTCCCCAGCCGGTACTTCCCACGCAGCCCGCGCGGCAGCCGCGCTCGGGTTGCCGCGCTGGCCGCTGCACCGGCCGCTGCGCCAGACCGGCCCGCGACGAAGGTACCGGCACCCTGGACACGACGGACGACGCCGCGCTTAGCCAGCATTTCCATACCGCGCGCCGTCGTGCTGCGGCTGATATCCAACGCCGCTGCCAGATTCCGCTCCGAGGGCAGCACCCAGCTCTCAAGCAGTTCCCCGCGCTCTACGGCGTCTTCGACGGCGTCGGCCAGGCGCTGCGCGAGCGAGCCGGCGCCGTTGCGCCACTCCCCCAAAAGCGCCGGTATCTCGTTGCCGTGAACGGCACGCGAAGAATCCAATTCTGGCTCCAGTGGACACCGGCCAGCTGCTTAGCCTGCGTTTGCCCGACGATCCCGACCCTATCTCCATCGCCATCGCCAGGAGCCGAGTCATGAACCTGCCCAGCCAGACGACGATCCTGCACGTGTCCGATACGCATCTGTCCCCTGATTTCGCCGCGAGTACCGAGATGTGGACAGCAGCAGTGCGCTACATCGAGAAGACCCGCCCCGACCTCGTCATCCACACCGGCGACGTCGTGCACGACGACCCGGACAGCGATCGGGACCACGAGTTCGCCGCGTTCCAGATGCGCCGGCTCACTGCTCCGTGGCGGATCGTCCCGGGCAACCACGACATCGGCGACAGCACCCCCGACCCGTTCCGAGGCCTGGCCAGCGCCGAACGGCTGGCGCGGTTCCGGCGGCACTTCGGCCCGGACCGGTGGTCGGTCGCCATCGGCGGGTGGCAGCTGATCGGGCTGAACTCGCTGCTGTTCGACAACCGTCTCGCCGCCGAGGAGGCCGAGCAGTGGGAGTGGTTGGAGCAACGCCTTCTGGAGGCGGACGGCCGTCCGATCGGGCTGTTCATGCACAAGCCTCCTGCGATCAACTCCCTCGACGAGGACCTGCACGTCAACAAGTCGATCGGGGTGACGTCACGCCGTCGTCTGCGCGCTCTGGTCGTGTCGGGCACCCTGAAACTGATCGGCTCCGGACACCTGCACGAGCACGTAGTCCTCCACAGCCACGGCGCCCTGCTCGTCGGCGCGCCGGCGCTCGGGCCCGTACCCGCCGGTACCGCGACCTGGAATCTCGGGCTGCGCTGCAACGGCCTCGTCGAGTACCGCCTTTCGGGGGACACGGTACGGGTCCGACTGCTTCGAGAGGCAGACCTCGCCTCGGCCACACCAGCAGGGCTGCGGATCATCCCATCGGCCTACGCCCGCGCGTGCCCCCCGCCGCGCCTACCTAGCATCCAACGGGGGGCGTCAGAGCTAGCAGACTCGTGCGGAAGGAACCGGCACATGGCTGAGAACGGCACTCGCATCAAGGCGGCGGACAACCCCATGGTCTACGTCATCCTCGACGGCAAGCGGCGCGCGCTGGACGAACCGTCCTACGTGAACATCTTCAGCGACTGGGAGGGCATCGACGAGGTCAACGTCGACGACCTCGAAGACGGCGGCGCCATCCAGGCCGGCTACATCGGCAGCGCGAACGGCGAGACCTACCTGGTCGCCGACAGCGTCAAGTACCGCATCAACGGCAACGCCACCGCCGACCGGCTCCACCTCAAGGTCGGCGAGCCCCGCATGCTGTCCACCGAGGAGTTCGGCGCGCTCACCGACGGGGCGCAGCTCGGCTGACCGAGGCCGACACCAAGACGGGGAAGTCGACGTCGACCAAGCCGGTGTGAGTGCGAGTCTTCCGGAACAGCGCCCGGAACCGCGCTCGCACCGGCCACCGGACCATCTCCGCCACTTCGTCCGCGTCGCCGAGCGCGGCAGCGGATCGGATCGCCGGCGCTGCGAAGACGCTCTCCATCAACATCGGACGCGGCTACGGCATGCAGCTCTGCAGAAGCCGCCGCCTATCCGGCGGGCGTCTCGGCGAGAAAGTCGCGCGCCGTTCGCGGTTCCCGGCCGAGGAGCTTGCCGAGAAGCGGGTCGACGCCGGCGAAGCACCCCTGCTGCGCTGCCCGGTAGAACCCGAGCAGGAGGCGCGCCATGACCTCCGGCGTGCCGTGGTCGATCTGCGCGGCGGCCCACTCGTTCTCGTCCACGGCCACGCACTCGATGGTGCGGCCGGTCAGCTCCGAGGCGGTGGCGGCGATCTCCTGGAAGGTCGGTGCGGCGCTCGCGGTCAGGGTCGTCGGGCCGTCGTACGCGCCGTCGGAGGCGATGATGACGGCTGCTGCCTCGGCGGCGTCTTCGCGCGCCGTCCAGGACACTGGTCCGTCGCCGGGCACGGCGATGACGCCGGTCTCGCGCCACGGGCCGGCGAGCCAGGTGAGGCTGTGGGCGTAGAAGCCGTTGCGCAGCGAGGTCCAGGGCAGGCCCGAGTCGGCGAGCAGTTGCTCGGTCACGGCGTGGTCGTGGCCGGGGCCGAAGGGGCTGCCGAGGGCGGCGGCTTGGTGGCTGGTGTAGAGGATGCGGCCGACGCCCGCGGCGACGGCGGCGTCGATCGCGGTGCGGTGCAGGCTCACGGCGTCGGCGGTCGGGTCGTTGGTCGACACGAGCAGGAGTTGGTCGGCGCCGTCGAAGGCGGCGGGCAGGGAGGCCGGGTCGGCGTAGTCGCAGTGGCGCACCGCGACGCCGCGCTGGGCGAACCGTTCGGCCTTGGCGACGTCGCGCACGGCGACGGTGATCTCCTCCGCGGGTACGCGCTCCAGAAGGTGGTCGACGGTGGCGCCGTTGAGCGCGCCGGTGGCTCCGGTGATGACAAGCATGGTCGCCTCCAGGTGTTATCGGTGATCCGCGCTTGACGTTATCATCGATAAATCGCCGATAACAACCTTGCGTTATCATGGGAAACATGAGCGATCCCGGTGTGCCGCCCTCGCGCGACGCCGTCCGTGCCCGACTGGTCGACGTCGCCGCGGGGCTGCTCGCCGCCCAGGGCCCCGAAGCGGTGACCACCCGCTCGGTCGCGCTGGCGGCGGGCGTCCAGGCGCCGACGATCTACCGCCTGTTCGGTGACAAGAACGGGCTGCTGGAGGCGGTGGCCGAGAACGGCTTCGCGAACTACGTCGCGCAGAAGCACCCCGTCGACGCGGACGACGATCCGGTCGAGGGGCTGCACGCCGGATGGAACCTGCACATCGGCTTCGGCCTGGCGAACCCGGCCCTGTTCCGGCTCATCCACACGGCGATGCGGACGCCCGACGGCCGATCCGCCGTCGAGGCCATCGAGGCCGGTGCCAACGTGCTGCGACAGCGGGTGACGCGGGTCGCCCGCGCCGGACGCCTGCGCGTGCCCGAGCAGCGCGCCGTGGATCTGATCCACGCGGCGGGCACGGGCGTCGTGTTCACGCTCATCGACCAGCCCGCGGAGACGCGGGACGAATCGCTCGCGGACCTGGCCTGGGAGGGGGTGTGCGCGACCATCTTGACCGGCGAGCACACCGGCGAGCGCACTGGCGAGCACGCCGCCGCGCCGGCGGCTCCGGCCACCGCGGCGGTCACGCTACGCGCCGCGCTGCCGGACCTCGTGATGTTCACGCCCCACGAGCGGGCGCTGTTCGGGGACTGGCTCGGGCGCGTCGTCGATGCGGAGGGGTAGGGGGTCAGTGTGCTGTGCGAGTGCGGTCGGCCTGTTGTTCTACAGGTCGCCGTCTCGCACAGCGGTACCGCGGGCCGCCGACGCAGCCCGTCTCGCGCCGTTCTAAGCAGCGCCCCGAGCCCGCCGAGGCTGCTGACCGCGGGCCCCGGGATTCCCCTGCGCGCCACGGCTCCCATGCGCAGGCCGCCCCCGGCGGCTGCGGCCCGAGCCATTCGCGCCGCCGGAGCCGGTACGCCGCGGGCGCTCAACCACCGGGTCGGGGATCGTGACCGGGATGCCGGTGGGGACCTTGGCGCCGGTGATGCGGGCCAATTCGGCGTCGCCGGGCTGGGTGTGGGCGGTGTGGGGGGTGATGCCGGCGGCGGCCATCATGCGGGTCATGTCGCGGCGTTGGGTGGGGAGGACCAGGGTGACCACGGTGCCGGACTCGCCGGCGCGGGCGGTGCGGCCGCCGCGGTGGAGGTAGTCCTTGTGGTCGGTCGGGGGATCGATGTTGACCACCAGGTCCAGGCCCTCGATGTGGATGCCGCGGGCGGCGACGTTGGTGGCGATCAGCGCTGTGACCTGGCCGTTGCGGAACTGGGTGAGGGTGCGGTTGCGCTGGGGCTGGGACTTGCCGCCGTGCAGTGCCGCCGCCTTCACGCCGTTGGCCAGCAGGTCCCGGACCAGGCGGTCGGCGCCGTGGCGGGTGTCGGTGAACATGATCAGGCCGCCGTCGCGGGAGGCGATGTGCGCGACCGTGGCGTTCTTGTCGCCGGGCTGCACGTGCACCAGGTGGTGCTCCATGGTGTTGATGCTGGCGGCCGAAGGGTCCACCGAGTGCGTGACCGGGTCGGTGAGGAAGCGGCGGACCAGGCGGTCGATGTTGCGGTCCAGGGTGGCCGAGAAGAGCATCGTCTGCCCGCCGGGGGCGACCTGGTCGAGGAGTTCGGTGACGTCGGGCAGGAAGCCCATGTCGGCCATCTGGTCCGCCTCGTCCAGGACGGTGACGGTGACCTGGTCCAGGTGGCAGTCGCCGCGCTGGATCAGGTCCTTCAGGCGTCCGGGGGTGGCCACGACGACCTCCACGCCGTTGCGCAGCGCCTGGGCCTGACGGCCGATCGACATCCCGCCGACGACGGTCGCCATCCGGACCTTGACCGCGTCGGCGTAGGGCGTCAGCGCCTCGGTGACCTGCTGCGCCAGCTCCCGCGTGGGGACCAGGACGAGCGCCAGCGGCTGGCGGGGCTCGGCCCGGCGCCCGGCGGTACGCGCCAGCAGGGCCAGGCCGAAGGCGATGGTCTTGCCGGAGCCGGTCCGGCCGCGGCCCAGCACGTCCCGCCCGGCCAGCGCGTTCGGCAACGTCGCGGCCTGGATCGGGAACGGGGTGAGGACCCCCTGGCGGGTCAGGGTGGCGAGCAGCGCCTGCGGCATCTCCAGCTCGCTGAAGTCTTCGACGGCGGGCAGCGCGGGGGTGACGGTGACCGGGAGCGCGAACTCGCTGGTCGAGGACGACCCCTGGCGGCCGGAGGCCGGATTCCCGCCGCGACGGCCGCCGCCGCCGGAACGGTAGCCGGAACCGGAGCTGGAGCTGGATCCGGACAGGCGCGAGCCTGAGCCGGCGTTCTGCTTGAAATCGCGCTCGGAGGAGCGGTTGGGACGACTGGAACGGTTGGAGCGGGTCATAAAACCTTCTTCAAGAGGCACGTGGCACTAGGACGCCGGGCCGCACTGGACCGCAGAGGGGTCACGCGAACGAGCCGGAAAGACGTGGGGCGTGGACGGTGGAACCGTTCGGCACGTCACCTACGGTCGGTGCACACCCACGGCAGCGGGGCCAAATGGCGTCGGCACAAATGAAGTGCACCTATCGTCTCCAACCGGTAGGTGCACACAGGTTTCTGGAACCACAACCGCAACAGGTTCAAGTATAGCAGTCCAGGTCCTGATGAGAGCGCACCCTCAGACAAGACCTCGACAACGCGTGCGGAGCGGGCGCGAGCCAGTGCGAGCGAGGACGCGCGAGTACATCAGTGCACTCATCCCGGGGGGCTCATCCCCGAGGCGGATGATCCACTCCGACACCCCTCCCCCGGGCGGATGTCACGCCACTGATACCGGCATAACGTACTGATCATGACCGGTAACCCTTTGCGCACCAAACGAATGGCGGCCGCGCTCGCCGCGGTGGCCGTCGTCGCGGGAACCCTTGCCTCAGCCCCGGTATCCGCGTCGGCCGCCAGTCCTCCGGCCACGACCACCACGACGACCACTCTCGCCGCGCCGTCCGCCGGCGGCATCCACTTCGCGGTCGACATCCGCAGAACCGAATACGGCATCCCGCACATCCTCGCCGGCGACTACCCCAGCCTCGGCTACGGCTACGGCTACGCGTTCGCCCAGGACAACATCTGCGTCATGGCCGACCGGATGCTGACGGTGAGCGGCGACCGATCCCAGTTCCTCGGGCCGACCGCGATCGTGGCCGATCCCCTCGCCGGCCGGACCACCAACCTGCAAAGCGACCTCTACTACCAGAGCGTGCGGCAGTCCGGCCTCGTGCAGCGCCTGCTGGCCCAGCCCGCACCGCTCGGCCCGACGGCGCAGGTGCGCCAGATGGTCGACGGCTACGTCGCCGGCTACAACCGCTACCTGCGGGCCACCGGCGTGGCCAATCTGCCCGACGCCACCTGCCGCGGGCAGGCGTGGGTGCGCCCGATCACCGCGACGGACCTGTGGGACAACATCCTCGACGTGGACAGGATCACCGGAACCGCGCACTTCAAGGCCCCCATCGCCGACGCTGCTCCGCCGGCCGCGGGGACGACCGCCGGGACGACGGCGACGTCCGCCGCTCCATCACTGTCGGCACTCCTTTCCAGCACCACGCAGACCGAGAACAAGAGCCTGGGCAGCAACGGCTGGGCCCTCGGCAAGGACGCCACCGCCGGCCACGACGGGATGCTGCTCGCCAACCCGCACTATCCCTGGGCCGGCTACGCCCGCTTCTATCAAGTCCAGCTGACGATCCCCGGCAAGATCGACGTCACCGGCGCCAGCCTCTACGGCTCGCCGGTGGTCGAGATCGGCCACACCAACGGCTTGGCCTGGACCCACACGGTGTCGACGGCGAACCGCTTCACCCTCTACCAGCTGACCCTGGCCCCGGGTGACCCGACCAGCTACCTGGTCGACGGCAAGGTGGTGCCGATGACGCGGCAGAAGGTGTCCGTCACTGTGCGCGGCACCGACGGAAAGCTCTCGACCGTCGTCCGCACCCTCTACGGCACGAAGTACGGCCCCGTACTCGCCAACGGCTGGACCGCCACGAGCGCCGTCGCCCTCGACGACGCCAACGCCGACAACCTCCGCTCGATGAACGAGTGGCTGGCGATGGACACCTCGCAGAACCTCGACCAGCTCCACAAGGCGCAGGACACGTATCAGGCCATTCCGTTCATCAACACCATCGCGACGGACTCCAGCGGCACCGCCTTCTACGGCGACGCCGGCGTGGTCCCGAACGTCACCGACGCCGAAGCCGCGCGCTGCATCGACACCCCGGCGGGCCGGCAGGCGTTCCCGGAGAGGTTCATCATGGACGGCTCCACCTCGGCCTGCGCCTGGGGCACCGACCCCGACGCCATCACGCCCGGCATCTTCGGGCCGTCCCGCTACCCGCAGCTGACCCGCGGCGACTACGTCGCCAACTCCAACGACAGCGCGTGGCTCACCAACCCGGCGGCGCTGATCACCGGCTACCCCGCCATCTACGGCGACACCGGCACCCCGCGCTCCCTGCGGACCCGGCTCGGACTGACCATGATCGGCCAGCGGCTGGCCGGCACCGACGGCCTGGGCGCGCCGGGATTCACCCTGAGCGATCTGCAGACCGTCGAGCTCAACGACCGCAACCTCAGCGCGGAGCTGGCCCGCGACGCGGTGGTCGCGATGTGCGAGGCGAACCCCGTCCTGACCGCCGACGACGGCACTCGCGTGGACGTCGGCGCCGCCTGCTCGGCGCTCGCGGCCTGGGACGGCCGCGGCGACGCCGGGAGCCACGGTGGCGCGCTGTGGCAGGCCTTCTTCACGCAGCTCGCCAACAGCTTCAACCAGCAGACGTGGTGGCAGGTGCCCTTCGACCCGGCGCACCCGGTCACGACTCCCGGCGGGTTCGTCGCCGACGACCCGAACGTGCGGCACGCACTGGCCGACACTGTGCAGCAGTTCACGGCCAGGAAGATCCCGGTGGACGCCACGCCCGGCGACGTCCACCAATGGGACGGCGTCCCGCTGAACGGCTGCTCCGACGAGGAGGGCTGCTTCGACGTGGTCGGGGCGTCCCCCGACTCGGGCCAGAACTCCTCGGTCGCCGACGGCGCCTTCGGATCCAGCTTCATCATGACCGTCGAGCTGACCCCGTCCGGCCCGCACGCCCGGACCATCCTCACCTACTCCGAGTCGTCGAACCCTTCGTCACCGCACTACACCGACCAGACGGTCCTCTTCTCCCACAAGCAGTGGGTCACGGAGCGGTTCTCCGAGGCTGAGATCTACGCCGATCCGCAGCTGCGGAGCACGATTCTGATCGGGTGACGCCGCTCAAGCATCAAGAGCCGCTCGGGGTCCCGGTGCCGCCTGTGCAGGCGGCGCCGGGCTCCGGGGTCTGCGGGCCCTGCATGTACTTGCTGATGAACTTGGCGATCCGGGGGTCGGTGGCTGAGTCGACGTTGAGCTGCTTGCCCCAGGCGGTCACGGTGATCGGCGAGGGCTGGGTCGGGTACGGGCTCAGGACGGTGTAGGCCTTGCCGTGGACGTCGGCGGAAAGGGTGGCGATCTGGCCGGCGCCGATGCCGGGCTGGTAGGTGACCCAGACGGCGCCGTGCTCCATGGCGTGGACGGCGTTCTCGTTGGCGACCGGCGCGGTGTAGACGCCGCAGTTGAGCCAGACCGGGGCGTGGTCGCCGCCGACCGGCGGGGTCTGCGGGTAGGTCACCGGGGTGGTGACGTGGTTGCGGCTCAGCCCGCTGAAGGATTTGACCCCGGCTATGTCCGCCGAGGCCTGCGAGGCCAGGACGACGGCGGTGATGGTGCCGACGATGCCGGCCAGCAGCAGGGCCAGGATCCCACGGAAGATCATCTTGCCGCGGCGGGCCTTGCGCTTCGCCTCGGCCTGAGCGGCGGCCACGCGTTCGCGGGCCGCGGCGGCGCTCTTGGCCCTGCTGTTGGCGTTCTTCCCGGAGGCCATGCCTGCTCCTAACGGCCGGGCCGCATCAAGGTCGCGGCCGATTACCTAATCTCCTAAGAAGATTAGTGGATGGGTACTGACTGCGGCTACGCCCGCCTGCGGCTCAAGCGGAGAACAGCAGCGCCAGGCCGCCGAGGGTGTAGCCGACCATGAGGGCCAGCAGCGGCAACTGGCTGCGGACCAGGGACTTGGGGAACAGCTCGGCGGCCCGGTCGTGCGCGGACACGGTGCCGATGATATGGCCGATCACCACCCCGGCGACCTGGACCAGGGAGATCGTGCTCAGGCTGATCAGGCGGTAGTCGACGACGTGCCCGGCAGTGCCGAACAGGTTCGCGCCGTCCACGAGCGGATCGGAGGCGAGGATCAGGGCCTGCTGGCCGTTGAAGACCAGGAGCGAGAAGTAGTGCGCGATGACGTAGCCGGCCGCGATGGGGATCAACGAGTGCGCGAACCGTCCGGCCGCCGCGCGCCCGGGCACATCGCCGGCGCCGGCCAGCCGGGTCGACAGATACATGACCGCGCTGAAGCTGGCCGCGACGAAGGCCACGACCGCGACCAGCCCGAGCGTGTTCGCCCACGTCACGCCCAGCGGCCCGGACTGGACGTGCGCGGCCCAGGCCGGGGAGGCCGAGGCCCCGTCGAAGGCGGTCGAGCCGAGCATCACCGAGACGATCGCCACCAACCCCGGCGCGGCTTCCAGCGAAGCCAGTCCGTCCAGCGGATTGCGCACCACGATCCGGCCATCGTCGCGCCGGCCGATCGGGGCCAGGCGTCCGATCAACGTCGAATAGGCCTCGAAGGCGTCGCAGCGATCGAACCACCCGGCACCGAATACCGTCGCCGCACTCACGTGGACGATGCCGTAGATGCCGAACCACAGCGCGAGCACGCGCGGATCGTCCCGGTTCGGGCCGGCCAACTCCAGCCAGGTGAACGCCAGCAGCCCCACCGCGGCCGGGTAGTAGCCGACGCTGGCCGGAAGCTCGGCGAATCCTTGATCCGGATCACGGCGCAGCACGGCGGAGATCGCCAGATGCACCGTGCGCAGCGGATTGAGCTGCCGCCAGATCGGGCCGAGCAACAGCGAGGCGGGCACCAGGCCGACCCAGAACACGACGAAGACGAAGGTGGCGGTCGGATTGAGGTCGTCGACGCGGCCGAACAGCGCCGCGACCGCGGTGAACCCGCCGAGCAGCAGTCCCAGTCCGCGCAGCAGCCACCGGGTCTCCGGGGCGTCGACCGCCATCGTGGCCCAGCCCGGCAATGCCCGCCCGGCCCCCGCGCCCCGCAGCTTCGGCGTCGGCCACAGCACCAGCAGCGCCGCGAAGGACACCGCCACGGCGAGCCCTCCCCCGACCAGGACGGAGTTGAACGGGATCGGGAGGTCTCGGCGTCCGCCGACGCCGTGGGCCAGGATGACGACGTTCGGCGGGGCTATGTCCGTCGGCATCGCCGCGCTCACTTCACTTCGATCTGCAGCAGCTGCAGGTTCGACTTGTGCGTCTCGACCTCGAAGATCCCGGGCAGGTTCGCGGTGAAATCGATGGTTCCCGGCTTCCCGGCGGCGATCTCGATCTCCTTGTCGTAGCCGTGCAGGTGGACCTCGTCGTCGGCGTCGCTGGTCACGGTGAGCACGACCTCGTCGCCGAGGTGGACGTCGTGGACCGCGTCGGTAGGCGTGACCTTGTGGTGCGCGATCTGTACGGCGATCCGCACGGGACCGGCGCCGCCGGCCGCCGCCGTGGGAGTCGATTTGGCCGAGGAGCACGCGGCGATTCCGAAGGCGCCGACGGCGACCGCCGCCAGCGCTATCGCCCGGGATCGACGACGGGCCATGGAGACTCCTCGGGGTCGCGGCGGACCAATCTCCAATCCACCTAAGTAGGTTGGGAGAATACGGTACACGCGCCCGCGCGCCAACACCCGTCCCATGGTCGGCGCGCTATCGTGGCCGTAGTTCTAAGTCGGTTAGGACACCGCGGAGGTGGTGGGATGGCGCTCGGCGAGACAGTACGCGGCTTCGGCGAGCTGGAGTCCGAGATCATGGACTTCGTCTGGTCCGCCGACGGCGCGGTGCTGGTCCGGGAGGTCCGCGACGCCATCAACGAGCAGCGGCCGATCGCCTACAACTCGGTGCAGACAGTGATGGAGATCCTGCATCGGAAAGGCTGGCTGACCCGGGCCCGCGACGGCCGGGCGTTCCGCTACAGCGCCGTGCACTCCCGCGAGGACTACGCCGCCTCCCTGATCGATCAGGTCTTCGAGTCCGGCGCGAATCGCACCGCCACCCTGGTCAAGCTGGTCGAGCAGATGGACCCGGCCGAGGCCGAGGAGCTGCGCACCGCGCTGGCCGCCGCCAGGAGCGGCGGAGCCTCGTGAAGATCGCGCTGATACTCGCCGCCTACGCCGCGGTGCTCGCGGTGGCCGGGCCGCGCCTGATGACCCGCGCGGCCTGGACCACCCGCGCGCCGCGCCTGGCGATCGCCGCCTGGCAGGCGCTGTGCGCGGCGGTGGTGGCCTCGGTGCTGCTGGCCGGATTGGCACTGGCGGTCCCGACGATGCGGATCAGCGGCGACCTCGCGACGCTGCTGAAGGCATGCGGGATGGCGCTTCGTGCGCAGTACGCCACGCCGGGCGGGGCCGCGGTCAGCGCCACCGGCGCCGGGCTCGCCGCGGCCGTGGCCGCGCGGCTGCTGTGGTGTCTGGGCGGGAGCCTGGCCTCGGCCCGCCGCGAGCGCACGCGGCACCGGCGGACCCTGGCCCTGGTCGGGGCGGTGCACGGCGACACCGGGGTGTCGGTGGTCCCCGACGGCCGCCCGGCCGCGTACTGCCTGCCCGGACGCGGGCATCGCATCGTGCTGACCTCGGCGGCGCTGGCGAAGCTGGGGCCGAGCGAGCTGGTCGCGGTGATCGCCCACGAGCGCGCACACGTACGCGGACGCCATCACCTGGCGCTGGCCTTCGCCGGCGCGATGACCGCCGCCTTCCCCCGCATCGGCCTGTTCGCCGCCGCGGACTCCGAGACCCGGCGGCTGGTGGAGTTGGCCGCCGACGACGCCGCGTGTGCGAGCACTGACGAGCTCACGCTGGCCGAGGCACTGCTGTCGATGGCCGGCGCCGGTGCCCCGGTCGCTCCGGTCGCCGCGCTGGCCGCCGGCGGTGATGTGGGCGACCGGATCCGCCGCCTGATCGACGGCCGGCGTCCGCTGCCGCGCTGGGGCTCCCGGCTCGGCCTGGTCGCGGCGCTGGCACTGATCGTGGTGCCGTTCGTCCTCGCGGCCGAGCCCGCGTTCGCCGTGGCCAGCATGAACTACTGCCCGCTGAGTGCCCACACCTGCCCGTTGCGCTGACTTACCGCGGCGGCTGCGACTGCGGCTTCGTGGGACGACTTCGGCGGCGGAGATCGAACCGGAACCGCCTGCCAACCGTGTCCACAGTGCGGACGTTGCGATCGCGACTCCAGGTTGGGAGGTGGCAGAGGCGATGGCCACATTGACTCCTGACCACCGCGGGTTCGAGCCATGAACACGATCAACGGCAGGCCCGGCGTGCCGCGGCAGGAGGGACACTGCGAGCAGGAGGATCTGCGGATATCCCTGGGCGCATATGTGCTCGGCGCTCTGGACGAGGCCGATTCGCAGCAGGTGCGCAAGCATCTGCGGGACTGCCTCCCGTGTCAGAAGGAGTACGACGAGCTGGTCGAAGTGCGCATGGTGCTCGACCACGCCCGCGCCACGTCGGCGCTCGCCGCATGGTCCGCTCGCGACGCCGCGCCGGACCGGGCACCTCAGCCGACCGGCCAGGCGCCGAATCGCCGCCACCACCGCCAACCCCGCCAGCCCCGACGCCGCCTCGGACTGGCGGCGGCCGGCGCGGTGCTGGCGAGCACCGCCGGGATCGGCGGCTTCCTGCTCGGCGGCCAGGGCGGCGGCAATTCCGGCACGCCGCCGGGTACGCGCGCCGTCGCGGCCACCGGCTTATACGGCATCACCGCCTCGATCCGGTTCCACCCCGAGGCCTGGGGCACCTCGATCCAGGTGACGATGAGCCACGTCCCGGCCGACTACACCTGCACGCTGACCGCGGTCACCAAGGACGGACGCGCCGAAGCCGCCTCCACCTGGTCCTCCGGCCCGCAAGGCGGGACCGTGACGGTGCCCGCCGCCGTCGCGTTACCGGCATCCTCGATCGACCACTTCGACGTCGCCGTCGCGCCGGGGATCGATCTGATCGTCCCCGCAGGCTGACGCCCCCGGAGCTGGGCAGCCTGTCGCAGGTCAGCTCGGCGGGGGCGGCGGCAGGCCGAGCTGCTGGCGGATCATTTTGACGGCGTTCTCCACGGGGACGTTGGCGGCCGTCAGTTGCTTCTCGTATCCGGCCAGGCCGGCTAGCGAGGTGACGCGCGCCGCCGTCGCTGTCAGGTCGGCGCGCGCCTCGTTGACCGCGAACAGCGACTTGGCGACCGCCTCGGTCGGTGGCGGGAACGTGATGGCTTGAAGGCTCTGATCGAAGAGGTGCTCGGTGGCCGAGGCGTCGCGGAGATCGGCCTGCGCAGCGGACAGATCGCCTCGGTCAGGTCCGTCCAGATGGTCGAAGTCGATTTCGAGGCGCTGGTTTCCGGCATTCGCGATGGCGAGGTAGCGCGCTGCTGAGGCGCGGCCGTCAGGCGCGGACCGCCCGCTGGTCTGCGACGCGCACCCGGACGCGAGCAGCACCCCCGCAAGCGCCACCGCCACAGCCGCCGACGCGACGAGGCGCGCGGCGGGCTGCGGCGGAGGCGAGCGGTGCTGCATGTCAGTAGTTGTAGCCGCCCCCGGACGTACTCGGCGCGGGCGCGGACGGCGTCGAGGACGGAGCCGCGGTGATGGCGTTGCCGTCGGTGCCGACGACGTACCAGATGCCGCCGAAGGTCGCGACGCCCTCGCCGTTCACGTCGCCCGCCTTGGCGTCGTGACTGAAGGTGTACAGGGGGTGGCCGTTGTAGGTGACCTGCGTGGTGTGGTCGGTCCTGGCGGTCGTGCCGACCAGGGAGGCGGTGACCCCACTGCTGGCCGGCATGCCCGTCGTGGTGTCCGGCGGCCAGATCCCGGCACAGGTGCTGTAGCAGCTGGACGTCGAGCCCTTGTCGGCCGTCAGCACGTAGAGCGTACGGCCCGAGCCGTCGACCAGGATCTGGCCGTACTTGGAGTTCTCCGTGTGTACCGCGGCCGAGGCCGCGGGTGTGCTGCTGGAGGATGACGGAGCGCTTGACGGTGTGCTCGACGCTTTGCTGGAGCTACTGGAGCTACTGGAGCTTCCGCACCCGACGGCCAGCGCCGCGACGGCGCCCACACCGGCTGTGACGGCGATGAGACGGTTCATGGTGCACTTCTTCCGCTGGAACCACCGCGTCGCCTGATGCGATGCGGCCAATCCATCGGCCCGTGAATGGGTCTTCATTCGCAAAACGTCCCGAACAGTCCGCGGGTTCACCACCGAAGGGCTCCGTCCGCAATCAGCTCACGGGCTGATCACCTTCACCATGCGGCTCACCGACTACATCAGCCGGCAGGCCACCGGTCGTTAGGTGAGACGCGCTGGTCAAGACCCTGGTAGATCTTCCCGGAAGACGACCTCCGACGACCAAGGAAATCAGGCCTCGATGACAGCCTGACCGTACCCCCCCGGAGCGATCAGACCTTGTCACCGGCAGCGTTCACAGCGAACCAGCCGGCCCCGAAGGAGGTGTTGCCCTCGCCAGTGGTCTGCCCGGCGGCGCTGTCCCCGGCGTAGGTGTAGAGCAGGTGACCGTTGTACTCCAGCTGCTTCGTGCCGTCGGCGCGGGTCACCGTGGTCAACAGCGATGCGGTGAGCCCGGAGCCCGCGACCGGCGTGCCGGTGGCGGTGGCCGGAGGCCACACGGCAGCGCACGCTCCCGAGCACGCCGACTTGGTGGCGGTGTCGGCCTGGAACAGATACAGGGTGAAGCCCTGCGGGTTGACCAGGACCTGGCCCAGCGGCGTGGAGCTCAGAGAGACGGAGGCGCCGGGCACTGATGACGGCGACGCAGGCTGGGAAGGTGACGAACTCGACGATCCGCCGCAGGCGGCCAGCAGGACAGCCACGGCAGCAAGGCCGCCGCCGACGAGAACCGAACGGGACATGACGCACCTCCGGCGCACTCACTCAGGGCGGCCCGTGATGGCCAAATCGCCCTTTCCGCCCAAAACGGCTTCCCAGGGGCGCGAGTTCAATCAGGCCCGAGGAACGGACCGAGGGCCGCCCGGTCGGACGGCCCTCGGTCGCGAACCCAAGTCGCGATCCTCAGTCACGCACCGTTGTCACACGGCTCACGCCAGCGGCCGGACCAGCTTGACGTTGACCGCCTCGACCGTGGTCAGCCGGTTGGTCAGCACGACGCTGGTACGCCCGCTGTCCGGGCTCACGAGCAGCGAGGCCGACGCCCCGGGGCCGCTCCCGGCGTGGCCGACGACCTGCTTCGGATAGTGCAGCAGCCAGCCGAGCCCGATCTCCGCGCCCGCCTCATCGCGCGAAGCGTGCGGCCGCAGCGCCTCGTCCGCGAGCTCCCGGGGCAGCAGCGTGGACCAGGCGGAGCCGAAGCGGACCAGATCCGCGCCGGTGGACCACAGCCCACCCGCGGCTTGGAGCGTGAACATCGGCAGCGGCTCGGGGACGAACGTACCGTCCTGCGCCAGCCGGTAGCCGGAGGCCATGTCCGTCGAGGTCGGCGTCGGTGGCTCCTGCGGGAACCACGAGTCGGCCATCCCCAGCGGTTCGAGCACCAGTCCGGTGACCGCCTCCGCGAAGGAGGACTCTGTGACGTCGGCGATCAACTGCCCGAGCACCGCGTAGCCGCCGTTGCTGTAGGCGAACTCCTCACGTGGCCCGGAACAGCCGACGACCTCCCCGAGCACGGCAACGGGATCAGCGACGGAATCAGCCCACATCGACGCCGGGCTGTCGACGCCGCCGGTATGCGAAAGCAGTTCCCTGACGCTGACCGCGTCATCGGCGAGCCGGAGCGACCGCAGGCGGCCGTTCACCGGATCGTCCAGGCCGAAGACACCACGCTCCACGAGGCGCAACACCGCGGTGGAGGTGATGAGCTTGGTGATGGCGCGCGCCGGAAAGCGGTGCTCGGGCCGCAGCGGCACGCCCTGGTCGAGGTCGGCCCAACCGTGCGCGTACGCCCAAGGGATGGGTGTCGGCGCCGTGCCCCAGTCGCCGGCTGCGATCACTCCGACGAGACCGAGTTCGGCGGAGGACTCGTCGATCTGGCCGGGCACCGCCTCGGGGACCGCACCGAGGCTCGCGGCCGGTGGCCGGGCCACGCGGGTGTCGGTGACGGTTCCGCCGTCGGGGTAGATGCGCAGGCCGGTGAGCCGGTACGGAGGCTCCTGCTCCGTGGTGGCCTCCACCCGCAGGTCCGCGACGCGAGCGCGCAGGCGATCCGGTTCGACGCCGACGGGAACCAGCTCCTGCCGCAGCTTGGCCGCCACACCGACAAGCGTTGTGGCCAGCGTCTCCGGTGGGACCAGGTCCAGGAAGTGCTCGGTGAAGTGTTCGGCCAGCTCGCTGGTGGCGGGCGGGGTCCAGCCCGGTACGCCGTCGGAGGTGGCGTAGCGCTGAAGGACCCAGCGCACCTGGTCGAGTGCGTGGCTGGGCTCGGCCTCTTCGACCTGACCAGCCTGTGCGGCCTCGATGTGCTGCTTGAGTGCCGCCCAGCTGCGCATCCCGTGCTCGCGGGCGACGGCCAACTGGGCATCGTGCAGGGTGGTGAACTCTCCGGCGGCCAGCCGACGCTTCGCTTGAAGCTTCAGGTGGCGGACACTCGGGTTCCGCGGGAGGTCACGGAATTCGTCGTGGGCAGCGGCCCCTGACTCGTGGGACAAGGCAGTCCTTCCTCGTCGCCCGCGGATCCGCGTTCATCGGGCTGGAAAGACATGCCGACGCATGTACACGCTCGAACCGGTGAGCTTGGAGCTCTACCCGCGGACCCAGGTGCGGCCGGTGACCACCGCGAGCGACGATACACCGCCCGCCGCCGCGAGCGCGACCGCCTTCACGGCCGCGCAGGCGTAGCGTGCTGGGCATGTCAGAGCACGCACAAGACGACGGTCCGTGGACGGTCGCCTGGTCCACGACGTCGGCAGAACCCCGCCTCCGTTTCGCGTGGGACATCGGCGAACCCCCGGAGGCGCTGGCGACCAAGGTGGTCGACGGCCGCACACTGGTGGTCGCCGAGCCTCGTGGCCAGACGGTAAGGGTGTGGGATCTGGCCACCGGCGGAGGCAGAGACGAACCCGCGTCCGACTTCGCCGACGTGCACTGGGAAGGGCCCTCAACGTTCGAATTCGGCGGACAAGTGTACACCGACAAACCGTCCGCACCGGCGACCGTGGACGGTCACGCCCTCGTGGTGAGCTGCGACGGCATCCGGGTACGAGTGTGCGACGCGCGCACCGACCAGCCGTTCGTGGAGTCGTTCCGGGTCGCTCCCGAGTCGGTGACCGCGGTGACGACCGCCGTGGTGGATGGCGAGCAGTTGGTCGTCGCCACCAGCGGAGATGACACGCACGGCAACGGCACCTTGTGGGCGTGGGAGCTGGCTCCGCGCGAGAAGCCCGGCGCTCCGATCACCGGGCACGCCGGCGAGGTGGCGGATCTGGCCACCTCCATCGTGAACGGTCGGCGAGTCATCGTCAGCTGCGGGGACAGCACGCTGCGGCTGTGGGATCCGGCCGCCGGAGGACTCGTCGGCGCGCCCCTGACCGGTCACCTCGACACGGTGAACACCGTCACCACGATCGTGCTGGACGAGCGGCCGCACGCCGTCACCGGCAGCATGGACTCCACGGCGCGGCTGTGGGACCTGACCACCGGGCGCCAGGTCGGGCCCGACCTGAGCAGGTATCCCGCCGCTGACCTGCCGGCTATCCCTCTTGCGCGACGGATAGCGGCCATCTTCTCAGGCACCACCCCGCATCACGTGTTCGCGGTGGCGACCGCGAAGGTCGGCGACGACGGTGTCGCAGTGGTCGGGGGCACCGACGGAGCCCAGGTCTGGGATCTGGCCAGCGGCGAGGCGCGGGGTGAACCGCTGACCGAGGACTTCCTGATGCACGTGGTGACGGCGGAAGTCGACGGCCGAGTCGTCGCCGTCACGGCCGGCGGCCCCAGCAAGGTCGGGCTGTGGGACCTCGCCACCGGCGCGTCGATCGGGGAACTGCCGGGCGAGATCGCGACCGAGGGGCCGGTGATAGCGCTGGCGGCCGAGAAGGTCGACGGCCGGACCATCATCCTCACCGCGAGGACCCCTCTGACGGGCGGTAGCAGAATACAGATATGGGACCCGATCACCCGCACGCTGATCAGCGAGATTCCGGAGAATCCGGAATCGCACATGTTGGTGGGCTCCCTCACGGTCGCGGTCCTCGACGGACGCCTCTGTGTCATAGCCGGCGGTACCATCCCGAAGAGCCGCGGAACACTGCTGGCTTGGGACCTGGCCACCGGCGAGCAGGTGGGAGAAACGCAAGTCTTTCCCTCCCCGGTGTCGGCGGTGATCCCGTATCCCGAGGGACCCGATCGACGCGAACGGCGCGATGGATCGTTGGCGATCGCGATCGGCCATGATGTCGCCGTACTGACGCCACGCTGACCCGCCGCAGGTCGCGCGGATTCCTGTTTCGACGCCGCCGAGCCGGACACCAGACGTCTACGACGGAGGTGATCTGAATGCTCACCACGAGGCCACATCCGGACCTCGCTACGAATCGCGATGCCGGCTGGCAGGAACGCGCGGCCTGCCGGACCACCGACCAGGGCTTGTTCTTCGAGCCCGAGCACGAGCGCCAGGACGTGCGCGACCGCCGGACCCGAGCGGCCAAGGCCGTCTGCGCGACGTGCCCAGTGCGCCGCGAGTGCCTGCTCTACGCGCTGTCCACGCCGGAGCGCTACGGGATCTGGGGCGGGTTGACCGCGAAGGAACGGGGCCGGATCCGGAGGCAGCGCCCCGCCGGGCGGACCGACCGCCGTGGTCCGTAGCCCCGGCCGGTCGACAGACTGCCGCTGCGCGGGATCAGTCCTGCTCAGAGTCGAGTCCGGTGATGGCCCGCATGGTCACGTCGTCGAACGGGCTCAACGGCTCCAGCACCGCGAGCTTGCGGCCCAGCGCATCGAACGCGACAACCACTGGTCTAGCGGTCGGTCCATACGGCGTGGCCGAGGCTTTCCAGACCACGACCAGCCGGCCGTGATCCGGGACGGCGATGGTGCGTCCGTCGACGACTACGTGATCGACGACATCGGCGGCACGCAGAGAGAATGTGGCGACGAACCCGACAGCGTCGAAAGAGGGTGGCGAAAACGGGTCCGCACCCTCGCGATCCCGTCGGCTACGGGTGAACCCGATGCCGCCTTCGGCTGTGAGCAACGGCGTGCCGACGCTCGCGGCCGACGGGCGCGGACCGACCATCTCAGGGCTGATACTCCCGCTTCCGCCGCCGAGGATGTGCCACTCTCCCGTGGCGTCCTGCTCGTAGTCACAGCGAAACGACCGCCCGCCTTGCACGAGACACACCGTGCCGATCCCGCCGCTGCCGCCGTCGGAGACGTCCATGCCCAGCAACGAGAAGCCCCCGCGTCCAAGCACGGCATCGCCGCCACCGTCCAGCAGCGCGCGCCCCAGCTGCGCCGCCCGTTCGAACAGGTGGATCGAAGAACTCTGCGCTGAATCCCCCATGAACCCACCATAACCGCCGGCCGCGCTGGGCGCCGTGCTGGGCGGTACCGGCGGCACAGCCTCCTACGTCCCGGAACCCCCGACCGCCGGATGAATAAGGCCCGTACTCTCACGGACGATGAGCTCGTACGGCGCCCACAACTCCACCGGTCCGCTGTCCGACCGCTTGCCGAGCCGGGCGATCATCCGATCCACCGCCAGCCACGCGATCGTCGCCTTGTTCGGCGAGATGGTCGTCAGCGACGGCGTGTTGTACCGCCCGGCCTCGATGTCGTCGAAGCCGACGACGGCGATGTCCTCCGGCACCCGCACACCGTGCGTGAGCAGGGTCCGGATCGCGCCGAGGGCGAGCAGGTCGTTGTAGCAGAACACCGCGTCCGGCGGCCCCTTCGGGTGCTGGAGCAGGGCGGCCATCGCCTCGGCGCCGTTGGCACGGTGGAAGCGCCGGGTCGTGACGATCAGCGACTCGTCCACCTTGCGCTTGCGGGCCTGGTGCGCCTCGCGGTAGCCGCGGGTGCGGAGCTGGGCGGTCTCCCCGGTCTCCCAGGGTTGGTCGCCGACCGCCGCGATCCGCGTGCGGCCGAGGTCCAACAGGTGCTCGGTGGCCACACGCGCCGCCTCGACGTTGTCGATGGCGACGTGGTCGTAGGCGCTCTCAGCGATCCGCTCGCCGAGCA
The DNA here is from genome assembly GCF_041262085.1 of Catenulispora sp. GAS73. Lineage (NCBI taxonomy): Bacteria > Bacillati > Actinomycetota > Actinomycetes > Catenulisporales > Catenulisporaceae > Catenulispora > Catenulispora sp. GAS73. Next base: position 441,088 of record NZ_JBGCCM010000001.1, read on the forward strand.
GGACCAGCGGGCGGGAGCGGGTCGGGTCGCGCTGGGCCAGGTCCGCCTGGGACAGGGCGAGCGGGCTGAGGATCACGCCGTCGAACATGGTCGCGAGCGAGTCGCCCATGATGAGCTCGCGCTCGCGGTCCGGTTCGCCGTCGGTCTGGTCGATGACGACGGTGTACCCGTGCTGGCGGGCCTTGGTGACGACGGCGCGCGCCAGCTCGGAGAAGTACGGCACGTCCAGTTCCGGGACCACCAGGGCCAGCATGCCGGTGCGGCCGCTCTTGAGGTTGCGGGCCGTCAGGTTCGGCCGGTAGCCGAGTTCGGCCACCGCCGCCTCGACCCGGGCCCGCTTCTCGTCCGACACCGGCGCGTACCCGTTCACCACGTTGGACACCGTGCGGATCGACACGCCGGCGCGCTCGGCGACGTCGCGCAGACGAGGGGTGGTCATCGCGGTTTCCTCCCGTGAAACGTGATGTGGCGGTTCCAGTTCAACGATGCATCGATGCAGAGCCGGGCCGGGCCGGCTCGGCGACGCGGCCTACCGCGTGACGTCCACGACGGTGCTCCCGATGATCCGTCCCGCCGCGACGACCAGCAGGTGCAGCCGCGCGGCGGCGCGGTCCGCGGGCAGGGTCTCGGTGACGCGGAGGGGCTCGCTGAGCCGGAACGGATGCACTTTGACAGTATTCTGCAACCAGGTCCCTTCTCCGCGCGCGATCTCGGAAACGGCGTCGGCGTCGTAGTCCCCCAGCGCCGCGCTCCACACCGGCAGCACGGCCGCCTCGACCGCCGAACCGCCGTGATGCGAGATCCGCACGTCGAACGCCACCTCGCCGCCGGGCCCGACACCGACCACGTCCCGGCCCGGCGCGACCGGGCTGAGCTCGGGGACGACGACGGTGTCGGCGTTGGTCGCGCCCGGCCGGTTCGCCCCGGTGTCCTTGTCCTCGCGGTGGAAGGTGTGGATGCCGGCCATCTCGTGTTCGATGTCGTAGAGCTCGGTCCACACGTAGCCGGACAGCATGTCGCGACGCCGCAGCTCAAGGGTCTGCCAGCGCAGGTTCCACCCGCGCTCCACGCTGGTCTTGCCGCCGCCGAACTCGCTGTTCAGGTTCGGCAGCTCCGGCGTCGGACCGGACTTCGCCGCCATCAGCACCTTCTCGACGACCCGGCCGGGCCCGAGCCCGACCGGGAAGCTCTCCGCGCCCTCGTCGAGCAGGGCGCGCATCTTGGCGGCCCAGCCGGCCGGCGTCTCGTCGTAGATGTGCCAGTCGATCAGGTCGGTGGCCACGTGCGACCACCCGGAGTCGTCGACCGCCGGGCGGCTCGGGTCCAGCTCCTTGAGCTGCTCGTACGCACGCCGGACCGCCTCCTGCTTCGCCGGGTCCGCCACGACGTCCCAGTCCAGCCCCCACTCCTCGTTGTACAGGCCCCAGATCACGATGCTCGGGTGGTTGCCGTCGCGGCGCACCATCGGCTCGATCTGCGCCTCGAAGCGGGCGACGGCGGCCTGGGTGAAGATGCCGGTGCTGGCGGGCTCGGCCCACACCAGCATGCCCAGCCGGTCCGCGTGGTGCAGGAAGCGGGGGTCCTCCAGCTTGAGGTGCTTGCGGACCAGGTTGAACCCGTCCGTGCGGGCCAGTTCCAGGTCGGTGACGAAGGCTTCGTCGTCCGGCGCGGTGATGCCGGTGCGCGGCCAGTAGCCCTGGTCCAGCACGCCGCGCACGTACAGGCGCTCGCCGTTGAGCAGGATCTGGTCCCCGCGTACCTCGACGCGGCGAAGCCCGGTACTGGAAAGCACCCGGTCGGCACCGTCCGCGGACTCCAGCCGTACTTCGACCTCGTACAGGTGCGGATCGTCGGGGCTCCAGAGGCGCGGCGCGTCGATCGGCAGCGTCACCCGGAGCGGCGCCGTCGGGTCGGTGACCTCGACGGTGACGGACGACGCGCCGGTGGCCCCCACGATCCCGACCTCGACCTGAGCGCCCACGGTGTGCGGTCCGGCGACCGAGACCGTGGCCGTGATCGCGTCGAGCGTGTCGGCCGGGACCAGCGCGACGGCCGACAGATGAGTCGCCGGCCGGACCTCCAGCCACACCGGCTGCCAGATGCCGCTGCTCGGGGTGAAGGCGCAGTCGTCGTAGTCGTCGCGCGGGATGCTGCGCTGCTTGCCGTGGACGATCTCCCGCTTGTCCGCCGGCGCCCACACCCGGACCAGCACGTTCACCGCCGACTCGCCGTCGAGCGCGTCGGTGATGTCGAACTCGAAGGGGGTGTATCCGCCCTCGTGCTCCCCCACCGAGACGCCGTTCACCCACACCGTGGCGAGGTGGTGCACGGCGCCGAAGTGCAGGACGACCCGCTGGCCGGCCCAGTCCTCCGGTACCGAGATCTCGCGCCGGTACCAGCCGTACTCCAGCCAGTGCGCACCCACGCCCGAGGCCTCGGTCTCCCAGGCGAAGGGCACGACGATCTGCTCGGACCAGGGCCCGCGCTCACCATCCCGAGCGAAATCCCACGCGCCGTTCAGGCTGACCCAGGCGTGCGAGCGGTCGAAATGCGGCCGAGGGTACTCGGGGCGGACGAGAGACACTTTCCCTCCAACGGGTTTTGCGACATACGAGTGATGACAAAGATCGGTGTGCCACAGCTCAGCCGGTGACGCTGCCCTGCAACGCTCCGCCCCGGAAGTACTTCTCCAGGATCAGGAACAGCGCGATAAGGGGCAGTACGGTGACCAGGCCGCCGGTGATGAGGACCGGGACCAGCTCGGCCTTCGTGCCGGTCTCCGCGGCCTGCGACAACGAGGACAGGCCCACGGTCAGCGGGTACATGTCGCTGCGGCTGAACAGCATCAGCGGCAGGAAGTAGTTGTTCCACACGGCCACGACGGTCAGCAGCAGGACCGTGAGCAGCCCCGGCACCATCAGCGGCAGCGCGACCCGGCAGAAGACGCGCACCTCGCCCGCCCCGTCGATGCGTGCGGCGTCGAGCAGGTCCTGGGGCACCGTGGCGTCAATGAACGTGCGCATCAAGTAGATGCCCACCGGGGAGACCATGCTCGGCAGGATCATGCCCCAGACCGAGTTGACCAGGCCGACCTTCGCGTAGACGAGGAACAGCGGCAGCGCGATCGACGTGATCGGCACCAGCAGCGTGGACATCACCAGGTAGAACAGCGCGTTGCCGCCGCGGAACCGGAAGCGGGAGAAGCCGTAGCCGGCCAGCGCCGACAACACTGTCGCCCCGGCCGCTCCGACGACCGCGTACAGCAGCGTGTTCTCCAGCCAACGCAGATAGACTCCCGCGCCACTGATGTTCTTGCCCAGACCGGCGAGATTCTGGAACAGGCGGAACGGCCGCGCGAACCAGAAGCCGGAGCTCTGGTAGACGTTGGCCTGGGTCTTGGTCGAGTTGATCAGCAGCCAGACGAGCGGCGCCAGGATGAACACCGCGAAGCCCGCACACACCAAGGTCAGCAGCGTCGTCGTCCCGCGGCGCAGCCCGTAGAGGCGGACCGGCACGCTCTCGCGAGCCGCCGCCGCTCGCCGAGCCGTCTTCCGCGCGGCACGGGACGATACGGCACGAGCCGACGCGGTACGGGACGAGGCAGCGCGTGACGCCGTGTCAGTGCTCATCGGAACTCTCCATTCCTGCGGCGCACCGCGAAGGCGGCCAGCGAGATCGCGCCGATGATCATCGCCAGCAACACGGCCGCCGCGGCGCCGAGGTTGTACTCGCCGCTGCCCACGGCGGTGTTGTACACGTACAGCGAGGGGGTGAAGCCGTAGGAGACCGCCTGGGGCTGGAAGGCCGCGAGGATCGACGGCTCGGTGAACAGCTGCAGCGCACCGACCATGTTCAGGAACAACAGCATCACGATCGTCGGCCGGACCATCGGCAGCTTGATCCGCAGGATGATCGTCGTCAGCGAGGCCCCGCCGACCACCGCGGCTTCGGTGATCTCCCGTGGCACGGCCTTGAGGGACGTGTAGAGGATCGTCATGTTGTAGCCGGTCCACTCCCAGAGCACGATCAGGACGATCGTCGGCAGGATCATCCCCGAGGAGAAGAAGTCGACGTGCCCGAATCCGAGCCAGCTCATCGCCTTCGAATACGGGCCGAACACCGGTAGCAGCAGGAACGACCACATCACGGCCGCGACCACGCCGGGGACGGCGAAGGGCACGAAGAACACGGTGCGGAAGAAGCGGCTGAACCTGACCACGCCGGCCTCGAAGACCGCCGCGAAGAAGAACGCGACCGCGATCGTCAGCGGGACCTGGACCGCGGCGAACACCAGGACCCGCCGCACGCCGTCCCAGAACTCCGGTGAGCTCAGCACCGTGCGGTAGTTGGCCAGGCCCGAGTAGCGCGTGCCGCCGATGAGCCGGCTGGTGTACAGGCTCGTGTAGATGGCGTAGATCGTCGGCACGACCATGAACAGGGCCAGCACCAGCATGTGCGGCGCGATGAAGACCGCGCCGGGCCACTGGCGGCCTCGCCCCTTGCGGCCGGGGCGGCGCGTGGGGCGCGTGGGGCGCGTACGGTGCGGCCGCCCGGTGCGGACGGATCCGGCCGGCACGGCGTGCCCGGTGTCGTCGGCGTCGTCGGCGGTGGCGACGACATGGCCGTCGGCGCCGACAGCGCGCGCGGGAGCAGGCCGCGCCTCGCGGATGGTCTGCCGACCCATGGGCTCGTCCTTTCGTTCCGTCGGAGGTGGTGGGCATTGGGGGAAATCTCGGGAGTCTCGCCGGCGCGGTGCGGACCGCGCCGGCGAGCGGCGTCCGGTCAGCTCCCGGTGACCTTGAAGCCCTGGTCCTTGGCGTACTTGACCATCTGCTGCTGGAAGGTCTGGAACGCCTGCGGCAACGTCTCAGACCCCTTCGTCACCCCGGCAAACGTGGAGGTCCACTGGGTCGCCGCCGCGGTCATGATCGGAGGCCACTGGGCCGCGGTCATGTTCTGCGCGGCCGTGGCGAAGACCGCGTTCGGCTTCGAGGTGCCCGAGATCGGCAGGGTGGCGTCCTGCAACGCGGGCGAGTTCAGCAGCGGCAGGTAGCCCGGGAAGGCACCGGCGACCGGGCCGCTGAGGATCTTCCAGGCGTCGGCCGAGCCGCCGAACCACTGCACGAACTCGGCGGCGGCCTTGGCGTGCTTGCTGCCCGCGATCACGGCCAGGGACGAGCCGCCCCAGTTGCCGGACATGCTCTGCCCGGCCTGGAGCTGCGGCAGCGGCGCGGCGCGCCAGTCGCCGACGGTCTGCTTGATGCTCAGCTGCATGCCCACCGGCCCCCACGCCGGGCTGAGCCGGGCAGCGTTGGCCCCGCTGTCGAGGTTGGACCACTGCGCCGGGGAGAAGTCGGCGGCCGTGGTCACCTCGTGCTTGTCGATCAGGCCCTGCCAGTAGTTCGCGAACGCCGTCTGCGCCGGGCCGGTGAAGTTGACGCCCAAGGTGTCCCCGCCGCTGTAGGTGAACGGGAAGGCGTTGTACTGCTGCATCAGCGCGAGCACGGGCTGGATGTCGACCGGGTCGAAGTTCGTGATCGCCGCCTTCGGGTCGGCGGCGTGCAGCTTGTCCGCCGCGTCGGCGAACTGCGCCCACGTCGTCGGCACCGAGACACCGGCGCCGGTGAACTGCTTCTCGTTGTAGTACAGCGCGAGCGGGCCGAGGTCGACCGGCATCGCGTACACCGCCGAGCCCTGCGACACCTGCGACCAGGCCACCGGCGCGATGTCCTTCTGCGAGGACCCCACCCCGTACTGCGACAGGTCGACCAGGCTGTGCGTGATCTCGAACGACGGCAGCTCGAAGTACTCGATCGTGGCCACGTCCGGAGCCCCGGTGTGCGCCTTGAGCGCGTCGTTCAGCTTCACGTACTCGGCGGTCGTCGCGCCGGCGTTCTCCAGCTGGACGCAGACATCCGGGTGCGTCTTGTTGAACTCGGCCACCGCCAGGTCGTAGCCGGTGGTCCAGCTCCAGAAAGTCAGTGGGGTGGCGCCGGCGGCGCATCCCGCGCCCGACGCCGCGGCACCCGACGAACCGCCGGAAGTACCGCCGGAGGAGCCGCCACGGGCCGCAGCCGGTGACGTGGAGCCGCCGCACGCCGCCAGCGGAACCACCGCCAGCACCGCGGCCGCCAGACCGATCGCACGACGACCGACGGTGCCGGTGCCGCCTCGGGACTTGCCCATCGCAACCACGCTCTCTCTCACTCGTTGATGGAGGTTTTCCGGCCTCTCTGCAACGTTGCAGAGAGGCTATCCCCGTCCTTGCCGACGTTGCAAGGGAATGACGATCACATTTCGGCGACGAGTCCGCGCGGTGGCTCTTGCCGGACCGAGGGCCGGCAAGAGCCACCGACGGGTTTCTCCGATTCCGGCTCAGAAGCCCTCAGACGCCCTCAGACGCCCTCAGACGTCTCAGACGGCCGGGGTCCACTGCTGGGTGGACAGGCCGTTGCAGTCGTAGATCTGGAGCTGCGTGCCGTCGGCCGTGTTGCCCTGGGGATCGTCGAGGCAGCGGCCGGACTGCGGATTGAGCAGCGAGCCGTTCGCCTGCGGAGCCCACTGCTGGCCGCCGCTGCCGTCGCAGTCCCGGAGCTCGACCTTGGTGAAGTTCGCGGTTCCGTTCCCGACGATGTTCAGGCACTTGCCGTAGGCCTGCAGGGTGCCGTTCGGCATCACGGACCACTGCTGGCCGGGTACCCCGTTGCAGTCCCACAGCTGGACCGCGTTGCCGTTGGTCGGGGTGTTGGTGTTGTCGTCGACGCACTTGCCCGTCGTGCCCGGCCCCGTGATGGCGGCGGTGGGCGCTCCCGGCATCGTCCACTGCTGCGTGGACAGGCCGTTGCAGTCGTAGATCTGGAGCTGGGTGCCGTTGGCGGTGTTGGCCTGCGGGTCGTCCAGGCAGCGGCCGGACTGCGGGTTGAGCAGCGAGCCGTTGGACTGCTCCCGCCACTGCTGACCCAGGGCGGGACCACAGTCCCAGAGCTCGACCTTGCTGAAGTTGGCCGTCCCGTCGCCGACGATGTCCAGACACTTGCCGAACGCCCGCACGGTGCCGTCCGGCTCCACGGACCACTGCTGGCCCGGGATACCTGTGCTGTTGCAGTCGTACAGCTGGACCGCGTTGCCGCTGGTCGAGGTGTTGGTGTTGACGTCGACGCACTTGCCGACGGTGCCGGGACCGGTGATCCTGCCGGTCGGGCCGGGCGCCACGTCAGTCCCGAACTGGACCTCGCACTTCCCGTTGCTGATGTGGGTTCCGGCCAGGTAGAGAATCGTCGAGCCCGAGACGGACGGCAGGATCGGCGAGCTGTAGCCGGCGCAGGCGGTCTCGCCGGAGTCGTAGCCGCCGGTCGGGTTGGTGCTGACCGGGGCGGTGGTCTCGGTCCAGGCACCGGAGCCGAGGTTCGTGTTGGCCAGCAGGACGATCCCGGACTCGTCCTGGTTCGTGATCGAACCGTCCGCGCCGTAGACCAGGCGCTGGCCGGACACCAGGAGGGTGCCGTTCGGACCGCCGATCGGGGACCACGCGAGTTCCGGGGTGTGCAGGAAGTGCCGGCCGTCCGCGGTCTGCACCAGGGATCCGAGGCCTGAGACCGGGGACCAGTTCACCCCGTCCGGGGAGGTCTTGAAGTAGACCGAGCACGCCGTGTCCGGGTCGAAGCCGGCCTTGCAGTCCTCGAAGGTCATGCCGTAGGTGCCGTTGGGCAGTTTCACCACCGTCGTCATGCCCGGCCGCTGGACGCCGTCCTGCACGGCCACGTCGTAGACCTCGCTGCCCCAGGTGGCGCCGCCGTCCGTACTCACGACGTGCGCCAGGACCTGGTTGTAGCTGTTGGTCGAGGGCCGCTCGTCGGAGAAGTAGCAGACCAGGCTCCCGTCGCCGGCCACCGTGAACGCCGGCTCCCAGATGCCGTGGCCCTGGGTGTCGGCCATCCCCGATTCGGACGTGCAGGAACTGCGGTAGGTCCAGGTGGCGCCGTGGTCGGTGCTGACGAAGACCTCGACGGCCTGCTGGGTGTAGTCGTTGTGGTTCCAGGCGGTACCGGCGGCCAGCAGCGTGCCGGCCGGCAGCGAGCCCTCGGCCCGGGGCAGTTCGTACAGGGTCGGTCCGTCCAGGTCCCAGCCGTGCTGGGTATCCGTCACGGTCCCGATCGGCGAGGACGACCAGGTCTGTCCGTTGTCGGTGGACCGGTAGATCGGGAAGTTCGCCTTCGTCGAGCCGACGCCCGAGTGGGAGAAGGTGGCCAGCACGGTGCCGTTCGCCGAGCCGCTGTTCGCCAGCCGGATGACGCGCGGGTAACTGGCGTCCTCGTTCGGGTTGGCCGAGACGTTCGGCGCGTACAGCACTCCGGTGGTCGCCGCCGCGGACGCCGGGGCGGTCACCAGCGCCGCCTGCGCCCCGATCAGACCCAGGACGACCAGCAGCGCGGCCGCCGCCGCGGTCAGGCGGCGGCCGGGCAGTCTTGTTCTGCGAACCATGCGGACTCCTTTGTGACGCCGGGAGTGCAACGATGCAAAGAGGCGACCGGGGTTAATGCAACGTTGCAGAATGGGTAGGCGTGACAGTAGCGGCGCGCGAGGGGAACCACAATGGGTCGGTCAGGGGAGCATGGCTGCGCGGCACGCGCGGACGGCGCCGAAACCAGGCCGAGCGGCGCCGGCTGAATACTCAGCCGGCGTGGTCGACCTGTGGTTTCGGCGCCGTCAGGAGCAGAGTTCCGCGGAGTTCTCGGTCGTGCCGCGGATTCACGGCAGCGATCTACAGCCGCGCCAGCCCGGGCGGCCCGGCCGGACTCGGCGCGGGCTCCGGCAGCGGATCGGGGCTAGGGACCGGGCCGGGCGTCGGAGGTGTGGGCTCCGGGAAAGGCTGCGGCGGGCCGGGCGTCGGGCGGGGCGTCGGCGGGACGGGCGTCGGCGTCGGAACGGGCTCGGGACCGGGGCCCGGAGGGCTCGGGATGGGAGGCTCGGGCACGGGCTCGGGGTGGCCGGGGCGCGCCGGGGGTACCGGTGTCGGCGGGACGGTGTCGGCGACTGGGCTTCCGCCCGAATGAGTCGGACCGGAGTTCTGGATGCGGGTCGGTGTGGTGACGGTCATGGTCGTTCCTCCTCGCAATCGCGTCCCGTCCGGCTGCCCGGGATCACCGAGGTGAAACGGCGCGCTGCCCGAATGGCCTCCATCCGGCGCCGTGACCTGCTACTTCTCCGGCTGGCAGCGAGGACACCAGTACACGACCCGGTCCTGCGGCGGCTCTCCCAGGCTCGACGTCAGAATCCGCGTCCCGCAGCGCCGGCACGGCTGGCGGGCCCGGCCGTAGACCCAGTTCCGGCGGTCGGCGCGGGTGTCGCCGGTGGTGACGTGTCCGACGCGCAGCCGGTTGAGTGTCAGCAGGCGGTGCGCCGTATCCACCACCTTCTCCAAACCGGGCACCTCCCCCACCGGCCGCCAGGGCGGGACGCGGGCCAGGAAGCTGAGCTCGTTGGCGTAGACGTTGCCCACTCCGGCCAGGTTCCGCTGGTCGAGCAGGGCCAGGCCCAGCGGCCGCGAGGGATCGGCGGACAGCCGACGCAGCGCCTCCTGCGCGTCCCAGTCCGGGCCCAGCAGGTCCGGGCCGAGGTGTCCGACGACGGTCGCCTCCTCAGCCGTCGGAAGCAGTTCGACCACGGGCAGCCGGTAGCCGACCGCGGTGTTGCGCGCGGTGCCCAGGACCGCACGGATCTGCCACCCCGGGCCGCCGCTCCAGCGTTCGCCGGCTCGGTAGACGGCCCAGCGTCCGTCCATCCGCAGGTGCGTGTGGAGCGTCAGGCCGCCGTCGAGCCTGGTCAGCAGGTGCTTCCCGCGAGCCGTCGTCTCCAGCACGCGGCGCCCGGTCAGGTCCGTCGTGGCCAGCGCGGGGACCCGCAGGTCGGCGACGGCGAGTTCGTCGCCCGCCAGCGCTTCGTGGAGCTGCGCGGCGGTCCGGAACACCGAATCACCCTCCGGCACGGGACCTCCTGCGTTCGTGGAAGAACTGCCGCCTGGATTCTCTCAGCCCGCAGTCGACTCCGCCGCAGCCCGCCCGGCGGTTCGCCCGGAGAACAGGCAGCCGCCCAAGAACGTCCCTTCCAACGCGTTGTACCCGTGCATGCCGCCCCCGCCGAATCCGGCGACCTCGCCGGCCGCGTACAGCCCCGCGATCGGCGAGCCGTCGGCAGCCAGGACACGGGAGTCCAGGTCGGTCTGGATCCCGCCGAGGGTCTTGCGGGTCAGGATGTTGAGTTTCACGCCGATGAGCGGACCGGCCGCCGGGTCGAGGATGCGGTGCGGGGTGGCGGTACGGCCCAGGCGGTCGCCGATGTAGCGGCGGGAGTTGCGGATGCCCTGGACCTGCGCGTCCTTGCTGTAGGGGTTGGCGATCTGCCGGTCACGCGCCTCGATCTGCCGGCGCATCGCGGCCGCGTCCAGCAGGGACTCGTCGGTCATCGCGTTCATCTTCGCGACCAGCTCTTCCAGGCCGCGGGCGACGGCGAAGTCGGCGCCCTTCTCCACGAACGCGGCGACCGGCGCCGGGGCGCCCTTGCCGACGAGCCGCTCGCGCAGGAAGGCCTTGCGGTCGTTCGCGGTGATGTCAGGGTTCTGCTCCGACCCCGACAGCGCGAACTCCTTCTCGACGATCTGCCGCGTGAGCACGAACCACGAGTGGTCGTAGCGCGCGATCTCCGGATCGGTGCGCAGGTGGCGCAGCGTGCCGAGGGTGTCGTAGCCCGGCAGGTACGGCGCGGGCAAGCGGCGGCCGAGGGCGTCGAACCACATCGACGACGGCCCCGGCAGGATCCTGATCCCGTGCCCGGACCACACCGGGTTCCAGTTCCGCAGGCCCTCGGTGTAGTGCCACATCCGGTCGCGGTTGACCAGCCGCGCGCCGGCCTGCTCGCTGATCTGGAGCATCCGGCCGTCCACATAGGCCGGGACGCCGGTGACCATGAAGCCCGGGGCCTTGCCCAGCCGCTCGGGCCACAGCTGCCGCACCATCTCGTGGTTCGCGCCGATCCCGCCGCTGGTGACGATCACCGCCTGCGCCGACAGGTCGAACTCGCCGATCGCCTCGCGGTTGGAGGCGACGCCGCGCGCCGCGTCGTCGGGCGCCAGCACGGTGCCGCGGACCCCGGTGACGGCGCCGTCGGTGACCACGAGCTCGTCGACGCGGTGCCGGTGGTGGAACGTCAGCAGCCCGGCGGCCGCGGCGCGCTTCGCCGAGGCGACGAAGGGGGCGACGACGCCGGTCCCGGTGCCCCAGGTGACGTGGAACCTCGGCACGGAGTTGCCGTGCCCGTCGGCGCGCAGGTCGCCGCGCTCGGCCCAGCCGACCGTCGGCAGGAACTTCAGGCCGTGGCCGACGAGCCAGGAGCGCTTCTCCCCCGCCGCGAACTCGACGTAGGCGCGGGCCCAGCGGTAGCCCCAGGAGTCCTCGTCGTCCCGGCGGTCGAACTGCGCGCTGCCGAGCCAGTCGTTCCAGGCGAGGTCGAAGGAATCCCGCACCCGCAGCCGCCGCTGCTCGGCGGAGTCCACCAGGAACAACCCGCCGAACGACCACCAGGCCTGGCCGCCCAGGTTCGCGGCGTTCTCCTGCTCGACCAGCGCCACCTTGCGGCCGCGCGAGGTCAGCTCGTGGGCGGCGGTGAGCCCGGCCAGGCCGGCTCCGACAATGATGACGTCAGCGTCCACGGGGCGGCTCCAGTTCTGTCGCGAAGGCGTTCTCTGTCATGAAGGCGTTGAGGACGAACTTAGCGGCCGGGGGTACGGCCGCTCGCCAACGGGGGACGTCGATCGCCGACGCGGCGTCACTCCTCAATGATCACGGGCCGCCGCTCGGAGCCGGAAAGGCCTCCCAGCACGCACAAGACCGAGCCCGCCAGCGCGAACCACAGGCCGACCTGCATGCTGTGCTCGGACGACCGCTGGACCTGGATGATGAACAGGACCGATCCCACGATGCCCACGGCACCGGCCAGCCGGACCAGCCAGCCGCTGGCGTCGGCCAGGCCGAGCACGGCGATCAGGCCGAGCAGGATCGAGGCCCCGCCGATCGACTGAACGATGTCGTTGGTGCCGCCGAAGGAGTCCTGGTACACCGAGCGCCAGGACACGTGCGTGCCTTGCGTGTTCCGCGTCCAGTTCAGAAACGCGCCCACGATCAGGCCCGCGGCGCCCAGCGCCGTGAGCAGGACCCGGGATGTGACGCCGGTGGATCCGACCCTTGACGTCGTGTGATGCATCACCATGTGCTGCTCCTCTTCTCTCGTCTTCTCTCGCGGAAGCGTCCTGGTGCCCCGGCCGTCCGGCGCCAAACACTCGTTTGCCGCCGGTCCGGCTGGACACCCGGAGGGCTCCGCGGGCTCTGACGAGCCCGGCGCACACGCAGCGATACGGAAGAAGTGGCTTTCCATGAACGAGAACGCACACGACGACGTCATCGCCGTCCTCACCCACGACCACCGGGAAGTCCAGGCGCTCTTCGCCGAGCTGGACGAGACCCGCGACGGCGCCGATCCGCAACAGCGCAAGGACCTGGTCGACCGCGCCACGATCGAACTCGTCCGGCACTCGACCGCCGAGGAACAGCTGGTCTATCCGACGGTGCGCCTGAACGTGGACGGCGGCGCGGAACTGGCCGACCACGAGCTCAGCGAACACGCGCAGATCGAGCGCAGCCTGAAGGAACTCAACGGGATGCAACCCGGCGACGAACCGTTCGAGGCGACGCTTGAGCACCTGATAGAGCTGGTCAACGCGCACATCGCCGAGGAGGAACAGGTCATGTTCCCGCGGCTGCGAGCCGTCTGCACCGAAGAAGACCTCGTGGAGATCGGCAAGATGGTGACGGCGGCCAAGAAGCTCGCCCCCACCCGGCCGCGTCCCGGCGCCCCCGACACGCCGCCCGGCAATCTCACGGCTCCGGCCCTCGGCCTCATCGACCGCATCCGCGACGCGTTCAGCGGCCGGGGACGCGGGGCCTGAGCTTCACGCCGGATCGGACACGCCGGCCGGGTCGACTCTGAGCAGCAACGCGGCCGGCTCGACCACGACGTCGAGCACAGGACCGTCGGCGAGCGGCTCCCCGTCCGCTTCCCGCCGCAGCGGGTGCTGCCCGGACACCACGATGTGCCGACCGCGACGCCGCTCGACCGCCGACGATCGATCCCGATCCCGATCCCGACCCCGGCCCCGGCCCCGGCCCCGCAGCAGGCTCCCGGCGACGGGCACCCAGCCCAACGCCGTACGCGGGGCCAGCACCGCGACCTCCAGGACACCGTCGTCCGGCTCCGCGTCAGGGAACAGCGACAGTCCGCCGTGCAGTCCGCCGACGTTGCCGACCACGACACTGCGCACATGCCGGTACCGGGTCCGCTCGCCGTCCACCTCGACCGTCGCGGTGAATCCGCGGTCCGCCAGATGCCGGAAGAGGGAGACCACATACGCCGGCCAGCCAACCCGGCGCTTCAGCCAGTGCGGGGCATCGTGCACCATCGCGGCGTCCAGCCCGACGCCGGCCATGCCGACCATCACCGCGCCGTCCAAGCGCCCCACGTCCACAGCCCGATCGGCGCCGTCGACCGCGATCTGCACGGCCGCCGCCGGATCCTGCGGGATCCCCAGGTTCCGCGCCACCAGGTTCCCGGTTCCGATCGGTACCACCGCCATCGGCACACCGCTCCCGGCCAGCACGGCGGCGCACGCGCTCACCGTGCCGTCGCCGCCGCACACGACCACGAGCCGCGCCCCTTCGGCCAGCGCCGCGCGCGCCGCCGCTCCCCCGGCGTCCCCGCTGCTGGTGGGATACAGCTTCGGTGCCGGCTCCCCGCGCGCCCGCAGCGCCCAGCGCAGCAGATCGCGCGGGTCGTCGCCGCGCAGCGCGGCGAGCTTGCCTTCGTGGACCACGACCGCAACCTGGTTCATGGGCCCCATGTAGCCGCACGCGCGTTCTCCAAACCGCGCATGATTCCGCGCCGCCTGGACATCCGGGCGCCATGTCGACCACGACGAAAGTGCCGCAGACCCGGACGATGTCGGGCGAGGAGCTGTCCGCGGACGACGCCTGGCGGACGCTGCGGCGTACCGGAACCGGAACCCTGTTGCGCGACGCGTTCCTGCGACTGCGCTACGGCGACGGTTTCAGCCACGCGCGCGCCCTGGCGCTGCAGATGGCGCTCACCGCGATCCCGGGCCTGATCGCGTTGGTGGGCCTGGCCCAGACGGCGCACGACGCGCGGTGGGGCCAGGCGTTGCAGGACACCATCGAACGGGTCACGCCCCCGGCCAGCCGCGCCGCCGTCCACCAGGCCCTGCAGAACGCCGGGGACGGCGGCCGCACGGCGGTGTGGCTCGGTCTGGCGGCGGCGCTGCTGTCGCTGACCGTGGCCATGGGCCAGATCGAGCGCGGCGCCAACCGCATCTACGGTCTGCAGCGCGATCGTCCCGCCCTGGCCAAGTACGGCGGCGCGTTCCTGCGCGCGGTGCTCGCCGGAATACCCATCGCGTGCGGTCTGGCGCTGCTGGTCTTCGGCGGGTCCTTCGGCAGTGCCCTGGCCGATACGTACCGCTGGCCGCCGAGCGGTCTGCACGCCTGGGACCTGGCGCGCTGGCCGATCGGCATCCTGTTGGCCCTGGTCTCCGCCGGCATCCTGTTCCGCAAGGCGCCGCGCCGCCGCCAGCCCTCGGCGACCTGGCTGGTCTTCGGCGCCGCGGTCGCGTTGGTGGTGTGGACCGCGGCCACCGCGCTGCTGGCGTGGTACGTCGAGGGCAGCCACACGTTCGGCGCCACGTACGGACCGCTGACCGCGGTGCTGGCGTTCCTGCTGTGGGCGAACCTGAGTTCCATCGCGCTGTTCTACGGGATCGCGTTCGCCGCACAGTTGGAGAGCCGCCGCGCCGGGGTCCGCTCGCCGATCACCGCCGACCCCGGCGACTGATCGGCTCGTGCCGTGCGGAGCCATCGCTGAGCACGACCCGATCGGCGAGCAGTACGCACAGGGCTCCCAGCATCACCCCGGCGACGACGTCGCTGGGGTGATGCATTCCCCGGTACAGCCGTGAGAAGCCGACCGCGCAGGGCACGACAATCAGGAGCCACACCGGCCACGAGCCGCCGTGTCGCCAGGCCACCACCGCGACCGCCGCGTAGAGAGCCGTGGCGGCGGCGGTGTGGCCGGACGGGAAGCTGGACGTCGGCGGGGCGACGTCCAGGTGCGGCACCGCCGGCCGGGGACGATCGACCACCATGGTGGTCACCAGGAAGACACTGACCTCGGACACCAGGACGGTGGCCACGAACAGCGCCTCGGGCCAGCGGTGGGTCAGGACTCTGATGGCGATGACCGCCCCGGCGCTGAGCGCGATGGCCGACGGGGTATTGGCCACCGTCGAGAAGAACCCTGTGAGGCCGTTCAGCGCGTGATTCCGATGCCGCGCGAGGGCGCGGTTCACGCCGTCCTCGGCGCTCAGCGGCCAGGCGTGCGCCAACGGCCCGGTGACGAGCCAGCCGACGGCGATCAGGAGGGCGAGGATCGCGCCCGCGCCCAGGATCAGGCCTATTCCAGTGCCGCGGACGTCACGCCGCGAGGCCCCGTGGGCCGTCGTCGCGGTCATGGCCTGCCCCCATCGCTCTCGGCGGGCAGCGTTTGCTCCGAGCGCGCAAGCTCCTCACGCTCCTCGGGTTCCACACCCTCGGTCGCCGGCCGTGCCCGCCGCAGCCCGTGCTCGACGCGCCAGGTCTGGAACGCCGAGACCGAGACCGCCAGCAGAGCCAGCGCCAGCAGCCAGGCACCCACCACGTCGGTGACCCAATGCACGCCGAGCGCCACGCGGCTGTATCCGACCGCGAACACCGCCAGCGTCGCGATGGTCCACACGACGACCTTGCCGACCCTGCCGACCAGCGGCAGGACGAGCAGGACGACGATCCCGCACGCCAGCGCGGAGGCCATGGCGTGACCGGAGGGGAAGGACGCGCCGGGGGCGTGCGCGAACGGGTTCGGCAAGTGCGGCCGGGCCCGGTCGACCAGGGCCTTCAGGCCGGTGTCCAGCACGGCACCGGCCACCATCGTCGAAGCCGCCCACAACGCCAGACGGCGCGCGCCGCGCAGCCACAGCACCACGGCGAGAACCGCGACGAGCACGCGCGCAGAGGTGGGGCCGCCGACATCCGACACCCGTAACAGGATCTTGATGGCGAGCGGATGGCCGGACGTGTGGTCGTGGAGGTAGGACGCGGTGCGCTGATCGAGCTGACGGAACGGATCCCAGGCGCTCTCCACCGCGACGGCGAGCAGCCCGGCCAGCGCGGCGGCCGGGACGGCGACGAACAGCGTCAGGCCGAGACGCGCGCCGAAGCGCTCGTGCACGGTACGGCGCAAGGACCCCGGCGCGCTCATCCGCCTGCTCCATCCGCTGTCATGCCGATGGTGAGCGCAATGATCTCTCGCATGGACGAATCCTCCTTCGTGTCGGACGGCGAGGCATACCCCGACGCCGCGCCTCAAACCGTTTGGCCGCATCGGATGCGGGCAGCAGAAGCGCTCCGCTACAGGGAGACCCCCGGGCGGAGAAAGAGGTGAAGCAGATGAACGACGTGACGAAGTACGTGGACGTCCGAGTCCCGCTCCGGACCGCCTACAACCAGTGGACGCAGGTCGAGTCCTTTCCGCACTTCATGTCGGGGGTCGTCGCCGTCCAGCAGATCGACGACCGTCACACCCACTGGGTGACCGAGGTCGCGGGCAGCCGCCGGGAGTTCGACGCCGAGATCGTCGAGCAGCTACCCGACGAGCGCATCACCTGGCGCAGCATCGACGGCGACGTACGGCACGCCGGGATGGTGACCTTCGAGGCCCTCGCCGACGGCGTCACCCGCGTCACAGTGGACCTGGCCTGGGAGCCGGACGGGCTGGTGGAGAAGGCCGGCAGCGCGATCGGCATGGACCGGCTGCAGGTCAAGGCGGACCTGGAGCGGTTCCGCGTGTTCATCGAAGAGCGCGGCGTCGAGACGGGCCAGTGGCGCGGGCGGATTCCGGAGTCAGGGCACGCCGGCCAGGGCGGATGAGGCTGCTCAGCCGCCGACGCGCCTCAGGTAGTGCGGTCAGAAAGCACTCACCGCAGCGGCTGTCGCGGCCGGCGAAGCCGCACCACGCCATAAACGATGTCCGCGGCTACCAGCACGCAGCCGATGAGCAGCAGGTAGAAGAGCCCATTGGCCACGGCGCCGATGATGCCGAGCACCACCGCCGCGAGGATCACGAGCAAGAACAGGACCATGATGCTCCTTTCCGTCGGGCGCGAACGGTCCGCGACCGGGCCGCGAACGGTCCGCGTGCGGTCAGCGGCGGGCGAGCTGCCGCTCCCCGGCGGCGCCCGGCTCATACGGCAGGTCGTAGTGCTGGAACACGGCTTCCTCGTCCTCGAAGGGCAGAACGTCGTCGGTGCCGATCGCCGGGCTGCCCTTCACGAGCGACTTGGCGTAGTTGACCTTGACGTAGCCGGGCCCCACGATCACCCCGTCCAGGGGGACGAACACCAGCCGGTGCCGGGTGGGCAGGCCCACCTGGACGGTGGCCATCGCGGGTTCGTCGGTGCTGGTGTCCACGTAGACCGCCTCCAGGGAGCCGATCTTGTGCCCGCCGGAATCGATCACGTCGTGGGTCCGCCACTCCCGCAGGTCCGCTGCCTGGATCATGGTGTCTCCTCTCGCGCCAGGCCGGTGGCGTGGGCCGCCCGGACCTTCGTGTCCAGTGCTTCCATTGTGCGCAGATCAGCGCGAATGAAACACCGCAGGTCAAAAGCCCCTCAGCGGCGGGGCCGGACCACGCGCGTCACTTCGCCAGCCCGGACACCAGGTTGATCGACGTCGCGATGATCACCGCACCCAGCGGGAACGAGAGCCAGGCGTGCCGCAGCGCCGTGCGCCGGATCTCCTTGGTCTTGATATTCGTGTCGGAGACCTGGAACGTCATGCCGATCGTGAACGCCAGGTAGGCGAAGTCGCTGTACTGGGGGTCGTCCGGCTCGTTGAAGTCGATCCCGCCGACCTCGCCGGAGTAGTAGAGCCGCGCGTACTTCAGCGTGAAGACCGTGTGGACGAGCGTCCAGGACACGAAGACCGAGGCCAGCGCCAGAGCAGCCTGCAGGTACTTCGCGTTCCCGCTCGCGTGGCCGGCTCCGAACAGCACCACCCCGACGGCGACCAGGCTGGCGACCGCGGCACCGAGCAGAGCCAGATCCGCCAGGTCGCGGCTGGGATTCTCGCGCTTGGCGTGTCGCGCGGTGCTCTCCGCGTCCAGGCTCCAGATGGTGGACCACACCCACGCGCAGAACACGACCGCCAGCACGTCCCACCCGATCAGGGGCGCGGCACGGCCAGCTCCCGCCAGCGCCGTGGCCACGCCGGCTGCGGCCGCCGCGGCAGCCGAGACCAGCAGCTTCGTCCGTGCCGAGCTGAAGCGTCGCGCTGTCACGTTCCGCCCTCGGTCATCGACATCTGCGCCTCCGATACGGCCGTGCCCGGGTCGCGGGGTTGAACCGCGGAGCCTCCTGCTGCCCTGCCCGCCTGGGAGTAAACAGCCGCGGATCGCCCGGCGTAGCCGGCCGGCATGCCCCGATGTGTACGATCGTACGCATCCTGTACATCGCCGACGACCCCGACAGCTTCGAGCAGTTCAAGCGAGCCGTGCGCCTGCAGGCGCAGTACGCGGCCGCCTACGTCGAGGACCCCGGCGAGGACTGCCAGCTCGGCCCGAACGTGCAGCTCCTCACCCCCGTGCACCCGGTGGAGCCGCAGCCGCGCAAGGACCGGCTGGAGTCCGCACGGCCGATCACCATCGGCGACAACAGCGTGATCGGCGCCGGGGCGGTCGTGACGCGGGACATCCCGGTCGGCTGCCTGGCGCTCGGCTCGCCGGCCCGCGTGGTCCGCAAGCTCTAGCCGGGGCCGGCGCGGCAATACGATGGACGCAATGGACGCAGACGCGACACCCTCAGGCGTGCGACCGGCCGCCGCCCGCAGCCGTCGCTTCGACCCCGATCGGCGCGCGCGCATCGTCGACGCCACGCTCGACGTGATCGCCGAGGTCGGCGTCGCCGGCGTCTCGCACCGGAAGGTCGCCGCGCACGCCGATGTGCCGCTCGGGTCGATGACGTACCACTTCGACGACATGGACCAGCTACTGCGGGTCTCCTTCGAGAAGTTCGCCGACACCATCGCCACGCGCTACGAGCAGTGGTTCCGGCAGGCGGCTGACGCCGACGAGGCACGCGCCGCGGTCGTCGGGCTCATCCACGCCGATCTGCTCGACTCGCAGCGCGAACTCGTGCTCACCACCGAGCTCTACACCCTGGCCGCGCGCAAGCCCGAATTCCGCACCCTGACCTGCGAGTGGATGGCCCGCAGCCGCCGCGCGCTGCGCACCTTCTTCGACGAGCCGACCACGCACATGCTCGACGCGCTGATCGAAGGGCTCTTCATCCACGCCGCGCTGGACACCGTCCCGCCCGAGCGCGCTCGCACCGCTGAGGCCGTGCGCCGCATCACCGCGGGCTGAGTTCCGGAACCGGAAACCCCTTTCCCGCAGCGAAGGCCTCAGTGTACGTTCGTACGTATCGTGATACGTACGAACGTACACAGTGCGCAGTTCTCCAGGGGGATCCCACCGTGGCATCAGCACTCGCCGACGATGAGGTCGCGGCCGCCCCGTCCGCGCTGCGCACGGTACTCGCCTCGCCGTTGTACCGCGGCGCGACCGTCGCGCTGTTCCTGTCCGGGCTCGGGATCTCCGCCGCCGCCCCGCAGATCACCCTGTTCCTGGTCGACGATCTGCACACCTCGCTGACCACGGCCGGCCTGTACTACCTGACGAACATCACCGCACCGCTGGCCGGCTACCTGATCGGGACGCGCTCGGACCGCAGCGGCAAGCGTCTGGGACTGTTCCGGGCGTGCGCCGCGGCGGGTGCCGTCGGCTGGTTCGGCATGGCCGTCTCGACTCAGGTGTGGATGCCGTTCGTGATCAGCGCCCTCGTCCTGGCCTTCGCCGGCGCGGCGGGGTCGCAACTGTTCGCCGAACTCCACGACAGCCTCCAGGAGACGGCCGACACCGTCGGCGCCGCCGGGGACGGAGTCGTCTCGATCGTGCGGATGGCGCTGACGGCCGGCTGGATCGTCGGGCCGGTGCTGGGTTCGCTGTTGGCCGCGACCGCCGGACCTCGCGTGATGCTGGCTACTACCGGGCTGTGCACACTCGCCCAAATCTTCCCCATGGGCTTCGCGCGCACGGCACGCACCGAGCGCGTCCGCGCCAGGCCCCACGGGCCCCGCGCGCAAGCCGAGCACGTACGGCGGCGCCCCGGACCGCGTGCCATGCTGCCGCTGCTGGCCTTCACGGGGCTGTACTGCCTCGTCTACGCCGGAGAGCCGATCAAGTACGGCTACCTCACCATCTACATGCGCACCGACATGCATCTGCCGACCGCGATCAGCGGGGCGGTCATCGCGATTCAGCCCCTCATCGAGCTGATCCTCATGCCGGTGGCCGTGATCGCCGCGCGCCGCATCGGCATGATGCGGCTGATGGTCTTCGGCGCCGGCTGCGGCGTGGGCGCGAACCTCTGCTTCGCCCTGACCGGAAACACAGCCGGCATGTTCGCCGGCCAGATCCTGATGGGCGGGGTGTGGGGCGTGTTCGCCGCGCTGGGCATCATCGTGGCCCAGCGGCTGCTGCCAGAGGCCGTCGCCACCGCATCAGCCATCTTCATGACGTCCCCGGCGGTCGCCAGTGCGCTCGGCGGGGTCACCGGGGGTCTCGGTGTCAACCTTCTCGGCCTGCCGCATGTGTTCCTGCTCCCGGCCGTCTTCGGACTCCTCGCCACTGCCGGCTTCGCCGTCATGAGCGGGTCCCGGCACGCCGTGACTTAACTTTACTGACTGGTACAGCTAAGGCGGAGCGCAGCGTCCCGACTCACGCGTCCTCAAAGGAGGGCCGCTCCTCCGACCCTCCCCCTGCGCGTTCGACAGCGCGGCGCTATTGCGTCAGCTCGGCTCGCCGTTGAGATAGCAGTCGGGCACCCAGCCAATCTGCCCGCTCACCAGGTCCACGCCGTGGTACCAATAACTCGTCGTCACGCCGTTGTCGCAGGTCGTCGACCGGCCGTTGGAGACGTAGTCGAGAGTCTTGAAGACCTGCCCCGCCGTGCCGGTGGCCACCTGCGTGGTGGGACTGTTCGGATCGTTCCAGACCCCGACGTTCCCCTCGGAGTAGTTGGTCGTCTCATCCAGACAAGCGCCCGGCTGATTGTTCAGGTTGTCGTAGAAATAGCAGCTGCCCGACGCAGCCGCAGCCGCCGAGGCAGGAACGGCAAGCGCGCCAACCCCACCGAGGCTCGCAACAGCGACGAAGAGGCTCGCAGCGATTCTGGGACTCATCATGCACTCAGTGTGATCGCGGACGCTTACAGATCGCTTTCACTCTTTACCGGCTGGCACCGGGTGGCTCTGTGGGTGACTACAACCTCCGGCACCAGCCCGACATATTGCTGAGACCAGCAGTCCGAATACTGCGTCGCCACTTCCGCACCGCAGTTGTCGCAGACCAGGTTGGGGCCGCTCAGACCGTCGAGGCCACAGCAGCCGCCGCTGCGGCGGGGCTCGGGGTGAGCCGTCGTCGAGGAGACGTCGTCGGGATGCAGCACGAACTCGCCAGTGTGCTGATTCACTGCGTAGGTCCCGCGCTGCATCCACGGCGGGAGGAACGTCTCGGCGCTCGGTGCCTCCTCGACGACTGGCGGGGGCAGCGGGACTTCACGCAGGTCGGCGCTGAGGTGCTGCTTGCAGCGGGAGCAGGCGAAGACGGTCACAGTGTGGTCACTCTATCGACACGCGGTCACGCCGATTCGCGAACCACCAGCGTCGGCTCGAAGATCCGCGACGTGACGCGCGGCTGCCGGTCGTCGATCTGCGCCAGCAGCAGCTCGGCCATCGCCGCGGCCATGTCCTCGATCGGCTGGCGCACCGTGGTCAGGGGCGGTCGGCAGGCCGTGGCCGCGCTGCTGTCGTCGAAGCCGATGACCGCCACGCGGCCGGGCACCGCTATCCCCCGATCGTGGAGCGCCAGCAGCGCGCCCTGCGCCATCAGGTCGTTGGCCGCGAACAGGCCGTCGAGATCGGGGTAGCGGTCCAGCAGCTCCCGCATCGCCTGCTCGCCGCTGTCGCGCGTGAAGTTGCCCTCCACGGCCGGCACGAACGCGTGCCCGTGCCGGGCCATCGCCTCGCGGAAGCCGTGGAGGCGGTCCTGGCCGGCCGGCATGTCCAGCGGTCCGGAGATCGTGGCCACCTGCCGGCAGCCCAGCTGCGCCAGCCGGTCGGCCGCCAGGCCCGCGCCGGCGTGCTGCGCGGCGTCGACGTAGCTGATCGGGATCGGCGTGGTCGGGCGGCGGGAGAGCACCGTGGGCAGGCCGGACTCGATCAGCATCGGCGGCAGCGGGTCGTCGGCGTGCGTGGAGATGAGCAGGACGCCGTCGACGTGCCCCTGGCGCAGGTAGTCGATCAGCTGACGGCGCGAGTCGTCGGTCTCGGCGAGCATCAGCACCAGGCTCACCGCGCGCGGACGCAGGACGCTGATGATCCCGCTGACCACCCGGCCGAAGAACGGGTCGGTGAACACCCGGCCCACGAAGGGATCGTCGAAGGACCGGTGCTCGGCCTCCGACACGACCAGCGCCACCGACCCCGTCCGGCGGGTCACCAGCGACCGGGCCGCCTGGTTCGGCACGTAGCCGGTCTGCGCCACCGCGGCCTGCACGACCTCCCGGATGCGGCGGTCGACGTTGCGGGTGTCGTTCACGACCCGGGAAACGGTCGCCCGCGAGACCCCGGCAACCCGCGCGACGTCTTCGAGCGTCGGTGCGCGCGGTATCCCCTCCTCGGCGGCCATGTCTCGTTTATAGCACGGGACGGAGAGCGCTCTCCGTCCGAGGCGACCCCGAGCCGGTTCCGAGCCGATCCCGAGCTGAACCCGAGCCGGTCCCGAACCGCTCCTGAAGCGTTTCAGAGCCCTCCCATCGAGTTTCGGTCGCAGAATCCGTTGACATCCCGGAAACTTCAGCGCGACGATCGCCCTTGCGAGAGAGCGCTCTCCGTGTTCCACGCACGACGACGGGGACCCATCCGCGCCGCCGAATCCCGCGGCGCGCCGCCAGAACGACCCCTGACCAAGCAGGAGATGTCATGAAGGCCTTCTCCTCCGGTGGGACACTCCATCGGAGACCTCTGATCCGCCCCCTGCACGCCGCGTTCCTGCTCCTGCTCGTCCTGAGCATGGCCGCCTACGCGGTCGTCGCGCCGTCGGCCGCCCACGCCGCCGACAGCCTGCTCTCGCAGGGCAAGCCCACGACCGCCTCGTCGCAGGAGAACGCCGGGACCCCGGCGGCCGACGCCACCGACGGCAACACCGGCACCCGCTGGTCCAGCGCCTTCAGCGACCCGCAGTGGCTGCAGGTCGACCTCGGCGCGACCGCCTCCGTCGACAAGGTCGTGCTGAACTGGGAGACCGCCTACGCCACGGCCTTCCAGATCCAGACCTCGAACGACGCCACCACCTGGACCTCGGTCTACTCCACCACCACCGGCACCGGCGGCATCCAGACCCTGACGGTCGCCGGCAGCGGCCGCTACGTCCGCATGAACGGCACGGCCCGCGCGACCCAGTACGGCTACTCCCTGTGGGAGTTCCAGGTCTACGGCACGATCGGCTCCGGCTCCGGCGGCGGCTGCGGCACGGCCAACGCCGCGCTGAACCGGCCGGCCACCGCGTCCTCGCTGGAGAACGCCACCTTCCCGGCGTCGGCGGCCGTCGACGGCAACCTCGGCACCCGCTGGTCCTCGCAGTTCTCCGACCCGCAGTGGCTCCAGGTGGACCTGGGCAGCACGCAGTCGATCTGCCAGGTCGTCCTGAACTGGGAGGCCGCCTCGGGCAAGGCCTACCAGATCCAGACCTCGAACGACGCCACCACCTGGACCTCGATCTACTCCACAACGACCGGCCCCGGCGGCACCGAGACGCTCAACGTGAGCGGATCCGGGCGCTACATCCGGATGTACGGCACAGCCCGCAACACCGCCTACGGCTACTCGCTGTGGGAGTTCCAGGTCCACACCGGCAGCTCCACCGGCGGGCCCGGCGTCACGGTCACCAGCCCCGGAAACCAGACCACGACCGTGGGCACCGCCGCGAACCTGCAGATCCAGGCCTCGGACTCGACCTCGGGGCAGACCCTGACCTACACCGCCACCGGCCTGCCGACCGGCCTGTCGATCAACGCCGCCTCCGGCCTGATCACCGGGACCGCGAGCGCGACCGGCACCTTCACCACCACGGTGACCGCCACGGACGGCACCGGCGCCAGCGGGACGGCGTCCTTCACCTGGACGGTGAACAGCATCGCGACCGGCTGCACCAACCAGCCGAACACGCCGAACTTCGGACCGAACGTCTACGTCTTCGACCCGAGCATGTCCAGCGCGAGCATCCAGTCCACGCTCGACTCGGTGTTCAACACCCAGAAGCTGAACCAGTTCGGCACCCAGCGCTACTCCCTGCTGTTCAAGCCGGGCACCTACAGCAACACCGCCAACATCGGCTACTACACCTCGATCCAGGGCCTGGGTCAGAACCCTGACGACGTCACCATCAACGGGGACGTCACGGTCGACGCCTTCGACGGGACCGGCAACGCCACGCAGAACTTCTGGCGCTCGGCGGAGAACCTGGCGGTCAACCCGTCGGCCGGCAACACCCGCTGGGCGGTCGCGCAGGCCGGACCGTTCCGCCGCATGGACATCCACGGCGGGCTCCAGATGTACCCGGCCAGCTACGGCTACGCCAGCGGCGGCTACGTCGCCGACAGCAAGGTCAGCGGGCAGGCTTCGAGCGTCTCCCAGCAGCAGTGGTACACGCAGGACAGCAACCTGGGCAGCTGGAGCGGGTCGGTCTGGAACATGGTGTTCTCCGGCGTGACCGGAGCGCCGGCGCAGAGCTTCCCCACCCCGCCGATGACGACGCTGGCCACCACGCCGACGTCGCGTGACGTGCCCTACCTGTACGTCGACTCCTCGGGCGCCTACCACGTGTTCCTGCCGTCGCTGCGGACCAACGCCTCCGGTCCCAGCTGGGCGAACGGCCCGACCCCGGGCACGTCGCTGCCGATGAGCCAGTTCTTCGTGGTCACCCCGAACAACACCGCCGCGCAGATGAACGCCGCCCTCTCCCAGGGCTGCAGCCTGTTCTTCACCCCCGGCGTCTACAACATCGACCAGACGCTGAACGTCACCAACCCGAACACCGTCCTGCTGGGCACCGGCTTCCCGACGCTCATCCCGACCAACGGCAACACCACCATCCAGACCGCCGACGTCGACGGCGTACGCATCAGCGGCCTGCTGCTGGACGCCGGCACAACCAACTCCCCGTCCCTCCTGACCGTCGGCACACCCGGCTCGTCGGCCAACCACAGCACCAACCCGACCTCCGTCCAGGACGTGTTCTTCCGCATCGGCGGCGACATCGCCGGCAAGGCGACGGACAGCCTGGTGGTCAACGCCAACAACACACTGATCAACGACATCTGGGCCTGGCGCGCCGACCACGGCAACGCGGGCACGGTGGGCTGGACCACCAACACCGCCGACAACGGACTGACCGTCAACGGCAACAACGTGCTGGCGACCGGCCTGTTCGTCGAGCACTACCAAAAGAGCGAGGTCGTCTGGAACGGCCAAGGCGGCGAAACGATCTTCTTCCAGAACGAGAACCCCTACGACCCGCCGAACCAGGCAGCCTGGATGAACGGCTCGACCAACGGCTACCCGGCGTACCAGGTAGCACCCAACGTCACATCGCACCAGGCATACGGCATGGGCAGCTACTGCTACTTCAACGTCAACCCGGCGGTGGTCAACGACCACGCCTTCGAGGCGCCGAACACCCCCGGCGTGCAGTTCCACGACCTGCTCACCGTCTCCCTCGGCGGAGTCGGCGTGATCCAGCACGTCATCAACGGAACGGGAGCGGCGACTCCGTCCAACACGACGCCTTCGGACGTCACCTCCTATCCGTAACCAACGAGATCGATGACTGAGAAAGGATGACGGAGGCCGCGGATCTGTATCTGATCCGCGGCCTCCGCGGCAATGCTGTCAGACCTCCATGCGACGCTCACAGGATGCTGAATATCGAGACGCTGCGACCCCTGGTCGAGGCCGCCTGGGGCCTGGACACGTGCGATCCAGTGGCACGCGACGAGTGGCGGCCGGAGAACCCGTCGGGCAGCCAGTGCGGGGTGACCGCACTCGTCGTCCAGGACCTCCTGGGCGGAGACCTGATCCACGGCGAGGTCCACATGAACGGCGCCAAAGTCTGGAACCACTACTGGAACCAGCTCCCCGACGGCGCCGAAATCGACCTCACCGCCGACCAGTTCCGCTTCCTCAACGGCGCCACCGTCACCAACAGCCAGGTGGTACAGCGCCCACCGGAAGGCCCCCGACGCTGCCGTGAGGAGTACGAGCTGCTGCGCGAGCGGGTACTGGCCGCCCTGGCAGCGGAAGAAGCCGGCTGATGGAGATCGATCCGGACGCCGCAGTGTCCTTCGCCGCGACGCACGCGCCGGAGGTACTCGCCGCCATCCGCGACGACAGCAACCGCGTGGAGATCTGCGACTGGCTGGCCAGGCACACCATGCCCGATGGCGGCGAGAGCCGAGGCCTTAGCCGCTGCGGGCGGTGACGGGCCAGCGCGGCCGGTGGTGCGGTGAGGGGGTCCGAAGGACCATGCGGGGTGTTGGTTCTGGGTCCCTCGCCGCGTCGGCGGGCTCTGCCAACCAGCCCGGTTTGGCGGTGTCAAGCCGGACGGAGGGCGACCACAGCAACAGCGATGCGGCTTGATTCCGCCAAACCGGGCTGGTTCCGTCTACGGCGACGACGCGGCGAGGGACCCAGAACCTCGGTGACCACAAGCAGCGACCGCCACCGACCAGCGCAACGCAGGCAACAGCGGATAGAAAGCCGAGCAGTCGCGGGCCGCCGCCCCCGAGCAGGTCGCGCGGGTCGCCCCCTCGCTGTAGAGCGCCCGCCGGAGGCCTCAAGGTGCCCACCACGCACGACGATTGCCGCCTACGACATGCGCAGTGACTCGGACCGGCGCGTGGTCTTGCACGCGCAAACCGCCAGCCGCCAGCGCACTGCCGCAGAAGCCTGAACCACAGCGCGGTCGTGCCAGCGAAAACCGGCGGCCGCCAGCGCGACATGCGGGGCACAACCGAACTGCGTCCCCCTGCGAGGTCATCAAACCGTGCGCGAAGCCGTAAAGATCGCCTGTAAAACCACAGACCGACCGCACCACGCCCACGACACCCACACCCACACCCACACCCACACCCACACCCACACCAACACCAACACCAACACCAACACCAACACCAAACTCAGAGGCCCCCAAAAGCCCCTCCAACAACCTCGCCCGCACCCCTGAAAACCTCACCTACTCCCTACGAACCGGCGCCCGCCCCACCGGCTGTCGAGGCGGCGTACTCACCGGTATCCGCGCGATCCGCCTAGTAACCGGCGCGCCTTCACCAACCTCAACAGCTTCGTCATGGTGCAGAAGATGCAGCGTAGGCCCGTCAATCAGCTGATAACTAACAGCCTCAGCGGTGACTTCGACACGAAGTCTGCTCTCGCGCACGCACAGGTTGACGGCGAGGCGGGTGATGTCCGCAGGCAGCCGGGGTTTGAAGCACAGCGTGCCGTCGTGCTCGCGCATCCCGGCGAGTCCTGCGACGAGCGCGATCCAGGTCCCTGCAAGGGACGCCACGTGGAGTCCGTCGCGGGTGTTGTGTTCGAGGTCGCCGAGGTCCATGAGGGCGGCTTCGGCGAGGTAGTCGCCAGCCAACTGCAGGTGTCCGACTTCGGCGGCGATGACGGCTTGCGTGCAGGCCGACAGGGAAGAGTCCCGCACGGTGAGGGTTTCGTAGTAGTCGAAGTTGCGGGCCTTCTGCTCGTCGGTGAAGGCGGCGGATCGCAGGTGCATGGCCAGGACCAGGTCGGCTTGTTTCACGACTTGTTTGCGGTACAGGTCGAAGTAGGGAAAGTGCAGCAGCAGCGGGTACTGCTCCGGGGTAGTGCCAGCGAAGTCCCAGGTTTCGTGGGTGGTGAAACCATCAGATTGAGGATGAATGCCAGCGGCGGAATCGTAGGGCACGTACATCGCCGCAGCCGCGTCACGCCAGGATGCCGCCTCCTCGACGTCCACACCATGTTCCAGAGCCCGGTCAGGATAGCGTTCGGCGACCACAGCAGCGCAGGTCAGATTGTGTTGCGCCATCAGGTTCGTATACACGTTGTTGTCGGCGATCGCAGAATACTCATCCGGTCCGGTGACCCCGTCAATGCGGAACCGGCCCTGCGAGTCGTGATGCCCCAACGACCGCCACAGCCGAGCGGTGTGGATCAGCAACTCCAGACCGGTGGTCTTCTCGAACTCAACATCGCCGGTAGCGCCGATGTAGCGGGTGACCGCATCAGCGATATCCGCGCTGACGTGGAAGGCGGCAGTACCAGCCGGCCAGTAGCCGGAGCATTCGGCCCCGGTAATAGTCCGCCAGGGAAACGCAGCACCCTTCAAACCCAACTGCCCAGCCCGCTCCAACGCCTGCGGCAGCGTATCGCAGCGCCACCGCAAAGCATCGGCGGCGGCATGCGGAACGGTGTAGGTCAGCACCGGCAAAACGAAGGTTTCGGTGTCCCAGAAAGCATGCCCGTCATATCCAGTGCCAGTCAGCCCCTTGGCCGGAATGGCCCGCCCCTCAGCCCTGGCCCCAGCCTGCAACACATGAAACAACCCGAACCGCACCGCCTGCTGAATCTCCGCATCCCCCTCCACCTCAACATCAGCCCGAGCCCAGAAATCATCCAAATAAGCCCGCTGCTCCGCAACCAACCCATCCCACCCAGTCTGAACCGCACCAGTCAGCGCAGCCTCAGCCTGAGCCCGAACCGCAGGCTCAGACCGAGCTTGCGACCACCCATATGCGACGTACTTGACCAGCCGCAACCGCTCCCCCGGCTGAAGCATCGCCGTGACCGTATACCGAGCCAGATCCTCAAAACACTCCACGCTCTCCTTCAGCGACGGCAGCGCCTGCACCTGGTGATCCATGGCGGCGGCGACCCGCAGCCCGGAAACAGCGGTCTGATGCACCAGCACCGCCCCAGCCGGACGGCTGCTGTGCTCCTCCGGCCGCAACGGCGCCTCCAGCACGGCCGCTGCCCGGGGATCGCCGGCAGCTCGCGGGATCTCCTCGTTGGCCACCAGCTCCGACTGGATGACCACCCACAGCTCGGAATCGACAGCCTCCACCTCATAAACGATCGCCGCGACCGACCGCTGCACCAACGAAACCATGCGCGCCGAACGCACCTTCACCCGCTTGCCAGCCGGCGACTCCCACTCCACCTGACGCTCCAGCAGACCGGTCCGGAAATCCAGAACCCGCTCATGCCCCAGGCAGCGTCCGTAGCGCAGGTCGAACGGAGAATCGTCGACCATCAGCCGGATCACCTTGCCGTTGGTGACATTGATGACCGTCTGCCCCGCCTCCGGATCCCCATACCCAGCCTCGGCATACGGCAGCGGCCGGGACTCGTACACACCATTGAGATACGACCCGGGCAGACCATGCGGCTCGCCCTCATCCAGGTTGCCGCGCCAGCCGATATGCCCGTTGCCCAACGCGAACACCGACTCGCTCTGACCCAACACCTCCAGGCCCAGCTCCGTCTCCCGCAGACTCCACGGCTCCACCGCATACGACGGATGCTGAATCACGACGGATCCGCCTTGCCCAACAGCTCGGCCAAGTCGGTCACGACCGTGTCGGCACCGGCATCGCGCAGCGCCTGGGCCTGCGCCTGCCCCACGCGATCGACCCCCACCACGAACCCGAACTTGCCGGCCTCCCCGGCCTGCACGCCCGCCAAGGCGTCCTCGAACACCGCGGCCTGACCGGGCTCCACGCCCAACGCCTTGGCCGCAGCCAGGTACGTGTCCGGAGCCGGCTTGCCCGGCAGGTGCTCCTCTTCGACGGTGACCCCGTCGATGCGAACTTCGAACAGGTCAGCGATACCCGCCGCCTTCAGCACGCTTTCGCAGTTCGCACTGGAGGACACCACCGCCCGATGCAACCCCGCCGCCCGCACAGCCTTCAGATACCGCACTGAACCTGCGTAGACGTGCACACCATCGGAGTCCAACAGCCGCAGGACGATCTCATTCTTGGCGTTACCCAAGCCGTTGACCGTCTCAGCACCCGGCGGGTCATCAGAAGACCCATCCGGCAGCTCGATATGCCGCGAAGCCAGAAAAGACCTGGTCCCGTCAGCCCGAGTCTTGCCATCGACATACGTGTCGTAGTCCGCCACCGGATCGAACGGCACGAAAGGACCCGGACGCGACCGCAGGAAGGCGTCGAACATCTCCTTCCACGCCCTGGCATGCACCGTCGCCGTCTCGGTGAGCACACCGTCCAGATCGAACAGACACGCCCGGATCTGCTCCGGAAGACCAGTCGTCGTAGATGCGTCATCCATGGGCCCCTGTTGTCCAGACCCGGAAATTGCTAACACGCGCGACGCCGCTTTCCGGGTCAATCAGGCGACCGACCCGATTCGGATCCCGAACGCTGGGCATCCTTCGATCATTCTCGCCGCCGGGTCGATCGAAGGGGTGAACGATGAGCGCCACACAGGGAGCGCCGGCCAGAGCCGCCCATCGCAGCCTGGTCCCCGCCCGCATGGACCGACTGCCCTGGAGCAGGTTCCACTGGCTGGTGATCGTCGGCCTCGGCGTCTCCTGGATCCTGGACGGCCTGGAGATCCAGATCGTCTCGCAGGCCGGCTACCAGCAGTCCCTGGGCCTGACCACCGCCGAGGTCGGGGCGGTCGGCTCGGTGTACCTGGCCGGCGAGGTGGCCGGCGCGCTGGTCTTCGGCCGGATCACCGACCGTCTCGGCCGCCGCAAGCTGTTCATGGTCACCCTCGGTGTCTACCTGGTCGCCAGCGGCCTGGCCGGATTCTCCTGGGACCTGTGGTCCCTGCTGGTCCTGCGCTTCATCGCCGGCACCGGCATCGGCGGGGAGTACACGGCCATCAACTCCGCGATCGACGAGCTGATCCCGTCCCACTACCGGGGACGCGTCGACATCGCCGTGAACGGCACGTACTGGGGCGGAGCCGCACTCGGCGCCGCCGCGAACCTGTACCTGCTCTCCGACCAGGTGCCGCAGAACCTCGGCTGGCGCATCGGGTTCCTCATCGGCCCGGCGATCGGCATCGCGATCATCGCCCTGCGACGCCACATCCCCGAGAGTCCTCGCTGGCTGATGACCCACGGCCGCCAGGAGGAGGCCGAGAGCGTCGTCGACGACATCGAGGCCCGGGTGAAGGCCGACGGCGTGAGTCTGGAGGAGGTGCCGGACAGCAAGGCGATCGAGATCGTCCCCGAGAAGAACATCAGCTACCCGCAGATGGCGAAGGTGTTCTTCGGGCAGTATCCGCGCCGCTCGATCCTGGGCTTCTCGATGATGGTCACCCAGGCATTCCTCTACAACGCGATCTTCTTCACCTACGCCCTGGTGCTCCAGCACTTCTACGGCGTGTCAAAGGCCCACACCAGCTACTACTTCTTCCCGTTCGCCCTCGGCAACCTGGCCGGACCGCTGCTGCTCGGGCACCTGTTCGACACCATCGGCCGGCGCAAGATGATCCTGCTGACCTACGGCCTGTCCGGATTCCTGCTGCTGGTGTCAGCGTTCTTCTTCCACGCCGGCGTGCTCAACGCCACCACCCAGACGGCGTTCTGGTGCGTGATCTTCTTCTTCGCCTCCGCCGGAGCGTCCTCGGCCTACCTCACAGTCAGCGAGATCTTCCCGCTGGAGCTGCGCGCGCAGGCCATCTCCTTCTTCTTCGCGCTCTCCCAAGGCGCCGGCGGCGTAGTCGCACCGTTCCTGTTCGGCCACCTCATCGGCGGACAGAACAATCCGCACCCGGACCGCACGCCGCTCTTCTGGGGCTACGTCATCGGCGCGGTCGTGATGATGATCGGCGGCGCCGTCGGCTGGTTCCTCGGCGTCAACGCCGAGCGCCAGGGCCTGGAGGACGTCGCGCCGCCGATCTCCGCTGTCGGCAAGAGCGGCGCCGCCGCAACGGCGGCAACCGCGTGACCGTCGATCGGATGACCGCCGATCGCGTGACCGTCGATCAAATGGCCGTCGATCAGTCGGTGCCGTAATCGGCCTCGCGCCACGGGGTGCCGCCGTGTCCGTGCTGGTGATCGGCATCCAACCCGGCGGCGATCCCGTCGTCGCCCCGGCTGAGCCTGAGCAACGCAGTGGCGATGCGCGTGGCGAGCATCCCCGAGATCTCCGGAGGTGTCAGAATCGGCCAGCCATCGACGATCCCCTGCACCGGGGCGTCGACAGCGGGACCGAAGTCCGCGGGAACAACGACGACCTCGCGTGCCCCGAGCTGCCGGCAACGCTCGACGCCCTCGGCGACATCGGGCTCGCCGCCACGGAACGCCACCTCCACCCACGGCAGGTCGCCTCGCGACTTGACCAGGTGCGCGATCCGGAACAACTCAGCGTCGTCGAACGTATTGGCCGCCTTGGCCGTCAGCAACACCGCCATATCCGGCGCGTCGAACGGGTCGACGACCCGCGCCACCGCCACCCGCAGCCACCCGGTCAAAAGTGTCGCGTTCCCGAACGGCTCGGCCAACATCACCCGACCGGCCATCGGGCCGCGCGTCAGCCACGTCAGCGTCCGAGCGGCATCGGCCACCAGCTGCGGATCACGTCCCAACGTCATCGGCACCACACACACCGGCAGATCAGTACCGTCAAGCGCCTGATGTACAGCGTTCTCCAACAACCGTCCCGCCGACGACGCCCTCAGCAACGGCCCCTGCTCCACCAAAGGCTCCACCGCCACCTCGGCACCGCCCTCATGACCGCCGACGATGACCACGGCCGCGCGCGCCGCGTCCGACTCCGAGGGGGCCATCGCCACTCCTCGACCTGCGAAATCGGCGGTATCCGCGGGGTCGGCGGCATCACGAAGAGAAGAGTTCATATCCACTGCTAGGGCCTCAATTTCTGCTCTCACCGCTTGAACGGCCGACTCCTCATGACCGCTCCGGGCAGGCGGCCCGGCCGCCTACGCGCCTGCCCCGTATGACCGGTTATCCACAGGCCAAACCCCGCCGATCATACGGAACCGGTGTTTCGCGTCGGTTTCGTCTGACAAGAGTCGAACAAACCGAATCTTCACCGGTTGAATGGCACGATCATGGGTAGGGAGGTGTCCGCGCTGCGGTTCGTCCGGGATCGTCTACAGAGTCCGGAACCTGCGAAAACCGTCAGCGCCCGCGACGTGTCCGCAGCGACGCGCCGAGGACAATTGGCATAGCGAGAGGCGTTTGGCTTGTGGATGCGATAACGGAGCGCGGCGCGGATTTCCTGGTGGTCGCCAACCGGCTGCCGGTCGATCTGGAGCAGCTTGAGGACGGGACCGAGCGGTGGCGTCCGAGTCCCGGCGGTCTGGTCAGCGCGTTGGAACCGTTCCTGCGCCAGCGCAACGGCGCCTGGATCGGCTGGTCCGGCCGGGCCGATCAGGACGTGGCCTCGTTCGACGACGACGGCCTGCTGATGCTTCCGGTCAGGCTGTCCTCCGACGAGGTCCGGGACTACTACGAGGGTTTCTCCAATGCGACGCTGTGGCCGCTGTACCACGACGTCATCGTCCCGCCGGTGTTCGAGCGGTCCTGGTGGGACAGCTACGTCACGGTCAACCAGCGGTTCGCCGACGCCGCCGCGGCAGCTGCCGCCCCCGGGGCGACGGTGTGGGTACAGGACTACCAGCTCCAGCTCGTTCCGGCCATGCTGCGTGAACAGCGTCCCGATCTGAGGATCGGCTTCTTCCTCCACATCCCGTTTCCCCCGGTCGAGCTCTTCATGCAACTGCCCTGGCGCGCCGAGGTCGTCCGCGGACTGCTGGGCGCCGACGTGGTCGGGTTCCAGATGCCCGGGGGCGCGCAGAACTTCCTGTGGCTGGCCCGGCGGCTGCTTGATCTGGAACCGACGAGAGCAGCCGTCAGGGTGCGCAGCCGCCCCGGATCGGTGCCGTTCAACGGCCGACAGGTCCGGGTCGGCGCCTTCCCCATCTCCATCGACGCCGCAGGTTTCAACAAGCTGTCACGGAAAGCCCAGACCGCCGAGCGCGCCCGCCAGATCCGCTCGGACATGGGGAATCCCCGCCGCCTGCTGCTGGGAGTGGACCGGCTGGACTACACCAAGGGCATCGACGTGCGGCTGCGTGCCCTGCGCGAACTGCTGGTCTCCGGGCGGGTCGATCCGGAGTCCGTGGCCATGATCCAGGTCGCCACGCCGAGCCGCGAGCGCGTCGGACAGTACAAGGCGATGCGACGCAACATCGAGGAACAGGTCGGACGGCTCAACGGCGAGTTCGGCCGGGTCGGCCGACCGATCGTGCACTACCTGCACCAGCCGGTGGACCGCGACGAGCTCGTCGCGCTGTACTGCGCCGCCGACGTCATGGTGGTCACGCCGTTCCGGGACGGGATGAACCTGGTCTGCAAGGAGTACGTCGCCACCCGGCACGACCTCGACGGAGTGCTGGTGCTCTCCGAATTCGCCGGGGCCGCGGCCGAGCTGAGCGACTACGCCCTGCTGGTGAACCCGCATGACCTGGACGGCGTCGCAAAGGCTCTGGTCCGGGCGCTGACCATGGACCCGATGGAGCAGCGGGCGAGGATGCGGACGCTGCACCGGCAGGTAATGACTCATGATGTGGGTCGTTGGGCGCGGTCGTTCCTCGACTTCCTGGACCCCACCACGGCCACGCACACCGAAGCCCAGGCGGTACACCAGTGACCGCCGGGACGCTGCCGACCGGACTGCGGCAGGCCATCGACCGCATCGCGCGCGTGCCGCGGCTGCTCGTGGTCTGCGACTACGACGGGACGCTCGCGCCGATCGTCGCAGACCCAGCGCAGGCGGTGCCACGTCCGGAATCGACACAGGCCTTGGCGACGCTCGCCACGCTGCCGGACACCACCGCCGGCGTGATCTCCGGCCGGGCGCTGCGCGACCTGGCCCCGTTGTCCGGACTGCCGGCCGGCGTACACCTGATCGGCAGCCACGGCGCGGAGTTCGACGCCGGGTTCGCCCACGCGCTGGACCATCAAGCGCAGGCGTTGCGACGCCAGTTGGAGACCGACCTCGAAGGACTCATCGGCCGCACCCCCGGCGCGTCCTTGGAGCTGAAGCCTGCCAGTATCGCCGTGCACGTGCGCCGGGCCGAGCCGGCGGCAGGCGCCTCGGTGCTGGAAGCGGTCCGCACCGGCCCGGCCCGCTGGCGGGGCGTGCACGTGACCGAGGGCAAGGCGGTGATCGAGCTGGCGGTCGTCGAGACCGACAAGGGCGAAGCCCTGGACGTGCTGCGCCGCCGGGTCGACGCCACCGCGGCGGTGTTCGTCGGGGACGACGTCACCGACGAGAAGGCCTTCGCGCGCTTGACCGGGCTGGACGTCGGCGTGAAGGTCGGCAGCGGCGAGACCTTGGCCGAATACTCCGTACCGGATACCGAAGACGTCGCGATCATGCTCGCTTACCTCCTGTCGGAGCGCCGTCGTTGAGTCCAAGCTGAAGGACGACAGCGGCCTGAGCTTGCATCAGCTCGCGAAGAAGACCGGGTTCAGCGCCTCCTCCTGGGAGCGTTACCTCGGCGGCCGCGCGTTCGCCCCGGAGAGCGTGGTGCGGGGCCGTGTCTGGCACGGCGCGGTCGGCAGCCGGGTGTCGATATCGGTCGCGGGCAGGGACACCCGTTCCGCGGTGGTTCAGGACGGCTCGGAGAGCACTGATTTCGTGTACGAAAGCAAAACCGGTTGCAGAGAAGTCCCTGCAACCGGTATCCCATTCCGCAACTGAACCTTTACCCGAGCGAGAACCTCTGATAGTTCCCGCCGTTGCACGGGTCTATGTAGACCGAACCAACGTTGTTCCCTTCACCATCGGTGTTGCTGTCCAGACACCACGTGCCGGTGCTGAAGGTGTCGGTGCCATCGGAGTTGCTGATGACAGCGAAGTTCACCGCGTTACCGGCACATGATTCCGTCTTCATCAGGACGAGGTTGCTGTTGACCTGCGTTCCTGTGGTCAGGCACAGGTTGGTCTGGGCGTCCTCAAGGGCGCGGCTGCTCCCTTCGAGATTGATGGCGAGCCAGTTCTGGAAGTTGCCGCCGTTGCACGGAAGCGCGTAGGCGTTGCCTGAGGTGTTGCTGTCCAGGCAACGGCCTGTCGCCTTGTCGTGGAGTCTGATCGTGCTGCCGCCCGCCCACGCCGACCCGGTGAACGTCATCGTCAGAGCCGCGGCACCGACGAGGACACCGGCCGTCTTGATCAACTTGGTGCGGAACATGCATACCTCCATCGCGCGGTGCCGGCGCGCGATTCGGGCACGCACGGACACCCAGACTGCGCCGCGACCGTGTGGCCGGGGCACGGCCAGTCTCCAGGCAGGCAGGACCCGACCACAGCACGTCTCGGGACATTGCCGGAGACGCGGGACGGGACGGCGCCTGACCTGGGGTTTCCCATCGGCGTTTGACGAAATCGCGGGCCTTGGGACGTCCAGCCCGCCACGGGACTGGGACGCCGGCTCCCCTTTGCGTTGGACACCGGGCAGGCGCTACTTCGTCGAAGTCCGGGACCTGACCCCGGCGGCCCGAGTCTTGAGCAGTACCGAGACCGTGGTCCCGACGCCCACTTCGGACTCCACCGTCACCTGCCCCTGATGGGCGTGGACGATCGCCTCGACGATCGCCAGCCCGAGTCCGGATCCGCCGTAGGCACGGCTGCGGCTGGCCTCGGCCCGCCAGAAGCGTTCAAAAACGCGCGGGAGGTCCTGCGGGGCGATGCCGGGGCCGTCGTCGGCCACGTCGATCTGGACCTGGCCCGGACTCGTCGCGACGGCGACGTGCACAGCCGTCCCGGCCGGGGTGTGCTGGACAGCGTTGCCCACGAGGTTGCGCAGCACCTGCTGGAGGCGGGCGGCGTCGCCGCTCACCGGGGCGGGGCCGGCGGCGGTCAGGGTGATGGTGCGGTCCGGGTGGATGACGTGCGCGTCCTCCACCACGCCGGCGGCCAGCGACGTCACGTCGACCGGTGCCTGGTCCAGCGGCCGGCCAGCGTCCAGGCGCGCCAGCAGTGAGAGGTCCTCGACCAGCAGCCGCATCCGGCCGACCTCGTCCTCGATGTGGCCGAGAGCAGCGTCCAGGCCGGGCCCGGTGAGCGCGCCCTGACGGTGCAGATCGAGCCAGCCGGAGATCGTGGACAACGGGGTGCGCAGCTCATGCGAGGTGTCCGCGGCCAGCGACCGGACGGCGGCCTCGGCGCGCGCCTGGGCGTCGAAGGCCCGGTTGACCGCCTCGGCCAGCTGGTCGGTCTCGCTGCGGTCGCCGCGGATCGGGAGGCGTTCGGTCAGGTGCCCTTCGGCGATGGCGTCGGCGCTGTCGGCCATCTCGGCCAGCGGCCGCAGTCCGAGCCGCAGGACGAGGACGGCCAGCGCGAGCAGCACGGCCAGGGCGCAGGCGGCGATGGCCAGTTGGCGGGCGAACAGGGTGTCGGTGGTGGAGTCGTCGACGGAGGTGTCGATGACCAGGATCACGGCGGCCGGCTTCACAGCGGGTCCGTCCGCACGCACCAAGGTGATGCCGGGACTGGGGATGCGGATGGCGCTGAGGTCGTGGCCGTGGCAGGCCAGGCCGTCCCCCGCGCCGCCGTCCCCTGCGTTGTCACAGCCGACGACCTGGCCCGGCCGCACCGCCGCGGTGGCGCGGACCAGCGCTTCCGGAGCGAGATCGGCTGCTCCACCGGAGAGCAGGATGCGGTCCTGCGCGTCGACGGCGATGCTGCCGAGCGGCGGACCCAGCAACGCAGAGAGCTGATCACCGTCAGCGACTTGCGGGCCCCTGGCGATGACGGCTTCCAGACGAGCGGCGCTGTCTTGCAGGGTGTGGACGTACCGCTTGTGCAGGTAGTCCCCCAACAACACCGCGCCGGCCACCGAGCTCGCGGCCAGCCCGGCGACCAGCAGTCCCGCGAGTCCGGCGAGAAGGCGCAACCGGACGCCCGCCCGGGACGGACGAAGGCGCCCGTGCAGGCCCGCGAGGTTCATCGGACGGCCTGCTGCCGCAGCGTGTACCCGACGCCGCGAACGGTGTGCAGCAGCGGGACGCGGCCGGCGTCGATCTTGCGGCGCAGGTTGGAGACGAAGCGTTCGACGACGACCGAGTCGCCGCCGAAGTCGTACTGCCAGACGGCTTCCAGGATCTGCGACCGCGACAGCACCTGGCCTTGGTGGACCATCAGGTAGTGCAGGAGCCGGTACTCCGTGGGCGACAGTTCGATGAGCTCCCCGCCGCGGCAGACCTCGTGGCGCAGGTCGTCGATTTCCAGGTCGCCGCACCGCAGGATGGGATCCTGCTCGGCGGGCGGGCCGCCGCGGGCCCGGCGCAACAAGGCTTGCAGCCGGGCGCCGACCTCGACGACGCTGAACGGCTTGGTGACGTAGTCGTCGCCGCCCAGGCGCAGCCCTCGAACCCGGTCCTCCACCGCGTCGCGCGCGGTGAGGAAGAGCACGGGGACCGCGATGCCGCCCTCGCGCAGCAGCTGCAGGATCTCGAAGCCGTCGGCCCCGGGGAGCATCACGTCCAGGACGATCACGTCCGGCGGGCGGCGGGCGACCTGCGCCAGTGCCTCGGTCAGGCCGCCCGCCGCGTCCACCGCGAATCCGGCGAAGCCGAGCGCGGAGATCAGCAGCTGCCTGACACCGGCGTCATCATCGACGACCAGCACGCGGTCGGCTTCGGCGGAATCGTTCATCGGACCGCGGACTCGCTTTCCCGATCGCCGCCGAGCACCGCGCGGCCTGCGTCGTCGAAGGTTGCGCTGAGGGATTCGCCCTCGACGTCCAGGCGCGGCAGAACCCGGTCAAGACGGCGCGGAAGCCACCAGGCGCGGTCGCCGAGCAGCGTGAGGACCGCCGGCACCAGGGTCATCCGCACCGCGAACGCGTCGATGAGGACGCCGAAGGCCAGTCCGAAGGCGATCGGCATGACATCGGGATCCTTGCCCAGCAGGAAGGTGAGGAAGACCGCGATCATGATCAGGGCCGCGGCGGTCACCACCCGGGAGGCGTTGCGGGCTCCGACGAGGATCGCGCCGCGCGCGTCCTTCCGGTGGCCGTAGTCCTCACGCATCGCCGAGACCAGGAACACCTCGTAGTCCATCGCCAGTCCGAACAACACCGCCATGACGATGATCGGCGCGAAGCTGGCCACCGGGCCGAGGCTGGGAACGCCGAGCACGCCGGCGAGCCAGCCCCACTGGAACACCGCGACGGTCGCGCCGAAGGCCGAGCCCACCGAGAGCAGGAATCCCACGGTCGCCTTGACCGGGATGGCGACGGACCGGAAGGCGATCATCAACAGCAGCAGCGACAGACCCACCACGACCACCGCGAACGGGATCAGCGCGCCGTTGAGTTTGGTCGCGACGTCGATGCTGACCGCGGTCTGGCCGGTGACGGCGACCCGGCCGCCGAACTGCCGGGCCGCCGGCGCGAGCGCGGTGTTCAGACGTGAGACCAGGTCGCTGGTGTCCTGGCTGCGCGGGCCGGTCGTCGGGACGACCTGGATTCGGGCGGCTGTGCCGTCCGCGGCGGTGTCGACGCCGCTGGTCCGGGCGATGCCGTGGACGTCGGGGAGCTCCTTCGCCACCGCGGTCGCGGTCTGTGCCGTGACCGTCGTG
The DNA here is from genome assembly GCF_041262085.1 of Catenulispora sp. GAS73. Taxonomy (NCBI): domain Bacteria; kingdom Bacillati; phylum Actinomycetota; class Actinomycetes; order Catenulisporales; family Catenulisporaceae; genus Catenulispora; species Catenulispora sp. GAS73. The sequence goes on from NZ_JBGCCM010000001.1 coordinate 481,049, forward strand.
TTCGGACCCTCGACCAGGACGACCAACGGGCCGTTGGCACCGGGGCCGAAGGCCCGGCTGATCGTGTCGTACGCCTGGCGGGTGGACGTCGACGTCGGGTTGGAGCCGTCGTCGGTCAGGGAGGTCTGCAACCGCAGCGCCGGGGCCGCCACGACCAGGAGCCCGACCGTCACCAGGACCAGGTTGCGGACCGGATGGCGCAGGACGCCGCCGACCCACTTGGTCCCCAGGGTCGCCCGGTCCGGATCGGTGCCACGAGCCGCCTTGGAGCCGGGCTTGGGAATCAGCCTGCGGCCGAAGGCGGCGAGCAGAGCCGGCAGCAGGGTCAGTGCCATGATCACGGCCATCGCGACGGCACCTGCCGAGGCCAGGCCCATGGAGGTGAGCATCGGCACGCCGGCGACCGACAGTCCGGCCAGGGCGATGAGCACGGTCGCCCCGGCGAAGACCACCGCGCCGCCGGCGGTGGCGGTGGCCTTGGCCACTGATTCGGGAACGGGCATGCCGGTGGCGAGTTGGGCGCGATGCCGCGAAACGATGAGCAGCGCGTAGTCTATGCCGACCGCCAGGCCGAGCATGATCGCCAGGGTGGGTGCGTTCTCGGAGACGCCGACTGCCGAGGCCACGGTCAGGATCGTCATCATGCTGCCCACGACGCCGAGAACGGCGGTGAGCAAAGGCATCCCGGCCGCGAGCATCGAGCCGAAGGTGATGAACAGGATCGCCAGGGCGACGAGGATACCGATCAGCTCCGTCGGACCTATCGGGGCGTTCGTCGGGACATACGCGTCACCACCGTAGACGACCGTCAGCCCGGCCTTCCGCGCGGCGTCGCCGGTGGCCTTCAGAGCGTCCAGCGTCACGGTGGGCACGTCTTTGTCCGCGGCGGTGGTGAAGTCCACATCGGCCACGGCGGTCCGCCCGTCGGGCGAGACCAGGCCGTCCGCGGCGGGATCGCCGACCGACGTCACGCCGACGACTCGGCCCGCGGCCGCCAGACTCGCACGCAGCGGTGCCTGAAGGCCCGGCTCGGCCAGCCTGTGACCGGCCGGCGCCTGGAAGACGATCCGCGCGGACTGGGAGTCGGGAGTCGGCCAGTGCCGGTCCATCCTCGTCAGCGCGGTCTGGGCGGCGGAGCCGGGGATGGACTTGGTGTTCTGGAGCGAGCCGCCGACCGAGATTCCCAGGCCGACGACGGCCGCCAGGACGATCAGCCATCCGAACATCATCGTGCGCCGTCGGCGCGCGCCGAAGGCGCCGAGCCGGTACAAAAGCGTTGCCATGACAGTCCCCTCATCAGGTGGTGGAAGTGACTCCACCGATCCTGAGCGGCGTGCTTGACACCCGACCCCCGCTGCGTTTGACGGTTTGCTGACGGTCGCATCAGCCGCGCGGCACGACGATGCCGCCGCCGTTCGCGCCCGCTTCGGCCTCGTCCAGCATCAGCGCGGCCACGGTGGCGCGGGAGATCCGGGGCGGCAGCAGAGGACGCCGATACTCGGCCAGCGGCACAACGCCGCGCCGAGGACTGATGGGACCGTTGCCGAGGTCCGGCGCGTGCAGCACGGTGGCCCCGGCCTGGAGCACGATGTGGTCGGCCTCGGCCTTCTCGACCAACTCCTTGCCGACGACCATCCGCATGATCGCCTGATAGAGCACGCCGCCCGCGCCGGTGGACGCGCCCGAGCCCAGCGCTCCCAGCCAGACTGTGCGAACACCACGTGCGGCCAGCACTCTGGCTCCGGCGACCAGCGCGCCGGGACCGTCGTCCTTGCGGACACCGATCGCCGAGGCGACCACGTCGACGTCGTCGAGGGCGGGAAAGTGCTGCGGCGACGTGACATCGGCTCGCCGGATCTCCAGCCGTCCGGACGCGGGCCTCGTGAACCGATCGGGGGCTCGCACGAGCGCGACTACGTGGTGGCCCCGCTCACTCGCATGGTCGACAAGCAGGCCGCCGACCCTCCCGGTCGCGCCGAGAACTGCGATCCGCATGGGATCCCTCCTCTAACTGAACAAGTGTTGGCCAAGTAAGTAAACAAGTGTTGGCTACGGCGCGTCAACCCGGGCCGCCGGGCACCGCGAAGCCGGAGACCGGTAAGCTGGGCGAGTTGTGAGGAGAGGTTGACGCAGGTCGGAAGGGGTAACGATGGCGTCTGCGGGACAAGGCGCGGAAGCGGGCACGGCCCGCCGCCGCAACCCGCGAGGGCAGGGGCAGCTGCTCAAGGCCCAACTCGTGGAGGCCGCCGCGCACCTGCTCGCGACCCTCGACCAGCCCGAGACCCTCACCCTCCGCCAGGTCGCGCGCGAGGTGGGCGTCGCCCCGGCCAGCATCTACGGCCATTTCCCGGACCTCGGCGCACTGATCGAGCACGTCCTGCGACTCCGCTACGACGAGCTGGCCGGGATCATGAACCAGGCGGCGGAATCCGCCGCGGACCCCCTGGCCGAACTCGTCGGCCGGTGCGGAGCGTACGTGCACTGGGGAGTCGAGCAGCCCGGCCCCTACCGGACGCTGTTCGGCGGCCGGATGCCCGCCGACCTCGTCCCCGGATCAGCTCACGGGGCCGGTGCCGAACTGCTCGACTCTGTCGTCGCGGCGCTGGCGGCGGTCGCCGAGCAGGACGGGACGCGGTCCACGGAGGCTCAGCGGTGGCAGGCCGGGCTCCTGCTCTGGACCGCGCTGCACGGCCTGGTCAGCCTCTACAACGACCACGGAAACATCCCCTGGCCGGCCTTGGACGACCTGCTCGCGAACCTGCTCAGCCTCCACACCTCGCGGCCGATCGAGCAGATCGCACCTCTCTTGGCACGAGGCGCCACATCGCCGTGAGCCCTGGATTCGTTCCGGGGCGACGCTGATCACGTTTCCCGCTGTGCGGTTTGATCATGCCCGATCGCGGATAACCGGCGCGTTCGACCGGCGACACCCGCGGCTTCGCCGCTGTCGGACCGCTGGTGATTCACTCGTGACTCGTTGTAACAGGGAGATGCGGAATGCAGGACAGGAGTGTGAGTTCGGGAACCGGTAGGGAGCAAGAACCACTCCTCATCGTCCCGCGCGACGTCCAGGTGCCGGACCTGCGCACGCGGGCCGGCCGGAGCCTGCGGCAGGTGCTGCTGCGACGTGGGGCTTTCGCTTCGGCGATCGCCGTCGCGGCGCTGGTCGTGTCCTACCACTACGGCGGCCTGCTCGGCACCAGCCAGCATCAGGTCCTGCACCGCCTCCTCGCGGTGGCCGGCGCGGGGGTGTTCCTCGTGAGCGCGGTGGTCGCGGTGCGCTGCGCGACCAACGACATCCTGGGGCTCGTGCACGTCCCGGGCCGGCTCAGCGACGCCCGGGCGAGCACGTTCCGCATCCTGTGCCTGCTGTGCGGCTACGTCCTGGTGGTCCTCGGCGCATTGAGCCTGCTGCAGGTCCCGGTGGGGCATCTGCTCCTCGGCGGGGTGCTGACCGGGGTCATCCTGGGTATCGCGGCGCAGCAGGTCCTCGCGAACGTCTTCGCGGGCATCATGATCCTGTTCGCCAAGCCGTTCGCGATCGGCGACGAGCTCCGGATCCGCTCGGGAGCCCTCGGCGGCCCGATCGTCGGCCGCGTGTCCGGGATGACGCTGACGTACGTGACGGTGTCGACCATCGCCGGGCCGGTGCTGCTGCCCAACAGCGCCGTGCTCGCCGCGGCCGTGGGACCGGCGGCGGAGTGGCTCGAACCGTGACTCGAACCGTGACTCGAACCGTAATCGGCCACGGGAGGGCCACCACTTACCGATTGGCCGTGTGATCTCCGGAGTGCGACCTCTGATACTGGCCAGAGGTTCGTCTGTGAAGGAGACCACTGTGCCTTTCGTCCGTATCGAAGTGCCCAAGAGCCCGGCGGGGTTCGCCGAGCAGACCGGTGAGGCAGTCCACCGGGCCCTGGTCGAGGCGCTCGGCATCCCCGACGGCGACCGTTTCCAGGTGCTCACCGAGTACGAGCCCGGCCGCCTGTCCGCGGACCCGTCGTTCCTCGGCGTCGACCGCTCCGACCGCGTGGTGCTGGTCGAGGTCACCCTCGTGGCGGGGCGCGACGTGTCGCTGAAGAAGGCGCTGTACGCGGCGATCGCCGACCGGCTCGCCGAAGTCGGCGTGCGGCGGGAGGACGTGCTGATCTGCTTGAACGAGGTGCGAGCCGAGGACTTCTCGTTCGGCGACGGGAAGGCGCAGTACGCCGACAGCCTGCCGCCACACTTGGCAGGCAAGCAGGCCCCGTCGCCGGTCCCGTCCTCCGTTCCCACGCCGGTCGCCTCCCTGCCCTTCACCGCCGCGGTCCCCCACGGCGGCTTCACATTCGTCAGCGGCCAGGTCGGCGTGGACCCGGCCTCCGGCGCGCTGCCGCCAGGGGGCGTCGTGGCACAGTTCGAGCAGGCGGTGGCGAACCTCGAAGCCGTGCTCGCGGCCTCCGGCCGGACGCTCGCCGATGTTCTGCGCGTCGGCGTCTACCTGACCGACATGGACGACTACCCCGCGATGAACGACGCCTACGGCAAGGCGTTCGCCGAGCCGTATCCGGCCCGCACCGCGATCGGCGTCGCGGCGCTGCCGCTCGGCGCGGCGGTCGAGATCGACGCGATCGTCGCCGACCGGGGCACCCGGTGAGCCGCCGGGGCGGGTCGGCGACAGCTCACCGAGCCGGGGTGACCAAGCCCGATTCGTAGGCCGCGATGACCAGCTGCGCCCGGTCGCGCGCGCCGAGCTTGGTCAACAGGTGGCTGACGTGGGTCTTCGCGGTGGCCGGGCTCAGGTGCAGGTGCGCGGCCAGTTCGGTGTTGGACAGGCCGCGGGCGACGAGCAGCAGGACCTCGCGCTCGCGCAGGGTGAGGCCGTCCAGCTCCGTGGCGGCGCGGTTGGCCGGGGCGGGGCGGCGGGCGAACTCCGCGATGAGGCGGCGGGTGACGCCCGGGGAGAGCAGGGCGTCGCCGGCGGCGACGACGCGGATCGCGGTCAGCAGGTCGGCCGGCGGGGTGTCCTTGAGCAGGAAGCCGCTGGCGCCGCCGCGCAGCGCCTCGTAGACGTAGGCGTCGATGTCGAACGTGGTCAGGATCAGCACGCGGGTCGCGGGGTGGGCGGCGGTGATGAGCCTGGTCGCCTGGAGCCCGTCGGTGTCCGGCATCCGGATGTCCATCAGGACCACGTCGGGCCGGTGCCGCTCGGCCAGGTCGACGGCCTCGCGGCCGGTCGCGGCCTCGCCGCAGGCGGTCATGTCCCCGGCGGTGTCGACCAGGACGCTCAGGCTGCCGCGGAGCAGGACTTGATCGTCCGCGATCAGGACCTTGATGTCCGGCAGGGCGTCGGTCATCGCGGACCGGAGGAGGTCGAGGAGGTCATCGGATCCGCGGCCGGAGCCCGCCGATCCAGCGGGAGCCACACGCTGACCCGGAACCCGCCGTCCGCGGTACTCCCGGCGTCCAACCGCCCGCCGCACAAGGCGGCCCGCTCGCGCATGCCGATCAGGCCGTGGCCCGAGCCGCGCCACAGGTCGGCCCGCGGCGCGAGCAAGGCGAGTGACCGCTCCCGCCGTCCGGGGCCGTTGCTGATCACCGCTTCGAGGCCGTTGTCCCGGTCGCCGACGGTGACGTGGGCTTCCGCCGCCCGAGTGTGCTTGATGACGTTGGTGAGTGCTTCCTGCACGATGCGGTAGACCGTCACCTGCACGCCAGCCGGCACGTCAGCGGCGGCCAGCCGCTGGTCCAGCGTGACGCGCAGCCCCGCCTCACCCGTCCGGGCCGCCAGCTCCGACAGCTCGGCGAGGCCGGGCGCCGGGGCGAGTTCGGCCGGGTCCGTCAGCTCCGCGTCGTCGGCCTCGGCGCGCAGGACGCCCAGCAGCCTGCGAAGCTCCACCAGCGCGGTACGGCTGGTGGACTCGATGGCCGCCAGAGCGGTCGTGGCCTGCTCGGGTCGGCGATCCATGACGTACCCGGCGACACCGGCCTGCACGGCGATCAGGCTCATCGAATGCGCCACGACATCGTGCAGGTCTCTGGCGATCCGCATCCGTTCCTGGAGCACATGTTCCTGGAGCCGGCCGGTGGCCTGAGCTGCGACCAACACCGTGTTGGCGCGATGCTGGCGGATCAGGAGTGCCAGCGCCCAGACCGTCGCCAACACGATCGCCGCGGACTGCAGATGCGTTCCGAGATTCGGGGCCGGATTCTGCAGCCGCATCCCGGCCGCCAGACACCCCAACGTGGCCGCACCGGCGATGAGGGCACGCCGGGCGGTGGCTGTCGTGGCGACGGTATAGGTCGCGTAGGAAAGGTTGACCAGGGGCGCGGCGTTGATGGCGGCCAGCCCCAGCGAGGCCGCGGCGACGGACAGCAGCACCGCCAACGGCCATCGCCGCCGCACCGCCAACGGAGCCGACGCCGCGACGGCCAGCGCGGCCAACAGCCACGCGGGCCGGTCGGGCGCGGCGGCACGCTCCCCCACATACGTCCCCACGCCGATCACCACGGCCGCGGCCTGATCCAGCGCGACCCAGTGGCGCGGCGCGACCCTGCTGATCAGCGGCCTGGATTCGGGCGTCACGTCATGACCGTACCTCCGCGCGACCGGTCCGCACATCAGCCCACAGACGCATTGGATCAGCTCATCCCCGGGATGGAGGAACGAGTACTTTCCCCTGGCGATCGCGCCCCTGGGAGTAGCCGGAAGACGCGACCCCGGCCCGATGTGCCCGACCCGACAACACCGCGAAAGTGGCGCATATCAACCAACCCGGGGAGGCACAGTGATCGAGATCAGGAATCTGAGTAAACGCTTCGGCCCCGTTCTGGCGGTCGACGGGCTCACCTTCGAGGTGACACCGGGCCGGATCACCGGCTTCCTCGGACCCAACGGCGCCGGCAAGTCCACCACCATGCGCCTGATCCTGGGACTGGACGCGCCCACCGCCGGCACCGCCGCCATCGCCGGCCGCCCGTACCGAGAGCTCCGCGATCCGCTCCGGGAAGTCGGCGCCCTGCTGGACGCCGGCGCGGTCCACGGCGGGCGGACCGCCGTCGCGCACCTGCGCTGGATCGCCGCCGGCAACCGGATCAGCCCGACGCGGGTCGCCGAGGTGCTGGACGCGGTGGGCATCGCGACCGCGGCCGGACGCCGGATCCGCACGTACTCGCTCGGGATGAGACAACGCCTCGGCATCGCGGCCGCGCTACTCGGCGATCCCGGCGTGTTGATGTTCGACGAACCGGTCAACGGACTCGACCCCGAAGGCGTCCGCTGGCTCCGCGTCCTGCTGCGCGGACTGGCCGACGAGGGCCGCACGGTACTGCTGTCCAGCCACCTGATGAGCGAGATGGCGCAGGTCGCCGACCACCTCGTCATCGTCGGCCGGGGCCGGCTGCTCGCCGACACCCCGCTCACCGAGCTGCTGGCCGCCGCCGGGGGCGACGTGCTGGTGCGGACCCCCGAGCCGCCGCGGCTGGCCGATCTGCTCACCGGGTCCGGGTCCGGGTCCGGAGCGACGGTCGACAGGCTCCCCGACTCGACGCTGGCCGTCCAGGGCCTGTCCGCCGAACGCATCGCCGACCTCGCCGCGGAGCACGGAGTACGGATCCACCAGCTCACCTCACGCCACGCCACATTGGAGGACGCTTACATGGAACTCACGGCCGACCACGCCGAGTTTCACGCAGGAGGCGTCGCCACAACGACCGACTGCGGGACGGAGCGTTCTGATGCGTGACATCCTGCGCAGCGAGTGGATCAAGCTCATGTCGATCCGCTCGACGCCTTCGACGCTCGCCGTGGCCGCGTTCATCTGCCTCGCCGGCGGCCTGGCCGCGACCGCCTCGGACGTCGCTTCCTGGCCGGCAATGACCACCGTGCAGCGCACCGCCGTGGACCCGGTGCAGGACAGCATCCTGGGCGCGGCCGTCGCACAGATCGCCTTCGGCGTGTTCGGCGTGCTCGCGGTCACCTCCGAATACGCCAGCGGGACCATCCGCACCAGCGTCGCGGCGGTCCCCGAGCGCCGCCGCCTCATGGCGGGGAAGGCCACGGTCACCGGCGGCGTCGCCCTGGTCTTCGCGACACTGCTGGTCGCCGGCAGCTTCTTTCTGGGGCAGGCGGTGCTGTCCCAACGCTCGCTCCAGGCAGGCCTTTCGACGCCGGGCGCCTTGCGCTCCGTCCTCTACGCCGGCTGCTACAGCGCCGTCGTCGCCCTGATCGGCTACGGCCTCGGCCTGCTCTTGCACCACACGGCCGCCGCCATCACCGCACTGGTCGCCGTGATCTTCCTGATCCCCCAGATCAGCCAGACACTGCCCGGCACCTGGGCCGACCGCATCGGCGAATACCTGCCCTACAACGCCGCACGCTCAGCCACCTCGACGCACCGCGTCCCGCACACCCTCACGCCCACCTGGTCGCTACTGGTCTGCGCGGCCTACGCCCTGGTCCCGACACTGGCCGGCATCTGGCTCATCGAACGCCGCGACACATGAGCGGCCGGGATGCTGGCTGCGTAGCTGCATCCTGCAGTTGCTCCGCAGAGCACGCAACGGCTCGGAACCTAACCTCCGTTGACCGCGATCCGGTCGATGGCGGCGGCCAGCGCTCCCATGGTCCGCAGGATCTCCTGCCGATCGGAGTGTTGCGACGCGTGGAAGGGACTCAGCAGCGTGTCGGCGTCCAGGCCGCGCAGGTTCAGGACGCTCGCAGCCATGGTGCGGGCCAGGTCCAAGCCGGTGACCGGATCGTCGGCGAACACCCCGTACGCGTTTCTCATCGCGCCGTCGAGATACTCGACGTCCTCGGCGGTCAGGCGGCGCGGCAGCGCCGAACCCGGGTAGACACGGAACCAAGCCGTCATATCTTCTCCTCAGTCTCTTCTCCTCAGTCCGTGGTCGGTGCCCGGTCCTGCGCCGCCATCGCCGAGTCCCAGGCCTTCCGGTCGCCCGCGACGACCGGCGGCGGGAACAGGCTGCGCGGCCACAGCTTGCGCGCGCGGACCACATCGACCTCGACGGCGTACAAGGTCACGCGGGCCTGGAGGTACAACCAGGCGATCAGGCCCAGGACCAGTCCGAAGGTGCCGTAGAGCGTCGAGGCGTGCCGCAGCTGGTGCGTGACGTAGTAGCCGCCGACCGCCTGCAGGATCTGCCAGCCGACGGCGCCGATCACGGCACCGGTCCACAGCTGGCGGCCGGGCACCTCAGCGGCGATCGCCAGACGCAGGGCCAGCCAGTACGTCAGGGTTCCGATCACCACCGCCGCCAGGAGTGCCGAGACCCGGATCCCGACCGAGAGCGGCCCGCTGCCGACACCGGCCGCCAGGTCGGCCACCAGGGTGGTGACCGCCATCCCGACGCCGACCACGGCGATGAACGCATAGCTGCGCAGCCAGGACCACGGGAAGCCCGGTTGGCGGTTGTACGGGACCGCCCACATGCGGTTCAGGACGTTCTGTGCGGCGTTGGCGAGCCCGCGCGCTCCGAGCAGGGATCCCGCCAGCCCGACCACGAGGCCGACGGGGCCGCGGCCGAGGGCGTGGATGTTGCCGCGCAACTGGTCGCCGATCACCGGGAAGTCCGCCAGCGCCGATCGCAGCACCCACTGTTGCAGCGCCGGGTCGTGGCGCAGCGCGAACCCGAGCACCGTCACCAGCAGGAGCAACAGCGGGAACAGCGAGACGAAGGCATAGAAGGTGAGCAGCCCGGTGAGGTTGCCGACCTGGTCGTCGGAGAGCTTGCGCCACACCGCCGCGGGGAAGGCCAGCCAGCGGCGCCGCTGCTGGAAGGCGTCGATGCGGCGGGTCAGGGCTCTGGTACGGTCGCCGAGGCTCATGACGCCGCGCCGGGTCGGCCAGACAAGGACGCGTTCATGCGAGCTCCTCCTCGTTCACGGCTTCGGGCCCTCCGCATGTCCATCGCGCCGCCGGTCAAACGCCCGTGGTTTGCGGCCGTCGGGTCCGGGCACATGCCGGACCTGGTCGAGCCACCGAGGGTACGAGGAGGATGCGAGACATGTGCCGGTTGTTCGCGATGACAAGCGCCCCGGAACGCGTGCGCGCGACGTTCTGGCTGTTGCAGGCCAAGGACAGCCTCGCCGTCCAGAGCAGGCGGGATCCGGACGGAACGGGGTTGGGCTACTTCCAGCCCGACGGCGAACCCGTGCTGCACAAGGCCCCGATCGCGGCCTACGAGGACCGTGCGTTCGCCGAGGAGGCGAGGACCGTGGAATCCTCGACCTTCATCGCGCACGTGCGCTACGCCACGACCGGCGCCTTGTCCGAGCGCAACACCCACCCCTTCTGCGCCGACGGCCGCATGCTGGCCCACAACGGCGTCATCGAGGGGCTGGACGAGCTCGAACGGCACCTCGGCGACGCCATGGCGGAGGTCCGGGGCGACACCGACTCAGAGCGCTTCTTCGCGTTGGTCAACCGCGAGACCGAGGCCGCCGACGGGGACGTGACCGCGGGTCTGGAGTCCGCAGCCCGGTGGGTCGCGGCTCATCTGCCGCTGTTCGCCCTCAACATCGTGATGACCACCGACGACCAGCTGTGGGCTCTGCGGTATCCCGCCACCCACACCTTGTACGTGCTGAACCGCCACCGCGGCGGCCACCACCGGGGGCGCCACCTCGATCAGTCCGGGGCGGACGGACGCCTGCGGGTGCGCGCCGAAGATCTCGCCGAGCTGCCGTCCGTCATCGTGGCCAGCGAGCGCCTCGACGACAATCCCGACTGGCGCGCGCTGCGCCCCGGCGAACTCGTGCACGTCGGCCCGGACCAGCACGTCACGAGCCGGATCGCGCTGCCGGACCCGCCTGCACACCCGCTCACGGCCGCCGATCTCGATCCGCACGCCGCCGCATCGCAAAGCACGGCTTGAGCGAGGAACTCCTCACGTCTCGGTCGCACGGCGCTTCAGGATCTCCACCTGCACCGTCGAGCCCTCGGTGCGCCAGACGATGTCGTCCACCAGCGCCGACAGGATCGCCCATCCGAACTCGTCACTCTGCGGTGGCGCCGAGTTCCGGGCCCGGCGGCCGAGCACGACTCGAAGCGTCGAGGCATCGAGGACGAAACGGCACTCCAGATCCCCGACCCCCGCGCCGTCGACGGCCGGCCCGTCCCGGACCGTGTGACGCAGCAGCAGACCGCAGGCCTCGTCGACCGCCAGCCGCAAGTCGGCGACCTCCGGAAGCGTGCAACCGAACCTCGTCGCGACATGCGCGGCAGCCGACCGGATGACAGCCAGGTAGTCGGGATCGGCGGGCACCTGGATCAAGACGGTCTCCACCACATCCTCGACCGCGGAAGACGTTCGCTCCGATTGTGCTTCAGGACCCATGTGTCTGCTCTCCGGCGGTGTCGCGTTCACAGGCGGCCGTCGATCAGCAGAGCGGCGACCACCTGCCGCTGTGTCCGCTTACGCCCGGTGTAAACCGTCGTCGCCCGGCAAGATCGACCCCGGAAACAAAAAACACGAGAACTATTTCATGTATCTGTTGACAGAGTCGGCGCCTGTGCCGAAAGCTGGAGTCACCATCACCGGCGATTCGGCGCCGGAGAAGCGGACTACCGGGAGTCGTCCATGGAGTTCTCCAGCACCGCCAGGCATGACGCCGCCCGCGTGGTGCTCACCGTCGCCGGCGACGTGGACCTCGCCGCCCACGCCCGCTTCGAGGCCGACCTCGACGAGGCCTGGGACGGCACGACGGACCTGGTCATCGACTGTTCCCAGGTCGAGTTCCTGGACTCCATGGGGCTCCGGGTCCTGGTACACGCCAGACAGCGCGCCGTCGACAACGGCCGCGACTTCACCGTCGCCGACCCGTCGCAGCCGGTACTGCGGGTCCTGGAACTGGCCGGCGTCACGGAGCTGTTCTCCGTCAAGGGGCCGGTCACGGACGCCTAGTCATGACGCGCGGCTCCGAGGGCGTGTGGACGTTGCTGACCGGGCACGGCCACGTACTGGTCGCGATCGCCAAGAACCCCGATTCCCGGGTCAGCGACCTGAGCCGCGAAGCCGGCCTCACCGAGCGCACGACCCTCGGGATCATCAACGACCTGGAATCGGCCGGCTACATCAGCCGCCACCGCACCGGCCGCCGCACGACCTACACCGTCCACGCCGACTGCGGCTTCCGCCACAGTTCCCAGGACGGGCTGGTCATCGGCCCGTTCCTGGAGGTCCTGGCGCAGACCCGGACCTCCGAGACCGATCCGGCGCCCGGTTCCGAGGAGTAACGGATCAGAACCGCCGCAGCGCCCACGGGAACACGAACCACAGCGCGAGGAACGCCGCCGCGACACATCCGGTGAGGACCGACGCCGCGGTTCGCCCGAGCACCACATCGATGATCAAGAAAACGGCGCAGTCCAGAGCGACCGACAGAAGAAACGTGCCGACCCGCGCGCAGTGGGTGGACACGATGACGACCTGTTCCTTCATCCCCCGCCGGAACAACCCGCGGTGGACGGCGACCGGTGTCGCGAGCACGGCGACCGACAGGACGGACGTCAGAAGCGCGGCGATGTAGACGTCCTGCTGCGTACCCGAGAGCTGGACGAAGCGCGGGGTGAACGCGATGCCGAGCAGGAAGGCGAAGATGATCTGAACGCCCGTCTGGAGCACACGGAGCTCCTGCAGGAGTTCCACCAGGTTCCGGTCGGCGCGCTCTTCCTGCGTCTCGTGGCGGTCTTGGTCCCCCGTTTCTCCCTTGGAAACAACCATGACGGATTCCTCAATAGCGCCGGAAGGGTCCCGACTTCCCCCAGAGACATCAAGGCACGGAAGGCGGAAGTCGGGGCGGGCTAGCGCCGCCGCATCATCATCACGACAAGGACGATGACGAGTATTAAGACAATGGCGCCTACGCTGATGTACATCTGAGCCTCCTGGGCAACTGGATTTCCGTCTCTGCGTTCGAACCGGCTCCTTATGGCCGTGAAACTGTCGAGTAAACAAGGCTCGTCACCGGCTCAGGACGCTCAGCCACTCCCGCAACAGCGCCGCCTCAGCAGCCCTGAACCCGGCGTCCACGACCGGGTCCTCCCCGCGTCCGTCACCGACGGCGGCCAGCAGCGCCAGCGCGCGCTCCGCCATCCTGGCTCGGACGTCGTCGGCCGCCGGTTCGGTGCTGACGATCGAGTCGATGACGGTGTCCCGCAGCCCGGTGAGCGGGGTCGGATCGCGCTCGTCCTCGGGCTGCGACAGCAGCTGCAGCACGGCGCCGGTGGTCGAGGCCTCGATGGCCCGTGCGGCCGTCTCGACCGGGACGCGAAGCCGGCCCTGCTCGCGGGCCCGCTCCAGGAGACGGCGCAGGATCTCGCCGTTCTCCTGGACCGCGGACGGGCGGCGGCCGGGGCGCAGGTTGCCGTACATCAGGGCGTAGAACGCGGGGTTGCGCAGCCCGAACTCGACGTGAATGTTCCAGCCACGCCGGATGTCCTCGATCGCGTCCTCGCTCGGTTCCAGGCCTCGCTTCTCGGCCAGGTAGCTCTCGAACCCGTAGCTGGCGAGGGCGTCGAGCAAGCCGTCCTTGTCCCCGAACAGGCGGTACAGCGCGGGCGTCTGCACCCCGGCGGCGGTCGCGACCGCGCGCGTCGAGATGGCGGCCGGCCCGTGTTCGGTCAGCAGCTCGGCCGCCGCCTTCAGGACCGCCTGCTGCTGGTCACGGCGCTCCGCACCGGTCTCGGAGGAGCCAAGGTCGCTGCGCATGTATCGATGGTACCAAGATTCCGTTGACGTTGACACTGACAGCGATATCGACTTAGCGTTGACACTGTCACCACCGGGCACGAGCCACCACCGGTACGAACACGGTGCCGATCGCTAGGAGATTCCATGCCCCCACCCATTCCGACTGTCCGACTCAGCTCCGACGGCCCCCTCGTCGGCGCACAGGGGCTGGGCTGCATGGGGATGAGCGAGTTCTACGGCGACACCGACGCCGGTTCGGCCCGCCAGACCCTCGACGCCGCCCTGTCCGCCGGTGTCACCCTGTTCGACACCGCCGACATGTACGGCCACGGCGACAACGAGCGCTTCCTCGCGCCGTTCGTCCGCGCGCACCGGGACGACGTCGTCATCGCGACCAAGTTCGGCAGCGTCCGAGCCGCCGACGGATCGATGTCGTTCAGCAACGACCCCGCCCATATCCGGCGGGCCGTCGATGCCAGCCTGGCGCGGCTGGGCATCGAGGTCATCGACCTGTACTACATGCACCGGCGCGACCCGGCCGTCCCGCTGGCCGACTCCGTCGGGACGCTGGCCGACCTCGTCCAGGCCGGCAAGGTCCGCCACCTGGGCCTGTCCGAGGTCACCGGCGAGGAACTGCGCGAAGCCCACGCGCACCACCCGATCAGCGCGGTGCAGTCCGAGTGGTCGCTGTTCACCCGCGACGTCGAACGCAGTCTCGTCCCCGCCGCGGCCGAACTCGGCGTCGGCGTGGTCGCCTACTCCCCCCTCGGCCGCGGCTTCCTCACCGGCGCCCTCCCCGACGCGTTCAGCGCCGATGACGTCCGCTCCCGATTCCCCCGCTTCACCGGAGAGAACGCCCGGCACAACACAGCGCTGCTGCACCCCGTCACCACGATCGCCGCCGACCGCGACGCCACGCCGGCGCAGGTCGCTCTGGCCTGGCTGCACCAGCGACGCACCGTCCACAACGTCACGGTCGTGCCGATCCCCGGCACCCGGCGTCCGAACCGCCTGAACGAAAACCTCGCCGCCCTCGAACTCACCCTCACCGCCGACGAACTGGCCCTCCTCGAACCCATCGCCGACCAGGTCACCGGCGACCGGTACCCCGACATGGCCGAGACGTCCAACGCCCGCGAGATCTGACCCACCGATCGCGCCCCCGACCTGCCACCAGCAAGAACCCGAACACGAAGAACGGAACAACGATCATGACCGGCATCACCGTCGCCATCGCCTACACCTCCGGCTACGGCCACACCCGCGAACTGGCGAACGCCGTCGCCGAGGGCGCCGCATCAGTACCCGACACAGTCGTCGAACTGATCGACGTCGCCACGATCACCGACGACGACTGGCACACCCTCGACCACTGCGACGCCATCATCTTCGGCAGCCCCACCTACATGGGCAGCGCCTCCGGCGCCTTCCACACCTTCGCCGAAGCCACCTCCGCACGATGGATGACCCGCGCCTGGCAGGACAAGCTCGCCGCCGGCTTCACCAACTCCGGCTCCATGAGCGGCGACAAGCTGCACACCCTGCAGTACTTCGCGATGTTCGCCGCCCAACACGGCATGCACTGGATCAACCTCGGCCTGCTCCCGGGCTGGAACACCACCACCGCCAGCGAACACGACCACAACCGGCTCGGGTTCTACCTCGGCGCCGGCGCCCAGACCTGGAACGACCAGGGCCCCGAAGCCGTCCACCAGGCCGATCTCACCACCGCCCGCCACCTCGGCCGGCGCGTGGCCACCCACACCAGCCGCTTCGCGGAGAGCCTCGACCTCGCCGACATACCGGTCACCACAGCCGGCTGAGCCGCACGAGGCAACCGCCGCGGGCCGGGCTGACTCAAGGCTCTGTCACACCGCAGAAAAGCGTCAGGCCCCGGACCCCGTCAGGAATGGGCGACGGGTTCCGGGGCCGGACGCTGTACGAGATGCCACCTTCTCGCCGTCAATACAGGCGTCGGCACGCGCTCTGGCGTTACACCCCTTGCTGACCTGGGGCGCGGGAGTTCCTTAGACCGCTGATGGAGTCGCGCGCGTCACTCCGCCACCGCCGTCTTGGCGGCGCGGGACAGACGGAGGGCGGAGACGAGGAAAAAGATGCCGCCGAGCGCGGCATAGCCGCCGAGGACCTTCAGCGAGGGATCAGTCTTGGCGGCGTCAGCGAGGAACGAGGCGCCGGCCAGCACCGAGAGGCCACCGCTGAGGATCATGGCCCACTGACCGCCCATGGACCGGCGCAGCAGCGCCACGACGAGCTGGACCAGACCCGAGGCGATGGCCCAAGCGCCCCAGACCCGTAGGACGTCGGCGATGCCGGCGGTGCCGGCGGCGGCCAGGCCGACTGCGGCGGCCGCGCTGATGGCCATGTTGGCGTAGAGGCCCTTGATGGAGCGAGCGGCCCGTGAGCTCTTGGCGTCGACGACGGCTGCGGCCACGTCGAACGCGGGATAGAGGACCAGCAGGGTCTTCGTCCCGGCCTTGAGATCCGGGCCGAGCACCAGCAGAAGAGCCGCCCAGACCGCGGCGAAGGCGAAGCGGACGATGTACAGCCGGCGCAGGCTGGGCGCCGAGGTGGCCTGGTCGGACGTGGCGGTGAGAGTCATGGCTGCTCCGTACGGTTTCGGTGGGGATGGGGATGTGCGGCGGCCGGTTGGGCGCCGCCCCTGCGAATGGAGTCTCGGCGCCTTCGGGCAGGCCCACGTACTTCGAACGAAGTAGTTCTTCGCCTCGGCTGGTCGAGCGGGTCCACCGTCTACTTCGTTCGAAGTACGCGACCGCGGCACACGTGAACGAGAATCAAGCCATGGCCACGCCACAGGACGATCACCGAGGCGCCGCGACGCCTCTGTGGATCCGGCGCCCCGAAGTACTGCATCTCGCCGCCTATTCCGTGGCCGCGCTGGTGTTCGCCGGTCAGATCGTGGCCGTGCTGGTGCGGGGCTCGGGCTGGCCGACGGCCCTCGCGGTGCTGCTCGCCGGCGGCGGTGTCGCGCTGTCGTGGCGGTGGCCGTGGGCCGGACTGGTCGTGACGAGCGCGGCGTCCTTCGCCGTCACCGCGGTGGGCCGGGATCCGCTGTCGGTGTGGATGATGGCGGTGCTCGTGCTGTTCTCGGTCACCTTCCGGGGACGTCGGGCGCTGATCGGAATCGCCGTCGTCGCAGCGTCCTTCCTGGGCGCGTTCATGACGGTGGGAGGGTTCCGCGGCGGCGCCGTCGTCGGCGCCGCGGCCCTGTTCTCAGCGATCGCGGGCGGAGCGACCGGGGCTGCGCTGCGCATCCACCACGACCGGTGGTGGATGCTGGCCGAACGGGCCGCGAGCGCCATCGCCACCCGCGAGATCGAAGCCACCCGGCGCGTGGTCGAGGAGCGGCTGCGGATCGCCCGGGACCTGCACGACGTCGTCGGCCACCAGGTCGCGATGCTGAGCATGCATCTGGGGGTCGCGGAGATCGGGCTTCCCGAGGGCTCCGAGGCGTCCCGGGCGGCGCTCGTCTCGGCCAGGTCCGCCGCGCGCACCGTGGTCGTCGAGACGCAGCGGATCCTCACGCTCCTGCGCCGCTCGGACGACGCGCCGGAGGCTGAAGCGCTCCGGCCGATCCCGGCGCTGAGCAGCTTGGAAGGGCTCATCGGCTCCTTCGAGAGCATCGGCTTGGACGTCCGGCCCTCGATCGACGTCCCGACCGTCTTCGTGGAGCCCAGCGTCGGTGTGACGGTCTACCGGGTCGTCCAAGAAGCACTGACGAACGCCCACCGGCACGGACAGGGGACGGCGACGGTCGATGTGCGTGAGCGCGACGGCAGGATCTGCGTCACCGTGGAGAACCGCGTCGGCCGGTCGTCCCGGGGCTCCAGCCTGGGCGGCGGACTCGGGCTCGTGGGGATGCGCGAACGCGTCGAGTCATCCAGCGGACGCCTGACGATCGACGACGACGGCGAACGATTCCGGGTCCGTGCGGAGTTCAGCCCGGTGGGGGCGGCATTGCGATGACGCGAATTCTGATCGTCGACGACCAGGACGAGATCCGGGCCGGCATCCGGGCGATGCTGCGGCTCGACCCGAGCCTGGTCGTCGCCGGCGACCTCTCCGACGGGCTCCAGGCCCTGCCGTTCCTCCGAACCCACGCCGTCGACCTGGTCCTGATGGACATCCGGATGCCCGGCATCGACGGTGTCGAGGCCACCCGCCGGATCCGCAGAGAACACCCGCCCGAAAGGCTGCGGGTGATCGTCCTGACCACCTTCGACCAGGACGAGATCGTGCTCGCCGCCCTGCGCGCGGGCGCCAACGGTTTCCTGAGCAAGACGGTGAGCCCCGCCGAACTCGTCGCCGGTATCACCGAAGTCGTCGCCGGTGGCGGGGCGCTCTCCGCCGTCGCGACGGCAGCGCTCATCGGTCACATGACCCACAATCCGCCGCCGATCGTCGACCGGGATCTGCTGCACCGCTTCGACGCCCTGACCCCCAGGGAGCGGGACGTGATCGTGCTCGTCGCGAGCGGACTGGGCAACGACGAGATCGCGGCCCAGCTGCACGTCTCGCCGCTGACCGTGAAGACGCACGCCGTGCGAGCCATGACGAAGGTCGGCGCGCGCGATCGAGCACAACTCGTCTCGTTCACCTTCCGAGCGGGGCTCTACCCGGGAGCCTGAATCCGCGGCGTCAGCGTGTCTTGACCTTGTCGCTGCGACAAGGTTCAGGCTTTCGACGCCGTCATCGCCGCCCCGACGATCCCCGCGTTGTTCCGCAGCGTGGCGGGGACGATCTCGGCCCTGATCCCCTCGATGAGCGGGAGGAACTTGTCGGCCTCGCGGCTGACGCCGCCGCCGATGATGAACAGGTCCGGGGAGAAGAGCATCTCGACGTGGGCCAGGTACTTCTGGACGCGGCGGGCCCAGTGGGCCCAGCTCAGGTCCTCGTCCTCCTTGGCCTTGGACGAGGCGTGCGTCTCGGCGTCGCGGCCGTGGAGTTCCAGGTGGCCGAGCTCGGTGTTGCGGACGAGGTGGCCGTCGGTGAAGACGGCGCTGCCGATGCCGGTGCCGAAGGTCAGCAGGATGACCGTGCCGTCGCGGCCGCGGCCGGCGCCGAAGGTCGTCTCGGCCAGGCCGGCCGCGTCGGCGTCGTTGAGCACCGTCACCGGCAGGCCCAGGCGGGCACCCAGCAGCGCGTGGGTGTCCAGGCCGATCCATTTCTGGTCCATGTTGGCGGCCGTGCGGGTGACACCCGCGGTGACGACGCCCGGGAACGTCATGCCGACCGGTCCGGTCCAGCCGAAGTGGCCGACCACCTCGGCCACGGCGTCCGCGACGGCGTCGGGAGCCGACGGACGCGGCGTCAAGACCTTGTAGCGCTCGGCCGCGAGGTCTCCACTGTCCAGGTCCACGGGAGCGCCCTTGATCCCGGAGCCGCCGATGTCCACGCCGAAAGTCTGCACGGACAAGACCATAAGGCCCGACGCCGACAGCCGCAGCCGGGCCGACTCCGGTGAGACCGTGTCACAAAGTCGCGGGCTGTCTCGACTCAGGTCTTGAAGACACCAGCTGGGTGAAGCCATCAGCTGGATCCAGACATCGAGGGAGAGACCCGTGAACGTGGCACTCTGGATCGCCGCCGCAGTGCTGGCGGCGGTCGCGCTTACCGGCGGCGTGCTGAAGACGGCCGTGCCCAAGGCCAGGCTGGCCGCGCAGCACGGCGGGGAGTGGACCGAGGGCGCCAGCGTCGGCTTCATCAAGGCCATCGGGGCCCTGGAGATCCTGGCCGCGGTCGGCCTGATCGCACCGCGGGCGGTCGGCGTCGCGCCGGCCATGGTGCCGGTCACCGCCGTGTGCTGGGTGCTGCTGATGGTCGGCGCGATGATCACGCACGGCCGGCTCGGGCAGAACAAGCTGGTGCTGGTGAATCTGGTCTACCTCGCGCTCGCGGTGTTCATCGCGGTGGGACGGGTCTGAACTGATAATTCCCTGTCAGCCAGGAAGCCCCAGCAAGAACTCCGGGTACAAGTTCACCGTCTCCTCGATCAGCCCGTGCAGCCCGGCCACATACTCGGCGCACTCGGCCACCCCGCCGAACTCGCCGGCATCAACCGCGCCGACCTCATCGACCGTCGCATGAAGCCCGTCGATCAGCGGCCTGACGATCCCCGCGAACGCCCGCAACCACCCCGGCTCGGTCAGCCGCGCCGCGAACTCGTCCCGGGCCGAGGCCGAGTCCGCGCACCCGACGAGCAGCTTCTCCGCCGCCCCTCGCTCCGTCTCGGACAGCGACTCCAGATACCGCACCACCATGTACGTGGCCGTACCGTTACGGAGGTCCTCGTACCGGCGCGAGGCGATGTCCCGCTGGTCGTTGACCACCTGCCGCAGGACTCCGAACCGCTCGCCGAAGTCGCGCAGCGCGTCCACCCGCGCCGGGTCGCAGCCGGCCAGCACCGCCCCCATCGCCGAGGCCATGGCGTACGGCGCGCCGGTCTTGCCGCGATAGCCGGCCATCACTTCCTCGGCGGTGGCCGTCGCCGCGGTCAAAGACAGGTCTGCGAGCTGCCCGGATATCGCGCGGTGCCAACACCGCGACAGCTCCTGGCGCAGCAGCAGTGCCCGCGCTGGATCGTCGCGGCAGGCGTCGTCCAGGACCGTGGCCGACAGGTGGCACGCGATCCCCACCACCGCGAGCAGGTTCCGGTCGGCGTCGGAGGCGGCGACGGCCCCCGGTGCGGCGTCGGACAGGTCGTCCAGGTAGCGCGCCGACACCCACCACAGCACATGCGCCATCGCGGCCGGCTCCGCGGCCGCCGGCTCGCCGGAGTACAGCCCGTGCACCAGGAACGGCAGGGCCACGATGCCGTCGACCGCCGGTCCCGAGCCGCGCGCGGCGATCCGGTCCAGGAAGCCGGTCAGCGCGTCGCCCATCGCGCGGTCGGCCATGCCGCCGGGGCCGGTCGAAGCGGTCAGCTGCTCCCCCAGCTCCCGCAATCGCCGCAGCACGCCGGCCGAATTCCAGGTGGGTGCCTCCGTTGTCATGTCCTTCTCCCCCGCCCGGGCCGGCGTGGAACCGGCCGCCCCGCCATGCGCGATGACAGGGTTCGTGAAATTTTCATCAATCCATCGACAATCAGTTCGCTGAGACGCTAGCGTACTGAGATGAATCAAGCCAGCAGACTCATTCACGTCAGTTGATGTAAAGCCCTGGCTTCAGTAAGGCCATGTCGCGACCCGGGGGGGTCTTGGCTCGGCGCCTTCGCGCGCCACAAGGGGGAGGTGACGCCGGTGGCCGACGAAGATCCGCGGTTCGACTGGCGCCAGGCGATCACACCCGCGCTGTTCGGGATCGGCCTGCTGGTGAACGTCACCGGGTTCGCCCTCGTCCTGCACCGCCACGACGAGCCCGGCCGCGCCTTCGCGCTGGTGTTCATCGGCGCCAATCTGCTGTGGCTGCTGGCCGAGGCCCCGGTCAGCCTTGGCAGGCCCGGCGCGCCGCCGCGCGAGGTGGCCACACTGGTCGCCTACGGCCTCACCCGGTTCGCCACGGTCGCCGCGGCCCTGTTCATCACGCCGCTGGGCACCGAGTCGCCGATCCGCGAGGCGGTCGCGATCGCGGTGTTCGCCGGCGGCGTCACGCTCCGCCTGGTCGCCATCAGAACCCTGGGACGCTTCTACTCCCACCACGTGATCCGCCACGACGAGCACGCGATCGTCTCCTCCGGCCCGTACCGGCTGATCCGGCACCCGGCCTACGCCGGCATGCTCCTCGGGCACGTCGGACTGATCGTGTTCTTCTTCAACTGGCCGGCGCTGGTGCTGCTGGCCGGGTTGGCCGGGGTCCTGTCCTGGCGAATCCGGGTCGAGGAGCGCACTCTGCTGGTGCTCCCCGCCTACAGCACCTACGCGGCCCAGCACGCGCGCCTGCTGCCGGGGGTCTGGTGAGCCTGCCGACCGGAGTGCCCTGGCTGGACGCGGACGTCTGCGACACGCTCCTGAGCACCACTCGCTCGGTCCGCCGAGGCCTGGATCTGGAACGCCCCGTCCCGCGAGCCGTCGTCGAGGACTGCATCCGCCTGGCACTGCAAGCGCCGAACGGCGCCAACCGACAGGACTGGCGCTGGATCCTCATCCGCGATCCGAAGCGCCGCGAGCAGGTCGCCGAGATCTACCGGAAGGCCTTCCACGGAAGGTACGGCGACACGACCGCGGAGAGCGGCGTCCTGCGTGACGCCGGCGAGTTGGCCGACCGCCTGCACCGCGTCCCGGTGCTGGTCCTGCCGTGTCTGCAAACCGGCAAGCCACTCCCGGCGGGCAATCAAGCCGGCGTCTGGACCTCGCTGCTCCCAGCCGCATGGAGCTACGCGCTCGCCGCGCGCAGCCGAGGCCTGGGGACCACGCTCACCACGGTCCACCTCGGTCTGGAGGCCGAGATGGCCGAGCTGCTGAGCCTGCCCGAGCACGTCCACCAGGGGCCACTCATCCCGACTGCGTACGCCCTCAAGACGACATTCGGGCCCGGACGACGGCGCCCGCTGAAGGAGGTTCTGCACGTGGACGGCTGGCAGCCCGAGCCCGTGACGGCGGCCGGGGAGCCGGACCGGTGACGGCGCCCGCCGAGACTCAGATCCCTGCCACACCGCAGGGCACGGACACCGGCACGGACACGGACAACACCGCGAACAACGGCACGGGACCCAGCACAGCCCCGGCCCTGCTCCGCGGCGAAGCTCTCGTCGATCCGGCCGCCGCCGGCCACAAGTTCTCCCGCCTCGCCGAGCTGCGCGCCGCAGGCTTCGCCGTCCCCGACCTGTTCGGCATCCCGGCAACCGCCTTCGATCGGGCGCTCGCGCCGGTGCTGGCAGACCTGGACGCGCCGCCGACCGCCGCGTCCCCCGAAGCCGTACGGCGCTGGAGCGAGAGGGCGCGCGCCGCTGTGCTCTCGCTCCAGGTGGACGAGGACCTCGCCGACGCCGTCCACACCGCGTTCGACGACGTCATCGGGCCCGACGGGCTCGCCGCCGTCCGCGCGTGCGTCGTGCCCGGGCCGGGCCAGCACGGCGAGGACAGTTCGGCCGATCCGTTCGCCGGGCTGAGTGACAGCTTCCTCTACGTCCCGCGCGCCGACCTGCTCCGGCGGATCGTCGAATGCTGGGCGTCCGCCTACAACGCCGAAGGGGTCCTGTACCGGCTGCGGCGCGGCGCCGACCCCGGTGCGGTGCGCGTCGCGGTCGGCGTCCAGCAGATGGTGCTCGGCGCCAGCTCGTTCGTCGCGTTCACCCGCGATCCGCGCGACGGCGCCGAGCGCATGGTCGTGGCTGCGGCATACGGCATCGGCGAGGGCGTCGTCCAGGAGCGTGCCGACGTCGACCACTATTTCACCGAGCGGGCCACCGGCGCGGTGCGCAAAGAGATCGTCGTCAAGCGCCGCATGGTCGGAGCGCCCAAACTCGGGAGCCCTGCCGCGCCTGCGGAGTGTGAGGTGCCGTCGGAGCTGGCCGAGCAGCCGGTCCTGTCCGACGACGCCTTGGCCCGGGTCGTAGAGACGGCCGCACGGATCGAGGAGTATTTCGGCCGTCCCCAGGACATCGAAGGCACGTTCGCGGCCGACGGCGAGCTGTGGATCGTGCAGTCCCGGCCGCTGGCGGACCTTCCCGAGCAGGTGGTGTGGAGCAACCACAACATCACCGAAAGCTATCCGGGAGTCTCGTGCGCGCTGACGTACTCGCTCGCGCGCGACTTCTACAAGACCATCTTCACCGACCTCTACCGCCGCATGGGCATCCCCGAGGCGCAGCTGCGGGAGAACGCGCACCATCTGGAGCGCATGGTCGGGTTGCGCGAGGGCCGGGTCTACTACCGGCTCGACGCCTGGTATGCGCTGCACGGCATGATGTCCGAGTTCGAATTCATCCGGGGCTGGTGGGAGCACTCGATGGGGCTACGGCCCCAGCCGGGGATGGACCTGTCCCCCGGTTGGCGTGGCCGGGCCCTGCGTACGGCGCCGGGTACCGTGCGGCGCAGCGCGAGCCACTTCCGCAGGGTACGTCGATTCCTCGCGTGGTGGGACCGGACCGCCGCCGAAGCCGGAGACCTGGAATCCCTCGACGCTGAGGCCCTGATCGCGTTCTATCGCGGTCTGTGGGCGGAAGTCGGCGTGCAGTGGGGTGTCACGCTGACCAACACGGTCCTGGGCATCTTCCCCGCCGCGGGCTACGAAGGCTTGCTGCGCCGCTGGACCGGCTCCCAGCACCGGGCACTGTTCGGCGCGCTGCTGGCCGGCGGACCGGAGAACCGCACGCTGGCCGGGCTTCGCAGCGCTCTGGAACTGGCGGACCTGATCTGTCTCTGTGCCGGGCCCAAGGCCCGGGACCGGATCCTGAACGCCACGACTGCCGCGGAGGACGCCGCGGTGTGGCAGGAGATCATCGACGGCAGGTACGGGCCCGAAGTCGCGGACGCGGCCCGGCGCCAGTTGCGCCTGTACGGTGATCGGGCCATCGGCGACCTGAAGCTCGAACAGCTCACCCCGCGCCAGAGACCGGGCATGATGCTCGACATGGTGCGCCCGCACCTGCGGCAGAGCACAAGCACAGGCTCAAGCACAGCCACAGCCACAGGCGCCGAGGCCAGCCGCGCGGACGAGCGGAAGGTTCGCGCGGACGGCGAACGCGAGCTGCGCGAGCACTGTCGCAATCCCTTGCGACGCGTGATCATCAGGGCCTTCGCTTCCCGGATGCGGGCCCACCTCAAAGCCCGCGAGGACACCCGGTTCTGCCGTACCGAGCTGTTCGGCCTGTCGCGGCGGGTCCTGCTGCGCCTGGGCGTCCTGCTGGCCGGCGCCGGGCGGCTCGACGACCCGCGCGACGTCCTGGACCTGACCGTGGAGGAGGTCCTCGGCGCGTTCGACGGGACCCTGCCGGGCAGCGACCTGCGCGCGCTCGCGGCCCTGCGCCGCGCCGACCGGGAGCGCTGGGAGGCGCTGCCGGCGCCGCCGCCCCGGCTGGTGAGCGTGGCGGGACGGCCGCTGGACCCGGCCCGGCCGGCGACCGCCGCACCGGTGGACGGCGACGCCGCCGACGGCGAGAACCTGTTGCGCGGCCTAGCGTCCAGCGCCGGCGTGGTGCGGGCACGGGCCCGCGTGGTGCTGGATCCGGACGTGCCCGCCGACACCTGCCGGGACGCGATCCTGATAGCGCGGGAGACCGACCCCGGCTGGCTGTTCCTGATGACCGCGGCCCGGGGGCTGGTGGTCGAGCGCGGGACGCTGCTGTCGCACACCGCCGTCACCGGCCGGCTTCTCGGGGTGCCGACCGTGGTCGCGGTCGAGGGAGCCACCGCCCGGATCCCGGACGGCGCCCTGATCGAACTCGACGGCGCGGCGGGCACCGTGCGGATCCTGGCCGAGACGGCGGCCGGTGACGGCGGCGCGCCGATCCTGGCCGAGAAGACAGCCGAGGAGACAGAGCCTTGATAGTCAGGCTGCGCCGCTACGTCCGGGGCAGCTTCCCTCCGGCGCTCTACCTGCCCTACGCCCTGGCTTGGGCGCTCGGCGGGACGGCCATGTTCGCCCTCGGACAGCGTGGGCAGCACGGCGCCAGATTGTGGCGGCCGGGCTGGGCCACGCTCGCGACGCTGGCGTCGTTCACTGTGCTGCTGCTCATGGTCCGCGCCGTCGACGACCTGCGCGACCTGGACTACGACCGGGTGCACAACCCGCGGCGACCGCTGGCCTCCGGCGCGGTCGCCGTGAGCGACCTCGGCGTGCTCATCGCTGCCGGAGCTGTCGTCGTCCTGCTGCTCAACGCCCCGCGCGGCCTGGCCTTGGCCGGTGCGGCCACGGCGCTGTTCTACCTGGCCGTTCTGCTGGCCGCCGACCGGCTGGCGCACTGGCCGTCCGGAGACGCGCTCATCGTCAGCGCCCTGATCAGCCTGCCGGTTCAGCTGCTGCTCGGCGGCTATCTCTACACCGCGCTGCTGCACGACACCCACCGCTCCGCCGAGACCGCCGCACTCCTGCCGCTGGCCACCATGCTCGCGGTCTTCACGCACCTCGAACTCGCGCGCAAGACCACCCGCGTGCCCAAGCCCGGCGAGCGCAGCTACGTGACCGTGTTCGGCGTCGAGGCGACGGCGCGCGCCGCCCTCGCCGCCGCTGCTGTGGCGACAGTTCTCGCGCTGCTGCTGGTCCGGCCCTGGGACTCGGGCGCCGCGGCCGGGTGGCTCGTCCTGCTGCCGGCCGTGCTGCCGGTGCGGGGCGCAGTGCGGTTCTGGCGCGGCGGCGCCGAGCGCTGGCCCGCGACCGATTCAGGGTTCTACATCCTTGCGGCGTTCACCGCCTTCCTCGTCGTCGATCTTTTGGAAAGGCACGCACCGTGACCGACGAACCTGACGAGCCGCCGGCCTTCCCGTTCCCCCATCCGCCCAGCTCACGACCGCCCGCGCGGTTCGCCGAGATGACCGCCGAAGCAGGGCTGCCCCGGGTAGTCCTGTCCAACGGCGCGTCGGCTCTGCTGGTCAGCCGCTACGCGGACGTGCGCGCCGTGCTGTCCGACGACCGTTTCAGCCGGGCCTCGTTCACCGGCAAGCCGATGTTCGCGCGCTCCAACGCCTCGCTGGCGCTGGCCACCAGCGACCCGCCGGTGCACAGCCGCCGGCGGCAGGCCGTGGCCGGTGAGTTCACGGCGCGGCGCGCCCGCGAGACGGCGCCGTGGCTGCGGGAACTCGCCGCGTCCGGTGCCCGGCGGCTGCGCACCCTCGCGCAGCCCGCGGACTTGGTCGAGGAGTTCACCGTCCCGTTCGCCCTGCGCACCGCGACCGAGCAGCTCGGCCTGCCGTACGACGACGCGGTCACGCTGCGTCCGGCCATGGCCGTGATGATGTCGTTCGGCAGCCACACCGCCGAGGAGGTGGCCGCGGCCCACGCCGAGGTGCACGGGTATTTCGGGGACCTGGTCGCCCGGCGCCTCGCCGACGCCGCCGCCGGCCGCCCGAGCGAGGACCTGCTCAGCCGGCTGCTCCTCGGCAAGGGGGCCGACCGCCTCAGCCACGAGGAAGTCGCGGTCTTCGGATCCGGGCTGCTGATGGCGGGTTTCGACACCACCTCGCGACAGCTCGCGATGGCGGTGCTGATGGTGCTGCGTGACCCGGCGCTGACCGCGCGCCTGCGGGAGCAGCCCGGGGCGCTGACGCCCGCGCTGGAGGAGATCCTGCGCTGGAGCTCGCTGATCGCGACCGGCGGCGCGGCCCATGTGGCGCTGGAGGACGTCCGGCTCGGGGACGTCCTGGTTCCGGCCGGGGAGGTGGTGGTGCCGCTGGCCGCCGCCGCGAATCAGGACGCGTCGGTCTTCGCCGAGCCGGACCGCTTCGACCCCGGCCGCGAGGACAACCCGCACATCGCCTTCGGCCACGGCCGCCACTACTGCCTTGGCGCGCCGTTGGCCCGGCTGCAGCTGGAGGTCGGGATGACCGCCTTGCTGGCGGAGTTCCCGACCCTGCGGCTGGCCGTGCACGAGGACCAGATCCGATGGACCGCGGGCCAGTTCATCCGCGGACCGCTGGCACTGCCGGTGCGTTGGGACGGCGCGGGGTGGCCCGGGGTGGCTTCCTCGACCGAGGAAACCACCGTGGGGGCGTCCGGATGCCCGTGGTCCCCAGACACAGGAAGCGAGGAACCATGAATCCTCCGTCCGCCGCGGCGCCGATCGTCCTGGTCGGCGACCGCTTCGACCACTTCATCGCCGCCGGCCTAGGGGTCAGCACCAGCGGTTTCGCCGAGGCCGTGGGCGGCGGCGCGTACGACGACCTCCCCGAGCCGGTCCAGGTCCACCTGGGGCAGGGCCTGGACGAGGCCGCGGTCGCCGACGCCGCCGAGGCCGTCGAGCGCCGGGGGCTCAGCGACCGCCTGCTGCTCGACCCCCGCGACCTGCCGACTCCGGTCGAGGCGCGCGCGGTGCACAAGCGCGACGCCCGCAACGTGCTGCTCGCGGACTTCGAGTACTGCGGGCCGGCCGCTTTCGAGGCCTCCTTGCGCCTCCACAACGACAACGAGCTGCTCCAGGACCACCAGGCCGCACCGCACCTGCAGGGTATGGTCCTGATCGAGGCCGCGCGCCAGATGTTCCTGGCGGTGTGCGAGCTCGCATACCTGCGTCCGTGGCCGGACCGGAAGTTCTCGTTCCTGCTGACGCAGGTCGACACCCGGTTCGAGCGGCTGGCGTTCCCGCTGCCGTTGCGGATGCGGCTGACCGCGCACCGCGCGGACACCGAAGACGTGAACCGGATGTGGTTCGACACGAAGACCTGCTTCACGCAGTGCGGGCGCGAGGCGGCCACGACCACGGTGGCCGCCTTGGTACAGCCGCAGGAGCGGACCGCGCTGACCGAGCGTCGCGGTGCGGAGACGGCGATCGCCGCTTTGGAGAAGGCTCGGCCGCTGGCGGGGCGGTAAGTCTGGCGGGGCGGTGAGGCTCGGCGGTCTCGGGCCTCAGCCTCAGATCCACTCCCACCGCGCGCCGAGGATCCCCGGCCGTATGTCGGGCACCACCATGTGAATGGCCCGATGGCTGTCCACGGTCAGCTCGGCGCTCTCCTCGATCGGTCCCTCGGTGCGGCGGGCTGCGAACCTCTCGCAGCGCACCGGGAGGGCGTCCGGGTGGAAGCGTACGTAGAGCACGAACATCCCTCCGGCGAAGCGGTAGCCGTTGAAGTGCCGGCAGCACTCGATGTCGTCGTGGGGGCGGATCGTGTAGGTGAGCACCTGCGTCTCGCCGGCTCTCAGAGAACGGTCGAACAGCAGCTCGGAGACGACTGAGCGGGTCTGCGCGTGGCGCCGGACGCGTCCGATCCGGCAGCCGTCGCCGACCACGATCTCGATGTCGTCAGCCACGGTCCCCGGGTCGCCGCTGTAGATCATCAGGGCCCGGTCCACGCCGTCGTAGTGCGCGCGGAGCACCCAGATGACGTCCACCTCGACCAGTTCGCGCCGGGCCCCGACGGTGACCGAGTTGTACTCCGCGACGATGTCCAGCTTGCCGGCGGCCGGGCTGTCCAGGTCGGCGATCTGGCGGCCGAGGTCGCCGCCGGGCACCCGGACGATGTCGGCGAACGGGTTCGGCCACTGGCCGGTGCGCACGGCGAAGCCGCGCGGTTTCGGCGGCCCGAGCAGGACGGTCAGCGAATGCGGCGGCAGGCCGAGGATGCCCTCCAACGCGGCCACGGCGCGCAGCGACTCGGGGCGTTCGGGGCGGCGGATGCCACGCTGCCAGTAGCTCAGCGTGGTCACGCCGACGTTCAGGCCGGTGTCGACGAGCCGGTTGCGGAGCCTTTCCAGGCTGAGGCCTCGGGCGGCTATCGCCGTGCGCAGCGCGACGTCGAACGGTCCCGTGTGCAACGCCGCCGCCACCGCGGCGTCCACGGCACCGGTCTTGTCGGGTGGGGCCATCAGACCTCCGATTCGCGGCCGGTGTGAATATACCGGCCTACCCGTGCTCCTTCCATGCACGCGCCTTGATCAATCGCGCATTGGCGCACGTCGGGACGGCCGGCGGCGTTCGCGGCGGCGGGCGGTCGTTCACAGGCGTTCCCGTTATGTGAACGGCGGCGTCGCAGGGTTCTGTTCGAGCCGCCCGCGCGTCCCTATCTTTCCGTCGAAGGCGGCCGGCCTCTTTCCACCGTTCGAATCCCCGTCAGCACATCCCCCGCCACCGCAAGGAGACTGGAATGGGAGCAAGAACTCCGCTGCGCGCACCGACCCGGCGCGGCACGTTCGTCGCGGCCTGCACCGCGGTACTGGCCTTCGCGTTCGCCACCACGGCGTCGGCCGCCGAGCTGGGCATCGACATGCAGGTCCAGCAGCAGGACGAATGGTGCTGGGCCGCCTCCGGCGACACCATCGCCACCTTCCTGGGCCACGGCACCGACCAGAACTCGTTCTGCGACCTCGCCATCGGCCAGGACACCTCGCAGCCGTGCCCGAACCAGCCGGGGCAGCTCGCCTGGGACCAGACCGCCTTCCAATCGCTGGGCATATCGCCCGGCGTGGAGAGCGGCGCGGTCGGCTTCGACCAGATCGTCGCGGACATCGACGCGGGACATCCGCTGGAGACCGGCATCTCGTGGACGGCCGGCGGCGGCCACGCCGAGGTCATCTACGGCTACGACTCGGCGAGCCAGACCATCAGCTTCGGCGACCCCTGGCCGGACGACCAGCGGATGAACCAGATGGACTACGGCAGCTACGTCAGCAACGACCAGTTCACCTGGGACGACACCCTCTCCCAGATCGGAGCGTGAGACGACCATGCGTGCCACCACTGTGTTCTCCCTCCGCACCCTGATCGGCGCCTCGGCCGTGGCCGGAGCGCTCGTCGTCGCCGTCGCGCCGGTGAGCTCGGCGGCCACCGCCACCCCGGGCGTCCCCGGCGTGTCCAGCACCGATGTCTCCGCCGCGAGTCAGGCGGCGGCGTCACCGGTGGTGGTGCAGCGGCTCGGCGGTTTCTTCGCCCAGCTGGGCCCGGCCGGCGCCCCGCTGGCGGTGCACGCCGCCGCCCCGGCGGCCGCAGCCGCCGCGGCCCAGGCTCCGCACCTGGTCGGCACCACGGTGCCGGTGTACTACCTCGATCCGGCGTTCGTGACGGCGAAGTACGGCACGGCCGCGGTCGCCAAGCAGGAGTTCATGGCCACCGCGGCGGTCTCGGCGTCCGGGCAGCGCGCCTCGGTCTGGACCGCTCGCAGCGCGGCCCACCCGCCGAACACCTGGACCGAGTTCAACATCGCCTCGGGCAGCACCGAGACCGACATGGCGGCGGCCGCCGCCAAGCTGGGCCCCGGCGCGATCGCGTTCTACGAGCCGCAGATCCACGCCTGGTACGGGCTGCTCAAGGACCACGTGACCCCGCTCAACAACGACGCGGTCCGCTCGGTGGGCTCCGCCGGGATCTCGCTCCTCGGTTACCAGCGCCTGGTGCACGGCCGCTACGCCGACAAGGTCCCCGGCACCGCGTACGCGGACAAGCACATGCTCGGCGGCTTCAGCCGCGGCCCGGTGAAGGCTTCGGGCAGCGGCGGCAGCACCGAGATCGCGGTCGGTGCGGCTAGTGCGGCGGCGTTGGCCGGTCTGTACGGGATCGGATTCGCTGTCCGTCGGCAGCGGGGCGCCACCTTCGACGCCGGCTAAGAGTATTGAGACGGGACGGCCGCGCAGGGAACTGCGCGGCCGCCTCTGCCTTCTCGGCAGTCTCGGCCGCCCACCAAACCCGTGCCGAAATCAGTGGTTTCACCGTGGAAGATCGCGGGTCCGCGGTGGTGGACTGTCCGCTTCAGCGTGCGGTGCTGATGTTGATGACAGGACAGGGGGCGGGGATGCGACGCGGGAAATCGGGACGTGCCGCACAGTTCGCGGTGGGCTCCGCGGTGCTGACGATGCTGGCGGCGGCCTCGACCGGCTGCTCCAGCGGTGGGAACGGCTCAAGCTCGGCGCCTGTGTCGCTGAGCCCGAGCAGCGCCTCATCGAGCAGCGCCCCCGTGGCGACCTCGCCGGTACCAACCACGGCGACCACGGCACCCGTCGCTCCCCCGACGACTCCCGCCCCGACGACCAGTACCCCCACCACCTCGGCCTCGGTATCGCAGTCGTCCGGCAGCTATCTCAAGACACTGCTGCCCGCCAACGCCATGGAAGCCATGCTCGGTCTGGGTCCCACGCTGCCGACCGGGTGGACGGCCCATCCCGAGAAGGAACAGGACAGCGGACCCACCGCCACAGCCGCGGCACCGTCGCTGGTCGGCGCGGGCGACTGCGACTACCTGATCCACCCGAAGGTCGCCCAGGCCGGAGGCCTCGACCTGGCCGGCGGTCTGAGCGTGGCCAGCGCCTCCGAGCCGGTGGGCTCCGGCACCGAACCGGTCGGGCTGGCCTTCTACGCCTACCGACCCGGCGACGCGGCCAAGTCACTCGCCCAGATCCGCCAGAATCTCACTTCGACGTGCGACAGATTCAGCGAGACCAGCGTCGGCAGCGTCACGGTGGACGTGGTCGTCTCGGCGACCGCCGTCAGCGGCCTCGGCGACGAGGCGCTGCTGGTCAAGGTCACGCCCCAGGGTGCCTACGTCGGCCAGGAGAACCTGCTGGTACGCCACGGCGACCTGATGCTCTCCTTGTGGTCGCTCAACGTGTACGGCGACCTCCCGGACCTGTCCCCGGCGGCCGCGGCGCTGATCCGTGGCGCCGGCTGACGCTACGACGACTCGCCGAGATCAAGCGCGAGCCAGCCGGGCGTGTCGAAGCGGATCGCGGGGACGCCGACCAGGGTTGCCAGCAGCTCTTCCAGGCGCTCCAGTTCGGCGGGGCCGATCTGTCGTTCCCAGCTGTCGCGCAGTTCGTCGAAGATCTGCTCGCCCTGGCGCAGGACGTCGAAGCCGAGGGCGGTCACTTGGAGGCGTTTGCGGCGGCCGTCGAGGGGATCGGTCTCGCGGGTCACGTAGCCGCGTTCCTGCAGGACCGCGATGGTCTTCGCCGCTGCTTGGCGGGAGACGGACAGGCGTTGGCTGAGCCGTGTGGCGTCGTCGGCGCCCGCGGCGATGCCCCGCATGGCGAAGTCGTGGACCGGGCGCACGTCGGGGTATCCGCGGCGGGCGAGTTCTTCGGTCGCGCCATCGACCAGCGTGCGGAAACCGCCGAGGAGGAGAAGCGCGAGATCGGCGCCGGAGCGGGACATTGCAGCAGTCTAAGGACCGGGTTGCGGTTAGGCAACCGGGTTGCCTACTATTGAGCAACCGGGTTGCCTAATTGAGGAGACGCCATGACGAACCCACCGATCCCACCGATCCCACCGACCGGTGCGACGATTCCCGAGGTCACGCACCACCGCGTCGAGCTGAACGGGACCACGCTGCACTACGTCGCCGCCGGCTCCGGCGGCACCCCGATCCTGCTGGCCCACGGGTTCCCCGAGACCTGGTGGGCCTTCCACAAGCTCATCCCGCTGCTCGCCGAGCACCACCGCGTGTTCGCCGTGGACCTGCGCGGCTTCGGCGACTCCGGCAACGGACCGGGCACGTACGACAGCGCCACCGCCGCCGAGGACCTGCACCTGCTCATCGAGCACTTGGGAGTGGGACCCGTCCACCTCACCGGCCAGGACATCGCCGGGGCGACCGTGTTCCGGCTCGCGACCGTCCACGCGCGCGACGTGCTCAGCCTCACCACGATCGAGACCGGGCTGCCGGGCTTCGGGATGGAGGCGCTGGCCGACGTCACCCGCGGCGGCGTCTGGTACATCGGGGTGCTCACCGCGCCCGGCATCCCCGAGATGCTCCTCGCCGGCCGCGAGCGCGAGTTCATGGCGCAGTTCCTGTTCCCGACGCTGACCGCGGTCCCGGGAGCGGTCACCGACGCCGACCTCGACGAGTTCGTCCGTACTTACGCCCGGCCCGACGGTTGGCGCGGAGCGACCGGCCTCTACCGGTCGATGCTCGGTGAGGGCGCCGACGTCAGGGCTCTGGCCCAGGCGCCCGGGCTGAACGTGCCCGTTCTCGCGGTCGGGGCCAGCGCGGGCTCCTTCACCCTGGCCACCCTGACTCAGGCCGCGTCGACCGAGGTCAGCTCGGTCTCGCTGGACGGTGTCGGCCACTACGTCGCCATGGAGGCCCCGGACGAGCTGGCCAAGGCCATCGTCGAGTTCACTGCGAGCGTCGACCGATGACACCGCGGCGCAGGGATCATGCCGCGTCGTAATCTGCTTCGTGCAGGTCGGTCAACAGGTCCGGTCCGGTGGGATCCCAACGCAGCTGCCGCCGGGTCCCAGCACCGGACGCCGGAAGATCCAACTGAGCAAGCTGCGCCAGCCACCCGTAGTAGCCGGGCGCCTCCTCGGGCGTGATCGACTCGACCGGCAGCTTCAATCCCACTCCGATTACCTCGGCGATCTCGCGCAGGGACACTCCTTCCTCGGCCACGGCGTGATACCGGGCTCCGGCCTCGCCGCGTTCCAGCGCCAGCCGGAACAGCCGGGCCGCGTCGGAGACGTGGACGGCCGGCACCCGGTTCCGGCCCGCACCGACGTAGGCGACGCGTCCCTGCTCCTTCGCGATCTGGATGTGCCACCTGATGCGGCCCTGCCGGCGGGTGTCGTGCACCTGCGGCAGCCGCATCACCATGACGTTTCCGCCCTCGGCGATCAGCGCGTCGGCCGCCTCCTCGGACGCCGCCCGCGGGAACACCGCCGACGTGGCGTGCGCGTCGCTCTCCCGCACCGGTTCTCCGGTCGCGGAGGTGACCAGGCCGGTGGCGGAGGTGACGATCAGCGGCCGGTCCGTGCCGGCCAGCGCCGCGCCGAGCGTCGCGACGACCCTGCGGTCGTTCTCAGCGTGCTGCTTCAGGTCCGACGTGTCGTGGTTGAAGGCGGTGTGGATGACACCCTCGGCGGCCGCGGCGGCGGCGCGCAGCGCGTCCAGGTCGTTCACATCGCCGCGGCGCACCTTCGCGCCGGCGCGGGTGAGCGCCTCCGCGCCGGCGTCCGAACGGCTGAGCCCGACGACGTCGTGGCCCGCGCCGATCAGCTCCGGAACGAGGAACGAACCGACGAACCCGGTGGCGCCGGTGACGAATACCTTCATCCTCTTTGCCTTCCTTCCTGCGTCGCCCTAATCCCTGGCCACGCTATCACAAGCACTTGTGGACACTAGTAGTTGTGTGCACAGCGGTGTGTGATCTGCGGATATCATGCCGGGATGGAAGCAACGACGACCGGAGCCGGATCCGGGCCCGGGGCAGCGCTGTCGGGGTTGCTGCGGGGCCGCCTGCGCGAGGTCAGCGCGCTGATCGAGCAGCGAGGCGAAGCCGCCCTCGCCGGCACGTCCCTCTCGCTGCCGCTGAACCACCTGCTCGACGCGGTGGTGGCCGAGCCCGGCGTGAACGTGACCGAGATCGCCCACCGGCTGGGCAAGAGCCAGCAGGCGATGAGCCAGGCGGCGGCCCGCCTGACAGCGCTCGGCTTCATCGAGCGCCGCGTCGGCGCGGGCCGCACGGTCGGACTGCACGCCACCGAAGCGGGCCGGACGGCGTCGGCCGACGGCGTACGCCGCGAACTCGCCGCCGAGCACCGGACCCGACAGGTGCTGGGCTCCGACCAGTTCGACGCGCTGTTCGCGCTCCTGGAGCGCACCCGCGACGCGCTACTCGACGACGCGGCCACCGAATGAGGGATCGGATGTCACGGCAGCCGAGTCGCTGAGCCGCGGTTCCGGCGAGACCTGTTGCTTTGTTCAGTTGGTAGCTGGGCTGGTCCCGGCGGCGAGACCGACTGGGGTGGACCCGGTGTAACTCCCAGCGCCGACACCATAACGCCACAAGGTGTTGCTACCAGCCGCAGAGAACACAGTCTGGAAGCCACCCCCAGGCAAAGCCGTGATGGCCGGGCTCGTTCCCGAGGCAACACCGACCGACGTACCGCCATCGGTGACACCGGGGCCGTTGCCATAGAGGTAGAGCTGGTTCGTTCCTCCTGCGTTGAAAGCGACCTGGATGCTGCCGTTGGCAAGAGTGGTGATGGCAGGGCTCGTCCCGGCGGCGAGACCGACCGGGGTAGACCCGGTGTAACTCCCAGCGCCGACACCATAGCGCCACAGGGTGTTGCTACCCGCAGCGGAGAACACAGTCTGGAAGCCACCCCCAGGCAAAGCCGTAATAGCCGGACTGGTTCCTGAGGCGACACCGACCGACGTACCACCATCGGTGACACCGGGCCCGTTGCCATAGAGGTAGAGCTGGTTCGTTCCCCCGGCGTTGAAAGCAACCTGGACGCTGCCGTTGGCAAGCGTGGTGATGGCAGGGCTCGTCCCTGCGGCGAGGCCGACCGGGGTGGACCCGGTGTAGCTCCCAGCACCCACGCCATAACGCCACAACGTGTTACTGCCCGCAGCGGAGAACACCGTCTGGAAGCCACCCCCAGGCAAAGCCGTGATGGCCGGACTGGTCCCCGGGGCGACACCGACGGAGGTAGCGCCGTTCACGCTTCCCGCTCCGGCGCCGTAAAGGTAGAGCTGGTTGGTGCCGGCGGCGTTGACGGCGACTTCG
Organism: Catenulispora sp. GAS73; assembly: GCF_041262085.1. Taxonomy (NCBI): domain Bacteria; kingdom Bacillati; phylum Actinomycetota; class Actinomycetes; order Catenulisporales; family Catenulisporaceae; genus Catenulispora; species Catenulispora sp. GAS73. Next base: position 516,806 of record NZ_JBGCCM010000001.1, read on the forward strand.
ATACCGCCTCCGGCCAGCTCGGCGATGGCGGGGCTGGTTCCCGGGGCGACGCTCACGCCGGTGCCGCCGTTGATGGCGCCGCCGCCGTTGCCATAGAGGTAGAGCTGGTTGCCGGTGCCGGCGCTGAAGGCGACCTCATAGCGGTTGCGCGCGTTCACGACCAGGGCCGCCTCGGCACTGGACTGGGTCCCCGTGGACAGGCTCTGGACCGGCCCGGCCCAGCTCAGCCCGAACTGACCGGAGCTGTTCGTGTCGTGCGCGACGATCGAGTTCGCCTGCGCCTGCAGGAAGCCGTCGTAGGCGGTGGTCCCGGCCACGTTGGCGAGCGTACGCAGGCCCCTGACATAAATACCCTTGAACGAGGGCCCGTCGGCTCCACAGTTCGGCTCGCAGGGCTCGACGACGACCCCGTTGTGCGAGAAGTACGCCGTGGAGGCATTCGCGAGGCTCTCGGCGGTGCTCAGCAGTCCGCTGTTCCCGGTGGCATGGGCGAGTTCGGACAACCCGGCCAGCACCACGCCCTGGTTGTAGGTCCACACCGTCTGCCCGTTGTTCTGGCAGGTGCCGCTCAGCCCGTCATTGATCAGGTGCGAGCCGTTGATCATCCCGCTGCCGTTGAACCAGTTCCACTCCGCGTTCGCCCACCCCAGATAGGTGGTGTCGCCGGCGACCCGGTTGTGCAGTGCGGCGGTGAGCTCCAGGAAGAGCTCGTTCGGGATGGCGTTCTTGTAGGTCTTCGCGGTGCTCCACCACACCCCGCCGCCACAGGTCGAGTCCCAATAGCCGTGGATGTACGCGGCGTCGGTCTCGGCCATGTGCAGGTAGTCGGCGTCACCGGTGATGTCGTAGGCCTGCACCCAGGCCAGCGCCCACCAGCCGGTGTCGTCCAGGTAGGAGTTCTCGAAGTTCGAGCCCTTGTTCGCGTTGAACGCCCCGGAGATCGCGTAGCTGTAGGACGTGTCGTTGGTGGTCTGCTGGTACGTCATCACCGTGCTCAGCGCGACCGCCGAGGTCCACCAACCGTCACCGATGAGGCCGTTGCCGGAGTCATAACTGTCCATCAGCACCTTGACGCCGGCGGCCGCTGCCGCCTGGGGAGCGGCGGCCTGCGCCGGGCCGGCCGTGAGACCGGCGCCGAGCGCGGCCCCGAGGGTGACCGAGGCCAGCGCCGCGATCAGCCTCCTGATTCTCTTTCCAAGCATCTACGGCTCCTGATCGGTGGCCTGGGGCGTGGGCGCCTCAGGCCACCGGTAGTGATTGAGTGATCGCCGTTGTTCAGTTGACGCTCGGGCTGGTGCCCGCCGCGACGCCGTCGGGGGTGCTGCCGGTGTACGAGCCGGCACCGAGGCCGTAGCGCCACAGGGTGTTGCCGCCGGATGCGGAGAACACCGTCTGGAACCCGCCACCCGGAAGCGCGGTGATAGCCGGGCTGGTGCCGGCGGCGACACCGACCGGGGTGGCGCCGTCAGTGGTGCCGGGACCGTCACCGTAGAGGTACAGCTTGTTGGTGCTGGCGGCAGTGAAAGCCACCTGGATGGATCCGTTGGACAAGGTGGTCACTGCCGGGCTGGTTCCCGCAGCGACACCGACAGGGGTGGATCCGGTGTAGGAGCCAGCACCCGAGCCGTAACGCCACAGAGTGTTCCCACCTGAGGCGGCGAACACCGTCTGGAACCCGCCACCGGGCAAAGCAGTGATCGCCGGGCTGGTGCCAGCGGCCACACCGGCCGGGGTCGCGCCATCGGTCGTGCCGGGGCCGTCACCATAGAGGTACAGCTTGTTGGTGCTAGCGGCCGTGAACGCCACCTGGACGGAACCGTTGGAAAGCGTGGTCACCGCCGGGCTGGTGCCCGCGGCGACACCGACCGGGGTGGATCCGGTGTAGGAACCGGCACCCGAGCCGTAACGCCACAACGTGTTCCCACCAGAGGCAGTGAACACTGTTTGGAACCCGCCACCGGGAAGGGCAGTGATAGCCGGGCTGGTGCCCGCAGCGACACCGGCCGGAGTGGCACCGGTCACCGAGCCAGGGCCGACACCATACAGATAGAGCTTGTTGGTGCTGTTAGCGGTGAACGCGACCTGGAAACCACCACCGGCCAGTTCAGCAATCGCCGGATGAGTACCCGGCGCGACGCCGACCGGCGTGGAGCCCTCGACCGCACCAGTACCGTTGCCGTACAGATACAGGATATTGCCGCCATTCGCATTGAACGCAGCCTGGAAACGGTTGCGTACATTCACCGCCACCGCCGCAGACGTCGTACTCGCGCTACCGCCACCGGTCGAAGCCGTCGTGGTCGCAGTCAACGTATGCGTGCCGTTGACCCCGCTGGAATTCCAGGTGATCGACGGCGACGACCCGCCGACCGCAGAGCCATAGGCCGCACCGTCAACATAGAACTGCGTACTCAACGCAGCACCCGAAGTCGGATCCGACGCCGACGCCGTCACCGTCACATTCCCGCCGACCAACCCCGCCACCGACGGAGACGTGATCGACACCGACGGAGCAGCCGGGGGTTGGGCGGAACCGGTCCAGAGGTAGGTCACGGTGACCCAGCCGTTGTCGGTGAGACCGGTGTCGGCGAACGTGCCGTCGGCCAGGTCGATGCCCGCCGGGTTGAGGATCGTCTGGCCGTAGTAGTCGTCCTTGCCGCCGTTGTAGCCGTCCTGGTACGCGGCCTGCGCTTCGGGCTTGCCCTGCGGCAGGTCGGTGAACTCGGTGCGCTGCGACGCCGGATCCCAGTAGTTGTTGTGGATGTCCCAGGGGCCGGTGTCCCACACCGGCGCGGTCACGCACTTGACCGCGCAGACCTGCACCGAGTACTGGCCGCTGTTCAGCGGGGACATCACGTTCGTGGACGGCAGCGCGACGAAGTGGTCGTTCGGCTGGATGATGTGCCCGTTGGAGGTGGGTCCGCCGACGCCGCCCTCGTCGGTGGCGAACACTTTGTAGGACAGGGGCGTGGCCGCGGCCGCAACGTTCGCGGTGGCGGCCTTCATCGCCGCTGTGTCAGCCGACGCGGGAGCGACGGTGACGGCTGTGACGGCCGGTTCGAGCCCGGACGCGGTGCCGTGCAGCATGAGCCGGGTCTGGACGTCGGTGACCGTCGCGGGCAGCCGGGTCGGGCCGGCGGCCGCAGCCGCGGTCCATTCGGTCCACGTCCCGTCGGCCCGCTGCCCGCGCACGTCCACGTCGACGTGAGTGCCCGCAGGGGTCTGCTCTGTCGTGGCCACGGCGACCCGGTCCGTCGGCGTGGCGAGCTGATGCTCCGGCAACAGGGCGAGGGCGTAGCCGCCGGACTTTTCGGCCGCCGGCCGGAACCCGTGGTCGCGAACGGTCAGGGCATGGCCGGTCCACACGGTGTTGACGTCACCGGGGTGCGGCTGGGTCAGGTTCTCCTGCCAAGCCGTGGTCGGCTGCGTCAAGCCCGCCGCCGCAGGCGTCGCGGCGATCGCCCCGGCACACGCGAGGGCGGTCAGCAGGATGGCGGCGGTCGAGGCCGATCTTCGGATTCTGCGATGTGTTGGCATGCTGTGGGTCCTTCGAAAGCTGTTTCAGACGTGGATGGTCACAGTTCTGACGTGATCCGGCGGGGTGGTGGGTGGTCTGTGGCCCTGGGTCAGCGTGGTGGCCTGGGGCGATGGGTCCGCCTCAGGCCACCACGTGCTCATCGGGTGATCGCCGTCGTTCAGTTGACGCTGGGGCTGGTGCCCGCGGCGACCCCGTCGGGAGTGCTGCCGGTGTAGGAGCCGGCACCCAGGCCGTAGCGCCACAGGGTGTTGCCGCCCGATGCGGTGAACACGGTCTGGAACCCACCGCCAGGAAGCGCGGTGATCGCCGGACCGGTGCCCGCCGCGACCCCGACCGGGGTGGCGCCGTCAGTGGTGCCGGGGCCGTCACCGTAGAGGTACAGCTTGTTGGTGCTGGCGGCGTTGAACGCCACCTGGATGGAGCCGTTGGACAAGGTGGTCACTGCCGGGCTGGTGCCCGCGGCGACACCGACAGGGGTCGATCCGGTGTAGGAGCCGGCACCCGAGCCGTAACGCCAGAGCGTGTTGCCGCCAGAGGCGGTGAACACTGTCTGGAACCCGCCGCCAGGAAGCGCGGTGATCGCCGGGCTGGTGCCCGCGGCGACACCGGCCGGAGTCGCGCCGTCAGTGGTGCCGGGGCCGTCACCGTACAGGTACAGCTTGTTGGTGCTGGCAGCGGTGAACGCAACCTGAATGGAACCGTTGGACAGCGTCGTGACCGACGGACTGGTTCCCGCGGCGACACCCACGGGAGTGGATCCGGTGTAGGAACCGGCACCCGAGCCGTAACGCCACAGCGTGTTGCCACCAGAAGCGGCGAACACGGTCTGGAACCCGCCGCCAGGAAGCGCGGTGATCGCCGGACTGGTACCCGCGGCGACACCGGCCGGAGTAGCGCCGGTCACCGAGCCGGGTCCGACACCATACAGATAGAGCTTATTGGTGCTGTTGGCCGTGAACGCGACCTCGAATCCGCCACCGGCGAGTTCAGTGACCGCCGGGTGTGTACCCGAGGCGACACCGACCGGCGTGGAGCCCTCGATCGCACCGGTGCCGTTGCCATACAGGTACAGGATGTTGCCGCCATTCGCAGTGAACGCAGCCTGGAAACGGTTGCGCACGTTCACGGTCACCGCCGCAGACGTCGTACTCGCAGTGGCGCCACCGTTGGAAGCCGTCGTGGTCGCGGTCAACGTATGCGTGCCGTTGACGCCACTGGAATTCCAGGTGATCGACGGCGACGACCCGCCCACCGCAGAGCCATAGGCCGCGCCGTCAACATAGAACTGCGTACTCAACGCAGCCCCCGAAGTCCCATCCGACGCCGACGCCGACACCGTCACATTCCCGCCGACCAACCCCGCCACCGACGGAGACGTGATCGACACCGACGGAGCAGCCGGCCGAGCGCCGGTCAGGTTGCTGTAGTGCTCCGGGTAGAAGGTGCCCGCGTTGGGGTCGTCATAGGGATAGGTGATGTCGCGGTATTGGGTGCCGCTTCCGGTCTGTTCCCAGCCCCAGTAGCTGCTCTCGCTGCTGTCAGCCCAGTGGTCGAACAAGACGACGTGGCCGGCGGACCCGGACGAGGGATTGGTGAGGACGTCACCCTGCTGCAGGTTGCCCTTGGCCACGTCACTGAAGCCGTTGGACTCGTACATCTGGCCGGAGACCAGACCGCCGAGCGTCGGGCTGGTGTCCGACAGATGCAGGGCGTAGGAAACGAAGCCCGAGCAATCGGCGCGGTAGTTGCCGATGCCCGAGCTACCGGGGGTGGTGTTGTAGGCGAGGCCCAGGCTCAGCCAGTGGGCGGCCCGGGTGGCGGCCATGCACCCGGCGATCGGTCCGTTGGTGCTGGACGTGTCCGTGCACTCCGACGGCGAGTCGGCGTGCGCCGGCGTGGCCACGAAGCCGGCGACGAGAAGGGATGCCAGGACGCTCAGCGAGCCCAGGCGTCTGAATCTAGACATGAGGAAATCTGCTCCCATCGTGATTTCATTGCGGGTACAAGGGGCCGCGCCGAAAACCACTCGGCGTGGCGTGCACTTTGTGACTTCGGGCTTGCGCTCTCCGCGCTGCGAAGCTCGCCGTGCGGTAAACGTCGCAGAGGTGGCTAACACCGCTCTAACGCCGATCTCACACGGCTGTGAGTGGATGAAGTCGGCCCAGGCGAACGAGCCGCGCCGGGGTGCGGAGAGGGCGGAGGCGGCGACGGTTATGCCGAGTCCGGCCAGTTCGCCGTGGCTGCGCCGAAAACCCCAAGCCGGCTCTCGGCGTGCACGGGCCGGAGGCTACTGAGCGTCCTCGACGGCACTCGTGGCGGCGTGAAGTCGGTCCGCGACGTCGGATGCCGCCGGGTCGCCCGTCTCGGTCATGATGGCGAGCGCTTTTCGCCAGGCGTCGACGGCCTCGGATGTCCGTCCGGAGGCGGCCAGCCGTCGGCCAGCCAGGTCCAGGGAAATCGCCTCCAGGCGGCGGCTGCCTATGGCGTGAGCGCGTTCGGCGGCAGCTTGGAAGTCGTCGAGGGCTTCGTGGTCCTTGCCGCGGGCTTCGTGGATCTCGCCGGAGGTGATCAGGAGGTACACCTCGTCGCCGCGCAGGCCGTGTTCACGTACGAACGCGAGCGCCTCGGCTGCCGTCTGGGCGGCTTCCGGCAGCCGGCCGACCCTGCGAAGCGCCTCGGCGCGGTTGTTCAGGTCGCTCGCCTGTCCTTCCAGATGGCCGAGCTCCAGGTGGAGTTTCATGCTCTGCGTGTTGTACTCAAGCGCTTCGCTGTACCGGCCGAGCTCGGCGCTCAGCATGCCGAGGTTGGTCAAGGTGTTCGCCTCGCCGGAGCGGTCGCCGAATGTCCGCAGCCCGACGAGTGCGCGCTCGTAACAGCCGAAGGCGTCTGTGTTCCTGTCCATGGTGTGGTAGGCGTTGCCGAGTTTGTGCCACATCATGGCTTCGGCGTGTTCATGGCCGAGTTCGCGGGCTGCGGCGATCGCAGATTCATGAGTCGCGATCCAGTCCGCCGCGCGATTGCTCAGGTAGAAATACCCGTACAACACATAGGGAAGCTGCCAGGCTATGTCGTGGCGCCCGACTCGGCGGGCCAGCGCCACCGCCCCGACGAGACCCGCTCGCTCCTGGTCGTACCAGCGCATCGCCTGGTCGTACGAGTCGAACTCAAGAGCCGGATGGCCGGGGACCTCGGGGATGTCAGGAATCTTCGAATCCCTGATGCGGTAGGGGCGGGCGCATTTCTCGGCCGCCACTGTCGTGTGGACGTACCATTCGAGCAGGCGCGACACGGCTGCGTCGCGCGAGACCGCGGGTTCCTCGGACCAGGCCAGTTCGGTGGCGAATGTGCCCAGCAGGTCGTGGAAGCGGAAGCGGCCGGGAGACGGCTCTTCCAGCAGGTTGGCGGAGACGAGGGAGCCCAGCACATCCTCGGCGCGGTCCAGCGGCTCGTCGAAGAGCACCGCGGCGGCGGGTGCGGCGAAGTCCGGGCCGGGCATGAGCCCGAGCAGACGAAAGGCCCGAGCCGCGCTGACCCCGGCCGGATCATCGGTGTCCTGCAGGCTGGTGTAGCTCAGTCGGAAGCTGGCCCGTACCGCCATGTCCTCGACCCGCAACTCGTCCAGACGGCGGTGTTCGTCGGCGAGGCGGGCCGCGAACGCGGCGACGGTCCAGGTCGGCCTGGAGGCCAGGCGCGATGCCGCGATCCGGACGGCCAGCGGCAGGCCGCCGCAGAAACGCAGGACCTGCTCGACCGGCTCGGGCTCGGCGCGGACCCGTGCCGGGCCGACCACCGACGTGAACAGTTCCCTGGCCTCGGCCGGCGCCAGGACCCCCAGGTTCATTCCGACCGCACCGACCAGGCCCGGCAGCCGGCCGCGGCTGGTGACCAGGACCGCGCAGGCACCGCTGCCCGGCAGCAGCGGTCGCACCTGCGCCGCGTCCCGGGCGTCGTCCAGGACGATCAGCAGTCTGCGACCGGCGGTCACCGAGCGGAACCTGGCCTGGCAGGCCTCCGCGTCCTGGGGGATGGACCCTGTCGGCTCGCCCAGGTCCCTCAGGACGTCGGCGAGAACCCCGGTCGGATCGCGCGGTGAGTCGCTGGTGCCGCGCAGGTCGACGTAGAGCTGGCCGTCCGGATAGTCCTCCAGGACCCGATGGCCGACATGCAGGACGAGCGTCGTCTTGCCCACGCCCCCGGTACCGGTGACCGCGGAGACCACGACCGGTCGTGCCGGACCGTCCGCGGCGCCCTCCCGCAAAAGGTCGCAGAGCTCTGCGACACTCGCCTGCCGACCGGTGAAGTCCCGGACGTCCCTGGGCAGCTGCCCCGGCACGCGCCGCGGGACGTCGTCGAACCGGCGCGGAGCCCCGGCCGGCGCCGGCGCCGCTGCCGCTGCCGATGCCGATGCCGATGCCGATGCCGGCAGATCATGGCCGACATCGGCACCGCCGAGTTCGGGATCGGCGCCCAGAATCCGCTCGTTCAGGGCCGACAGCCGGGCCGAGGGCTCGACCCCGAGCTCGTCGATCAAGCCTCTGCGGAGGTTCTGGTACGCGGCCAGCGCCTCCCCCTGACGCCCGGCCTGGTGCAAGGTGAGCATCAACTTCGCGTGGAAGTCCTCCGCGAACGGGTTCTCCACGGTGAGAATCCGCAGGTCCGGCAACGCCTGGCGGTAGCGGCCCAGCCGAAGGTCGGCCGTGATCCGGCCGTCAAGGGCGGACCACCGCAGCTCGCGCAACCGCTGCACGGCGGCCGCCGGGACGAAGCCGTCGGGCAGCCCGGCGCCCGGCTCGCCGCGCCACAGCCCGATGGCGTGCGAGAACTCCCGCCGGGCACTCGTCCAGTCCTCCTCGGCGAGCGCCTGGTGCCCGTCACGGCAAGCCTGTTCGAAAACGGACATGTCGAGCTCGTCGGCGGCGACGTCGATGACGTATCCGGGCGACAGGGTCCGTACCCGCGCCCCGGCTCGCGGTCCGAGCTGCTTGCGCAGGCGCATTACATGGTTGTGCAGGGAAGCAACAGCGGCCCGCGGAGGGGCGTCGCCCCAGAGGCGATCGACGAGGATCTCGGTGCCGACCACCTGGTTCGCGGAGGCCAGCAGCAGCGCCAGGACAGCTTGGGGACCCGCACCCGACACCGGGACAAGGCGCGAGTCGATGTGTACCTCTAACGGCCCCAGCAGTCCGAATCTCATGATCCCCCGCCTCCGGCAATCCACCCGCACAGGTGGTGGAGCATGTGAAGCACGTCAGGTTCGCGCGCGTCAATGCGATGTTAGGCGCCTGCGAGTCCTGGCAGTGAAACTGTTTCAGAATCGGCACTTTGCGCCTCGCGTCGCCCCAGGTCGGCAAGGCCTGCCGACCCGGGGCGACAACGGCTGCTCAGCCGTAGCTGTGGAAGCCCCGCCCTGTCTTGCGGCCCAGGTGCCCGGCCTCGACCATGCGGGCCAGCAGCGGGGGTGGCGAGTGCTGCGGGTCCTTGAACTCCGTGTACATCGATTCCGCGATCGCTTTCACGGTGTCGAGTCCGATGAGGTCGGCCAGGGCCAGCGGGCCGAGGGGGTACGCGCAGCCCAGGACCATGCCGCGATCGATGTCCTGGACCGATGCCATGCCTGATTCCAGCATCCTGGTCGCGCCCAGCAGGTAGGGGATCAGCAGGGCGTTGACGATGAAGCCGGCCCGGTCTCTGGCGCGGATCACCTCCTTGCCGAGGGCTCTGGTCACGAAGCGGGTGGCGCGGGCCTCGGTCTCCGGGTGCGTCGCCAGCGACGGCACCAGCTCGACCAGTCTGAGGACCGGGACCGGGTTGAAGAAGTGCATGCCGATCACGTGCTCGGGGCGGGAGGTCGCCGTCGCCAGGCGGATCACCGGGATGCTGGAGGTGTTCGTCGCCAGGATCGCGTCGCGGCGCCGCACCGTCGCGTCGAGGCGGGCGAAGACGGCGAGCTTGTGGGCCTCGTTCTCGGCCACGGCCTCGATCACCAGGTCGCGGTCGGCGAGGCGGTCGAAATCGGTGGTGACAGAGATCAGGTCGAGAGCCTGGTCGCGGTCGTGGCCGACGATCTTGCCCCGGTCCAGTGCGCGGTCCAGTGAGGCCTCGATGCGGGCCCGGCCGGCTGCGACGGTCGCCGGGCCGGTCTCGGCGACCACCACCTCGAAGCCCGCTCGGGCGCAGACCTCTGCGATGCCGGCGCCCATCTGGCCGCAACCGACGACTCCGATCAGGTGGACGCCATCCGGCTCGCCGTCGCCCACCGCGTCGGCCACGACAGCGCCGCTCACGACGGCAGCCGCAGCACGCCGGTCCCGCGCTTGATCAGCTCGCCGGCGACGACCAGACGCTGGATCTCCGAAGTGCCCTCCCAGATCCGGTCCACGCGCAGCTCGCGGTAGAGACGCTCGACCGGGTACGACCGGTCGTAGCCGCGGCCGCCGAAGATCTGCACGCAGCGGTCGATCACACGGTTGGACGCCTCGCTCGCCGCCAGCTTGGCGATCGCCGCTTTGGCGTGCAGGGTCTTGCGGTCCGCGTCGGGCTGCGAGATCTCCCAGGCGACCTGGAGGAAGTAGGCACGATTGACCGCGATGTCGACCGCGCAGTCGGCGAGCATGCCCTGGATCAGCTGGAAATTGGCGATCGGCTGCCCGAACTGCTCGCGCTCCACGGCCCAGTCGCGCGCCAACTCCAGCGCGCGCTCGGCGGCCCCGATGGTACGCGCGGCAATCATCAGGCGCTCCTCGGTGAACCAGGCACGCGTAATGTCATAGCCCTCGCCGATGCCGCCGAGCACCTGGTCGTCCGGCACGAAGACGTCGGCGAACGTGAATTCCGGATGCTCGTAGACGAAGGTGTGCATGAAGCGCGGTGTCCGCTTCACCGCCACACCTTCGGTGGCCTTGTCCACCAGGAACAGCGTCGGGGCGCCGGTGTCGCCCGCGGCGGCCAGGACGATGAGGAAGTCCGCGTGGTCCCCGACCGTCACGAACCACTTCTCGCCACTGAGCGACCAGCCTCCGTCGACCTTCGCCGCGGTCGTCGTCAGGTTCTGCGGGTCGGATCCGGCGTTCGGCTCGGTCACGGCGTAGCAGTCGCGGCGCTCCCCGCGGATCACCGGCTTCAGGAAGCGTTCGCGCTGCTCGGGTGTGCAGAAACGCAGTGCGTTGGCCGGGCGCCAGACCATGTCCCACAACGCGCCGGTCAGGCGGCCCAGCTGTTCCTGCACCACGGCCTGCTCGAAGATGGTCAGGCCGGCGCCGCCCCATTCGGCCGGCATGTTGATCGCCTGCAGGCCCGCGGCCAGCACCGCGTCACGGACCTCGGCGTGCGCCTCGGCCGGCAGGCCGTTGTCCTCCTCGCAGGCGAGTTCGTACTTGGTCATGAAGTCCGCGAGCCCACGGGCCGCGGTCTGGAGGTCGCGCTGGGGCTGGGTGAGCCGGAAGTCCATATCAGTCCTCGTTCTCAGGGGCGGGGTGGGTGAGGGCGGGGCCGGGCACCGCGAGCGAAGCGGTACCGCGCTTGACCAGCTCGTTGGCGATGATCACGCGCTGGATCTCCGAGGTCCCCTCCCAGATCCGGTCCACGCGCAACTCGCGGAAGATACGCTCGACGGCGTACGCGCTGTCGTAGCCGCGGCCGCCGAAGATCTGCACGCAGCGGTCGGCGACCCGGCCGGCCGCCTCGCTCGCGGCGAGCTTGGCGGTCGAGGCCTTGGCGTGCAGGGTCTTGCGGTCGGTGTCCGGCTGGTCGGCCTCCCAGGCGACCTGGTGGGTGTAGGCGCGGTTGACCGCGATGTCGACGGCGCAGTCCGCGAGCATGGCCTGGATCAGCTGGAACTCGGCGATCGGCTTACCGAACGCCTGGCGCTCCACGGCCCAGTCGCGGGCCTCCTGCAGCGCGCGCTCGGCGGCGCCGACGGTGCGCGCGGCGATCATCAGGCGCTCGTCGGTGAACCACTCCTTGGTCAGCTCGTAGCCCTGGCCGACCTCGCCGAGCACGTCCTCGTCGGCGACGAAGACGTCGGTGAGCGTGAATTCGGGATGCCCGTTGACCGCGTGGTGCATGAAGTGCGGGACGCGTGTCATCTCCAGGCCCGGCGCGTGCTTGTCGACGAAGAACAGCGTGGCGAGCTTCTGCGGGCCGGAACCGTCCGCGGTCTCCACCAGCGCGTCGGCCTGCACCAGCAGGAAGTCGGCTATGTCACCGCAGGTCACGAACCACTTCTCGCCGCTTAGCAGCCAGCCGCCCGCGGTCCGCCGGGCGACTGTGACGCCACTGGCGGGATCGGACCCGGCGTCGGGTTCGGTAACCGCGAAGGCGTCGAACTTTTCGCCCCGGATGATCGGCAGCAGGTACTTCTCCCGCTGTTCCGACGTGCCATAGGCCAGGACGTTCGACGGCCGCCAAGGGATGTCCCACAGGCAGTTCGTCGCCTTGCCGAACTCCTCCTCGACGATCACCTGCTCCAACAGCGACAGCCCCGGGCCACCCCACTCGACCGGCATGTTGATCGCGTAGACGCCGGCGTCCATCGCGGCGCGTGTCAGCTCCCTGACGATCTCCTTCGGGAGCGCGCCGCGGGCCTGCTCGGCCTGCTCCTCGTACTGCATCAGGAGCTTGACGTAATCGGCAGCGCGCTGTTTGAGGTCCCGCTGCGCGGGCGTGTATCGGAAGTCCATGTCGGGCTCCTCAGTAGTCGGAAAGGGATGGTGGGACCAGCGATACGGCCCGCGCATCCAGGGCGAGCGCCCCGGACGGCAGGGCCAGCAGCGGGTTGACCTCGAACTCGGCGAGGTCGTGCTGGGCGGCGGCGACCCGGGTGATCTGCTCGATGGCCTTCGCGGCGGCGGCCACGTCGACGGCCGGCCGGCCACGCACCCCGGTCAGGAGGGCGGCGCAGCGCAGATCGCGCAGCATCGCCTCCGCGCGGGCGGCCGAGACCGGGGCGAGGGCGAACACGACGTCCCCGAGGACTTCGGTGAACACTCCGCCGAGGCCCACCATCGCGATCGGGCCGAAGCGCGGATCGCGGTTCACGCCGACGATCAGCTCCACACCCGCTTGCAGATCCGCCATCTGCTCCACCGAGTAGGACGGAGCGGAAAGGCGCGCGTGCATCTCCCGGTGCGAAGCGACCAGCGCTTCCTCGTCGGCGAGGTTCAGGGCGACACCGCCGGCGTCGGACTTGTGGAGCAGATGCAGAGCCTTGAGAACGAAGGGGCCTGATGTACTGCGCGCGAACGCCCGCACCTCGGCCTCACTGCTGATCTCGGCCGAGGCCGGGAATCGCAGGCCTGCTTCGGCCAGCAGGGCGCGTGTGGCGTAGTAGCCGGTGTCGGTCATCGGCGCGGCGGCGCCCGGCAACGGCTCGATCGCCACGGCGCCGCCGTCCTCGGCCTCCGTCGAAACCACGACGGCCGCCAGCGCCCGCGCCGCGTCCTCGATCGCCGCGAACACCGGGATGCCCGCCGCTTGCAGGTTCTGGCAGCTCGGCGCGTCCGGATACATCGACTGCGCCACGACCGGCTTCGGAGACGCCCGCACCGCCCGGGCGATGGAGTCGGCGGCCGCGAGCTCGGCCGCGCCGAGCGTCCCGGCCGCACCGCCGAGGCCGCCGAGGCCGCCGGTGTCGGCGGAGTACCCGCCGAAGTACCCGGTCATCAGGACGGCGTCGACCTCGTCGGAGTCCAGCAGGGTCCGGACCACGGCCGCGTACGACAGCGGGTCCTGCTCCCCCATGCCCGCCAGGTCGACCGGGTTGCCGAGCGCCGAGGGACCCCACAACTGCCCGGCCAGCCGTTCCCGGACCTGCGGACCGAGCTCGGGCACCGCGAATCCGGCGGCCTCGACGGCGTCGGCGGCGATGACGCCGTGCCCGCCGCCGTCGGTGAACACCGCGACGCGGCGGCCGCGCGCCCGACGACCGCCGGCGACGGCCGCCAGGACGGCGGTCATCTCCCGCGGCGTGCGCACCAGTTCCACGCCGGCGTCCCGGCACGCGGCCGCGACGATGTCCGAGGACGTGGTCAGCGCGCCGGTGTGCGACGCCGCGCTGCGCGCCGCCGCCGGCCCGCGTCCGGCACTGAGCAGCACCACCGGCTTGCCCGCCGCGGCGGCCGCCCGCGCGAAGGCCCGGCCGTCGCCGAAGTCCTCGGCGTACACCGCGATCGCCTTCGTGGCCTCGTGGCGCGCGCAGTCCTGGACCAGGTCCACCAACGTGACGTCGGACTGGTTGCCGAGCGAGACGAACCGGGAGAAGCCCAGGCCGTGCGGCGCGAAGGCGAGCTGGAGCTCCAGTGCGAGGTTCCCGCTCTGGCTCAGCAGCGCGACGCCGCCGAGGTCGAAGGTATCGGAGGCCAGATACAGCTCGGTCGTGTTGTCGGCGATGCCCAGGCAGTTCGGTCCGACCAGGACCGCGCCGGCGGCCCGCACCTTCTCGGCGACGGCCCGCTGCCGCGCGAGCCCGGCGGCGCCGGTCTCGGCGAAGCCCGCGGTGACCGCGACGATCGCGGTGGCGCCGCAGGCCAGGGCCTCCTCGACGGTCTGCTCGTAGGCCGGCGCCGGGACCGAGACCACGACCAGCCCGAGCGGCTCGCCGAGCGCGCCGAGTCTGGGCGCCGCGGCCCGGCCGAGCACGGTGCCGCCGCGCCGGTTCACCAGGTGGATCGGCCGGCGGTGCGGCGCGCGCAGCGCCTGCGAGGCGATGGCGTGCCCGTACTTCGCCGGATCGTCGCTCGCGCCGACCACGGCCACCGACACCGGGTCGAACAGCGGGGCCAGGTCGCGGCTCATCGCTGCGGCTCCAACCGCAGCGCGCGGTTGGGGCAGGCGGCCACAGCCGCCGCGGCGGCCGCCTCACCGTCGGCCGGGACCTCGGTCGCCAGGACCGCGGCGTAGCCGAAATCGTCGAGCTCGATCTGCGCGGGGGCCTTCTCCTGGCACACGCCGTAGCCCTGGCAGAGGGTGGCGTCCAACAGTAGTTTCATGGTTCCTCTATCGCGGTGCTGATACGGGGTGACTGGTGGTTCGGACGGTCGGGGGCTCCACTCGGAACCGGTCAGCGTCCGGTGTCCGGTCGGCGGTGCAGCGGGTACAGCCGCCGTCGAGGTGCGCCTCGACGAGCGGGCCGAAGGAGCGCAGAACTGAGGCGGCGAGGTTCGCCGCGGCGTCGAGCAGGCCGCAGGCGCCCCGGCGGCGCAGGCTCTGCGACCACCGGCCGAGCCGGGCCAGGTCGTCGGGCACCGCGGTACCGGCGGCCACGGAGGCCATCGTGCGCGCCAACGCCGTCGTCCCCGAGACGCACACACCGCACTGGCGGCTGCTCTCCCCGGCGAGCCAGACCAAGCCGTCGGCGGCGAGCGCCACCGGGCATTCGCCGCGAGCCAGGAAATGCACGGCGCCACAGCCGAGCGCCGAGCCGACCGCGTCCAGGGCCGCCGGTTCGAGCGCGGTGACCAGGCGGCGGGGGTCGAGGATCCCGCCGAACAGGCCGCCCATGAGGACGCCGGGCGTGTCGAGGCGGTCCGCCCGGTAGGCCAGTGCCTGCACCGACGTGCCGACGGGGGCCTCGACCAGTTCGGGTTCCAGGCCCCGGCCGGAGACCGTCAGCAGCAGCGAATCAGGGATCTGCGGGTGGGCGGCCAGCAGCGCGATCCGGGCCAGGGTCTCGACGTTCGCGACGAGCGTCGGCGCGCCGTCGACTCCGGCCTCGAAGGGCCGCGGCGGTTTCGCGGTCGGCAGCGCGGGCCCGCCGTTGATCCGGCGGACCACGGCCGTCTCCTCGCCCGCGACGTAGGTGTGCTCGGGCCGCACGATCCGTGCGGGCACGACGGGTTCCCGCTCGGCCAGCGCGCGGCTCATGCTGTCGGCGGCTTCGTCGTCGGCCACGTAGAGGTAGCAGCACGCGGCGCGCGTCATGTCGACGGCGCGCAGCATGCCGTCCAGGACCAGGTGCGGCCGGGCCCGCATCAACCAGCGGTCCTTGGCCGATCCCGGCTCTCCTTCGGCGCCGTTGGCGACGACCACCGGCACCGAGCCGGAGGCCCGCACGGCGCGCACCTTGGCCGCCGCGGGGAAACCGGCACCGCCGCGCCCGCGCAGTCCCGCGGCCTTGACGCGGTTGAACAACACGTCGGGCGACAGATCGCGGTATCCGCCGGCCCGCCAATAGTCGTCGCGGGTCTCTCTTCGCTCAGGGTTCTTGCCGAGCAGCGGAGCCGGGCCTGTCATCAGGGAATGGATCTGGGTCATCTGCGTGCCCTCCTTTCTCCGGTTCGCTCGAATCAGCCCGCGAGTCCTCGCAGGACCCGTACTGCCTCGGCCAAGGCCGTCCGCTGGGCCGCGGCCCGGCGGTAGGCCGGGCCGGGCAGGCCGATGAGCATCGTGTGATGGTCGAGGACCACCTCGGCGGCGAGCAGCGCGGGAGCGGCGTCGGCCGGCCCGCCGGCGCTCTGGGCGGCCTCGGCGGCCGCGCGTACCAGGGCTGTGACCTCCTGCAGGTAGCGCTGCCACGATCGCTGACCGCCGTGGACGAGCAGATCGCCGATCCTGCGGCGCTCCGCGGCGACGGTGAACAGCCGGGCCCGATCCGCCGGCGGCGCGTCGGATCTCAGGCCCCGCATCCGCAGCGCCGCGACGGCCTCGGGCAACTCGCGCTCGGGTTCGGCGGTGAGTCCGAGCCACACGGGTCGGCGGCGTTGGAACAGTCCTGACACCTTCCACCTCCGGGGTCGATGCGGTGGCCGGGAGCGTAACTGACTAATTGATTAGTTAGCAACTCTTGACACGGTGGCAACTTCGGTGGAACCTGACTGACCAATTGGTCAGCTACCCCTGAAGGAGGGACCTGTGCCGATCACGGAACCGCTACCGACGACCGCTGCGGCCGGACCGCAGCCGGCCGCCCCGCGCCCAGCCGAACCGCACCCGGCCGAACCACCCCCGCCGCCGGCCCTGGCCGCGCACTACTACACCGACCCGGCGCTGGCCGAGGCCGAGCTGAACGCGGTCTTCGCCAAGAGCTGGCAGCTGGTCTGCCACGAATCCGATCTGCCGAACCCCGGCTCCCGGCTGACCGCCTGGGCCGCCGGCCGCGAGGTGCTGGTGGTCCGGACCGACGAGGGCGGCCTGAACGCGTTCCTCAACGTGTGCCGGCACCGCGGCACCCGGCTGGTCGACGGCCCCGAGCCGGAGCCGAAGACGGCCGCGGCGATCCGCTGCCCCTACCACGGCTGGACCTACAAGCTCGACGGCTCGCTGGTCGGCGCGCCGGAGGGCCGCCAGATCCCGTGCCTGGACAAGCCGAAGCTCGGGCTGTTCACCGTCGCCGTGGAGTCCTTCCTGGGCTTCGTGTTCGTCAACATCGACGGTACGGCCGCACCGCTGGCCCAGACCTGCGCGAAGCTGGCCGAGCAGGTGGGCCGGTACGCCGGGGGCGACCTGGTGCCGGTCGGCCGGGACCGGATCCACGATCTGGACGCGGCCGAGGTCCAGGGCGCCAACTGGAAGGTCGCCGTCGACAACTACCTGGAGGGCTACCACGTACCGGTGGCCCACCCCGGGCTGATGCGGCTGCTCGACTACCAGAACTACCGCATCACCGAGGAGGCCGAGGACTACGTCCTGTTCCAGACCCCGCTGCGGGACAAGCCGTCGTCCAACTGGCGCGAACGCCTCTATCAGAGGCTGACCTCGACGATGCCGGGACTGCGGGAGGAAGACCGCAGGATGTGGCGCTACGCCGTCATCTACCCGAACACGCTGCTCGACTTCTACCCCGACCACGTGCTCGCCTGGACCGCCGTCCCCGCGGGCCAGGACCGGGTCGCGGTCCCCGGCGGCTTCTACACCCGCCGCGGCTCCAGCGGCCGGACCCGCCTGGCGCGCCGGCTCAACATCGCCATCGGCTGGATCACCAGCGACGAGGACGCCGAACTGCTGCGCCGGGTCCAGCACGGCGTCCGCACCCCCGGCTTCGAACCGGGGCCGCTGTCGCGTCGCGAAGCCGGAGTCGGGTGGTTCGCCGATAGGATCCGAGCCGATCTGGGATCGTCCGAAGGGAGCGGTGAGCGGCGATGAGCGCGGAGGCCAGGACCGAGCAGACACGCGCGGCGATCCTGCGGGCGGCGTGCGAGGTCATCGCCGAGACCGGGTTCGAGAAGGTCAGGATGCGGATGGTGGCCGAGCGGGCCGGCGTGTCCACCGCCGCGCTCCACTATCACTTCGCCACCCGCGAGAAGCTCTTCCTGGAAGCACTCCGCTACTCCTACGACACCACGGGCTCTGAGAACGCCGCGAGCGTGCCGCCGTCCGAGGCGCCGCACTCCTGGCGCCTGGCCCGGGCCATCGACGACTGCCTGCCCGGGGACACCGAACTGCGCCGCGACTTCCTGCTCTGGCAGGAACTGCACCTGCGCGCCGTCCGTGACCCCGACTCGCGCTCCGTCGCCCGGGACCTGTACGCGAACCTGCGGGACTGGATCGCCGGGATCGTCCGCGACGGCCAGGGCGCCGGCGAGTTCGAAGCCTGCGACGTCGGGCGGCTGGCCGACCTGATCATCGCGCTCACCGACGGCTACGGTGCGCGGATCCTGCTCGGAGCCTCGGCGATGACGATGGATGACGCGCGCGACCAGATCTGGGCGGTCGTCGCCCCGCAGCTCGGGCTGCGCACACCGGTTCCGGCAGCCGGGTCCCGGGCCGCCGCCGGGTAGGGCCCGGCCCGGCGAAGGCCGGGGCCGGCACCCGGTGCACCCACCGAACCCACTGCATCTACCGCACTCCCCCACGACCGCGCCGCGCCACCGCGGCGGTGCAGAGCCCGCGTCGCAGCCACCGGCGCGCGGTGAAAAACAGGTCCGCGTACCGCTTCGGGCCGGTCACCCCTCCCTCATAGCGCTCGACCCCGCCGCCGGCGGTTCCGGGTACCGCCTTGCCCCGAACCGGGTCGCGGCGCCGGTCCCTCCCCATCCACGACGAAAGGACAAGCCATGTCCCGCCAGTCTTCCGAGGAGTCCTTCGAGCTGTCCCGCCGATCGCTGCTGCGTGCCGGGACGGCCGGCGCCGTCGCGCTGACCGCGGCCGGATGCGGATTCACCGGGTCGGGCGCCGCCGCCGGATCCGGCGGGCCGGCCGGCTCGGCCGCGACGTCCGCCGAGCCGCCCATCGAGGCCAAGGTCGACGGAGACCTGGTCTACTTCAACTGGGCCGACTACGTCGACCCGTCGGTCTTCGACGGGTTCCAGAAGGAGTACGGCGTCAAAGTCGTCCAGTCCAACTTCGACTCGATGGAGTCGATGGGCGCCAAGCTGGCCGCCGGGAACAAGTACGACGTCGTCTTCCCCTCGGCCAAGTGGACCCAGCGCCTGGCCGCGGCCGGGAAGCTGCACCGCATCGACCACTCCGCGCTGAAGAACGCCCCGTCGATCTTCGACCACTACGACTACTTCCAGAACCCGTGGTACGACGACGCGTCGGCGCACAGCGTCCCGTTCACCATGTACAAGACGGGGATCGGCTGGCGCAAGGACAAGCTCGGGGAGCTGACCGGCTCCTGGCAGGACCTGTGGTCGCCGGCGGCCGGCGGCGAGGTCTTCCTGCTGGACGACGAGGACGAGGCCCTCGGCATGGCGGCGCTCAAGCTGGGCCTGCCGATCAACACCGCCGACTCCGGCGACCTGGCGAGGATCGACGCGGAGCTGAAGAGCCTGCGCCCGCACCTGCGCGGATTCTCCAGCGACGACTACAACAACCTGCTCAACGGCAACGCCCTGATGACCCAGGCCTGGAGCGGCGACATGGTCTCCGTGCTCAACCAGGCGAAAGACGCCTCGATCTACGGATTCCAGACCGCCAAGGAGGGCTCCGCGGTGAACACCGACTGCTACGTGATCCCTTCCAACGCCGAGCACCCCGGCACGGCGATGCTCTTCATCGACTACATGCTCCGGCCGGAGAACGTCGTCAAGAACATCGACTACATCGGCTACCCGATGCCGGTGAACGGCACCGAGGACGCCTACGCGAAGCTCGTCGCGCAGCTCCCCCAGTGCGTCATCAAGGCCGAGGACCTGGTGACCGACCGCATGTTCCAGAACGGCACGGCGGCCCAGGAGCACGCCCGGGACGCCGTGTGGACCGACGTGAAGGCGGGCTGACCGTGCACAGGACCGCATCCGAACCGACGGCAGGCCGGTCCGGCCCGACCAGCCCGACCGGCCCACCAAAACCGACCGGCCCGACCGGCCCGATCCGCTTCCGGCGCCCGAGACCGCGGACACTGCGGACCCCGCGACAGCCGGCGTCGGCCGACACCCGCGTCTGGAACCGTCTGGCCCTTCCCGGAACGCTGTGGATGTCGGTGTTCTTCATCTCCTCCCTGCTGCTCGTCGCGGCGCTGTCGTTCGGGACCACCGACGACCTGGGGAACCCGCGGTTCGGCAGCACGCTGGACAACATCCGGCGGCTGGCGGCACCGGCCTACCGGACGGTGATGTTCCGCTCGCTGGAGTACGCCGCCCTGACGTCGGTGTTGTGCCTGCTGATCGCCTATCCGGTCGCCTACGCGATCGCGCTGCACGCCGGGCGGTTCAAGAACGCGCTGATCGCCGCGATCGTCGTGCCCTTCTTCGCCAACTACCTCGTCCGGATGTACGGCTGGTCGGTGGTGCTGTCCGACGACGGCCCGGTGCTGCGCCTCCTGCGCGCGATCGGGCTCGCGGACTCGCACACGAAGATCCTCAACACCGGGCCGGGCGTCATCGCCGGCCTGGTCTACGGGTTCGTGGTGTTCATGATCATCCCGTTGTACGCGGCGCTGGAACGGCTGGACACGGCGCTGATCGAGGCGGGGCGCGACCTGTACGGCGGTCCGCTGCGCACCTTCCTGTTCGTCACGGTCCCCGCGACCCGCCAGGGCGCGGTGGCCGGGATGGTGCTGGTCTTCCTGCCGGCCATGGGCGACTTCGTGTCCGCGCAGTTCCTGGGCGGCCCGAACCAACTCATGATCGGCAACCTGATCCAGGACAAGTTCTTCGAGGGCCAGGACTGGCCGCTGGGCTCGGCGCTGACGATGCTGCTGATGGCCGTGCTCCTGGTCGGCATGTTCGGCTACCTGCGGCGCGCCCGCAAGGACGAGGCGGAGGCGAGCCGATGACCACTGTCGATCCCCAGAGGCGGCCGGGGCTGCCCGGGCTACCCGGACCGGACGCGCCGCGGCGACGGCGGCTGGCCCGGCTGCCCCGCCTGCGACGGCGCGGCGTCGAGGCCAGGCCTCGCTTCGCCTTCGTGGTCACCGTGCTGTTCTTCGTCCTGCTCTACCTGCCCATCGGCATGGTCGTGCTGTTCTCCTTCAACTCCCAGAAGTCGCTGACCGTCTTCAAGCACTTCAGCACCCGGTGGTACTCGGCCTTCTTCCACGACCACGTCCTGCTGTCCTCGCTGGGCATGAGCCTGAAGATCTCCCTGGTGGCGATGATCGGCTCGGTGCTTCTCGGCGTGGCGCTGGCGCTGGGCCTGGTACGGGCCCGCGGCCGGCTCGGCTCCTACTCCGGCCTGATCATGCTGGTCCCGCTCATCACCCCGGAGATCGTCACCGGTGTGGCGTCGCTGATGCTCTACAAGGGCCTCGGCGTCACGCTGTCCACCGGCACGGTGATGATCTCCGAGATCACCTTCTCCATCTCCTACGTGACGGTGATCCTGCGCTCACGGGTGGCCGCGCTCAATCCGGAGGTCGAAGAGGCCGCCATGGACCTGGGCGCGACGCGGTGGCAGGCCGTGCGCCTGGTGACGCTGCCGGCGCTGCTGCCGGCCATCCTGGCCAGCGCCGTGCTGATCTTCGCCCTGGTCTTCGACGACTTCGTCCTGGCCTACTTCACCACCGGTGTGGACCCGCAGCCGCTGGCGGTCCGCATCTACTCCGCCATCCGCTTCGGCGTCGAGCCGACCATCAACGCCGTCGGCACCCTGATGCTGGCCGGCTCCATCACCCTGATCGCCGCGGCCCTGTCCATCCCGCGCCTGTTCGGCCGCTCCGGCGGCCTCGACCTCCTGTCCGGGGACTGATACCGATGACCACCACCTCTTCTCCAACCTCGCCGGCGGCTCCCGCCACGCCCGACACACCCGCGGTGCGGCTGGACCGGATCACCAAGACGTTCGGCCAGGACGCCGCAGCCGTCGCCGACCTGAGCCTGGACATCGCCCCCGGCGAGTTCTTCTCGCTGCTCGGGCCGTCCGGCTGCGGCAAGACCACGACGCTGCGGATGATCGGCGGCTTCGCCGATCCCACGGCCGGGACGATCCTGCTCTCCGGCCAGGACGTGACCCGCCTGCCGCCGAACAAGCGGAACGTGAACACCGTCTTCCAGAGCTACGCGCTGTTCGACCACCTCTCGGTGGCCGACAACGTCGCCTTCGGCCTCAAGCGGGCCGGCGTGCCCCGGGAGCAGACCCGACGCCGGGTCGCCGAGATGCTGGAGCTGGTGCAGCTGCCGGCCTTCGCCAACCGCAAGCCGCGCACCCTGTCCGGCGGCCAGCGCCAGCGCGTCGCGCTGGCCCGCGCCCTGGTCAACCGGCCGGCCGTGCTGCTGCTGGACGAGCCGCTGGCGGCCCTGGACCTGAAGCTGCGGCGGCAGATGCAGATCGAGCTCAAGCAGATCCAGCGCGAGGTCGGCATCACCTTCGTGTTCGTCACCCACGACCAGGACGAGGCGCTGACCATGTCCGACCGGGTGGCCGTGATGAACGCCGGGCGCGTGGAGCACTGCGGCACGCCGGAGGACGTGTACGAGCGCCCGGAGACGAAGTTCGTCGCGTCCTTCATGGGGACGTCGAACCTGATGACCGGCGTCTACCGGTCCGGTGCCGTCCAGATCGGCGGCGGCCCGGCGATCACCGTGGGGGCGTGTCCGCAGATCGCCGACGGCGCCGAGGTCAGCGTCTCGATCCGGCCGGAGAAGATCTGGCTCTCGGACTTCGAGCCGGACATGCCTCGGGCCCGCGGGGTCATCAAGGACACCGTGTACTCGGGCCCGACCACGACCTATCTGATCGAGCTGGCACCCGGAGTCACCGTCGCCGCGCTGGAGCAGAACACCGCGCGGTCCCGGAACGAGGACCGCTGGGTGGGCGGCGAGTCGGTCGAGATCGCCTGGAAGACCGAACACTGTCTGGTCCTGGTCTGATGCCGGCCTGCGAGGAGTATTCATGCACCACTACGACGTGATCGTCCTGGGCGCCGGCCTGGCGGGCCTGTCCGCCGCGCGGGACCTGGCCGCCGGCGGCGCGGACGTCCTGGTCCTGGAGGCCCGGGACCGGGTCGGCGGGCGGGTCGAGCAGGCGGTCCTGGAGGACGGCCGGATCCTGCAGCTCGGCGGCGAGGTGGTCGGCCGCGCGCACACCGCCTATCTGGGCCTCGTCGCCGAACTCGGCCTGACCCTGATCCCCAGCTACGTCGCCGAGCCGGGCGTCATCGTCCGCGCCACGCCGGAAGGCGTCTCGGCCGGGGATCCGCCGCACTGGTTCGGTCCGGGAGACGAGGACTGCCAGCGGCGGGTGACGAAGGAGTTCGTGGACCTCGCCCAGACCGTCGACCCGGACGACCCGTGGTCGCACCCGGACGCCGCCGCGCTGGACGCGACGTCGGTCGGGCAGTGGCTGCGCTCGGTGGGGGCGACGCCGCAGGTCGTGCGGCTGTGGGAGATCGGGCAGCTCAGCCTGGCCAGCGGGTCGGTGGAGCGGACGTCGCTGCTCGGCGCGCTGCGCAAGAACGCGGCAGTACCGAGCGCCGGGCATTACGACTACGAGGACTGGGAGGGCCTGCGGGTCGCCGAGGGCTCGGCGACGGTCGCCCTGGCGATGACGGTCGAGCTGGGGCACCGGGTGCGGACCGGGGCCGCGGTGGCGGCCGTGGACGTGCGGTCTGCCTCTGCGTCTGCGTCTGGGTCTGGGTCTGCGTCGTCCGGGCCGGGGCGCTGCATGGTTCGCCTCGTGAGCGGAGAGACGCTGACCGCTGACGCGGTGGTCAGCGCGCTGCCGGTGGGACCGTTGCGGTCCGTCGCCGTGACCGGGGTGTCGGACGAGCGCCTGACCTCGCTGCACGCGCAGCGGCAGGCCTGTGCCGCGAAGCTGGCCCTGGCCTACGATCGGCCGTTCTGGCGCACGCAAGGGATGAACGGCTTGTCAGAGTGCGAGGACGTCCTGGGCAGCACCTGGCCGCAGGGATTCGGACTGCTCTCGGCGCTGATTCCGCCTGAGCGCTACGGCGTGGTGCTGGGGATGCCTCCGCAGGCGCGCATGCGGGAGCTGATATCCGACGTCGCGCGGCTCTTCGGGGCAGAGGCCGAGCGGCCGATCACCGCCTACCTGCGGATGTGGGGAACCGACCCGTGGACACAGGGATACGTGACGCAGTGGGCTCCGGGAGACGTGATGCGGGTCGGACCCCTGCACGGTACGCATGAGCCGCCGTTCTACGTGTGCGGATCGGACCAGTGGGTCGCCGGATACATGGAGGGCGCGGTACGGACCGGCCGCGCGACGGCCGGCGAGGTGCTGCGGCATGGCTGAGTTCCCTGATGTCCTCAATGTCGTCGGCGGCCGCGAATCCGCGGCGGCTTCCGGCGCGCGCCTGGACCTCGTCGATCCGTCGACCGGCCGCGTCGCCGGCCGTTCAGCTCTGTCCGGCGCCGACGACGTCTACGCGGCGTGTGCCGCGGCGGCCGCGGCGTTCGATTCCTGGTCGGTGACCACTCCGGCGGAACGCCAACGGGCACTGCTGCGCATCGCCGACGACGTCGAGGCGCGGGCCGGGGCGTTCGCCGACGCGGAGGTCCGGGAGACCGGCAAACCCCGGGCCCTGTTCCTGCGGGACGAGTTCCCGGCGATCGTCGACGTGCTGCGCTTCTTCGCCGGGGCGGCCCGGACCCTCCCGGGCATGGCCGCGGCCGAGTACGCCGAGGGCCGGACGTCGATGCTGCGGCGCGAGCCGGTCGGCGTGTGCGCGCAGATCACGCCGTGGAACTACCCGCTGATGATGGCCGTGTGGAAACTCGCGCCGGCGGTGGCCGCGGGCAACACCACGGTCCTGAAACCCGCCGACACCACACCCTCGACGACAGCGCTGCTCGCCCGCGTCGCCGCGGAGCACCTGCCGCCGGGCGTCGTCAACGTCGTATGCGGCGACCGCGAGACCGGTCGCGCGCTGGCGGCGCACCCCGCAGTCCGCCTGGTGGCCGTGACCGGAAGCGTCCGCGCCGGCCGCCAGATCGCGGCCGCGTGCGCCGCCGACCTCAAGCGCGTCCATCTGGAACTCGGCGGCAACGCCCCGGTCGTCGTCCACGACGACGTGGACGTGGAGACGACAGCCGCCGCCCTGGCCGCCGTCGCGTTCTACAACGCGGGGCAGGACTGCACCGCCGCGACCCGGCTGCTGGTCGACCGCTCGATCCACGACGCGTTCGTGGCCGCGTTCACGGAGCGGGTCAGGGCGCTGCGCACCGGCCCGTCTCCCGACGCGGATTTCGGCCCCCTCAACAGCGCCGCGCAGCTGACAGCGGTACGCGGCGCCCTGGAACGGCTGCCGCCGCACGCTGCGATCGCGGTGGGCGGCCACGCGCTCGACGGCCCCGGCTGGTACCACGAGCCGACAGTGGTCGTGCACGCAGCGCAGGACGACGAGATCGTCCAGGAGGAGACCTTCGGCCCAGTGGTCACGGTGCAGTCGTTCGCCACCGAGGCCGAAGCGATGGCCCTGGCCAACGGCGTCCGCCACGGACTCGCCGCGAGCGTCTGGACGCGCGACCACGACCGCGCGATGCGTGCGGTGCGCGGCTTCCGATCCGGCATCGCCTGGGCCAACACGCACGGCACGACCGTGTCCGAGATGCCGCACGGCGGAGTCAAGCACTCCGGCTACGGCAGCGATCTCGCCATGGCCGGGTTGCTGGACTACACGCAGGTCAAGCACGTCATGATCTGATGCGGTCGGGTGCGGTCGGGCATGTTGTGGTTTGTTTATGGATTTTAAGAGCTTTTTACGGCTTCGCGCGGGTTTAAGAAGGATCCGCTGGGTGGCGCAGTTCGGTAGTGTGCCTGGTCTCGCGTTGGCGGCTGGCTGTTGTCCGTGTGCACGACCGCGCGCGGGTCCGAGTCACTGCGCACGCGTTGCGTAGGCGACAATCGTGGGGCGTGGTGGGCACCTGAGAGTCAAGAGCAGGCGCCTCCGGCGGGGGCACTCCAGACTCTGAGGGATCCGGGACAACCCCGCCTGTGTTGTGGACGGGATCCACTGGGTGGCCACAGGCGGCGGTGAGGTGTCGTGTCCGAGGTGCGGGAACCCTTCCCACAGGCGGGGTTGTCCCGGGTTCCCCGTCGCGTCGGCGGGCGTAGCCAAGCTGACCGGACAGCCGGTGTCAAGCCGAACGAAGCCGCACCACAGCAGCGTGTGATCCGGCTTGATACCGGCTGGCCGGTCTGCTTCCGTGAGGCGACGACGCGACGGGGAACCCGGGACAAGGCGACCACAAGCAGCGTCCGCCGGCAGACAGCGCGACCCCCCTCCCCGGAGCGAGTGCCGCTCGCCGCGCAGGCGCCGCCGGAGGCCCTGCCCTTGACTTTCAGGCACCCACCAAACGCGGCCGCCACCCGCCAGACCAAACGCGTGCGCAGTGACCCGGACCCGCGCGCGGTCGTGCACACGAACAACCGCCGGCCGCCAGCGCAACCCACTTCGCACCACCGAACTGCGCCACTCAGCAGATCCTTCTTAAACCCGTGCGAAGCCGTAAAAAGCTCCTAAAACCCACCAACAAACCGCACCCACCACACCCCAGCCACCACCCCCACCCGACACCAGCACCAGCACCAGCACCAGCACCAGCACCCACACCACACCCACAGCACGAGCACCACATTTCGCACCTCAGCCGTAGCCGCCCCCTCAACCGTCGGCAGCCTTCACTGCCTCGGCGATCGGCTCCAGCCCCGCGATCAGCTCGTCGAGCTCGTCCGCGCTGAGCACGTCATACGCGGGCGCCGCCAGCTCGTCGGTGAGGGCCTCGATCCGCTCCCTACTCGCCCGGCCGGCGTCGGTGAACCCGCCGACCGCGTCCACCAGGCCGCGCCCGCGCAGCCCGTCGACGACGGCCGCCAGCCGCGCCTCGGGCAGGTGGTGCAGCCGCCCGAACTCCTCGGCCCTCATCCCGAGGGAAAGCGCCAGCAGGACATGGGCCTCGGTGCCGCCGATGCCGTGGGCCAGGAGAGCAGCGTTGTGACCGTCCCCGCGATGCTCGCGCAGCAGCGTCGCGGCGTGCCAGAGCCTGGCCACCGGCTCCTCGGGCACGGCGAGCGCCCGGAGCCCGGCGTACAGCGCCCGGCCCTCGGTCGGCGCGCTGACCGCCGCCCGGGTGGCGAGGTCGGCGATCCGCGCCAGCCCGGGGGCATCAGCGAGTTGTCCGATCCACTGCCGCAGCGCGGCGGCGCTGCCCCGCTCGCGCACGGCGATCGCCTCCTGCGGGGTGGTCTTCCCCCAGACCCAGGGGATGTGGCGGGCCACCTCGCCCTCGGCGAAGTTGTAGAAGACCGCGTGCACCACCTCGGCCGGTGCCGACCCCAGCGGCGCCGCCCGGCCCGCGAAGTATCCGTCCCAGTAGTTGCGCATGCCCAGGGCCAGGAACCCCTCGTTCGGCACCTCGGAGAAGGTGACGGCGCCGATCGGCTCGATGAGCTCGGACATACGGTGGACCTTGACCTGTGGGTGCGGCATGTGTCGTCATCTCCCGGAGTGGTGACGGCGCCCTCGTGGGCGGCCTCTCACCAGAGCTACGAACGACACGGCCCGGATCCGACACCCCGATTCAACGACGAAAGCTCGGTTCCGACCGCGGTGGTTCTCAGCCCATCCCGGTCGGGCCGCAGGTCTGAGCCGCGTGGAGCGGCACGGCCAGGGCCAGCACGACGGTGCCGGCGACCGTGGCGAGCCACACGGCGTACAACGCGACGGGCCGCACTCGGCGACGTGACAGCGCCCAGGCGATCCACGCCGCCGACGATCCGGCGGCCAGCGCCACCACCAGGCACAGCGGCACGACGCTTCCCGCGAGTGGATGCGCGGGGAGATTCGCCGTGCAGTAGTCGTTGTCGTTCGACAGCCAGGTGAGCAGCACCGTGCACGGGGCCATGAGCGCGGACATCACCCAAGCTGCGGAGACCAGGAGTGCGTACCCTGTCCCGCGCCGGCCTCGCAGAGCGCCGACCAGCGCGGCGCACATCAGCGCGAGCGGCACGGGCATGCATACCGCTGCCGCGCCGACACCGTGGACGACCTGTGGATCATCGGCCCAGTAGAAGAGACTGAACGACGTGCACACCGAGGTCAGGACCACCAGCACGGCCAGCGCATGCGCGGGGACGCGGGCGCGGGACGCGCCGGGGAAGGCGGCGGGCCAGAGGACGTGCCGAAGCCGAAGCCGGCCGACCCCACCTGGACGCCCGACCGCATCTGGACGCCCGCCCGCACCTGAACGCCCGCCCACCCCTCGGCGCCATGAACTCATCAGCTGCACCCCAGCGCCTCAGCCGAGAACCGCCAGCCGGCCGGGCGAGGTCATCATCATCGGGCTCCGATACTCCATGGACACGGTGGCGCCGTCGGCGACGTCGACCGTCACCCCTGCCTCGCAGCAGCGGGCCTTGGTGATGTACTTGAAGTACACCTTCACCTCGTGCCGACCGGGCGCGACCGAGATGGTGCGGTCTCCCCAAGAGCCGGTTTGCGGCGTGCCGTCGATTTCGACGGTGAGCTTGGTCAGGTAAAGCAGCCACGCCATCGGGCTGTGCCGCCCATTGACTCGGATGGTGGCTCGTTCTGCCATCTTGACTCCATATGGATCAACGTCGGGATTGTGGAGCACTGAGTTTCGCCTCTCCGACGCTGCTCCACATCGGCGAAACCACGTAAGCGACCACGCAATCTCCCGGTAGCCGTGCCGCCGCCCCCGCTCACAAATCCAGAACCAGCCGCTCGGTCCTCGCCCGCGAAACACAGATCATCATCGTGTCGCCCGCCGCGCGTTCCGCAGCGGTGAGCACGGAGTCGCGGTGGTCCGGAACGCCGTCCAGGACGTCGGTCTCGCACGTCCCGCAGGTGCCCTCGGTGCAGGAGTAGAGGACCGGCACGCCGGCTGCGCGCACGACGTCCAGGATCGACGCATCCGCCGGGACGCCGAGAGTCCGGCCGGTGCGGGACAGCTCGATCTCGAAGCGCCGTTCACCGCCGACAGCGGCGTCCGCCTTCGGCTCAAAACGTTCGACGTGCGGTTCGGGCCACCCGGCGGCCCGGCAATATGCCTCGACCGCGTCGAGCAGGCCGCCCGGCCCGCAGCAGTAGATCCTGGTCCCCGGCCTGGGTGCGCCGAGGTGGGAGGCGAGATCGAGCAGGCCGTGCCGGTCTTGCGGGCGAAGCACGACCCGGTCGCCGTAGCGGGCCAGTTCGTCGACGAACGCCATCGAGGACCGGCTCCGTCCCCCGTACAAGAGCGACCACTGCGCGCCGGCGGCCTCGGCCGCGGCCAGCATCGGAAGGATCGGGGTGATGCCGATGCCGCCCGCGACGAACCAGTAGCGATCGGCCGGCCGCAGCTCGAAGTGGTTGCGCGGCCCACGCGCCAAGACCCGGCTCCCGACCGACAGCCACGTGTGGACGTACTGCGATCCCCCGCGTCCCTCCGGCTCCCGCAGCACCGCGACGCGCCACGAGCCGGCGTCGGACGGGTCGCCACACAGCGAGTACTGACGCTCCAAACCGTTGCCGAGTACCAGATCCACGTGCGCACCGGGCAGCCAGGACGGCAGCGCCGAACCGTCCGCACGCCGCAGCGTCAGGGAGACGACGCCCTCGGCCTCGTCTCGGCGCCCGGCGACGACGAGCGCCTGCGCCTGGTCGGGTCCCGGTCCCCGGCCCACGCTCACCGCGCAGCCAGCTGCGCGAGGATCCGGCGCGCCGCCAGACCGCCGGCGTCGATACCGATGCTGAGCTCCTGGTAGCCGGCCGGCTCGGAGTCGAGCGCCTTCTGCAGGATGTTCAGCGCGACGACGTCCTGCATCACCACCTGGTGGTTGAAATCGCGGAGGAACTCGGTGACCTCGGAGTCGTCGGTGGCGAAGTCCCGCGAGACGGCCCAGAAGTCGTAGACCCCGCCGGCCGCCGAGGGAGTGATCGCGTAGGTGATCTCGGTGCGGAACACCGGGCTCTGCTCGCCGGCCGGCGTGATGCGGCTGTGCAGGAGGTACAGGCAGGGCGCGAAGTACTCGATGTCCTGCAGGCGCGTGATGCGGCCCTGGATCCCGGTCGACTTCGCGTAGAACGGCGGACACGCCGCGTCCATCATGTGCCGGGCCACGCGCACGACCCCGGCCTGCTCGTCGGCGTCGGTGGTGATCGGCGTCTCGGCGACCTCCGGGGTGCCGATGTAGCCGCCGTGCAGGTAGGTCTCGTGCGAGAGGTCGAGGAGGTTGTCGACGAGCAGGCCGTAGTCGCAGTCGACGGGCTCCATCCCCGAGACGGTGACGAACTCCGGGTCGGTCATGTGCGGGGCCCGCGGAATCAGCTTCTCGTCGGCGAGTTCGGGATCGCCGATCCACACCCACACGAACGAGTCCAGCTCCGCCACCGGATACGACGCGACGCGCGCCGTTCGCGGTATGCGCTGCTGACCCGGGACGGAGACGCAGGTCCCGGACGTGTCGTAGGTGAAACCGTGATAGCCGCAGACGACCGTGTCCCCGTCCAGACGGCTCTCGGACAGCGGGAAGCGGCGATGGACGCAGCGGTCTGCGAGCGCGACGGCGCGGCCGTCCTGGGCGGTGCGGTAGAACACGATCGGTTCGCCCAGGATGGTCCGCGCCAGGAAGGAACGGCCGACTTCGCTGCCGTAGGCGGCGACGTACCACTGGTTGCGGGCGAAAGCTGTGGCCATGGGAGGACTCCAGAGGAGAGAAGCGCGGTGTCGCGTCGAGCGTCGCAACGCCCGCATCCGGCGACAACACGACTTCCGTCAGGCGGAAGCCCCGGTCGGCGGCTGCCAGCCCAGGGCGCGCGAGATGCCCGCGCCGGCCACGCGCAGCGCCGGGATCAGCGCGTTCGGCCGCGCGCCGGCGGCGTGGACGACCACGGAGACGGAGGCGACGACGTCGCCGTGCGGACCGCGAACCGGCGCGGCCACCGACAACGCGTCGTCAGTGATCTGGCGCTCGCTGACCGCGCAGCCGCGTTGCCGGACTTCGGCGAGCATCCGGCGCAGGCGCTGCGGATCGGTGACGGTGTGGTCGGTGAAGGATGCCAGCGGCCCGGCCAGGTATCCGTCCTGGAAACCGGCCGGGCTGTGCGCGAGCAGCACCAGGCCGACGCCGGTGGCGTGCAGCGGCCAGCGTGCCCCGACCTGCGTCTTCACGCCGACCGCCGAGCGTCCGGCGAGGCGCTCGACGTAGACCACCTCCGCGTCGTCCCGCACCGCGAGCTGGACGTTCTCGTGGGTGGCCTCGAACAGGTCCTCCAGGAACGGCATGGCGGCCTCCCGCAGCACCAGGCCGCGCGGGGCGAGCGCGGCGAGCTCCAGCAGCCGCAGCCCGATGCGGTAGACCCCGGACTCGTCCCGCTCCAGCGCACCCCAGGCGGTGAGCATCCCGACGAGGCGGTGCGCGGTGGGCAGCGTCAGACCGGCGCGGCGGCTGACGTCGGTCAGCGTCAGCGCCGGATGCGCGTGGTCGAACGCCGCCAGGACCGCCAGGAGCCGGTCGGCGGCCGTTCGCCCGCCGGGTTCGCTCATTTCTCCTTCCTACCGCACAGCCTTCGTTTCTCTCCTGGACCGCGTCTCTACTGCACCGTCCTGGCATCACCGCGGCGCAGCACGCCGACCACCAGCAGGCAGCTGGCCAGCGCGGCGACCCCGCACACCAGGTACCCGATCGAGTAGCCGTGCCCGAGCGCCTCGAAGGCCAGCGGCCCGGCGTGTCCGGGCGGCGAGTCCGGCGGGACCGAGTTCACCGCCAGCGGGCCGCCTTCGGCCATGACGTGCGACGCCGCGGCCTTGACGGCCGGGTCCAGCGACGAGCGGCCGAGCCGGGCCTGGAACCCGGACGCGGCGTTGCTCAGCGCGATCGCCCCGACCACCGCCGGGCCCAGCGTGAACCCGAAGTCCCGCAGCTGGTTGGTGGTGGCGCTGGCCATCCCCTCCCGCGCCGGCTCCACCGTGTTGACCGCGGTCGCGGTGATCGACGACACGGTGAACGCGAACCCGGTCCCGACCAGGCCCAGCGGCAGCACCAGCACCGTCAGCGTCCGGTCGCCGACCGGCAGCGTCGCGGCCAGGAAGTCGCCGGCGGCCATCAGGACCAGGCCGATCGCCAGCAGCCAGCGGGCCGGCATCCGGGCCAGCAGCCGCGAGGTGACCGGGATCAGCAGCAGGGTCAGGCCGTTGAGGAGCAGGAAGGCGACCGAGGTCCGCAGTGGGCTCTGGTGCTGGATCGGACCGAGCCGGATGGAGGTGGCGTAGGCGGTGCCGAGGAAGCTGAACATGCCGACCACGGCCACCACCGACGCCACCGCGAACCCGTGGTTGGCGAAGAGCCCCAGGCGCAGCAGCGGGGAGGCCGCCCGGTGCTCGGCGACGACGAACAGCGCCAGGAAGAGCGCCGCGACGACGAACCCGGCGACGACCGGGCCGGAGCCCCAGCCGTCGGACGGCCCCTGGATGACCGCGTACAGCAGCGCGAACAGGCCGACGCCGATGGTGATCTGGCCGCCGAGGTCGAGCGAGCGGCCGCCCGGCGACCGGGAGTCGCGCGCGAGCAGCAGGCTGGTCAGGGCACTGACGCCGGCCACGACCGCGACCACGACGAACGACCAGCGCCAGGACCCGTGGGCGGCGGTGAACCCGCCGAGCACCGGCGCCAGCGCACCGCCGACCGAGAGCAGCCCGGCCCACAACGCGATGAGCCGCGCGCGCTCGCCGTGCCCCCGGGTCCCGGCGACGATCATCGCCAACGACGTCGGGAACAGCGCCGC
Organism: Catenulispora sp. GAS73; assembly: GCF_041262085.1. NCBI lineage: Bacteria > Bacillati > Actinomycetota > Actinomycetes > Catenulisporales > Catenulisporaceae > Catenulispora > Catenulispora sp. GAS73. Next base: position 549,406 of record NZ_JBGCCM010000001.1, read on the forward strand.
CGCGCCGATCCCGGACAGCGCCTGGCCGGCCCACAGCGCGTGGACGCCGTGCGAGGCCGCCGAGACCGACTCGCCCAGGCCCAGCAGCACGGCGCCGCCGATCAGCAGCCGCTTGCGGCCGAACAGATCGCCCAGCACGCCGAAGGTCAGCTCCAGAACGCTGACCGGCAGCAGGAACGCGTCGGAGATCCAGGTCAGCTGCGAGCCGACGGGGTGCAGGTCCTGCTGGAACAGGCCGTTGAGGGTCGCCGGGATCGCGACGCCGATCTGCGCCAGGCACACGGCCAGGCAGCAGGCTATGAGGGTGCCGAGGGCCAGCGGTGCGCGCTCGACGTCGGTGCCGGTGGGCGGGAGCCCGGTGGTCGCGGACATGGTCGGTCCTTCGGGGGTCGGGGACGAGCTCGGTTGTGGTGGGCCGGGGCCGGCACCGGGATGGTGCGGGCATCGAGCACGGCCGGTGTCAGGGCGCTGTCGGTATCGCTGTCGGCATCAGGGCGCTGTCGGCTTCGGGCGCGGCGGCCATCAGAGCACTGTCGGCGCCGGGCTGCGGCTGCCGGCTTACCGGCAGAGCGCTACCGGCCGCCGTCGACAAGCCGTCCGGGCCGGAAGTCCACGAAAGCCGTGGTCCCACCAGGCTGGTCGGCGCCGAGCGCGGCGGCCGAGGTGTCGCCCCAGTGCCCGGTGTCGATCCGGTGCTCGACCGCGTGTAGTCCGGCGAGGATCTCGTTCGTGGTGAAGGCGCAGTGCCCCTGCCGCGCTACGTATGCCTGCCGCAGCAGCCGGCCGTCGCCGGCGTCGCGGACCCTCGCGGCGAAGGCGTTCTCCTGCTCGACGGGGACGAGCTGGTCGGCGGTGGTGTGCACGTCGAGCAGCGGCACGGCCAGGCGCTGCCCCGCGGTCGACGTCCGCGCCATCCAGGTCGTGGCGGCGGGATCGGCGTGGTAGGCCGGGGCCGCGTGCAGGGCGTCCAGATCGGCGTCCAGGTTCAGGCCGGCCGCGTGATACAGGGCTCGGACCTCGTCCCGGTGCGACGAGGAGGCGAGCAGGGCCCGCCAGTCCAGGCCCGCGGTGGAACCGCTGTCGCCGCCCGCCGCCTGCTCGATCGAGGGCCGCGAGCCGATGATGAAGGCCAGCTGCCCGGCGGCGATCCACGCTTCCTGCTGGCTCTCCTGACCGGCGCTGTCCCCCGGCGCCGGCGGGTTCTGGCCGGGCGCCCAGGCCGGCAGGTTCAGGAACGCCGCCGCCAACGCGATCCGGGCCCGTCCCGCAGGCGTCTGCTGCGCGGCCTCCACGGCATCGGTCAAGGTCGTCGCCACGGCTGCGGCGTCGCCGGGCCCGGAGTAGCCGGTCAAGTGGACGTGGGCGTCCGGCGCCAGCAGAGTCGCCAGGACGACCTCGCCGGCGAGCTGGTAGTCGTTCAGGTCCAGACCGCCGGCGACCAGGCCGCACAGCCCGAGCGAGCCGGCGACCCGGCCGTGCGCGTCGCGGACGATCTGGGCGTTGACCAGGCCGCCCATCGACTCCCCGACCGAGACGGTGCGGGCCGGCCGGCCGATGACGGCCCGGACCGCGTCCAGGGTCTGGAACTGGTCGCGCTCGGCGCTGCCGAGGGCCCACCACGAACCGTTCGGGTCGTACGAGGAGCCGGCCAGCGCGTACCCGGCGGCCAGCAGGGCGGACTGGGACTCCGGGCTCGGCGCGTCCTGCGCCGCGGTGGGACCGTACCCGTGGCTGAACAGCAGCAGCGTGCCGTTCCAGGCGGCCGGGACGTCGGCGATCCACGTCGCGCCGTCGGCGAGCGTGCCGGTGTGGTGCCCCGGCGCCGGCGCCGGGGCGGCGGTCGCGGCCGAGGGCACGACGACGAAGGCTGAGAAGGTTGTCAGGACCGTGAGGCCGACGGCGAGGCGTCGGCGCGTGCGCGTGCTCATGGGCGGTGCTCCTTTTCGGAAAGGTTGCGAAGGGAGCGTGAGAATGACGCTTGGAGAACGCGACGAAATGTAGGGCAGTTTTTTGGCGGCAGTCAATGGCGTGCCGAATATTTGGCCGCGCCGGACCGCGCCGGACCCCGCGAGGCAGTCCAGGTGATCAGGGCGTTGCGGGTCCGCTAGCGGAGCCGAAGCGTGTCCAGCGTCCGCTCGGCCTCGGCGCGCGCCGCCGCCTCCCGCTCTCCCGCGAGGGCATGGAACAGCTCCTCGGCCTGAATCGCGGGCCAGTCCGCCGGCAGATGCTCGGCCGGCAGGTGCGGGTCGCGCCGTACCAAGTCCAGCCAGTCGGTGTGCAGCAGCAACTGGCTTCCCAAGGGGTCCGGCACGCCGGGTCCGGGCTGCGACCAGCGTTGGACGAACGCCTGGTAGTCGGCGGCGATCGCGCCGACGTCGAAGGCTGTCTCCAGCACGGCCGCGACCTCGGTCGGCTTCAGGATGGTGCCGCGGAACACCCGCAGGTGCGCGTCCAGGCCCAGGTCGCCGAGCAGGGCGGCGGCGTCCACGTCGGATGGCGCCACCCACAGCCCGTTCTGCAGCGGCCCGAACCCGCCCCAGGTCAGCCGAGAGCGCAGATCGTGCCGCTCCCGGCGCCACGCCTCGGGGAGCGAGAACCCGACCAGCGTCCACTGGCCGTCCCAGTCGAGGTTGGCCGCGCCGCGCCGCCAGATCCGATCGTAGCCGTCCTGCAGCACGGACACGGCACGCGGCGTGAGCGCGAAGTACATCTTGCGCCCTTGGCGGTGGCGCTCCAGCAGGCCTCTGCTCACCATGCGGGTCAGCGTCGAGCGCACCGCCTCCTCGGTGACGTCCACCCGGCCCAGGGCGTCGATGACGGAGCCGGAGGAGACCGCGAGATCGCGTCCCAGGACGTGGATGCCGAAGAAAGTCAGCATCAGCGACTGCGGTCGCGGCGAAGGCTCGGCACTGCTCACCAGGTCAGGGTAGGGCATCGCCGATGTTCGGCAAACTATTGACGGCAGTCACGACAGTGCCTAAGTTGTGCCGCATGATCCTCAGCAACAAGGTCGCCGTGGTCACCGGAAGCGGGCGGGGCCTCGGCCTGGCCTATGCCAAAGCCCTGGCCGCGGCTGGCGCGGCGGTGGTCGTGAACGACGTCGACGCGGACGCGGCGCGCGCCGCGGTCAAGGAGATCGAGGCAGCGGGCGGCCGAGCCGTCGCCGAGGTCGCCGCGGTCGGCACCACCGACGCCGCCGAGGCGCTCGTGCGGCGCGCGGTCGACAGCTTCGGCCGCCTGGACGTGATGGTCACCAACGCCGGCGTGCTGCGCGACAAGGTCCTGTGGAAGATGTCCGACGAGGACTTCGACACCGTGGTGCGGGTCCACCTGCGCGGCACCTTCACCTGCGCCCGCGCCGCCGCCGAGCGCATGCGCGAGCAGGGCGAAGGCGGCCGCATCATCGTCGCCGGCTCCCCGGCCGGCCAGCGCGGCAACTTCGGGCAGACCAACTACGCCGCGGCCAAGGCGGGCATCGCGGCCATGGTCCGCACCTGGTCCATGGAGCTCGCGAGAGCCGACATCACCGCCAACGCGATCATCCCGGTCGCGGCCACCGCCATGACCAAGACCATCCCGGCCTTCGCCCCGCACGTCGAAGCCCTCGAACAAAGCGGCACGCCGCTGCCCGACACGCTGCGCAAGGGCGAGGGATTCGGCACGCCCGAGGACGTCGCCCCGCTCGTCGTCTTCCTGGCCTCCGACGCCGCCGCCGGCATCACCGGGCAGTGCATCGGCATCGGCGGTGACAAGCTGGCGCTGTGGTCGCATCCGCAGGAGATCTCCGTCGCCTACGCCGACGGCGGTTGGAGCGCCGACGCCATCGCGGCGGCCTGGCCGGTCAGCGTGGGCCGGACCCCGGAGACGGTCGGCATCCCCGCGCCCGGGATCTGAGGGTGCTGATGAACAGAGTGCTGATGAACCTCGACGAACTCACCGCCATCGACGTCCACACACACGCCGAGGTGTCGGCCAAGGGACACGGCTCGCTGTCGGAGGAGTTGGACGCCGCGGCCGGCGAATACTTCAAGGCCGAGCACCGCCGTCCGACGCTGCCGGAGATCGCCGCGTACTACCGCGAGCGGAAGATGGCCTGCGTCGTGTTCACCGTGGACGCCGAGAGCGCGACCGGAACCCCGGCCGTGCCGAACGAGGAAGTCGCCGAGGCCGCCGCCGCGAACCCGGACGTCATCATTCCGTTCGCCAGTATCGATCCGTACAAGGGGCGGCTCGGCGTCAACCAGGTCAGACGACTCGTGCGCGAGTTCGGCGTCCGAGGCTTCAAGTTCCACCCCAACGTCCAGGGGTTCGCGCCGAACGACCGGCTGGCGTACCCGCTGTACGAGGCCATCGAGGCCGAGGGCGCCATCGCCGTCTTCCACACCGGCCAGACCGGCATCGGCGCCGGTGCCCGCGCAGGCGGCGGCATCCGGCTCAAGTACAGCAACCCGATGCTGGTCGACGACGTCGCGGTGGATTTCCCCGATCTGCCGATCATCCTGGCCCACCCCTCGTTCCCCTGGCAGGACGAGGCGCTCGCGGTGGCGACCCACAAGCCGCAGGTGCACATCGACCTGTCCGGCTGGTCGCCGAAGTACTTCCCGCCGCAACTGGTGCAGTACGCCAACACCCTGCTGAAGGACAAGGTGCTGTTCGGCTCGGACTACCCGTTGCTGACCCCGGACCGCTGGCTGGCCGACTTCGCGAAGCTGCCGATCAAGGACGAGGTCCGGCCCAAGATCCTCAAGGAGAACGCGGCCCGGCTGCTGGGCCTGGCCGCCGGCTGAACCGCCACTTTCCGCCCTCTCAGACAGGGAGCGCATCGCGATGCACAACCACGGCATCGGATCCTGGCCCGCACGCCGGGCGCGCAAGACACCTCGTCGCACCGCGCTGGTCCACGAGGACCGCACCATCACGTACGCCGAACTCGACGACCGCGTGAACCGGCTGGCGCACGTGCTGCGCGAACGCGGGATCGGTCGGGGCGACCGCGTCGCCTACCTGGGCCCCAACCACCCGGCCTATCTGGAGACGCTGTTCGCCGCCGGGGCGATCGGCGCGGTGTTCGTCCCGCTCAACACCCGCCTCACCCCGCCCGAGCTGCGCCACCAAATCGACGACTCCGGCAGCACCCTGCTGGTGACGGCCCGCAGTCCGCACGGCGCCGCCTTGGGCGAGGCGATCGAAGTCCTTCCCGCCGAGGGCGCGGACTACGAGGCGGCGCTCGCCGCAGCGGTGCCGGAGCGCCGGGACGAGGCCGTCGGCCTGGACGACCTGTGCCTGATCATGTACACGTCGGGGACCACCGGCCGGCCCAAGGGCGCGATGCTGACCCACGGGAACCTGACGTGGAACTGTCTCAACGTACTGATCGACGGAGACCTGGCGGCCGATGAGGTCACCCTGGTCAGCGCCCCGCTCTTCCACATCGCCGCGCTCGGCATGACCTGCCTGCCCACGCTGCTCAAAGGCGGCACGGCGGTCCTGGAGTCGGCCTTCGACCCGGCGCGCACCCTGGAGCTGATCCGACGGCACCGGGTCACCTGCCTGTTCGGCGTCCCGGCGATGTACGAGATGCTCGCCGCCGAGCCGGGCTGGGAGCAGGCGGACCTGTCGAGCCTGCGGAACCTGATGTGCGGCGGCGCGCCGGTTCCGGACCGGACGATCCGGCGCTATCTGGACCGGGGCCTGGCCTTCATCCAGGGCTACGGCATGACCGAGGCGGCGCCGGGCGTCCTGCTGCTCCCGGGCCGCGACGCGGCAGAGCACGCCGGCTCGGCCGGGGTGCCGCAGTTCTTCACCGATGTGCGCCTGGTCGGCGCCGACGGAGCGCCGGTCGGGGTCGACGAGCCCGGCGAGTTGCTGGTCAGCGGGCCGAACGTGACGCCCGGCTACTGGCGGCGGCCGCAGGAGACGGAAGAGGCGTTCCACGAAGGGTCCTGGTTCCGCTCCGGCGACATCGCGAGGGCCGACGCGGACGGGTACGTCCGGCTCGTCGACCGCGTCAAGGACATGATCATCTCCGGCGGGGAGAACGTCTACCCGGCCGAGGTCGAGAACGCCCTGCTGGACCACCCCGACGTCGCCGAGTGCGCGGTGTTCGGCGTGCCCGACGAGAAGTGGGGCGAGGTCGGCCGGGCCGTGGTCGTGCTCAAAGCGGGCCGCGCCCCCGACGCCGCCGCGCTGCTGGCCCACCTCGACGGCCGGCTGGCCCGCTACAAGATCCCCAGGTCGGTGGTCTTCACCGACACCCTGCCGCGCAGCGGCGCAGGGAAGGTGCTCAAGGGCCCGCTCCGCGCGACCCACGGCACCGATGTCAATCCTCTGTGAATCTTCATCAACCCTTTGCGAAAGGTCGGCGACCAACCATGCCCCGCACCGTGACCGGCGTCGCCGGACTCCTCGACCTCGGCGCCGTCGACCTCGGCCACAGCTCCTGGCTCGCCATCGAGCAGAACCGGGTGAACACCTTCGCCGACGCGACCGACGACCACCAGTGGATCCACGTCGACCCCGAACGCGCCGCCGCCGGTCCGTTCGGCGGCGCCATCGCGCACGGCTACCTCACACTGTCGCTGCTGATCCCGTTGTGGAGCGAGCTGCTGACCGTCACGGACGTCGAGATGGCGGTCAACTACGGCCTGAACAAGGTCCGCTTCCCTGCCCCGGTCCGCGTCGGCTCCCGCATCCGCGCCCACGGCGCGATCGCCTCGGTCACCGAGGTCAAGGGCGGCGCCGAGGTGGTGGTGGACCTGAGCGTCGAGATCGAGGGGCAGGAGAAGCCCGCTTGCGCGGCGCAGGCGGTGTATCGGTTCTTCGCCTGAACACGATGACGGCGACGGCCCCGGTCCGCGCGCCGAACTCGGGGCGCGCCCGAGCAGGGGCGATGGCAGTTCGTCTCAATCGGGACGGACAGCGCTCAAACGATCGGCCGAGTAAGTTAGAGTTCTGCGATAGTCGGCAGCACGGAGGTCCTGCCCGGACTCCGGGCCACATGCCGTCACATCACCCTCGAAAGGAATGCTGACGCATGTCCCGTACTCCCCGAGCGAGCCGGCTGCCGTGGTTCGTGCCGCGCCGCCGGCGGGCTGCACTGGCAGCGGCGGCGGTGCTGTCTGTTGCCGGCATCGCCGCAGCGCCTGCCTCCGCGACAGCCTCGCCTGCCTCCGCGCGCGTGACAAAGACCGCTACCGCCGCCGTCCACGCGACAGCCGCCGATCCGGTGAGCGGGCAACTCGCCTACGTCGCCGTGGGCGGAGCCTTCGGTCTGCCGAGCGCCTTGGCCGTGATGGACACCCGGACCGACTCGCTCGTCGACTTCCACACCATGACCCAGTCCCTGAACGGCATCGCCGTGAACCCGGCGGGTACCCGGGTCTACGGAACCGCGCAGGGCGCTGTCGTGGTCATGGATCCGGTCACCGACGCGACGCTGAGCACGTTCCCGGTCGGCGCGAGCGACGGTGACATCGCGATCGCCCCCTCCGGCGGCCAGGCGTACGTCGCCGATTCCAGCGGCACCGGATCGGTCCACGTCGTCGACACCGCCGCGCAGACCGTGACCGCCACCGTCGCGGCCGGCGGCTACGGCCTGGCCCTGAGCCCGGATGGGACCCGGCTCTACACGACCGGGCCCGGCGGCGTCCTGTCGGTGATCGACACCGCCACCGACACGGTGGTGGCGACAGTCGCCTGCGGCACCTCCACCGGATACGTGGCCGTCGACGGGACCGGGGCTCACGCCTACGTGACCGACCGGGCCACGCGCTCCCTGTACGTCGTGGACACCGCGACGGACTCCGTGACCTCCACCGTCTCGCTGGCCTCCTTCATCGGCAATCCGACCCGCGTGGTCGTCAACCCGGCGGGCACGACGGCGTACGTCGGCCAGGGCGCGGGCGGCGAGGTCCTGGCTGTCGATCTGGCGTCTGACAACGTCCTGCACATCCTGCAGGCGGGCACGGCCATCCTGGCCGAGGCCATCGACGGTGCCGGGAGCAAGCTCTACGCGGGCGGCTCCAACACCCCCATGGATCCGGCGGGCTCGGTCGCAGTGTTCGACACCGCCTCCGAGACCAAGAGCGGCGGACTCGACATCACCGGCTATGCCACCGGTATCGCCCTGGGCCAGACGTCGCCCGGCACGGCTGTGTCGATGACGACGACCCCGACCGGGATCGCCACGCAGGGACACCCGGTGACACTGACGGCGACGGTGTCGGGCGCGGACTCCGGGACGGTGCAGTTCTACGACCGTACGTCGTCGGCGTACGGCTCCGTCCCCCTGGGCGCACCCGTGCCGGTCACCAACGGCACCGCCACCCTCAGCACCACCTCGCTGACGATCGACACCCACAGCCTCAGCGCCGCCTTCACTCCGGCTGCGCCCGGACTGCTGCGCTCGGCCTCAAGCGCGGTGAGCGTGCAGGTGATCCCCGCCGGCGTGAACGTCGAGCAGGCCTACAACGAGACCGGAACCGGCATCGTGATCACCACGCTGTACACCACCGGTCCCCGGCTGCTGCTCGCCTTCGTCAGCTCTGACGGCCCCGGGGAGAAGCAGAGCGCCAGCGTCACGAGCTCGGGTCTCGACTGGACGCTGGTGAAGCGTGCCAACAACCAGGGCGGCACCGCGGAGATCTGGTCCGCCTTCGCCTCCGGCCCGCTGTCCGGTACCGCCGTCGCCTCCTCGCCGCAGTTCGACGGCTTCGACCAACAGCTGACCGTCCTGGTGCTCACCGGCGCGACGAGGGTCGGTGCGAGCGCCGCGACCGGCAGCTCCACCGGCGTCGGTCACGTGTCGGTGACCACGACCGGGGCCGGCTCGCAGGTGTACGGGGTGGGAGAGGACTACACCAACGCGCAGGACCGGACTGTCGCCTCGGGGCAGCGGCTGTACAGCCAGTGGGTGGACACCGCCGCCGGCGACACCTACTGGACCCAGGGCACCAGCGGGACGACCATCCCCTCGGGTACCAAAGTCACCCTTTCCGACACCGCACCGACTGGCGACACCTGGAACATGGCAGCCGTCGAAGTGCTCGGGTCCGGCTCATAGCCGAACGCGGTCCGCTGCAGGGACGACGATGAGTTCCTGCAGCGGGATCAGTGTGCTGCCGATGTCGCCGATGAGGTCGGCGGGCACGGACAGCTCCGTGAGCGTGTCGACCAGGTGGCCCACGACACGGTCGAAGTGCTTCTGAGTGATCGCCAATCGCGCATGCGCCTCCTTCATCGGACGGCCGGCGTAGATCTCCGAGCCACCGACCGCGGCGGCCAAGAACGAACGCTGATGCGCCTTGAGCCGCTCAAGGTCCACCCCCTCGAAGTAGCCCACCAGCTCCGTGTCCGCCAAGACCCTCGCGTAGAAATCCTCGACAGCCGCCGCCAGAGCAGGCGCACCGCCGATCGCCTCGTAGATGCTCATGGCATCGATTTCAGGGCTGCTCCATACGGTCGGGATTGCCGACTGGTGACGGTTCGGTGAGAGCTTCCGCACGGTGCGTATCCGCGATGAGCGGAGCGAAGAGAGCCGAGGCCAAACCCACCTGCTCGTCACTTGACCTCGCGTTGGCTCCTCGTTGGTAAAGATTCGGTAATGCACCGAGGGCATTCACGAATGCTGGAAGTGGTAAGTAAGCAGGCTGTTGCCTTTCTGGCCGCCGTTGTCGGCACCTTTTGCTCGGCCCGGGCGAGAGTTCGCCATCCCGATCATGCGGCTCTAAGACACCTTCTCTACATACGCCTGTCGCGCGGATAGACCGAGCCGCGCGGCGGAGCGGCCCCCCGGACAAGAGGAGCCCACCCTGATGGACCCCATGATCGCCGCCACCGTGGCGACGACGCTCGGCGTGAACGCGCTGGCCGTCGTGTCGCGGTGGTCGGACGCGCGCCAGTCGAGACTGCGGCTGACCGAGCTGACCCGCTGCGACCTCACGCGCAGCCTGCCTGGCGGCAGTCGGATCGTCGACATCGGCCGCTCGGCGATCGTCATCCAGATCGGCGACACGACGTCGGATGGCGAGGCCTGATATGACCCCGGACGACGACTCCGACTGGATGCCCGGCGGCGGTGCGACCCGTCTCGCCGACGTTTCGCACGCCGTTCGCGAGGACTTCCGCAAGCTGGTCGAGGAGAACTACGACGCCGTGGTCAAGTACGTCCGAGGGCTCGGGGCGAGCATCGCCGACGCTCAGGACGCGACGCAAGAGGCCTTCACCGATGCCTGGCAGCAGATCAGCGAGGACGGGACGGCGTCGATCCGCTCCCCGCGCGGCTGGCTTCGGTTGGTCGCTCGCCGGAAGTACCAGCAGCGGGGTACCCGGAGAGCGGAATTCCTGGCGATGCCCGTTCCCTACTTGCCCGAAGTCGTTCGCGGTAGCGACGACCCCAGTGCTCTGCCGGCGCTCGCGGTCTCGGTACGGCGCGGGCTTGAGCGGATGGGCGATCCGCTGCGCACCATCTTGGAACTGTCGATGGACGGCCTGACGGCTCGCGAGATCGTCGCCGCGCTCGGCCGCGGCGATCAGCCGAGCCAAGCGGAGTTGCAGTGGATCCAGGACCAGCTGAAGAAGGCGCGGAAGATCATGTGGACGTACCTCACCGACGAGGACGGGGGACGCTGGTGAACGCTGGTGACGTTCCGGACGACGGCCTCGTTCCGGACAACGGCCTCGCGCCGGACGACGAGCTCGCGGCGGATGCCGACGGCGAACCGTTCGACGGGATGCTCGACGCGATCCTCGCCTCGGCGAACTGCGAGATGCTCGACCATGTCCGCGCTCGAATCCACCCGGAGATCGCACAAGAGGTGGACAGCCGGGCCGTTCTTCAGGCGCCGAGCGGACCGGCCGCGGGCGACGCGGCCGATTCGGCGAGGCCGAAGACGGTCGTCGACGACCTCTGGGCGCTGTCCGGCGAGGAGGAACTCTGTCTCGCCCTGGAGCTGACCGTGGAGTTGACCGACGCGATCGATCTGTCTCTCGACATGGCCCTGGCGGTCTCCGGCGGCGACGGTTGCGCCCGAGTACGTGCCCTGCTTCACGCGCTGTGCGTCGACTTGGCCGCCGCCCGCGACTTCGAACCCGAGCAGGCCCGCGCCTCCACGCTGGCCTTCGCCTGCGACGCGCCCTTGACGCCCGACCGCGTCGACTCGGCGCGCTCCGTCGGCCGCTCTCGGATGCTCGACTTCGCCATCGTGATCGCCCGGACCCTGGAACGTACGCTATCGGACACGGACACAGACACAGACACAGACACAGATGCGACCGGAGTGATGTCCGGACACGCGCACGCCATCGTCCGCAGGCTTGAGCGAGCGCGAGACCTCCAGCTCGGTCAGGCGATCCTCCGCCGGATCGACGGAGTCACCCACGTCGACACCTCCGGCGCCGACCTCTCCTACCTTCGCCGTGACACGCTCGAAGTCCCCGCCGGCACCACGTGGTCGGAGGAGACCAAGTGGCCGACAGGTGTCGGCGCGCGGCTCCGGACCGCCTCGCGGAAGTACCGGTCGGGCCGCTATCTGGTGGAGGTTCGGGAGACGTAATGGTTACAACCGAGGCCTGCTGTTCGTGGGGTCGACCGGTGATCCGTGGGACGAGCGGACACCGTTCGTGTGGATGATCGGGGTGAGGCGTCGCGTGTGATGGTCGTCCGCGACTGCGCCGACGGCGAGCGGTCGCTGACCTTGGCCCGAGACATGCTGGCGGCATCGGGCGGGGCGGGATGGGGCTGGGCGACGCTACATACGTGCCGTCTCCAGGCGCGGCCGGCAGCGCCGCAGCTCGTCGACCGGCATCCCGCCGACGAGTTCCTCGGCGACGAGTCGGCCGAGTGTCGGCGCCAGGGTGATCGCCGAGTGCGCGACGGCGACGTAGACGGACCGGTCCGGCGTCACGGTGCCGACGATCGGCCCGTCGGCGGGCATCGGCCGACCCGAGACCTGGTGACTGAGCAGGCGGCAGGCGGCTCCGCCGTCGAAGCTTGATACCAGGCGGTGGAAGGTGCGGCGCGCTTCGCGTTCCACCGACTCCGCCGACTGTCCGTCGGTGTAGGGCATCGTGAGCAGCAGGTCGCCGTCGCGGACCTCCCGGACCTCGAAGTGCGGACCGGCCAGGATCGTCTTGACCAGGCCCGGAGGCGCGGCGACACGCAGCAGGCAGGCCGGTGAGGCGGCGACGGGCAACTCGACGCCGAGCGGCCGGCACAACGCGGCGGTCGCCACTCCGGCGGCCACCACCACGGTCCCTGCGGGATGGAATCCAGCCGACGTCGACACCCCGTGCCCCTCGGGCGGGTTGAGCATGATCGCCGACGCTCCGTAGACCACCTCGGCACCGTGGGCACGCGCCCCGCGCAGGAGCGCGGCGGTCGTAGCCGCCGGATCGACGCCTCCGTCCGTGGGAATGTGGACCGCCCGGTCGGGCGGGTTCAGCAGGCGAGGTTCCAAAAGCGCGATCTCATCCGCGCCGACCATGATCTGACCGGGGTATATCATGGGATTCCCATCGCTGCCCCAGGTCAACGACCCAGTCCAGCGCACCGCGATCTCAGGCAGCTCACTCTCAAGCCGCCGGTGATCAGCGAGGACATGACCGCGCAGATCCCGCGCACCACCCGGCCACGCCCCACCGGTATCGCCGACCCAGGCAAACGAGCCCCCGGTCACGCCAGCGGCCGAAGCCGACTCCCGCTCCAGCACTGTCACCGCGACGCCCCTGCGCGTCAGATGGTAGGCCACCGAGGCACCGACAATTCCCGCGCCCACCACGACGACGTCGGACATAGCCCTCCTTTGTCAACCCGCGGAACGAATCGGCCAAGCCGATCACGGCCTCCACACTAAGGACTCGCAACGAATAAGGCTTTCACGCTTCCGGGGCTACCGGCCCGTCCCCGGTGGATAGGGGCAAGACCGGCGGCAACCACCACGTGATCGTCGAGGCCCACGGCATCCCGTTGGCCGCGGTCGTGACCGGCGGCAACCGCAACGATGTCACCCAGCTGATCCCGCTGATCGAGGCCGTCCCGCCGGTTCGAGATCAGCCCGCCGCACGCGAAGCGACGAGGTGGCTTACTAACATCCGATGTCGGTAGTAGGCGCTACCTTTTCGCTCGTGAGTGAGATGACCCGCTTTTACCGGCAACCGAGCCCGACCTCCGACCTCGGGCGCCACACAGACCTCTCGCGCGACCTTCCGGCCGACCCGCAGGCGCTCAGCGCAATCGTGCGAGGGTTGCTTGTCCACAACTTCACCGCGAAGGTTCAGGGTCTGCAGCTTCCACCCGATCGCATGTCGCACATGGAGACCGTCGGTGCCGAAGCGATCTTGGACAACGTGTTCAGCCTCGACCCGGCTTCCCTGAGTTTCGAGCGGCCCCCCGAGGGCAGGATGGTCGGCTTCTGCTACCACTTCGCGCTGCTGCACTGCGCCTTGCTGCGCGCCACCGGTACGCCGGCCCGCGTTCGGTGCGGCTTCGCCAGCTACTTCGAGGCGCGACGGTGGATCGACCACTGGGTGGTCGAGTTCTGGGATGGTAACGGCTGGCGGCTCACGGACCCTCAGATCGGACGCGGCGACCTGACCAGTGATGACTTCCAAGACGGCCTGACCGCGTGGAACCAATGTCGCGGCGGCGCTGCGCCGCCAGCTTTGTACGGCAACGGAGAACTCTGGGGCTGGGACGAATTGCGAGGCAGTCTGATCAATGACGTCGCGGCCCTCAACAAGGTCGAGGTCGCCGGCTGGTACTGGTGCGAGCGTCTCCAGGTCGATCCTCTCGATCAGCCGCATGACGAACTCGACACGTCACTCGACATCCTCTCTCGTCACGCGGCAACCGCGGAATCGGTCGAGACAATCAAGGAGTGCTTTGCCCTGTACCCGGACTTGCAGCCGCCAGCGGATGCCGTCGCGCGATAGAACCAGCCCTGAGAAGGGCTAAAGGGGTCAGGCTCCAGGCCACGGAGAGCGCGATCTCGACCTGGCGGGCGTGCCGATAGACCGACATCCGGTCGACAGCCGGAACGTTCGCCGGCGTTCAGCGCGATCAGTCGAGCCTTCGGCGGATCTCATCCGCTTTGCGGTCGCGGAAGGGCATGAGAAGCTCCAACGCCTCGTCCCGAACCTCTTCAGCCTGTGGACTGTTTGAGAGCTCCCGGTAGGACTCGCACAAGAAGCACAGGGTCTTCGCCAGCTCGTAGGGGTCTCCGTCGCGGCGGCGTATCACCACTGCGTCGCGGTGAAAGGCAAGCCCCTCGGACATGTTTCCGAGACGCCGTAGCACCTGCCCCATCCCGTCGAGGGCGTCCGCTTCGCCCCGTACTCGCGCGGTGGACTGTATCTCCAAACAGGATTCGTAATATGCCAGCGCTTCTTCCAAGCGCCCTTGTTCGAGCCGCAGCGCGGCGCCGGCCAAGAGCATCTGGTGGCGCATGTTCGCGGTCAGATTGTCGTAAACCTCAAACCAGCGCTCGGCATCGGCGAACATACCCAGCTCGGTATAGGCCCTGATCAAGCGAACCGAGTTCGCCACGGGCGGATGCGAATCATCCGCGGTTCCCGGGGACACTGCCGGCGGAAGAGTCTCGGCAATCCGCAACGCCTCCTCCGGTAAGCCCATATCCAGGTAGCACTCAGCGAGGTTGCCGAGCACGATCTGCCGCATCGTGCCGGGATCGTCCGGGTGAAGGGCGTCCAGCGCGTGGTGAAGGTGCTCCACCGCTTCTGGGAACTCTCGAAGCAGCAGGTGAGCCACCGCCGCGCGATTCGCGGCGCGGGCAATCCCCTGCCGATCACCGAGTGCCTCGAACAGTGCGAGAGCGGCTGAATGCTGCTCAATCGCGCGCCGGTATTCTCTAGCCCCTTTAAGGGCTGCCCCGAACGTGTTGCGCACCGCCGCCTCGGCAGCCGGGTCCACAAGACGTACCACCGCTGTCAGGCCGAGGCCGGCCGTCTCCAGCCAATGTTCGAAGTCCCGTTCCACATCGAACAGCGGCTCACCGACTACCGGCAGCCGCCAGCAGACGTCGTCGAACCTCTGCGCTGCGGCCATCCTGGCGATCGCCACGATGGTGTCCTTCTCCCCGTCGTACCAGGCGATCGACGACGCGCGGTCTTCCCCCATCCGCGAGGCAGCATTAGCGATGGCGTCCACGTAGAAGTCCGCGAGTCGACGCAGCGCCGCCTGCCTGGCCTCGGCAGTTTCTTGCCGTTCCGCTGCGTGTACGGCGAAGGCCCGAAGCAGATCGTGGAACTGGAACCGCCCCGATGCAGTCCGCTCAAGCAGGTGCGCCCCGGTGAGCGCGTCGAGATACTCCCCCGTCTGCTGCGCAGGCATGGCTACCAGCGCCGCAGCTGAATCCTGGCCGAAATCGGCGCCTGGATGCAGCCCGACGAGACGGAAGACGCGGGCAGCCGATTCCGGCAGGTGGCGATAGGACCAAGCGAAGACCGACTCAGCAGGCTGCGACTCCGCTGGCATGTCCGACATCTCTGTCACCCCGTCCGTCGTGAGCAGCAACGCCTGCTGCCGTAAGCCGTCGATCACTGCTCTGAGCGGGGTGGAAGGCCGGACGATGGCCCGCTCCGCAGCGATGCGCAGCGCCAGCGGCAGGCCGGCGCACAAAGCGGCGAGCTCGGCGATCGCTGAGCCCTCGGCATCCCTGAAGTCGCACATCGCCGAGACCAACAGGGCAGCCGAATCCTCGGCGTCGAGCAGACCGAGGTCGATGCGCGCCGCGCCGATGAACCTGGAGAGCGTCGGCAGCCGGCCCCGGCTCGTGATGAGCACCAGCGAATCGCCACTGCCCGGAAGCAGGACCCTGGCTTGTCCGGCCGTCCCCACGTTGTCGAGGACGATGAGCATCGCGCGGTCGGCAGTCAGCGAGCGGAAGAGCTCGACTCGCTCTTCGATCTCGTGGGGGATATCGGACGCCGGTATCCCCAGGGCCCGCAGAAATCGGTTCAGAGCCGTGGCCGGTGGCAGTGGGTCGTCGGAGGAATACCCGCGAAGGTCGATGAAGAGTTGGCCGTCCGGGTAGCTGGTACGGACCTCGTGCGCGAATCGGAGTGCCAGTGAAGTCTTCCCCGCACCCCCGGTCCCGACGATGACCGCTACCTGTGTCCCGCTTCGCGAGTTCGCTTCGTCGTTCTCCACCATCGCTCGCAACCGCTCCAACTCACGCTCACGCCCGACAAACAGCGGAAGGGCTCCTGGAAGTTGGCGCGGCGGTGTGAGCGACAGCGCGGGCGGCACGCCGAAGCGTGTCTGATAGTGGAAATGGACTCCTCCACGGACGTCGCGAGCCTGCACGACGTCGCGCGCGGTGCCGGACATCGTGGTCGACGAATGGCGCGAGCTGTCGGGGCGGTCGGGGTGGTCGGGGTTTCCGGGACCGGCAGACCGAGTTGTCCCCATCGTGACCGCCTCCATGAAGGTCCCGTGTCCAACGTCTTCAGGGCGTGCCGATGCGCGGCCCGCAGTCGACGGGCCGCGCTGTGTCAAGATTTGGCTGTCAGATGGGCATCTCGAACTCGCCGTTGAATGCCCCGAGCAGGAACGACTCCCACTCACCCCGGTTGAACACCAGGACGGCGCCCTGGCGGTCGTTGCTGCTGCGGACGTGTGCGGCGCCGGCAGCGAACCACACCTCCACGCAGTCCTTGTCATCGGCGCTGAAGCTGCTCTTGAACCAATTCCCGCACCCGTTCGAGCCCATGGCTCCTCCTCCCCGAAAGGTTCGGCATCAGGGGTTCACCATTCCCGTTGCCGCCTACTCTCAGAGGATTCCGCAGCAACACTTCAGACTCCTTGCTGTCGGCTTGACGTAACGCTTGCATCCGCGGATTCGCACTTCTGCCCGTCCGGTTCGCCATCGGGATCACCGGCTCGGCGCCATCGCCGACGCGGCCCGAGTGAGGCCCAGACGCTGATAGAGAGCTTTGGCTTGAGCTAGCAATCGGCGGCCGGCGGTCGGCTCTTCGCGGGCCAGCAATTCACCCATGGCACGGAGCGCGTGTGCTTGGTCCAACGGGGCCTGTGCGGCCTCGGATTCGGCCAGGGCCTTCGTGAAACAGGCCAAGGCGGCCGTGTGATCCCCCTGGCGCTGGTGGAGGATCCCCGTGGCCAGATATACGCGGGCGATCTGCAACGGGTCCCCGCCTTCCTCTGCCAGTCGGAGCGCGCGACTCAGTTGGCGCACCGCGATGCCGTGGTTGCCGAGATCGGTGTGGGCACCGCCGGCTTCCACCAGGATCTCGACCTCGTTGCGATGGTCGGCGCCGGCGCGGGCCAAGGCAAGAGCTTCGCGGAACGAGGCGAGAGCCAGATCGGCCTGTCCACGGCGCCGGTGGACCGCGCCGATGTTGGTGGCGAGCGCCACCAGGCACTGGGGGTCGCCGTAGTCGGCGGCCAACGGCTGAGCCTGGTGGAAGTAGGCCATCGCGGCGTCGCACTCGTCGGCGATCAGGTGCATCTTCCCGAGGTTGATGAGGACGTCGCATCGCAGTTCTCCGTCGTCCAGCGCGACGACGGCGCGGAGGACCCGCTGGACGCATTCGAAGGCCTCGCTGAGCTGCCCCAGTTCGAACAGTCCGATGCCGAGGTGGTACTCGGCGGTCGCGCGCCGGTCCGGGGCGCCCACGCTGCCGAACATCTCGGCGGCCGCCCGGAAGTCCTCGACGGCTTCGGTGCGGCGTCCGGCGAGCCAGTGGATGCGGCCGGTGTGCAACATCGCCTCGGCCTGGCCGTAGCGGTGGCCGTTCACGGTCCAGACGGCGACGGCTTCGCCGGCGTGGGCCAGCGCCTCGTCGAATTCTCCGACCCGGGCGTAGAACGCCGCGAGATCGGTGTGGATCTGTGCGACGGTCGCGAAGTCCTCGGCACCGTCGGTACTTTCCGTTGGGCCGGAGGAAGCGGCGGTAGCGGCAGTAGCGGCTTTGCGTAGCAGCTGGATTGCCTCGCGCCAGTGTCCACGCCTGTCGAGGTGCCCGGCCAGGACGTGCAGGAGCGAGGTCGGCGGTCGGCGCCAGCCGTGTGCCGATGCGAAGTCCAGCATCGCGCTCAGGTTCGCGTATTCCAGATCCAGCCACGCGCGTACCGATTTGCGAGTGTCGACGTCGATCGCGATGTCCACGGACTCGGCGGGGCCGGTGATCGGCAGCGTCTGAGAATCCTTGTCCACGACCGGGTAGTACGGATAGAGCGTCCGGCCGGCGCGTTCGGCCGTGTGCAGGTAGAGCAAGAACGCGCGGTGAACCGCGTTCTCGACGTCATCGAGGGTCTGCTCGTGCCAGGCGCGGTCGAGCGCGAACTCCCGGATCAGATCGTGGAGGCGATAGCGGTGCCGCGTGGTCTCCTCGACCAGACGATGCTCCACGAGTGCGTCCATCGCCAGGTCGGTGCTCGTGGCATCGGATCGGGCGAGCGCCGCGGCGGCAGCCAGGCCGATGTCAGGGCCCGGGTGTCCGGCCAACCGGCACAGCAGGGTCCGCAGATGTGCCGGGAGCGAGTAGAAGGACAAGGAGAAGGCACTGTCGACCGGTCCGGTGATCTGGTCGTCCGCCGACCGCTGGCCCGGGGCGTCCAGGCGCGCGACGAGATCGCTCAGAGCCCAGTTGGGGCGCTTGCGGAGATGCGCCGCGGCCACGGTGATCGCCAACGGCACACCGCCGCAGTGCGCGGTGAAGCGTTTCAGGGGTTCGATATCGGCGTCCGCAGTGAACTCGCGCTCGGTGATTTCGGCGAGCAAGGCGCGCGTGGCCTCGTCGGGCAGGGTGCTCAGCGAGCGCTCGCGAAGGCCGGACACGGTACCGAGTTGTCGGCGTGAGGTCAGCAGGACCACAGCGCCGGGCGAGGTGGGAAGCAGGCACTCGACCTGCTCAAGGTCCAGGACGTCATCGAGCAGCAGGAGCAGGCGCTTGCCCCGGATTCGGCGGCGCCACAGGGCCGCGAGGGCGTCTATCGACTCGGCACGCCCGACGTCCTGGACCGGGGCGTCGATCTCGTCGAGGAGTTGGCGCAGCGCTTCCAGCGGGCCTATCGGGCTTTGGTGCGGGTGATGGCTGCGGAAGTTGATCTGGATCTGGCCGTCGGGGCAGTCCGCACGCAGAAGGCGCGCGATTCGGATGGCGAAGGAGGTTTTGCCGATACCCGGCATACCGTCGACGGCGTAGATGGCGGGTCTGTCCGATTCCGTTCTGAGGTCTGTGCGGATCGTCTCCAGCGCCGCGGCCAGCTCGGCCTCACGGCCGATCAGGCGGCGCGGGCCCCGATCGAGGGTGTCGGGTGGCTTTGCCGGCTGCTCCGGAGCCGCACCAGAGGAGGTGCGCGTTCCTGCGGCGGAGTCGGTCGGACCGCGCCGCCTCGGGTGCCGCGAGGTCGGCTCGCCTTTCAGGATCCGCTGGTGGATGGACTGCAGTTCAGGGCTCGGCTCGGCGCCGAGTTCCGTACGCAGCCGGGCCCGCGTCGTCCGGAACGCTGACAGCGCGTCCGCCAGCCGGCCCGCCTGGGCCAGCGCGCGCATCAGCATGCCGACCGCGGCCTGGTCCACCCCGCCGATCGCGGTGAGCGCCGCGAGCTCGCTGACCAGTTCGTCGGGATCGCTGCCGAGCATCAGCTCAAGATCGATACGCGTCAGGACGGCGGAGCGCCGGCGTTCCCAGAGCGCGTGTCTGGTCCCGTCCGCCCACTGCCCGGCGAGCCCCGCCAACGGCTCCCCGCCCCACAACGCCTCCGCCTGGCGGAACAAAGGAATCGCCGCCTCGGGGTCGGAGACGGCGGTGGTCCGGGCGCGAGTGACCGCTTGATCGAAGCGCCGAGCGTCGACGAGTTCGGCGGGGACGTCGAGGAGGTAGCCGCCGGAACTGCTGGCGCGGATCAGGCCCACCGTGTCGCCGGCTTCGCGCAATTTGGTGCGAAGCCGTGAGATGTACACCTGCAGCGTCTCGCGTTCCTTGATCGGCGGATTGCCGTCCCACAGACGGTCGGCGATGCTCCGGGCCGAGACGGACAGGCCGGAGGCGAGCAGGAGGATGGCTAACACGTGCTGGGCCTTCGAGGCGCCGACCGGGATACGGCGGTCTTCGGCCCAGATCTCTATGGGGCCAAGCACGCGGAAATACACTTTTGTACCCCCTCACCCTATGCGGGTATGTATTTCACTCCTTTTACTCATACACCGCCTCGCGAGAGGGCTCCAGATCCTATGAGAGATTCAGCGAACGCAGCTGGATGACGCAGCCGAGCTCGTGAGCCCAGCGCATCAGGCTCAGCATGCGGGGATGCCTGAGAGCGTGCTCCCAGCGATGGATGGTCGTCTCGGTGACACCGAGCCGCTCACTGAGCCGAAGTTGCGTCACGGACAGCCCTCTGCGGATGTCCCCGAGCGCATGCAGCAGACGTCGAGCCTCGTACGCTTCATCCCCCAATTCGGGGAGCGGGTAGTCGCCGTCCTCACCGCAAATCACGAGGCGAAGGTCGAACATAAGGGCCCAGCGGATGAGGTGCAGGAGAGTGGGCGCGTCACGACCGGCCTCCCAGTCGCTCAACGTCGAAACCGTTACGCCCAAGCGCGCGGATAGAGCGGGCCGGCGGTGGAACGCATTGCGTCTACGCCTCGCCATAGTCAGGACATACACAAGATCGCCGAGGTCGGACTCGGCTACCCAGGACGGGTCCATGCCGCTGTCACCTCACCGATCGAAATTCCCCAGCTTTCGTTCGTGCGTTCGAGCCTATCGCCCTTACACCGCGATGATGTGAATGCCAGTGCTCTACCGGTAGGGTGCAACAGTTGTCGCCTGTGCCAGCTACGTTCATGATTCCCCAGAGAGGCACTCCATGCTCCAAGCGATAGGGACCGCCCTGGCCGCCAGCCCGCCACCGTGCTGGGTCTGGCACCTGTTCGGGCACCTGTTCGGGCGCCTGTAGGCGAGACCGGGGCGGCTGCATGCTCAAGAGCAGTACGCCCCGACCCGGCTGGCGTGGAGCGACAGGACGAGATGTCCACGATGTAGCTTTTCCCAGATATCAGGGCCCTCCAACCCCGATCGGCCCAGACAGTGGCGGCCTCACCGCACAACATCCTCAGCGAACCGTTCCAACAGAACCCTGAACCGCCGAAGATCCTCCGGCGCCCACTGCGACAGTCCGTCCCGAATGAGCGCAGCCCGGCGCCGCCATGCCTCTTCGAGGCGCGCCAGGCCTGCGGCCGTCACGTGCAGCTGCGTGGCGCGGCGGTCTGTGGGGTCGGCGGCCTTCTGCAGGAGGCCTGCGCGCTCCAGGTTCTGGACGTGGCGTGACACGGTGGACGGGTCGAGTCCTACGTGCTGTGCGACCTTGCTCAGGCGGGCGGGGCCGTGCGCGGCTACGGAAGACAGGACGCTCATCATGCCGATCTCGGGGTTCTGCGTCAGCGCGCACACGACGAGGGTGAAGAACGCTGACAGCTCCTTGTCGAGTTCGATGTAGGCCTCGTCGAGTACGGCCAACCGCGGTTCTTGATGTTCGTCCGCCATGTTCATGATGGCCCCAGCACCAGCCGCCGCCCCCGGCCTACGAGCGCGCCCGCCCCAGCTTCCCCCGGAGCCGCGCCAGGGCGAGCATCGCCCGCAGAGCCCGGACCCGCGCGCCCTTCTCGCCGTGCGCGTGCAGCAGGGAGTTCACGACCCAGAGCCGGGACTCCGCCGCGTGCTCCGGGGAGCCGTGCACGTCGTCGTTCTCGGCCAGGTGCAGGTTCGCCACGTGTTTGCGCAGTACCTTGACGTCGCCGGGCGGGATGATCTCGTCGCGCTTGCTCGCCAGGTAGTGCACCGGCACGTCGAGGGCCGCGAGTTGCTCGGTGGACAGTGCCCAGGGGCTGAGGCGGCCGTCCGCCGCCGCGTCCGGCATCCCGGATATGTGCCCGAGCGTGTCGATCGTCACGCGGGGCACTCCGTGCAGCCACGCGACGTCGGTGAAGAAGTCGCTCACCGGGGCGCCGACGGTGATCACCGCGCGGATTCTGGGGTCCTCCAGGGCGCAGCGCAGCGCCATGTGGCCGCTGAAACTCAGGCAGATCGCGTACGTGTCCGCGACCTGGGCGCGGTCCTTGATGCTGTCGAGCACGCAGGAGAGCATGCGCCAGCTCTCCGGCGTGTACCGGAGCGCGTTCTCGCCGACGCCGGGCATCTCGGCCACCACGCCCGCGAAGCCTTGCCGCTTGAGCAGCGGAAGCAGCGGGGCCCACTGCTCCTTGACGCTCACGATCCCGCCGAGCACCAGCGCCACCGGCCGCGGCGCCTCGGCCGAGAGGCCGTCGGCCCAGCAGCGCAGCCGGCCGCCCGGCGCCTCGGCCTGGATCTCCTCGATCGTCGAGTTCTGCTTGCGCCAGCCGTCGAAGGATTCGACGCACGCGTTCAGCGCCGCCAGCCTCGCGGGCCCGTCGACGTAGGGGAAGCGGCCCATGTTGAACATGCGGACGGCTTCGAGCGATTTGCCGGCCCGCTGGAGTTCCTCACCCGCGCGGGTCCACTGCACGGCCCAGGAGTCGGGCGCGCCCTCGTCGTCGGTGCGGATGCGGTCGAGCACGGCGCGGTACTGGGCGCGCGGGATGCCCTGGATGCGCGCGTGCGCGAGGACGTACTGCTTGAGTTCGGCGATGTCGTTCACTGCTCGGCCACCAATCCGGCCTCGGCGGCCCGCGCGTGCGGCCGCGGTGCGTCGAGGCCGAAGTGTTCGAGCGCCTCCTTGATCTCGGCCAGCACGTCCGCGGCCAGCGCGCCGTCGATCGCCCGATGGTCGAAGGCGAGGTTCAGGCGCATCAGCGGGGCCGCGACGATCCGGCCCTCCTGTACGGTCGGCCGCTCGGCGATCCGCCCGACTCCGAGCGTGATCGTCGTCCCGCCGACCGAATGGAACCCGTCCACCGGCCGGTGCCCCAGCGAGGTCACCGCGAAGGTCCCGAGGATCGCCGCGCGGGCACCGAGCCCGCCGACGCGCCGCCGGAAGGCGAAGGCGCCGACCGGTCGGGGCAGGCGGTGCAGCGTCCGCACTCCGGCGAACTCGGGCATCACCTCCGGATCGCCGTCCCGGTAGTAGTCGATGCGGCTCTGGATGGTGTCCAGGTCGGCGCTGTCGAGGTCGGGCAGCACCGCGGAGAGCACTACCCGCTGCCCGCCGAGCGTCCGGTCAAGCGTGAGCTTGCCGTGTGCGCCGTCGTAGCGCGCGAGCCGGGAGCGCCACCGGCCGCGGGCGATGGCCACGTTCGCCTCCGGGTGCCGGACGAGCACCCGCGCGGCCTCGTGCAGCACGTACGTCACGACGGAGTAGCGCACCTGCTCGGCGCGCGCCTCGGCACGGTGGGCGAGCACGGCGGACATGTCGACCTCGGTGTCCAGGAAGACCGGCGAGATCGCCCTGATACCGTCCAGGAAGTAGAGCGTGTGCGCGCGCTCGCGCGCCAGCGGGGCCACCTGGGCCGGGCGGGTCACGAGCCCACCGCCACTCGGTAGACGTCCTCCAGCGTGCCGGCCTCCAGCAGGTCGGGCAGCGACACGGCCTGGCCGGTGCGCCGCTCGACCGCCGTGAGGACCCACAGCAGGTGCAGCGAGTCCCAGCCGTCGATCTCGCTGAGCTGCTTCGGCGCGTCCTGCGCCGTGAGCTCCAGGCCCACCTGGTCGCGCAGCAGCGCGACGAACTCCTCGATACTGTCCACCGCTGCACTCCCTCGCGTCGTCAGCTCGGTCACCCGGCCGTTCATGACTTCTCCAACGTGAGACCGGCCTTGATCCACTTGCTCGACTCGACCGAGACCCCGAGCGCGCGCTCCCCCGGCAGCATCGTCCGCAGCAGCCGTTCGAGCTGGAAGAACGGCGTCGCGTTACCCACGTTGCCGGTCTCGCGCACGCAGCTGATCTCGTGCGCCTCGGACAGGCCGGCCTCGGTGAGCTCGCGCACGATCCGCTCGGTCATCCGGCCGGAGAGCTGGGGCGGCATCAGGTAGTCGAACTCGGCGGGCCCCCATCCGGAGGCCTCGACCAGCTCGTTCACGATCGCGGCGGTCATCGCCGGGACCGAGGCCTCGATCTGCTTGTAGTCCTCGCGGGAGAACGCCGGCCGGTCGCCGGCCAGATCGGCCATGCCGTACCACTCCAGCACGTGCCCGGGGTCGCGGCCGGCGCCGGTCAGCCGGGTGAAGGCGTGGTGCACGCGCACGCCGCCGGTCCGTTCGGTTCCCGGCCGCGCGTCCAGGACCGCGGCGCCGACACCGTCGCCGAACATCACGACGCTGACGAGTTCGGCGGGCGGCAGCGCGGCGAAGTCCGTGCCCAGATCCAGATGCTTGGTGACCCGGTCTCCGCCGATGACCAGCGCCGTGCCGGCGACCCCGCCGCGCAGCAGGTGCGCGGCGAGTTCCAGGGCCTGGAACGCCCCGCTGCAGCCGGACTGCAGTTGGTAGGTCGGCACGCCGTCGATGCCGAGCCGGTCGGCGATCACGTTGACGGTGGTCGGGATGAGCGTGTCCGGCATCGCCGTGGCCATCACCACCAGACCGATGTCGGCCGGCGTCGTCCCGGCCTGCTCCAGCGCGCGCCGGGCGGCCTCGGTGCCGAGGTCGGCCAGGCTGGCGATGGAGATGCCGCTGGCCGGATCGACCGCCAGGTGCCGGGTGCGGGTGCCGACGAACGTGTCGACCCAGTCGGCCCATTGCTGCGGCATGCCCAGCAGCTTGGCGAGCGCCGCGTTGTCCACCGCGGCTCCCGGTAGTTCGGTCGCGGCGGACAGGACCGTGATTTCAGGGGGGCTCGGCATGGGGGCCTCCAGGGTGTGGGCAGGACGGGCCTTTCCTCTCCATGCTCGGCGGCCGAGCTAAAGCGCGGCTTTCGGCAGGCTGCGCCGACGCGCCGACGCAGCGGGGCCCGGATCCGGCCTCGACCGGATCCGGGCCCGCTACAGCCGTCTCGCCTCGCCGGACAGACTCAGCTGTTCGATCCGCCGAGGGTGCGGAACGCGATGACCCGTCCCCAGTCCTGCTTGAAGGCGAGCGCGATCACCAGCTTGACGATCGCGTCCAGGATGTCCAGCGTGTCGTTGCCGCCGACGTACACCGGGCGCAGGCCGACGTCGCGGATCAGCTGCGCGCCGACCGCCCGGGCCTGCTCGTCCTCGGCGCTGAAGTACTGGTCCGCGATCACGCCGTCCACCTCGGGCTCGGCGATCACCTCGTGGCCGAGGATGTTGAAGGCCCTGACGTACCGTCCGCCGGCGGCGTTCACCGCGGCGAAGTTGTTGAACGGTCCGCCGTCGAAGCGGTTGGAGGCGTCGATGACCACCTTGCCCTCCAGGGCGGCCGCGTGGGCCTCGGTCACCTCGGGCACCGCCAGGCCCAGGACGGCGAGCAGCACGGCGTCCGCGTCCTTGAGCGCGGCGGCGATGTCGGTGACGGCGGCGCCCTCGACGTCCGGCTTGTGCTCGGGGTTGCGGATCCCGTAGGCGACCTCGTGGCCGGCCCGCACCAGCGGGCGCCCGACCGCCTGGCCGATCTTTCCGGCGCCGATGACGGCGATCTTCATGTTCTTCCTTTCGATGGTGCTGACAGAGCGGGGAAGGTCAGCGCGCGGCGGCGCTCTCGGCGAGGACGGCGAGCCGGCCGGTGGCCGCGGCGTTGGCGATCGGGTTGAAGTAGTCGCGCAGCGAGACGATCATTCCGTCCACGACCCGCAGCACCATGATGTAGCGGAACAGGAAGTCCTCGCCGGTCGCGGCGACCACGCCGCCGAGTTCGTACTCGACGACGATGACGTCCGGATCGGCGGTGTCGAGGATGTCGACGGCGCCGAACTCGCGGAAGTCGAGCACGGTCGACTTCCCGGCGGCCTCCAGCGTCTTGCGGATCTGCTCGGCCCCCCGCAGCGCGGCGCCGGCCAGGCCGACCGGCGGGAACGGCCACTCGTGCACGGCGTCGGGAGCGTACAGATCCGCCAACGCGGACATGTCCTTCTCCAGCGTGGCGCGCTGGATCAGGGCGAAGACCTCGCGCGGGGTACGCCGGCTAGTCGTGTCGGTCATCTGGAGTCCTTCCGGATCTGCGGCGGTTCATCTCGGCGGCTTGATTTTCCGGCGGCGGGCTAAAGTCGGCCTTTCGCCGCCGGCCGGCTCACCGGCGCGGCGCGGGCCTGACCGTGCGGATCACCACGAGCGAGATCAGGAAGGCGAGCGCGGTGAAGCCGGTGCCCGCCGCGAACGCGGTGGCGATGCCGTGGGTCTGCGCGGTCGGCGTCAGGGCCCCGCCGGCCGGGGACGAGCCGCGCACCGCGGTCCCGAAGACCGTGACCAGCACGGCCAGGCCGAGCGCTCCGCCGCCGATCCACTGCATGGTCTGCAGCACCCCGGAGGCCGCTCCGGAGTCCTTCTTGTCCACGCCCGACAGGATCGTGATCGTCAGCGGCACCGTGGACAGGCCCACGCCGATGCCGGCCAGCAGCAGCGGCCCGAGCACCGCCGCCGCGTACCCGCTGCCGGCGTGCAGCCGGGAGAGCCAGAACATCGCGCCGGTGACCAGGACCGTGCCGACGACCATCACCGGCTTGGTGCTGAAGCGCTGGATGAGCCGCGGCACGGTGCGCACCGTGGCGAAGATCGCGATGGTCAGCGGCAGGAAGGCGAGCCCGGTGCGCACCGGGGTGTAGCCGCGGATCTCCTGCAGGAACTGGGTGACGAAGTAGATGATGTCGAAGATGGTCGCCGGGACCAGCAGCATGTTGACGAAGGCGCCGGCCCGGTTGCGTTCCTTGAACAGGCGCAGCGGCATGATCGGCTGCGAGGCGCGCGATTCGTTGACCACGAAGATCGCGATCAGCACCGCGCCGACGGCGCAGGCGCCGATCGTCTGGCTGTCCGACCAGCCGTTGGAGGAGGCACGGATGAACCCGTAGACCAGTCCGCCGACGCCGGTCGTGGCCAGCACCGCGCCCAGCACGTCGAAGCGTCCGGGGTGGCGCTCGGTCTCGTCGATGAACATCGGCGCGAGCAGCGCGATGGCCAGGCCGATCGGCACGTTGACGAAGAACACCCAGCGCCAGTTCGCGTACTCGGTGAGGATCCCGCCGAGGATCAGGCCTATCGCCAGGCTGGCGCTCGACATCGCGGAGAACAGGCTCAGTGCCCGGTTGCGGCGCGGGCCCTCCTCGAAGTTCGTCGCGATCAGCGCGAGCACGCTCGGGGACGCGAAGGCGCCGCCGATGCCCTGCACGATGCGCGCGATCACCAGCCACGCGGAGTCCGTCGCCAGGCCGCCGGCCAGCGAGGCCGCGGTGAACACCAGCGAGCCGCCGACGAAGGCCCGGCGCCGGCCGAGGATGTCGCCGAACCGGCCGCCGAGCAGCAGCAGACCGCCGAAGGCGAGCGTGTAGGCGTTGAACACCCAGGCCAGGCCGGTGGTGGAGAAATGCAGCGCCGGACGGATGTCGGGCAGCGCGATGTTGACGATCGTCGCGTCCAGTCCGATCATCAACTGGCACAGCAGCACGATGGCCAGGACGACGTTGGGCCGCCGCCTGCGCAGCGGCAGCGGCGGGGATTGCTCGGTCTGAGCGCTGGTGGCGGACATACGGACTCCCGGTGTGCGCGAGGGCTTAGTGTACGGACCAGTTCCTTATTACCGTCAAATTTACCCCACCGAGCGCGATCCGGGGAGCGGTACCGTTCACAAAACTCGGACGGCGGCGCCGTGCTCGATAAATGCGTCGGGTAAATATAGGATGGCCGTCATGGTGCGCAGGGGACGTCCGTCCGCCGAGGTCACGCTCGGCCCGCTGGAGCTACGGGAACTGCGGGCCCGCGCCGGGGACGCGGACCGGCCGATCGCGGCGCAGCGCGCCCGCATCGTGCTCGCCTGCGCCGAAGGCCGGGAGAACACTGAGATCGCCGAGGAACTCGGAATCGACAGGGACGCCGTGTCCAAGTGGCGCAACCGGTTCATGCGCGAGGGTCTGGACGGGCTCAGCGACCGGCCGCGCCCCGGACGGCCTCCGGAGATCGACGCGGATCGGGTGGCGCGGGTGCGCGCTGCGGCCTCCCAGCCGCCGCCTGAGGGCGCGGTCCGCTGGACCGACGCGGCGCTCGCCGAGCGGACCGGCTTGTCCAGGGCGAGCGTCGGGCGGATCCGGCGCGGCGCCGGGTCCGAGTCGGGGTCCCAGTTGGGGTCCGAGTCGGGGTCCCAGTCGGCGTCCGAGTCTGCGGCCGCATCCGGCTCGGCCGTCCCGGCCGCGGACACCGGCGGCGTCCCGGCCGCACAGCCGGCCTCCCCCGAGGAGGACGTCGCCGCGCGGCGACGCGGCGAGCAGCTGCGCAGCGCGATCTTCGAGGCCGTCTTCGCGCAGCTGGACGCGGTCGGCTACTCGCGGCTGACCATGGAGGGCGTCGCAGCCCAGGCGCGCACCGGAAAGACAGCGCTCTACCGGCGCTGGCCCAACAAGGAGGCGCTGGTCGCCGACGCGTTGCAGGACGCGCTACCCTCCCCGACCGAGGTCACGCCCGGCCAGAGCGTCCGCGAGGACCTGCTCGCCCTGCTCGCGTGCATGCGGGAGGCCTTCGAGTCCAAGCACAGCGCGGCCTTCCACGCCATCCAGGCCGAACCGGGTCCGGGCACCGACCTGGTGCGCGCCGTGGTGCGCCGCCGCGTGTCGGACCCGTGCCGGCGGATGATCCTCGCCGCGCTGCGCCGGGGCGTGGACCGCGGCGAGGTCGAGCCGCGCGCCGCCACCGCCGAGGTGGCCAACGTGGGCCCGGCGATGCTCATCTACCACCGGCTCACGGTCCGCCCGGACATCACCGACGAGTATCTGGCCACCGTGGTCGACGAGATCGTGCTGCCCATGATCCGGCCGGTCACAGATCAGAAGTCGGCCCGTTAATTTCCGGCCGCGCCGCTGGTCGGACCGTTTAGCCCGCCTTTAGCCCGCCTGCCGAGGATGACGTCCTCGGAACGATCCCCAGCGATCTCACGGCAGGGAGAAGACGTTGACCACCTTCGGCCCCGGGCAGGTCCGACGCCCCGGTCTGGGCCTGGCGGTCCTGCTCGCCGCCACGCTCGCCTTCGCACTCGAACAGACCTCGATGGCCTCGGCCCTCACCGCGATGCGGATCAGCCTGCACACCAGCACCCGCGCGGTGGTGTGGGTGATGATCAGCGCCGGCGTCGCAGACGCCGTGTTCACCCCCGTGCTCGGCCGCCTCGGCGACCTGATCGGACGCCGCCGCGTGCTGATCTGGTCGCTGCTGGTGCTGGCCGTGGGCAGCGCCGTCAGCACCTTCGCCGGCGACCTGCCCGTCATGCTCGTCGGCCGGATACTCCAGGGCGCGGGCAGCGCCGTGTTCCCGCTCGGCTTCGGCATCGCCGGCGACCTCTTCCCACCGCGCCGGCGCACGGTGGCCGTCGGCCTGCTCGCCTCGCTCACCGGCCTGAGCGCCGGGCTCGGGCCGGTGCTCGGCGGCCTGTTCGTCGACCACTTCAGCTACCGCTGGATCTTCGGCTTCAGCGTCGTGACGGCGCTGGGCTCGGCCGCCGCGGTCCGGGCAGTCCTGCCCGACTCCGCCCGGCGCGCCGCCGGCCGGCTCGACCTGCCCGGCGCCGCCGTGCTGGCCGCGGGCCTGGTGGCGCTGCTGATCGGGGTCAGCCAGACCCAGGTCTGGCACGGCAGGGCCTACGCGCTGATCGTCACAGGCCTGATCGTGCTGACCGGCTTCCTGGCGCTGGAGCGCCGGCGCCGCGCCCCGATGGTCGACGTCAGCCTGCTGGCCCGCCGCGACGTCCTGCTCGCCAACCTCGCCGCGCTGCTCATCGGCTTCGGCATGCTCGACGCGTTCTCCATCATCCCGCGGCTCGCCGAGACCCCGAAGGCGACCGGCTACGGCTTCGGCACCGGTGCCACCGAGGCCGGCGCACTGCTGCTGCCCGGCTGCGTGCTGATGACGCTCGTCGGTCCGCTGGCCGGCCGGATGGCGCTGCGGTTCGGCGCCGGCCGGCCCTTCGTGCTCGGCGCCGCGCTGTCCACGATCGGCCTGGTGCTGCTGGCCGCCGCGCACGGTTCGCCGCTCGCGGTCGCCGCGGACGCCTGCGTGCTGCTCGTCGGCGTCGGCTTCGCGTTCTCGGCGATGCCGATCCTGATCATCGACAACGTGCCGGCGCGGAGCACTAGCGAGGCCACCGGTGTGAACACACTGATGAGGTCGGTCGGCACGGCGGTGGGCACCGACGTGGCCGGCACGCTGCTCGCGAACAGCGTGGCGCGGCACGGCGTCCTGCCGGCCGCGTACAGCTACACCGAGGCGTTTCTGACCGGCGCCGTGGTCGTGCTCGGGAGCGTCGCCGTGACGTTGCCGCTCGCGCTACGGCGCGGCACCTCAAGCTCGGCGCGGATCGAGGCGCTGCGCGTCGCGGCTGTCAGCGAATTGCAGCTTGAAGGGGAAGCGCGTTGAAAACCGCGTTCGGCGCCCGCGATGAAAGCCCGGAGAAAGTGAGGGAGTACTGATGACCGACCTGGAGACGGCCCCCGTGGCCGAGGATGAGTTGCCGTCGTTTCCGATGCCGCGGGGGTGTCCGATGGCGCCGCCGGCGAAGTATGCGCAGCTGCGGCAGGAGGCGCCGGTCACGCGGGTCCGGCTGCCGACCGGCCGGGTGACGTGGCTGGTGACCGCGCACGCGCTCGCCCGGCAACTGCTCGCCGACAACAGACTCAGCGTCCACCGGGCCGAACCGGGCTTCCCGGCCCTGACGCCCGGTCAGAACGCCCTCGCCGGACAGGTCAAGGGCTGGCTGACCTGGATGGACGCTCCGGAGCACGCAGTGCATCGGCGTTTGGTGGTGTCGGAGTTTACGGTGCGTCGGGTGGAGGGGTTGCGGGGGCGGGTTCAGGAGATTGTGGATGGGTGTGTTCGGGGTTTGTTGGAGGGTGGGCGGCCGGGGGATTTGGTGGGGTCGGTGTCGTTGCCGGTGCCGTCGTTGGTGATTTGTGAGTTGTTGGGGGTGCCGT